>NZ_QUDR01000019.1 GCF_003477605.1 Clostridium sp. AF37-5
CAAGTATAATTTTTTTCAAAAACCTCTTGACTATTTATAGTTTGTCACCTCCTCCTAACTTTATTAATTTGTCTCTTTTAATTGCTCCTATTAATAATAACGTTCCAAGAAGCAAAAATCTGACAAATATTTTTCACATTCAATTTTCACGTTCCCATTTGCAATCATAACACAAAATACATCGCATAAAACATAAAAGTCATGAACGGTCGTTTTTGGGGTATGAACGGTCATTTTAACCCATATTTTCACAACACATGATATTACTTATACTGTTTTTTACCAGTTGTTTTCGTAATAGTTTCCTTTTTCCCACTCTTAGTGAATACAGCAGTGCATTTGCATCGATAAGTACCTTTTGCTGATAACTTATAACTATCTGCAAACAACAAATTTGATGCATTTTTTGTCTTTTTCCATGTTTTTACTGTTTTCCACTTTTTGGTGCTTGAAGTATATTTTTGCAAATTAAGTTCTACATCTATTTTTGATGTCGCACCTTTAGCCATTGACCTCACTTCAACATTTGCCGTGCCACTTGAAGAAATTGAAAACGAAGGTTGCAAAATGGCAGCATTTTCACTTTGCAAAATTGGTCCAATCTCCAATGCCGGTTCACTAATCTCAGCAGCTTTTGCTTGCATATTTACTGCAAATAATGCACTCATTCCCAGCAAACATACCATTCTTTTTGTGTCTCTTTTGATTTTCGTAATCATAAAAAATCCTCCTTATATATCGTTATACTAATAATAACGATACAAAAGGAGGAAATCTGACAAAAAATTTTAATTTTTTTTATTTCTGGTACAAACTATTTGCCATTTTCAATAATTCTGCCTTATAATTTCCTTTCTTAATAAGCAGAATCATATAGTTATATTCCTTATCATCCCACATAATCCATTCTTCATTTCCTTTTATATAATAATATGCCTGATACCCCATAACACTTGTTTTAATTTTTTGTTCATATTCAGAATCTGTGTAAATTTGGTCTCCTTCCCTAACTTTACCACGGCTATACTGTAATGTATTCTCTTTTCCATCTCTCCATTCATCATAAAGTGCATTTCCCGACGAAAGTTCATCATGGGAATAATACCGAAATCCCTTCGGCACAAATGTAGGTTTCTCATGAATGACGTCCGGCAGGCTCTCCTTCGTTTTTTCATCCTGATTCTGACCAACATACTCCCTTACTTCCAATTTGTCCTTTGAATCATACGAAAGCAGATATTTCCATGCATTAAAACCAAACACCTTCGCACTGACTTGATTAGCAGCAGCTAAGGAAAGAATCACAATCACTACGGCTGCCGCTTTACGGACGGTATACGCCAGACGCAGATGGCTGCCAAAATATTTTTCGCTCCAATTTAAACGTTTCCATCGTTTCATGAATTTTTTTGAAAATTCATGATTATAATCTTCGTCTTGCGATGGATGAAATGAATTCATCTCCTGATATACACAGGTCGTCAAAAATCTCTTGATACTCTCCTCATTCATTACCGAGCCACTCCTTTCGAATGATTGCAATGCCTCTTGCAATCCTCTTAGACACCGTGTTCTGCTTGATATTAAGAAGTTCAGCAATCTCACTTACCCCTAATTCGTTGACATAACGAAGAATCAGAACCTCCGCATACAGTTTGGGAATCTTGTGAAACACTTCCATCATCTCGCTTTCGCCGTAACCACTTTCGTGCTTACAAAAAAACGGGCTGGTTTCAAACTCATCCATCTCCTGCACCTTTTGATTTTTCCTTTGGTTTTTCCGATATAGGTCAATTGCCGTCCTCTCAACTATAATAACGAGGAAACTCTTCGTTTTCTGACAATCTATTTTATCAATTTTATCTAAATTTTTTATAACCTTTTCCCACGACGTCAAACAGGCGTCTTCTGCATCCTGCGGATGATGCAAAACACGCATTGCTACGACGTACATAAGCCGGTTGTATTTTTCATACAATAACTCCAGTTTTCTTTTGTCCTGCGGTGAGTCCACCGAGGCTAGAAGTATACATAACATATCTCTACCCATTCCTTTGAAAAAAGGCAACAAACCGGCGCATCCGCTGATTTATTGCCTTTCTATCATCTCACATATAGCACACTTTCTTATTTACAAAATGCTTTTACTTTTTCATAAATGCTGTCTGCATCCAAGCCATATTTCTTAACAAGCTCTACTGCCGGACCAGATTCACCAAATACATCATTAACACCGATTTTGCAAACCTTTGTCGGACATTTTTCAGCTAATGCATCGCATACAGCACTTCCCAGACCACCGATAACAGAATGTTCTTCTACCGTTACCACTTTGCCGGTTTCTTTGGCTGCTGCCACGATTAACTCCTCATCCAAAGGTTTAATTGTATGAATGTTAATCACTTTGGCATCAATGCCGTCTGCGGCCAGTTTCTCTGCTGCTTCCAGACAATTGGATACCGGAAGTCCGGTTGCAACAATCGTTACATCCTTACCTTCACGAAGTACAACACCTTTGCCAAGTTCAAATTTATAATCCGGCTTATCGTTAATTACCGGCACAGCCAGACGTCCAAAACGAAGATAACATGGACCGTCATGCTCATAGGCAGCACGAACGGCTGCTTTTGCTTCTACATCATCCGATGGAACAATTACTGTCATACCGGGAATCGTACGCATCAGTGCAATATCTTCATTACACTGGTGTGTCGCACCATCTTCACCTACGGAAATACCGGCATGTGTTGCGCCGATTTTCACATTCAGATGCGGATAACCAATGGAGTTACGAACCTGCTCAAATGCACGTCCCGCAGCAAACATCGCAAAAGAACTTGCAAATGGAACTTTGCCTGTCGTTGCCAGTCCTGCCGCAATTCCCATCATGTTACACTCAGCGATACCACAGTCAATATGGCGTTCCGGGAAAGCCTTTTTGAAAATACCGGTCTTTGTGGCAGCCGCAAGGTCTGCATCCAGTACAACAAGGTTATCAAATTCTGCGCCAAGTTCTGCTAATGCATTACCATAACTCTCACGAGTAGCAATCTTTTTTACTTCTGACATAAAGACTCACCTGCTTTCTCTAATTCTTCCATAGCCTGTGCATACTGCTCATCATTTGGTGCAGTACCATGCCAGCTACACTGATTTTCCATGAAGGAAACTCCTTTTCCTTTAACGGTTTTTGCAATAATAGCCGTAGGCTGTCCTTTGGTCTGTTTTGCTTCATCAAAAGCTGCCTTTAAGGCATCGAAGTCATGACCATCCACTTCAATTACATGGAAACCAAATGCTTTGAATTTCTCATCAATCGGATATGGTGAACATACATCATCAACTGCACCGTCAATCTGTAAGCCGTTATTATCCACGATGGCAACAAAATTATCCAGTTTTCTGTGGCTGGCAAACATTGCTGCCTCCCAAACCTGTCCTTCCTGAATTTCACCATCACCAAGAAGTGTGTAAACACGATAATCATCATTACTTAATTTAGCGGACAACGCCATTCCGACTGCTGCCGAAATTCCCTGTCCCAAAGAACCGCTCGACATATCCACACCAGGAATATGCTTTTTATCCGGATGTCCCTGTAAATAGGAACCAACGTGGCGAAGTGTCGTCAAATCCTCAACCGGGAAAAATCCACGGTTTGCCAGTGCTGCATAGTAGCCGGGAGCCGTATGTCCTTTACTAAGCACGAAACGGTCGCGGTCTGCTTTGTCCGGATTTTTAGGGTCAATATTCAATTCTTCAAAGAAAAGATAAGTAAAAATGTCTGCTGCTGACAAGGAGCCGCCCGGGTGGCCTGATTTTGCACTATGAACCCCAGTTACAATCCCCTTACGAACTTCAACAGCCATTTTCTGAAGTTCTAACTTATTCATAATCAATCTCCTTTTTATTACTCACCAAATTATTCACCAAAAACAGCAATATAATCTTTCTGGAATTTCTCAATACCGATATCAGTCAACGGATGTTTTGTCATCTGCTCAATAACACCATATGGTACCGTAGCAATATCAGCACCTGCCAATGCACAATCCGTAACATGAATTGGATTTCTTACGCTTGCTGCGATGATTTCTGTCTCGATTCCATGTACGGAAAAGATTTCAGCGATGTCACGAATCAAATCGATACCAGGCTGGGAAATATCATCCAGACGTCCTAAGAATGGAGATACATAAGCAGCTCCTGCTCTTGCTGCCAAAAGTGCCTGATTGGCACTGAAAATCAATGTAACATTACATTTAATTCCCTCCGAAGCAAGTACCTTTGTTGCTTTCAATCCTTCTACTGTCATTGGGATTTTAACTACCATGTTCTCATGAAGTTTTGCAATTTCTCTACCTTCTGCAATCATACCCTCTGCATCTACGGTTGTTGCTTTTACCTCACCACTGATTGGACCATCAACAATGGATGCGATTTCTTTCAATACATCTTCCTGACTTCTTCCGCCCTCTTTGGCAATCAGGGATGGATTTGTAGTAACACCACAAATAACCCCCATCTCATTTGCTTTTTTGATGTCCTCAATTTTCGCTGTGTCAACAAAAAATTTCATTGCGTATACCCTCCTAAAAGTAATTTTATATCATATGCCCATTATACATCTTTTGCGCATATAATCTCAACCATTTTTTATTCCTATGGACAACTTTTTTAGATTCCATAGAAATACATACCGGAAAGCGTCAGTTTCTGAACCGAATCCAGTCCGCTTCCATAGTTATACCGGCGAATCGCTTTACCGTCGGACCCCATTTCCAAATAGGTTCCTGCCGTACCGCAAACAATCACATAATTATTTCCGCACTTTTGTAACAAGCTTCCGCTTTTTGCCTCAACTGCCGTGGCCGACGCTTTTTTCTGCACCGTCTTCTTTGCCACATCCGCCTGCCACTCAACGGCAAGATACTGATTTCCTTCCTGCACTAACATCGCAGGTATTGTTTCGTTTTCCTGCGATAAAAGCATAGATTCTTTTGTATTCCAACCGGTAAATTTCTTATTATCATTTATCTTTTTCTTTGCTGTTACCTTTTTCCATGCCGCCTTTTTTCCGACAACAAAAGAAATCTTAGGTTTTGCCGCCGTAATGGCATCCAAATAAATTACCCCGGAAGGATTCTTTGCCACCACGCCAATCGAACCACTTTGCGGCACAGTTAATGAACCGGTCTGAATATCTTTCTTAAACCGGTACACAACCCGTGTTTTCCCTGTCTGGAAAGATGTTGCCAGTAAATACTCATTTTTTTTCTTCTTTCCAAGCCAGTATACTTCATTATATCCGTCGTAAGAAAAATCACGGATTTTCCCATAGCCTTTCATCTGAACGACGCCCGTCACCCTGCCAAGAGCAGATACTTTCGCCACCTTATCTTCTGAAATCTGATAAAGAATGCAATCATCCGAAGCCGTTATGCGGTGACCATGAAATGACTCTGTCGGAATCAAATCACGCAGAATTCCTTTATTATCATAAGCTGCAATCCACGGTGTCCCGGATGGAAAAACATAATACATACCGTTTGCTAACGTAGATTTGGAATAGCCATCACTTACCGTAATCTTTTGTGGTATGCCGGATGGACTGCCTGCTGTTGTGTACTGATAGTTTTTTGTCTCTCTCGTATTTCCGGTTGAATCAACTAATTCCATCACAATAAAATTCGTTTTCCCCGGAAGCAGACCTTCCACCAGAAATTCATGTTCTTTGGCTAAATTATTTTCCTGTCCGTTATTGACATAACGGATATGGTCTGAAATCGTCTCATCTTCAACCGTGATGGTATACCGTACCATACAGCGGAATGAAGTGTGAAAATAAAAATAAAAACTATTTTCCATCGTACCAAATGGATTTTTCGCTATAATCGGATTATCAAAATCCGCATCGGTGCGCTTAATCAACCGGTCTAAACGTGCTCTTGCTTCATTGGAGTTTGAAACCTGATACACGGAATTTGACTCAAAATTAAGAACATTTTTGTCTTCGCCGTCCGTTGCTAAAACCGTAGCTTTATCCGGCATGTCATACTGATAAGCGCGATCCGTCTGATTATCACTTTGCTCTTTTGCCATACGTTTTTTAAATTCGTTTGACGGACCTCCTTCGCGTCCTTTGAGAAAAAAATACGCTCCGGCCGTCAATCCGGACAAGATAAGCAACGTCACAATAATTAATTTTCCTGCCTTTTTCATCCGTATATCTCCTTATCCAGCAATTTTTCAAACTCTTCCATCGGCATTGGTTTTGCATACAAATATCCCTGCGCCATGTCACAGCGGATGCCTCGAAGATAATCTGCCTGATTTTCTGTTTCAACCCCTTCACAGACAACGGTTTTATCCAGTTCCTGTGTCAGTTCCACCGTTTTTCTAATAATAATTTTACTCGTCTCGGAACTCTCTGTCTCATCTAAAAACGACTTGTCAATTTTAATGATGTCAACCGGTAACTCCTTCAATAAATTAAGAGAAGAATACCCCGTTCCAAAATCATCAATGGACCAGCGGATGCCAAGATTCCGAAGCTCTCCCATCATCTTCGCCAAATCTGTCAAATCATCCCTAAAAATCCGTTCCGTCAACTCTAACTCAATATAACGAGGCGGCGTATCATATTTTTTCAAAATGTCCGCCACTCGCTTCACATAATCTTTTTCCTGTAATAAGACACGCGACTGGTTAATCGAAATCGGCACACAATGTCTTTTTTCCTGAAGCCGTCTCTGAATCATGCGACACACTTCACTAAGGATAAAAAAGTCCAATTCAACAATAAAACCATTTTTTTCAAAAATCGGAATAAAATCATCCGGGTAAATCATTGAGCCGTCTTCCCGAATCCAGCGTACTAATGCCTCAGCACCTACAATCTGTCCGGTTTCCAAATTATATTTGGGCTGTATAAATGCCTTAAATTCATGTTGCGCCATCGCATTTTTCATGCTCTGCTCAATTTTCCCTGCACGAATCAATTGTGTGTACACTCTCTCGTCATACACAGCAATATGAGAAGTCGTATTCGTCCGCAGACTTTTTCTGGCAAGATTGGCATACTCCACCATCTTCTGAATCGGCGGATGTTCCTTGTCAATGCGGTAAACACCAATACCAAGCCGCGGATAGGCATCCGAATATTCGTTTCCGATTTCCACTACAAAACGATTGCATAACTCATTGAGCATATTGCGGAATGTAGAAAAATCCTGATAACAGGCAAGTGCTACAAAATGGTCTGCCACACTGCGGCAGCAAAGCAATATACATTTGCTCGATGCCATAATCATCTTCGCCGTATCCGCCAAAAGTTTATCCGCCTTCTGCATACCATACAAATTATTTACCCGTTCAAAATTACAAATATCCGTACAAATAAGTGCATAGTTTTTTTCTTTTGAAATATCTTCTAACTGTCTGGCAGCTCGCTCTTTAAATGCTCCTAATTGAAGCACACCTGTTACCGGATCCTGTATATTCTCTCCGCCTTCTTCTGAAAATTGTTTCTGCCTCTCTTTTAGTACCTGTGTGTCATCCCACAAAGCAGTCTTTCTAATCGCGGATGTATGTATTGATACAATGGAAAACTTTCCATCCTCTTTGCAAATCATCATGGAAAAACGCAAATTCGTATAATAAACATTATCCTGCACCGGCAGACGCAGTTCCAATTCTCCGGTCACCTGATAACAATTTCCGGAAACCTGACTGACATCTGCCGATATCACTTTCATAACACATTGCTTTGGTACTTTTTTTATTTCTCTCTCCAGAAGGTTTTCAAACTCCTGACGGTTGTGTGCCACAAAATTAGATTGCGAACCAAGCCACGTTACATCCTCACCGACATACGCCAGCATGTCTGACATATTATGTCTGACATAATAAGAATAAAAATGACATAAAGCAATCTGCTTTACCTTTTCTGCATTGAGCCGTTTAATCTCTTGTTCACGACTTTCCTGTGTGGTCACAACCTCACCTCCTCTTCTTCTTTTTCTAATTACGGACGGTCCCACTTATCACAAAGTGCCTGAATCTGGTCTGTGAACTTCGCCGTATCCTTATTACTCAATCCCTCATTCTTACGAATTACCGAAATCAGACGCTGTCCTGCCGTCAATAGACGCTGGAACATATCGCCGGAACGTTTCTTCGCTGCCGCTTTCTTCTTCACAGCAACCGGAAGTGCTTCTTTTACAAACTCGCCCTGTATCAAGTCAAAAACTGTACCACTGTACGGTGCCACAGCGTTATAACCGGAATCGGTAAGTGTTCTCGCAAATTCATCGCATACCTTATCCTCTCCATGAACGACAAATACACGTTTTGGCGGTTTATCCGTAAAACTGTTAATCCATTTTAATAATCCATTTTTATCTGCATGCCCGCTGATGCCGGCAATTTTCGTAATCTCTGCTTTGACCTCAATCACTTCACCAAACAGTTTTACTTCTTTTGCCCCCTCAAGCAGTGCACGTCCTAATGTACCTCTGGTCTGATAACCAACAAACACAATCGTACTCTCCGGACGCCATAAGTTATGTTTTAAATGATGGCGGATTCGACCTGCCTCACACATACCGGATGCCGACAAAATAACTTTTGGCTGCTGGTCAAAATTAATTGCCTTACTGTCATCGCTTGTTATAGACAATTTCAAGCCCGGAAATCCAATTGGGTTAATTCCCTTTTCTACAAGTGCTTTTGCTTCTTCATCAAAACACTGCTGAACATTTTTACCGAAAATATTCGTTGCTTCCACAGCGAGCGGACTATCCACATACACTTCAAAATCCGGATGCGTCTTCACTAACTGCTGCTCCTTAATCTGACGTAAGAAATATAACATCTCCTGTGTTCTGCCGACTGCAAAGGATGGCACTACCACATTACCGCCACGGCGGAAAGTGTTTTCAATAATTGCTGCCAGCTCTCCAACATAATCCGGTGCTTCTTCCCCATGCAGTCTGTCACCGTATGTAGATTCCATAACAACATAATCTGCCGCTTTTGTATAAATCGGGTCTCTGAGAATCGGCTTATGTGTGTTTCCAAGATCTCCGGAAAAGACAACCGTTCGTTCTTCTTCGCCCTCTTTTGCAAATACTTCAATGGAAGAAGAACCAAGCAAATGTCCCACATCGGTAAATCGAATGGTAACCTCATCGCAAATCGTAACTTTTTTATCATACTCACACGGAACCAGCAGTCGAATTGCACCTAAGGCATCTTCCATCGTATACAAAGGTTCATAAATTTCACCGCCGGAACGTCTTGCTTTCCGGTTCCGCCACTCTGCCTCAAACTGCTGGATATGAGCACTGTCACGAAGCATAATCTGGCTCAAATCCACTGTCGCTTTTGTTGCGTATACCTGACCGCGGAATCCTCTGGCAAACAACATGGGAAGAAGACCCGTGTGGTCTATGTGTGCGTGTGTCAGCAAAATAAAATCAATCTCTGATGGATTTACCGGAATCTCCTGATTTTCAAACAAATCCTGCCCCTGCTCCATACCAATATCCACGCAGAATTTTTTATCTCCAACTTCCATGTAATGACAGCTTCCCGTAACTTCATGGTCAGCCCCAATAAATACTAATTTCATAATATCACCCCGTCCTTTCCGACCATCTTAATAATGTATTTATTATAAATCATTTTGCCCTTTCCGTCAACAATCCATGAACGAATCGTTAATGCTTTACGAACCCTTATTTATGCGTTAAAATACTGCTTATGGAGGTAGAAAAATGAACGAATTACAGAAACAATTATTTACCCTGCAGGACCCTTCTTATTTAGATTTTCACAGTAAACTGATTCCAACGATTGAAAAAAACAGAATCATCGGCATCCGCACCCCTGCACTGCGCTCGTTTGCCAAAGATTTTAAAGGTACTAAAGAGGCAGAAAGCTTTCTAAAAGAACTGCCCCACCATTATTATGAAGAAAACAATCTTCATATGATGTTAATTTCAGCGGAAAAAGATTATGAAACCTGTGTGTGGGAAATCAACCGTTTTCTTCCCTATATCAACAACTGGGCAACGTGTGATTTACCGGCACCCGGCGTATTCAAAAAACATAAATCGGAACTGTATGGGGAAGTTCTAAAATGGATTTCTTCAAATGACACATACACCATTCGATACGGCATCGGAATTTTGCTGCGGCTATATCTGGACGCCGATTTCTCAGAGAAGCATTTGGCACTTGTTGCGAAAATCCGCTCGGAAGAATATTACGTCAATATGATGATTGCGTGGTATTTTGCCACTGCTCTTGCCAAGCAGTGGGATGCTGCCATTCCTTATTTGGAAAAGAAAAAGCTTTCTGACTGGGTTCACAAAAAAACGATTCAGAAGGCTGTAGAAAGCTACCGCATTACAAAGGAGCAGAAAGAATATTTACGAACCATGAAAAAAATGGTATACTAGTTACATCTTTAATTGTGATAAAAAATACCGGATGGAGGTTACGATTCATGAAAGAAAAAAGAATTGTTGTTGCTCTCGGACGAAATGCCTTTGGTGAGACATTTCCGGAGCAGAAAAAAAACGTAAAAAAGGCAGCTCAGGCAATTGCCGATTTAGTAGAGCAGAAATATCAGATTGTAATTACCCACAGTAACGGGCCTCAGGTCGGCATGATTCAGACCGCTATGACTGAATTTGCCCGTTTGGATAACGATAAAAATTATACCGTTGCACCAATGTCTCTCTGCGGTGCTATGAGTGAGGGTTATATCGGATACGATTTGCAGAACGCCATTCGTACCGAATTGTTAGACCGCGGTATTTTCAAACCGGTTTCTACGATTATTACACAGGTTCGTGTGGATCCGTTTGACAAGGCATTTAACCACCCGACCAAAGTAATTGGACGTGTTATGACGCGTGAAGAAGCCGATGCCGAAGAAGAAAAGGGAAATCATGTCGTACCGGAAGGAGACGGTTTCCGACGTATCATCGCTTCTCCAAAACCAGTTGATATTTATGAAATCGATGCAATTGAAGCGCTTTTAGATGCCGGACAGATTGTCATTGCAGCCGGCGGCGGTGGAATCCCGGTTATGGAACAGGGAACTACATTAAAAGGCGCCAGTGCCGTCATTGAAAAAGACTATACTGCTGCAAAACTTGCTGATATGGTAGATGCTTCCCATCTTATGATTCTGACTTCCAAAGAACAGATGGAAACCGCTGACGGCCAGGCAATTGGTAAAATCAGTGTAAGCGATGCTATTTCCTTAATTGATGAAAATCACTTTGATGCCATCACTACCCTGCCAAAAGTTGATGCCAGCGTATCTTTCGTTTCCTCCGGTGAGGGACGAACCGCTATTATTACAAAGCTTGAGAACGCTTATCAGGGAATTAAGGAGAGAATCGGGACGATTATTAAGTAGTTTGAATGAAACAACATTAAGTTTTTTAGTTGCCATAAAACAACAGAAACATTTGCTTTTCGTGGGCACTTTCGTTTGTTGAGTTGCGTAGCAGCAGGGGTACTGAAACTACCAGTACCGCCTGCTGACGCGCTCAAACCCACTCACCGCAAATGTTTCTGTTGTTTTATTTGTATCTAAAAATTTTATTCTCTGTTTCACTCAAATTACTTAACCCGCACCACCACCAGCTCCCCACAACTTAATAATCTCAATAATTCGATTGATAAGAACACTAAAACTTTGTGCAATTGCGTAACATGAAATGTTTGTTAGTTTTCTATTTAAGATTCCAGTAATTCAACAAAAGAACTTTGTGACTCGTGGGTTTTGAGTACGTCGGTATGTGGCGCTGGTGTTTTCAGTGCCCATACCGCTACGCACTCAATGAGCAAAAGCGCCCACGAGACGCAAAGTTCTTTTGTTAAATTACGGAAACTAAAATACTAACAAACATTTCATCTACTTCATATAAAAGTGCTGGTAATCTTTACAATCTTCCCAGTCACCGCCCCACAAAAAGCCATTTCTCTTAAAGATTTTATATGCCATGTCCTTTTTGTGAATCATTTTATCTTTATGCTCTCCCTTACACAAGGTTATATCACGTTCGAGATACTCGGTTGCATTTTTCGGGAAATAGCCATCCTCTCTGACATAGGGATTCATCAGCGGATTGATATCAATTGCCATACCAAGGGCGTGTTTTGACAGTTCATCGCGCCCCTCAACCGTGCGGTAATTGAATGCCGATGTGTTATTTTCCTCCATGGACGCTTCATCGTCTCCGTCAAAATCATCCACAAGGCGCACCCGCTCAATCGGATATTCCCATTTGTAAAGCTGGTAAAATGCCCGCATGACAGGATATGCAATTTTCTGATTTACCACCAGTTCACCTTCCTGAATCTGTCCCTTGAAATCATAATGGATAATTCGCACATAACGAAGCTCATCCAGCGAAATATCGGGATTTTCACGGTACGAAACTCCTATCATTTTTTCCTTTACATATTCCGGCAAAACGGCACTGTTAAAGCCCTCTTTGTAGACTTTGTAAGTTCCCACATATTTACGGGTCTGCACTAATTGATACAGATAAAATACCGTAAACAATAAAACAACAGCCTCGTAAACATGGCGAACCGAGCCAATTCCGACAAATGTCAAAAGGAAAATAAAAATTCTTGCAAATACGGTAACCCACCAGCCAAACTGCATTCTCCGGTTGGTACTTACATTTGCCATGTCATCCGAAACATTTACCGTCACGTAAATCATGATATATTCCATCCAGATTTCAAATACAAATGCTAAGAAATATAAACTGAGGGCAGATAAAATCAAGGCTCCACCATTCACATAAAACGGAATGACGCGAAGGGCAACGGAACACCCTCCTGCCAGAATGGCTAACAGTGCACCAAACCAAAATTTTTTGTTATGCTTCACGAACATAAATGCACCAATCAGCACAAGTAAACAACCAATAACGTCAGGCAGTATGTCCACCTGTAAATTATGTCCTAAAATATTCTGCGTTACATACTGCTGTATTCTTGGGTGGATATCAATTCCATGATAAAGCCCTGTCGGTTGTATAAAATCCGGATATGAAATACCGCTGCCCACCATAAAATCAACGCCGGTAAACAACAATCCAATTGCGATTAATACGATTGCCATAGTTACGCCTCCTAACAATTCATTTACCAATTAATTCTGCTTTCTCACTATTTTGTATTCATCATCCGTCTGATAATATGGACAGGATTGATACGATGAACCTAGAAATCTTGCCATTTCATCTTCGTCCAAATTGACATCACATTCTGCATAGCCATCATCGTCATAAACGTAAAAGGCACAAAACTCACAATTAGTAACCATAACAATCTCTCCTTCTTCTCCATATATTAACTAAAAAAAGCAAGGTGCCGGCAAAAATCAATTCAAAAATCTGCCACACGCCGCCATACGCTGCATTCAAAAAGTAATACGGCAGACAAAAATATGACAATACATGCGCCCACGGAATCAGCACCGACAAATTCAAAAATACCGGTGTAAACAATACGCTGATACACAAGTAAAACAACGCAAAGAGCCAAATGACACCTTCTTTTACCCGAATTGCAGATAGTAAATCACAAAACAGTACCACTATTATATCATAAATCAGTAGAGAAGCAATTTCTTTTATTGTTAAAAACGAAACTCCGCATAAAAGCTCGGACAAAATTCCTGATATTGTCATCAGAGCCACCGGCACCGCAATCGAAAAAAGCGACATCTCTCTGCGCCATTTTCCAGTAACTGCAAAAGGAATCTGTCTCCCACAATCTTTTCGATAAAGAGCAAGCCCACAGAATCCGGCAAGCAGAATCAAAAAAGCCACACCACCATGTAACGGTGCCAAAAGATAGTCTCCCATCTGTTTTTTTGCAAAGTTCTGCTTGTTTATTTCCATCGTAAATGTTTGCTGCTTTTCCAAATTATCCTTATATTTTTGCGAAATCTCCCCTTTTTGAATCTCATGTGATTCAAAAAGCCCGGATTGTGCGATGTAATCCTCCAGCATCTGTCTACCGTACACACGGAATACACTACTTATCACCGCCTCTCTCGCAATCAAATAAAATGCATTTCCTCCACAGCGGTATTGCGTAATGCATTTTTCATACCGTCCATTTTCATATTGTTTTTTAAGTGTATCCGGAAACACATAACCACACGTCAAATCTCCCTTTCGGATTTTTTGAATCATGTCCTTCTCGGAAGATATTTCACAAAACGTAATCATACCGGTTTTACTAAGAAGTTCCTCCTGAATTTCCCGAACAAACACATTGTCTTTGTCTGCCACAATTCCCACTTTAACTTTTGTAGACTTTTGATGTACCGCATAGGAATATAAATAAGTAAAAAAAGGCAGGGCAATCAGCAGAAACAAAAAGAATTTCTGGCACAAAAAGCGTTTGGTATATTTTTTCATCCACATTCTCATGCGATGCCACCCCTCTTTCTCTTCATGCGCCACAAGGCAAGACAAAAGAAGCAGACTCCATACATAAGTACATAAATAAGCGATGATGAAAAAATCTGTCCTTTCATTTCTGCATGCAGCAAATCAACAAAAACTCCTCCCGGCAGTATTTTCCCAATGCTTACAAGAATTTTGGGCAGCATGTAGTCCGGAAATGCACCGCCAAGCAACACAAACTGCACCACAGCAAATACAAAGAGAAACAGTATCTGTCCGGCATTTGCCCTGCCGCACGGAACGACACAGGCAAGCAGACAAGCCGCGCAAAAACTACCAAAGACAATCCCGCACATATTAAGCATTGTCACCTTTACCCCTAAAAGGGCTGCAAATCCGTAAAATCCGGCAGTCATACAGAGAAACAAAACACCGCCATTTAACAAAACATCAAAAAAAAGCGTATCCACCGTGTTTATTTTCTTTCCTTTCAATAAGCCAAGCAATAACGCTGTCGGACGCTCCCGCAGAGAAATCAAAATCGCCCCCAAAAGGACAAAAAGTGTCACCATAATTCCAAGAAAAATACGCGTAGTATCGTTCATTCCGGAAGCTGATTTTATTGTTTTCTCGTGAAACAAAGTTTCCTGCCGCAGCACAAAACGAATATAATTGCGGTTCATATCCATCGCCACAGTCTTCATACTTCCCTGTCTGCCATACTTTGCGTATAACTGATATGCTGCATAGTCACCGGCTTTTGCTGTCAACACAAAAGAAACTGCCGAATCCACCAGTTCCTCCATCAATGCACTTTCAATTGTTGGCGTTTTAGCCGTTGTCATATGGACGGAGGTTTTTTCGTTCCGATATATTTTTTCTAATAAATTTTCCGGCAGCGTAACATAAGCCGCCACCTTTCCTTCATCCAACTGCTCTTTTGCCTCTGTCTCACTCAGTTCCCGGAACTCACATAAGGTTTTCGTATCTGCCATATTGCTGACATATTCAAGTAACCCTCGCTCCATAAACCCTTTTTCCGGCACAACAACTCCAATATGTATTTTACTGTTTTCTGAAATTGCAGACAAGCAAACAAAAAATACAGTCAAAAGAACCGCCATAGACAAGAAAATGACAGGGAGGACCATAACGGTCCTCTTTGCCATTTTCTTAAGATAACATATTTTGTATGAATTACAAAGTGTCATTTTCATCCTCATAACTGTCTGTATAACTGTCATCATCGCTACCATCATAACTGTCGGTAGTTAAAGAAGTATCCGCATCACTCAATCCTAATGGATCTGATGAAGATGGACTGAACAAGGAACTGATATCACTAATTCCCCATTTACCTAAAATGTTCTGTAAATTAGTCATCACATCACTCTGATACTGAGTCAACGTTGACTGTAAGGTGTCGGCTGTCACAACCTGTTCTTCACCGGCAGGCATTTTTACTTCACCGTCAAGAGCAGCAAATGAGTATTCCATCCCAAAGGTATTCGTGCCTGTTTCGCTCTGGTCAACCGATACATCTTTAAAATCAAGGGTAATACTCTTACCTTTTTCTAAGTTTTTCACACTTCCGCTGCATGACATTTTCACCTCATCGGAATTATACGATTTTACGGAAGCAGACATTGTAAGTGCATTATTATTCTTCGTGTCAAGGGATTCTTTTACTTCTGTTGAAGCAATTTCCGTCCCCATGCTCGAAACAACCATTTTAATTGTATCTTCGCATACATCACCTTTTTTACCCTGAAGGTTATACGTAACTGTTCCAATAGAAGAACCATTCTGTGCCAAGGACAACTCAACATTTGCTGTATTCTGGGCATCGTTATCTACAAATGCACCATGAATATCTAATTTAACTCCGGCAACCGTCACAGAGGTTTTAAATCCTGTCAAGTTACCGTCCGTGCCCTCTACCGTCACAATAATATCCTGTGTGTAAGATGTAATCTGTGGAACAATCATACCAACGCCACTGGCAATCGTTCCTTTGGACATACCAAGTTTTTCTTCAATCTTACCGAGTGTCTCTGACTGGCTGCTTACATAATCACGGAATTTATTTACAAACTCATCCAGTGAAACTTTTGTAATCTTAATCTGATAACCATTATCTGCCTTTTCACATTCTGTGCTGTCATACAAGGCATCTCCCTGCTCCTCTAAGAAATCAGAAAATGTTTCCTGCAAATCCGGAAGCACTGCTAAAACAGCTGAAATACTATTCAGGGCTTCCTGGCTCTCATTATCAGATGCTGTAATGCTGAATGTTTTGTTTGGAATCAGCTCCGGCAGAGAAAATGCTGCTTTCTTTTCCTCTAATGAACCATAGGCTTCTGCTGATAACTGGCTTCCGTCTTTGGAAAGGGCAATCTTTGCGGATGCTTTTTTGTTATTTACATCCAGTGATAAACCGGCACCCATTTCCATACCGGACAAATCAACGGAAGAATCTGATGACTGGATATCTTTTATTTTGTAGTTGATATCCATTCCTTTTTCTAACATAGCCTTTGACAATTCATCAAGACCAAGCTGCTTGCTCACTGCTGACTGTGTCATCTTTTCCGGCGCCTGTTTCAAAAGGTCAAATGCCTTCTTCTTTGTCGAACCAAATAGTGTACCGGTAGCTGCCAGCACAATTCCGGTTGCCACGACTCCGACAACAACAACGATTGCAATAATTAACGCAATCAGTTTCCCCTTACTCTTCTTCTTTTCCATTTTTTCCTCCATTTTCCTACATAGGTAGGCTCCTTTTTTGAATTGTTTCTATGATAATCAGCCTTGAATCCATTCCGTGAGTTCAAAACCGTTTATCTCTTTATCCAATGTGACAGTACAACCATCACGGATTCCATATAAAGAATGGCAAAACGTGATTTCGGACATCTCATGAGATGTTATTATAACACTTTTTCCTTTCCTTGTAAAATTCTTTATCAATCGAAGGATTTCGTTCTTCGCCATTAAATCCAATGCTGCTCCCGGTTCATCCATTACTAAAACATCCGGGTCACCAGCCAGTGCACAACAGATACTGAGTCTTTTTTTCATGCCTCCGGATAACTTTTTAACCGGTTTTTTATAGATTTTATGCATACCAAAATAAAATAACCACCCATCTTCCAAATCTTTCTGCAAACGTGCTTTATCATTTGCATACCATAATTCCAAATTGTCTTTTACTGTTAAATCTTCAAATAACGGATTTTCCTGTGGCACATAACCGACATGCTCCGAAAGAAACGTTCCATCCACCGCTTTTCCATTCCACAAAATAGTTCCTGCATCCGGCTTCAATGCACCAACTATAATTTTTAAAAGCGTCGATTTTCCGGCTCCATTGGCACCCACAAAGCATACACTCTCTCCATCTTTTACAGTAATTGAAACATCTTGTAAAACTTCATTTTTTCGATAAGATTTTTGTAATTTTTCCAGTTCAAGCACAGCTTCTTTCCTCCCATTTTTTTCTGCCTTTTGTGGCAATCCAATAAGCCAAAAAGCCAAGAATCAGACCAAAGAGCATCCCCGCCAGTACATCTGTTGGATAATGCACATAAAAATATAATCTTGTGCAGCCCATGATAAAAGCAAACAAAAGTGCTGCCACACCCATTTTTCGATGATTCATAAAGATTGCCATTGCCGCCGCAAAGGAAGAAAGGGAGTGCCCGGATGGAAACGAATAATCTTTTGGATTTTGAATCAGCAGATTAACCAACGGATTCCGCCAGCACGGTCTCGGTCTTGCCACCAATGGTTTTAAAGTCACATTTCCAACAAGAAGGGAAAATAACAACGCAAGTAAAACCGATATGCCAATCCATCGCGTCTTTTTATAAGCAACGAGACAAAGCCCCAAAGCAATCCAGATTAAACCGCCCTCTCCAAGGAATGTGATTGCCTTGAACAAAACAGTTAAAAACTCATTCTGTATTGACTGAAACCAATTAAGAATTACGCTGTCAAACCAAGCTACCAAAATGCTCTCCTTTACTTTCTTTTCTTCCTCACAATAATTTTACACGATTTTTTCATCGTGCCATAAGTCGCATAAATGCGGACTGTTCCTTTTTTCTTTGCCTTTACAACCCCCTTTTTCGATACACTGGCAATCTTTTTATTGGATGATTTCCACTTGATTTTACCATGTAGGTTTGCCGGCCAGAACGACGCCTTTAACCGATATTTTTTACCGGTGCGAAGTTTTTTCTTTTTCTTATTCAGTGATATTTTGCCGATTTTCTTGTAATATTTTTTTAATTCTTTTGCTGCCCCCGAACGAATCAAGTCCTTGTAAGCAAAAAATACATACCCTTCTGTATTACCACTTCGAATCTGGCGAATCTGTGAGGCAATGTTGCCGGATGATTTCTTCCAGCCCGGATCTTCTTTTAATGAATAGCCGGTCTTATAAAGGGCAAGCCCCACATACATTGGTACGTCACGTTTGTTAATTTCACGCCACTTTGCCAGACGCTCATTAAACAATGCTGTTTTTTTACCGCTCATAATATAGTTATTCGACCAATAAATCTGCGGAATTATATAATCCACATACCCACTTTGAGACAACCATGTCCTGACATCCGCCCCGATTTTTTCACAATATGTAATATCACCGGCAGGGCTGATACCAAACTTCAACGATTTCTTTTTCTGCTTTACCGTCTGATAAACTTTCCGAACCATCACATTTACATTTTGACGCCGTGTTGCAGCCGGCACCTTCTTGTATTTTTTTATATTGGTCGGATAAAAATAATCATCAAAGTGAATGCCATCCACTGCATACCGGTTAATAATTTCCTTTACCTGGTTGACAATTCGTACTGTTGTCGTTTCACTTGCCGGGTCAAGAATTTTCGTCGACGAAACACGGTACGGATTCATCCATGCATGAATTTTTAACTTGTGTGAATGTGCAAGAGAAACCAATATTTTCAAAGGGTCATACCCCGGTGCTTTTCCATCCGAAGATATGTACTTACTAAATCCTGCCACAGAAGACGGATAGATTGCATCATCATAAGCCCTTACATGAAAATAAACGGTATTGCATCCGTTCGCCCGAATTGTTGCAAATATTTTATTCGCATTGGCACGAAACTGTGCCTCTGTTTTATCTTTCAGTCCAAGTTCCTCAAACTCAAAGCAGGACACCCAGACACCTCTAGTCTGCAAAGAACCTGCCTGCGCTTTGTTTCCATTTCCCAAACTTAAACAAAGTGCCATAAACAAAATAAGCAGAAAACTATAATGTTTCACGTTATTTTATCTCCTTTCCACTCTCTTTTTGCGCCTGTCTTTTGTAGTAAACAGGGGCAATTCCATAATATTTCTTAAATAATTTACTAAAATAATACACATCTTCATATCCCACAGCCAGCGATACATTGCGCACACTTCCGCAATTTTCTTTTTCTAATATTTCCTTTGCCTTTTCCAGCCGGATTTTTATCAAATACCGAATCGGCGACTCTCCCGTCTCTTCTTTGAAAATCTTTGAAATATATACCGGACTCAGATACATATTCGCCGCAATCTGGTCAAGTGAAATATGAGAAGCATAGTTCTCATTCATGTACGCAATAATTCGTTTTACCACATAGCCCTTACTGCGGGATTCAAAAACAAATCCATGATTTTCCTGCTTTTCTTCACCATGTATCTGCCTGAGAATCAATACTAACATCTGCACCATATAGGCTTTTATCATGAAATACTGCCCATTCTGCTGGATTTTGGTTTCGGAAATCATTGTCTGCACCAACTGGTTTAAGTCCTGCTTCAACTCTGCCCCACATCGCAGCACCGGTGCTCCATCCGGCAAAATTAACGACTGTGGCGGCATATCCTGGAAATGAAAATTACTTAATCCGATATACACTTCAATGGGCGGTTTTTCCCCTTTTCGCAGTTCAAAACGATGCACAAGCCCCGGATTTCCCACTAACAAATCCCCCGGCTGCAATAAATATTCTTTTCCTTCTATGTAGTATCTTGCCTTCCCCGACAAAATATAAGTCAGTTCCAAATAGTCATGGCTATGGTCCTCCCCACTGACCTCCGGCACCTTTTTCCCAATATATAAAAGATGGGGATTAAAATCTCCATACGACAGATGGTCAAACTGCATCTTAAATCTCCTTCTCTCCTAGAGTGCTTTTATGCAAAATATTTTACTATGTTTGCCTGGAAAAGTAAAGGGGAAGGGGGGTGGTGTTAATTTTTTTGGTTCCATAAATAAGTAGAAAGGCTTCGCGTCTCGTGGGCACTCCCGTTCATTGAGTGCGTAACGGTATGGGCACTGAAACTACCAGCGCCACATACCGACGTACTCAAAACCCACGAGTCACAAAGTCTTTCTACTGATTTACTGGAATCCTAAAAGATTAGCAACTGTCCTCATCCCACCACACCTGACAAAAGTGTTCGATATTGACCAGTAAATGACCACTTTTTTATAAAATGACCAGTAAATGGTCACTTTTTGACCACTTTTTCACCGCAAATACTATATCGAACACTTGCTCCTTTTCCGTTTTTCACGATATAGCCCTTCTCTACCATCTCATCAATCACCTTTCTAGCGGAAGTTCTTGACTTATATCCACACACTTCTGCCGCCTTTCCTGTACTTATGCTGCCACGTTCAAAAATATAGTGCAGAATGGCTTCTTCTTTTTCACTCAACAATGACATTTTTTGTTCTAACGTTTGTTCTTCCACGCGCAAATCTGCTGCCCCCGGAATATATACAACCTGTCCAACTTCTAACTTTAAAGTGACACGGTCTGCGCGAACCGAAAAATCAAATTCAGGTTTTTTCCAGTTCTGCTCTTTCCATGCAGTCATAATCTTATCAACTCCACTGCCGGCACGCTCACCAACATTGACAAACCCAAACATTTTCAAAATATTCGGGTTTCTAGGATCGCTATTTCCTCCCGCATAAAATTCCTCTTTTGTGATTCGTATGGTTCCCGGATTTGAAATCGTTATCTCTTTTCCCTTTTTAACGACAACCACACCTCGTCTTTCGTAATAGTTGGAATGCGCCAAAGCATTTGCCACAGCCTCTCCTAATGCCGCGTGCACATCTACACGATCCACCCGGTATCCATCCTTTCGGTTTACAAAAGGCACTGCAATATCATCATCAATCCGATTAATTACTTTATAGTAAAAATCATAAAGATTACCGCTCCAATCTCCTTCATCAGAATGTGTCCGGAACAACCATCTAACAGATTTATCCTCACTTTCTTCGCGATAGTCTAAAAAATAATTTGGAAATACTTCTGTTATCCGATAAGCATCTCCAAAAAACAACAAGCCTGCGATAGTCGGAGACAGTTCCCCTTTATTATTCTTGGCAACGGCCCGCAGTTTCATTAAAAATTCATCATTTTCAAGTAAATTCCACGGATGTCCTTGATGCAATTGTTCAAATACAATCCGATACCCCTTAATGGTATCTGTATTCAACGCATCCAATCCCATATTATCTAATACTTCCGTATCTGTTCCACCATCTCGCTGATCTGCAAACATAGCTCGAACTGCTTCCTCTGAACACAGAAAATCCCCCTCGTAGTCCCTGCGATAAGTTCCTTTCATCGGATCAACACCAATATACACCGGCTTATCATGCCGGTCTGCTGCCGGAACATCAATTCTAAGAATCGTTTTCCCCTTATATCTTTACCAATAAATCCGCTCATAAAACCATCTTAGTAATTCAAATAATAAATTTACAATATGCTATTATACTACCACATAACAAAATGTGAATCAACGACAAAAAGCCCATCCGCAAGAGACAAACATTATCCTCTCTCAAGACGAATGGGCTTTTTCTATTTCCTTACTTTTTCCTTACTCTTCCGCTTTCAAATAATTTACATGCAGAAGTTCGTGGCTTCTTCCTTTCAAGACTCCATTTTCGTAGAGCTGGCTCACGACCGGATTTTCGCCGGAGCGTTTAATAATCGCAGATTTGTCTGCTTTATACATTCCGGTAGAGCGTTCCTGTTTGACGGACTGATAGCCAAATGGCTGACCGGCACCGCCGATACATCCATATGGACACGCCATAACCTCGACAAAATCAAAATGTTCTTCACCGGAACGAATCTTTTCAAGCAGATTATCCGCATTTCCAAGACCATTTACAACGCCGATTCGCAGTGTTTTTTCGCCGATTTCAACCTCTGCCACTTTGACACCTTCGAGACCACGGATACCGGTATACTCTAACTGGCGCATCGTCTCATTGTCCTGTGCCGCCACATGACGGAGTGCTGCTTCTGTCACACCACCGGTTACGCCGAAAATAACGCCTGCTCCGGAGTAAATGCTAAACGGCATATCCGGTGCACTCGGCTCAATTTCATCAAACTGGATTCCCAATTCTTTAATCATAAGAATCAGTTCTTTGGTTGTGATTACATAATCCACATCCGGCACATCATTTCGCTTAAATTCGTCTCTGGCTGCCTCGTATTTCTTTGCTACACACGGCATAACCGCAACCGATACCGTTTCTAAGCCGGCTTCTTTATCTGCCGGTTTGTAGTATTCTTTAATTACCGCCCCAAACATTTCCATTGGCGATTTGCACGTAGAAACGTAAGGAAGCATGTCACGGTGTTTTGTCTCTACAAAGCGAACCCAGCCCGGACAGCAGGAAGTAAATAATGGATATTTATTTCCGTTTGGATATGTATTTTCGCCATTTTCCAATTTGCGTACAAGCTCTGCTGCCTCTTCCACAATTGTTAAATCAGCTGCTACACTTGTGTCGAACACAGTATCAAATCCACACATACGAAGTGCGGTATAAATTTTACCAATTGAGTTTTTGCCTGGTTTTAAGCCAAACTCTTCGCCAATCGCAACACGAACCGCTGGTGCAACCTGTGCAACAACACGCTTATTCGGAGCATACAAAGCCTGCCAAACTTGTTTTAAATCTTTCTTTATGGTAATTGCCGCCGTCGGACAAACGGCTGCACACTGTCCGCAGTTGACACAATCTGTCTCAGCAATTTTTCGGTTAAATGCCGGTGTGACAACCATATTGGCACCACGGTTTGCAAAATCAATTGCTCCCACATGCTGCACTTCGTTACACATACGCACACAGTCACCACATAAAATACATTTGCTTGGGTCGCGCACAATTGAAAGCGAAGAATCGTCAATCATCCGCTCCGGATGCGTATTCGGAAATCTCACATCCGTCAGACGGAAGCGGGCAGCTAACATCTGCAAACGGCAGTTTCCATTTTTCTCACATACGGTACAATCTCTGCAATGAGATGCCAGTAAAAGTTCCAGAATCATCTTACGGTAATCATGCAGACGACCGGTATTTGTTTTAATTACCATTTTATTTTTCGGCGGCGTCGAACAGGAAGCAATAATACCTCCTCTCTCATCTTCTACCACACACATACGGCAGGCACCATAAATGGACATATCCGAATAGTAACAAAAAGTCGGTACATGAATCCCCACTTTATGAATGACCTGCAAAATATTTTTTTCATCCGTAAACTCGGCACGAATGCCGTCAATTATCATATATTTTTTCTCAGCCATTGTTACACCTCCTTCACTGCACCAAAGTTACATCCATCTTTACATGCGCCGCATTTAATACATTTTGTCGTGTCAATCACATGCGGCTCTTTTACGTTTCCGGAAATTGCACCTACCGGACACATTCTTGCACATTTGGTACAGCCCTTACAAAGTTCAGGGTCAATCTGAAGGCTTGTCAATGCTTTACACTGGCCTGCCGGACATTTTTTATCCACTACATGAGCAATGTATTCGTCACGAAAATACTTAAGCGTTGATACAACCGGTGAAGCGGCTGTTTTACCAAGACCACAAAGTGCCGTTGCCGAAACGGTCTCCGCCAATGTTTCCAACAACTCTATATGCTCCATCGTTCCGCGCCCCTCGGTGATATCCGTAAGCAGTTCAAGCATACGCTTTGTTCCCTCACGGCACGGCACACATTTACCACAAGATTCATTCTGGGTAAAATTCATAAAGAAACGTGCCACTTCAACCATGCAGCTCTTATCATTCATAACAACAAGGCCACCGGAACCAATCATGGCACCTACTTTTTTCAGCGAATCAAAATCCAGTTTCATATCCAAATGATCTTCTGTCGCACTGATACACAGACATCCGCCGGATGGTCCGCCAATCTGAACCGCTTTAAAAGCACCACCTTTGACACCGCCGCCAATATCAAAAATAACTTCACGCAGCGTCGTTCCCATCGGTACCTCAATCAACCCAGTATTCTGTACATTGCCGGTAAGGGCAAATGCTTTCGTGCCATGGTTGTTTGCCGGACCATAGCCCTGATACCATTTCGCACCATTTAACAGAATCGGCGGTACATTACAAAATGTTTCAACATTATTTAAAACTGTTGGCTTGTCAAACAAACCATGCTCTACCGTTCTTGGTGGTTTCACGCGCGGCATACCGCGGTTTCCTTCAATTGATGTTGTCAGCGCACTTCCCTCACCACAGACAAATGCACCGGCTCCCTGGCTGATATGTAAATCAAAATCAAAACCGGAACCCAAAATATCTTTTCCTAACAGTCCGCGGTCCATTGCCTTATCAATAGCTGTCTGAAGTCTCTCAACGGCAAGCGGATACTCTGCACGCACATAAATGTAGCCGTGATGCGCACCCGTCGCAATCGCAGCAATCAGCATACCTTCAATCACACGATGCGGCTCACCTTCCATCATGGAACGATCCATAAAGGCCCCCGGGTCACCCTCGTCACCGTTACAAACAATATATTTTTCTTCTTCCTTCTGGTCTAACACCTGCTGCCATTTTCTTCCTGCAGGGAATCCACCGCCTCCGCGTCCACGCAGGCAGGACTCCGTAATCTCATCGACAATGCCCTGAGGCGTCATATCAAATAAAGCTTTTGCCACGGCACTATAGCCGCCAAGAGCCAAATACTCAGCAATACTTTCCGCATTAATATGTCCGCAGTACTCAAGCGCAATACGAGTCTGCTGCTTGTAAAACGGAATATCCTCCTGTTTCACATATGGATTTCCCTCCTGGTCTTTGTACACCAAACGGTCAATAACTTCGTCTCCAATAATGGATTTTTCGATAATTTCTTCGCAATCATCAAGACTCACTTTTATGTACAGCCATCCCATCGGCTCGATACGAAGAAGCGGTCCCATCTCACAAAAACCGTGACAGCCGCTCTTTTTTAATCCAATGCTGTCTCCATGCGGATCTTTTTCCAGAACAAGAGCACATTTCAATCCTTTGCCCTCAATGATATCTTTCATTTTTGCGTAAATCTCTAATGAGCCTCCGGCTACGCAGCCGGTTCCGGCACAAATCAGGATTTGTTTTCTCTGACTATTTAAAGAAGCACGATATTCCTCTTGCTTCGCAATCAGTTCCTCACGATTCTTAATTTTCATTCGCTGCCTCCTCCTTTAACTGCTTAATAAGTTCCCGCGCCTTTTCGGGTGTCATGGATGGATGCACATGGTCATTTACCGTACATACCGGTGCCAGACCACAGGCTCCCAGACAAGATACTGTTTCAACAGTAAAAAGCATATCATCAGAAGTTGGCTTTTCTTG
This sequence comes from Clostridium sp. AF37-5, assembly GCF_003477605.1. Taxonomy (GTDB): domain Bacteria; phylum Bacillota; class Clostridia; order Lachnospirales; family Lachnospiraceae; genus Eubacterium_F. The sequence continues at coordinate 26,157 of NZ_QUDR01000019.1, forward strand.
TGTAACCCCAAGCGTTTTACGAAACTCTTCCAAAATCGGCACTGATTTTCGTACATGGCATGCTGTACCGTCACATATTTTAATGACAAATTTACCCTTTGGTTCCAAAGAAAAGTTCTCATAAAATGTCGCTACCCCATAAATCTTCGCCTCACTCATCTTCAACTCTTTGGCAATATAACATAATGCCTCTTCCGGAAGATAGTGATACTCTTTCTGAACGTCCTGCATAATCGCAATCACAAGATTGCTTTTATACTCATGTTTTTTCAGAATTTCGTCCAGTTTTTGTTGCTGCTGTTCGTTCACATTCCTTCTCCTTTCGGCTAAAAAAAATTGTTGGTATTCTCATTTCCCAATAATTATACCTACTGATAAATTTTATCATTCTTTAACAAAATAGTAAAGTTTTTTATCATAAAATAAAATCGATGCGATACAGAGAACTCATACAAAAATTCTGTATCGCACCGATCCTACTTTTATTTCTACGCAAGCACTTTTTGTTTTCTGATTGTCATCAACCCTTTACAGAGCCAAGGGCAACACCACGAATAATAAATTTTGACAGACACAAGTATACAACAATCAACGGAATAATTGCGAAACCAAGTATCATATAAATCTCGCCCAAATCCGTCAGATAAGCTTCTGCCTGCAAACTTGCCACAACCAATGGAAGTGTAGCATTTTCACTACTGTTATCCATCAATAACTGTGGCAGGAAATAGTTATTCCAAGAAGCAACAAATTGGAAAATCATCTGCACCGCCAATGCCGGTTTCAAAATCGGCATAACGACAAAGTTAAAGATGTAAAATTCATGTCCACCGTCAATTCGACCGGCTTCCACAATTTCAAGTGGCAGTGAACTCTCCATATACTGTTTGATAAAGAAGAATACTGCCGGAGATGCCAAGGTAGGGAAAATCAAAGGAATAAATGAATCTTTAATTCCCCATGCATCCATCATTTCCACAAAACCGAGTGCAGAAACCTGTGTCGGCACCATAAGGATAACCATGATGAACACAAATGCTGCCTTTTTTAAGCGGAAATTGTAAGCATATAATCCGTAAGCAGTAAGTGTCGCAATATACACACTGGTAACACATGAAATCACTGCTACAATTAATGAGTTAAACATCGAATGCAGGACCGCTACTTTTGTCTCGTTAATTGCATTCGTAAAGTTTCTGACAAAATCACCGCCCGGAAGCAGGCTAAATGTCGTTTTTAATGTCGATGTATCTTTTGTTGTATTTACCAAGAGCATAACAAACGGAAAGATACAGATAATACATACCAATATCAAAACAATATAGGCAACCGTTCGACGAAAGACAAGCATACGGTGACCGCGGATTTCGTCCGCTGACAAATTTGCATATTTTGCCATTTACTGCACCCCCTTTGCCTGTTTTCTGGCTTTTCGTTCTGCTTTTTTATGAGCCTTTATTTCCTTATCCTCATCACTTTGCATGATACGGAACATAAAGATTCCAATCAGACCGGCAGCCAAGAACAATACAACGGATTCAGCACCGGCAACACCCATGTCACCCTGTGATGAGTTGATTCTCGTACTGATATCCATAACAACAGTCGAAGCCACGCCATTTGTACCACCACGGTTTACAATCAGGTTCGGAATATCGAACAACTGCAAACCACCAATCATGGAAGTAATCATAACGTACAACATAATTGGTTTCAGCATCGGCATGGTAATCCGTCGAAACTGCTGTTTCGCACTCGCACCATCAATTGCAGACGCTTCATAAAGAGCTGGGTCAATTCCCATAATACCTGCCATCAGAAGGATGGTCGTATTACCCGTCCACATCAGGAAGTTGATAAAGGCAATGATTAAACGAATGCCCCACTCATTTTCCAAAAAGTGAATGGACGTTCCTAATATATGATTGATTGGTCCGGTTACTGCAAATAGTTTACCAAACAATACTGCTATGGATGAGGCCATCAGCATATTCGGTAAATACAAAATAACCTTAACCGCACCAGTACCTTTCAATTTTAATCGAATGTCAGTAAACCAAGATGCAAAAAGCAATGATACAATAATCTGCGGAATAAATCCAAGCAGCCACAATAACATCGTATTACCAAAATATTTTACAATATCATATTTGGTAAAAAGGTCGATATAATTTTCAAACCCGGCAAACTCAAATACACTATTTAGGAAAATATCCGTTTTGTCATGAAAAAAGCTTCGATAAAATGTTGCAATCAACGGATATAACTGAAATATACCATAGCAAATGAAAAACGGAAGGATAAAAATCAGGCCCCATTTGCCATACTTTAATTTGTGCGGACGTTTATACGCCGTCACATCTTTCTTTCCAGCCATAAAATCCCCCTTACCTTTTGATAAAAATGGCGGGACAGGGGCACCCCGTCCCGCCAGAAAACTAATTCGTTTCTAAGCTGTTACCCATTATTTTTTCAAATCCGGATAACTCTTGATTACCTCGTTCTTGAAGTTGTCAATTGCTTTCTCTTTGCTTACTTTACCCTGATAGTAATCTTTCATCTTAGCCATCAAGCTTTCGATGTACATCTGGTCATAAGGAGATACGTTGCTGCAATTGATGTTGTCAGCTGCTGAACTTAAAGCTTTTACAAGAGACTGTCCACCAAGGAAGTCAGATGTTACATTTTCCTCTTCCAGCTTTTTGTTTGCTGCCTTGTTGTTTACGAAGTCTGAAGTGTCTTTGCTGATGTTGAACATGATGTCTTTGTCACAGCAGAGTTTCTTCATGATGTCTGCAACCAATTTTGCATTATCTGTTCCAGCTGCTCCACAGATGAAGGAACCGCCCCAGTTGAATGACTGTGGTCCGGTTACTACAGCCCAGTCACCGTAACTTCCGCCCGGTGTAAAGGTACCGTCATCATTTTTCTTAGCACCGGATCCTTCTGCCATGGAGAAGTTAATGCCCCATGCAGGCATGAAGTAACCAAATACTTTACTATCTTTGCCCATGTCAGCAGTCCACTCTTCAGCCCAAAGGCTTGTTCCGTTGTTGTAACCTTTGTCAGTATACTCTTTTGTTGTGTCAATCCATTTTTCGATGGATGGGTCAATCTGGATAACACCTTCATCATTTACACATTTCTGGCTTACGTTGTTTGAGTATACACGAAGTGCATCATCATAACCGGAAAGCATCTTGTATCCTTTGCCCTTCAAAGTCTCAGCTGCTGCTGCGAACTTATCCCAGTCAGATACCTGCTCCTGAATCTTTTCGATATCATCTGTTCCAAATACTTCTTTTGCGATAGAACGACGATAAACAAATCCACCAGGGCAGCCCTGCCATGAAACAGCACGAAGAGTACCATCACTCTTTGTAGCAGCCTGTTTTGTGTAATCATACATCTGGCTCAAATCATCATCGGTAAGTCCAAGTGATTTAATATCAAGAGCCATGTCTGTATTCGTGTACTTGTTTACATAATCCATCTCGCAGAGGAACATATCAATTTTGTCATCTGCACTTGCGCTGTCCTGTTTTTTCAAAGCAGCATCCAGTTTCTTCTGATAAACACCACCTTCGTTTGTGTTTGTCACGAATTTAACTTTTACATCACCGATACTCTGTGTATCTTTGTTGTAATCCGGATAATACTTTTCAAAACGCTCTTTGAACTCTGTGTTCCAAACATAAATGTTAAGAACTTTTCCGCCACCATCAGCTACGGTTTCCACTTTTGCTGAATCGTTGCTCTTTGATGAATTACTTGCATCCTTGTTGCTGTCACTTCCGCCACATCCGGTAATTGAACCAACTACCATAGCCATAGACAATGCCAGCGCTAACCATTTTTTCCTCATAAATCAATACCCTCCTAAAATAATGATTTTTTTAATTCTTCCACAAATTTCTTCATGAAAGTTGTGAACAGTTTCGTGTCATTCCTTTAAGGAATAACTTTTATTATTTCATCGAAAGAACTGAACATCCTCGTATTAATTCTCCTTGTACATCAAGTCTTTCAACAAGTGCCAGTTCCGGCTGTTCAATCAGCTCTACCAACTTTGCTGCTGCGACTTTTCCGATTTGTTCTGTATTCTGCCGGTAAGTCGTTATCTTCGGCTCAATCACGTGGGCAATTCTTTGTCCGTCATAACCGGCTACTGAGATATCATTAGGAATCGAAAGTCCTTTGCTTCGAATCACATTAATACCTCCGATACAAGAAAAATCATCCGGATAAACAATACAAGTAGGTCTATCTTCCAATGATAATAATTCGTGAGTAATTTTTGCCGATACATCCGGTGCGTGGTAAATACCTTCCCGAATATATCTGTCTTCGGTTTCTATCCCATACCTTTTCATCGTCCGCAAAAAACTTCCGATACGGCTTCTAGTAACAAAAGAATCCGCGCCGTGGATATAAGCAATTTTCTTATGTCCACATTGTATAATGTAAGAAACCAATTGTTCCATTCCTCTAATGTTGTCCGACATAACACATGCCTTGTCATTAAATATATAATCGATTGTCACAACCGGTATACCACTTTGAAGCAATTCTTTTACTTCTTCCGCTTCAAAATCCACACAAGCAACAATCACACCATCGACTCCGCGATATTTGCTATGTTCACTATAGGACAATTCACTCTTTCCCACATGCCTTCCCAAAAAGGTTATATCATATCCCTTTTCTTCCACTCCCTGTCGGAAGCTGTCAAGTACTGGAGAAAAATAGGAATGGGTCAAACCACTTCGCGCTTCATCCGCAAATAGCACTCCAATGTTATAGGTACGGTTTGTCTTCAGTGCACGAGCGGATGAGTTTGGTACATAGCCCATCTTCTTAGCCACCTCAAGCACCCGTTCTTTTGTCGAAGTACTTATATCAGTGCGTCCATTCAATGCTTTGCTTACTGTCGCAATCGATACACCGCATGTCTCTGAGATGTCTTTCATTGATACCATGAGCATTCCTCGTTTTCCGTAATCGTTTTCGTAAGTCTACTGTACCACACTTTTCACAAAGAGTCAATACTAATTTAATTTTTTTTGTTGGAATTGCACAAATATCCCGCTTGCATTTCCCTTTGACTTCCTATATAATGAAATTATCACGAAATCGTTTTCGTAACGCCCCAGATTACCAAAGTCAACGATTTTTCGTGCTTGCACGGAAAAGACGTTGACCTTGGTAACCGCCTAATATGAGGAAGAAGCGATTTGTGCAACAAATCTGCGGATTCCGAATATTTTCGGATTGCGAAAGCGGCTTTGCCGCGGAGCAATCCGCCTGGGGCGTTCGCCCCTAGCTTGCAAAGTCAACGATTTTTCGTGCTTGCACGAAAGAAACGTTGACCTTGATAACCGCAAAATATGAGGAAGAAGCGATTTGTGCAACAAAGCTGCGGAGCACTCCGCCTGGGGACATTATGCTAATACTATTATAAGGATGCTTTGCAAAGCATCGGAATGGAGGTTCTATGAAATTCGGAAAATTTGATGACGCCAATCGTGAATATGTGATTACAACCCCCAAAACACCACTGCCTTGGATTAACTATTTAGGCAGCACGGATTTCTTTTCTTTGATTTCCAACACCGGTGGCGGGTACAGTTTCTATAAAGATGCAAAGTTGTTGCGCTTGACACGTTACCGCTACAACAACATTCCAAACGATGAGGGTGGCCGTTACTTCTATATAAAAGACGGTGATACCGTATGGAATCCCGGTTGGATGCCGGTCAAAACAGATTTGGATTCCTATGAATGCCACCACGGCATGGGTTACACCCGCTTTATATCTGAGAAAGATGGAATCAATGCAAATCTTTTGACTTTTGTTCCGGTTCACGACAATTGTGAAATCAATGAAATCACAATTACCAACACAACAGATTGCGAGCGCACCATAACTTTATTTTCCTATATTGAGTTCTGTCTCTGGAATGCAATGGATGATATGACAAACTTCCAGCGAAACTTAAATACCGGAGAAGTAGAGATTATCGGCTCCCGCATTTACCACAAAACAGAATACCGCGAGCGCCGCAACCATTATGCGGTCTTTGCCGTAAATCATGATATTGACGGATTTGATACAAGCCGCGACGCCTTTCTTGGTGCATACCGCAGTGCTGCAGCCCCTCTTGCCATCGAACAGGGAAATGCTACCAATTCGATCGCAAGCGGCTGGTATCCGATTGGTTCACACCAGATTAATCTGACATTGAAACCGGGTGAATGTGAGACACTTGTATTCGTTCTCGGCTACTGCGAAAATGACCCGGATGATAAATTTGAAGCACCAAATGTAATTAACAAAAAACCGGCAGACGAACTGCTTAACAAATACCAAACGAAAGAGCAGGTAAGCGATGCCTTCCACGAATTGAATGAGCATTGGAACCGTCTCCTCTCCCACTATACGGTGAAGTCAGGGGATGAAAAATTAAACCGCATGGTAAATATCTGGAACCAGTATCAGTGCATGGTTACCTTTAATATGTCGCGTTCCGCTTCTTATTATGAGTCCGGAATCGGACGAGGTATGGGATTCCGTGATTCCTGTCAGGATTTGCTTGGCTTTGTCCACCTGATTCCGGACCGCGCCAGAGAGCGAATCATCGATATCGCATCCACACAGTTTGCTGACGGCAGTGCTTACCACCAGTATCAGCCATTAACAAAAAAAGGAAACAGTGATATCGGTAGCGGATTCAACGATGATCCATTGTGGCTGATTGCCGGAACTTCCGCTTACATCCGTGAAACCGGTGATTTCTCCATTTTGGACGAAACCGTTCCTTATGATAATGATTTTAGCGTGGCAACAAGTTTGTTTGAACATCTGACACGCTCCTTTAACTACACAGTCAACCACAAAGGACCGCACAATCTCCCATTGATTGGACGCGCCGACTGGAACGACTGCCTGAACTTGAACTGCTTCTCCAAAGAACCGGGCGAATCCTTCCAGACCTTTGGCCCAAGCGAAGGACCGGTTGCTGAATCGGTATTTATTGCCGGTATGTTTGTCAAATACGGTAAAGAATACGCTGACCTCTGCGACGCAATTAATAAACCGGAAGAAGCCAAAAGAGCCAGAGAAGAAGTTGAAAAAATGGTCGCAGCCATTGAAGAAAGCGGTTGGGACGGCGAATGGTTCTTACGTGCTTACGACGCAGACGGCAACAAAGTCGGTTCCAAAGAATGCGAAGAGGGACAGATTTACATTGAACCTCAGGGCTTCTGTGTACTGGCAGGTGTCGGCGTAGAAAACGGCCTTGCTAAAAAAGCATTAGATTCCGTAAAAGAAAAACTGGATACCAAATATGGTATTGTACTTTTGCAGCCACCATATACAAGATACTATGTAAACCTTGGCGAAATTTCTTCTTATCCACCGGGATACAAAGAAAATGCCGGTATCTTCTGTCACAATAACCCTTGGATTTCCGCTGCTGAAACACAGATTGGACGCGGTGACAGAGCTTTTGAAATTTACCGCAAAACCTGCCCGGCTTATTTAGAAGAAATCAGTGAAATCCATCGCACCGAACCGTATGTCTATTCCCAGATGATTGCCGGAAAAGATGCTAAGACATTTGGTGAAGCGAAAAACAGCTGGCTCACAGGAACTGCCGCCTGGACCTTCTTAAATGTATCCCAATTCATTTTAGGTGTTGAGCCAACATTAAAAGGATTGAGCGTAAACCCATGTATTCCGAAAAACTTTGGTGACTTTACAATTACCCGTACATTCCGCGGTGTTGAATACAACATTGAAGTAAAGAATCCGGATAATGTTGAAAAGGGTGTAAAGGAATTAATTGTTGACGGACAAAGTCTTGGACAGACAACCGTAATTCCGTATGACGCATCCAAAAAACAAGTTTCTGTAACCGTACAAATGGGTTAATAAAAAAGAAAAGACCTGCCGTGCAGTAAACCACACGGCAGGTCTTTTTTATTCTTTTAGCTCCACTGAGCATCAAACAAATTCTTATAAAATCCATTTGCAGCTAACAGTTCTTCATGATTTCCCTGCTCCACGATTTTTCCATCCCGCATCACAAGAATCACATCTGCTTCCTGAATGGTTGACAAACGATGCGCCACCAGAAAACTCGTTCTACCCTGCATCATCGTAGCAAACGCCTTCTGAATCCTCATCTCGGTGCGCGTATCAATGGATGAAGTTGCCTCATCCAAAATCAGCATTGGCGGCAGACAAAGCATTACTCTCGTAATACATAACAACTGTTTTTGTCCTGCCGACAAACTTCCGCCATCTTCACCAATCACGGTATCGTAACCGTTTGGAAGTCTCTTAATAAAACTGTGTGCGTGACTTGCCTTTGCCGCTGCTAGCACTTCATCGTCCGTCGCATTCTCACGCCCCATCACGATATTCTCCCGGATGGTTCCCTGCTTTAACCACGTTTCCTGAAGCACCATACCATAATTAGCACGAAGACTCTCTCTCGTCACTTTCCGGATATCTTTTTCACTTACTTTAATTGCACCGGAATTTACATCATAAAACCGCATCAAGAGATTAATTAACGTCGTTTTACCACAGCCGGTAGGACCAACAATTGCTACACGCTGTCCGGGCTTTACCTGTAAATTAAAATGCTCAATCAATTTCTGATTCGGCTCATAAGAAAAATACACATCTTCAATTTCCACTTTTCCATCTGCTTTGCCAAGCTTTATGGCATCTTCTGAATCCGGAATCTCCGGTGTTTCTTCAATCAACTCAAGCACTCGTCCGGCACAGGCAATCGCATTTTGAAGTTCTGTCACGACACCTGAAATTTCGTTAAACGGTTTTGTATACTGGTTTGCGTAACTTAAGAAACAGGAAAGCTGCCCAACCGAAATACCGCCCTGAATCGCGAAAAAAGCACCAAACACACCAACTGCCGCATACACAAGCGCATTGACAAAACGAGTGGACGGATTGGTAATGGATGAGAAAAAGGTTCCCTGAAGCGAATACTTAGAAAGACGGTCATTAATTTCATCAAAACGGTCTCCTACTTCATTCTCCTGTCCAAATGCCTGAACTACTTTCTGGTTGCCAATCATTTCTTCAATCAGCGCCGTCTGCTCCCCTCTGGTCTCTGACTGCATACGAAACATCTGATATGTTCTTTTCGCAATAAACGCTGCCACAAACAGAGATACCGGTGTCAAAACCACAACGACTAATGCAATCGGTACACTGACACTAAGCATAAAGCCAAGCGTTCCTAAAATCGTAATTACACCGGTAAACAACTGGGTAAATCCCATCAACAATCCGTCGGCAAACTGGTCGGCATCCGCAATAACACGGCTCACAATTCCACCATAAGAATGACTGTCAATGTAACTAAGCGGAAGTATCTGAATTTTCTCAAAAGCATCCGTACGGATATCACGCACAACACTGTAAGTGATTTTGTTATTGGCAACATTCATCACCCATTGTGCCGCCATCGTAAGCAAAATAGCAATTCCGATTTTCACACAAATGTGATAAACACCGGCAAAATCAACTTGTCCTTTTCCTACAATCAAATCCACTGCTTGTCCGGTAAGAATCGGCACGTAAAGGGTAAGCACAACCGTAATCAGCGCCAGTACAAGAGAAACAATCAGGAAAAACCGGTAGCGGCGGATATAATGCAGCACCTTTTTTATCGTTTCCTTCTGCGTCATGACTATCTTGCCCCCTTTCCGTATTGGGATTCATAAATTTCCCGGTAGACCTCACAGGAATCAATCAGCGTATCATGCGTTCCCATTCCTACAATCACGCCATCATCAAGCACAACAATCTTATCTGCATTTCGCACCGAAGCCGCACGCTGGGAAACAATAAAAAGTGTCATATCTTTTAATTCTTCGCGAATTGCCTTTCTAAGAGCGGCATCCGTTGCATAATCAAGTGCCGAGGCACTATCATCCATAATCAATATTTCCGGTCTTCTCACCAATGCTCTGGCAATTGTCAGACGCTGTTTCTGTCCGCCGGAGAAATTTCGCCCTCCCTGCTCCACAACCGAATCCAGTCCATCCGGTTTTCCAAGAACAACTTCTTTTGCCTGAGCAATTTCAAGCGCCTTCCACATTTCCTCTTCCGTTGCATCTTTTTTGCCCCATTGCAGGTTGGAGCGGATGGTTCCTTCAAACAAAACGGCTTTCTGAAGCACAACACCAATCCGGTTTCTCAACAAGGCAAGTGACTGCTTATGAACCTCTACGCCATCAACGAGTAATTTACCGGATGTAATATCATAAAATCTCGGAATCAAATGAACTAACGATGTTTTTCCGGAACCGGTACCACCGATAACGCCAACGGTCTCTCCCTTTTTCACGGAAAAATGAATATCGGTAAGGGATTCCGTATGGGTTCCCGGATAGACAAGACCGACATGTTCAAATGAAACAGCAATGTCGCCATCCCCCGGCTTTGTCTCCTCATTCGGCGTAGAAAGTCCCGGTTCTCTCTCAAAGACTTCCTGCACACGGTCACCACAGGCAATCGCTTTATTTACCATAACAATCATGTTCGCCAGTTTGATTAATTCTACCAAAATCTGTGCCGTATAATTAACTAACGCAACTACCTGTCCCTGAGACAAATAACCGGCATCTACTTTCAGCGCACCAATCCAGATTAACGCAATTACTCCGACATTGATAATCAGATAGGTAATCGGGTTTGTAAGTGCGGAAACTCTTCCCACTACCATCTGGAACTTATTTAATGCCTGATTTTCTTCCGCAAATTTTTCCTTCTCCTGTTCCTGCTTATTAAAAGCACGCTGCACACGGACACCGGACAAATTCTCACGGGTTCTTCCTAACAGTTTATCAAGTGCCTCCTGCACACGGCGGTACATCGGAATACTGACAAACATCACACCGAAAATAACGATTGATAATAATGGAATGACAACTACAAAAACAAGCGCAGCCTTGACATCAATTGTAAACGCCATAACCATCGCACCGAGCACTACAAACGGCGAACGCAGAAACAAACGAAGTGCCATATTAACAGCTGCCTGTAACTGGTTCGTATCACTTGTCAAACGGGTAATCAATGTAGAACTTCCTACCTGGTCAACATCTCCAAACGATAAGGACTGAATATGACGGAACAACGCCTGTCTCAGTCCGGCGGCAAATCCCACAGCTGCTTTCGCCGCAAAATACTGCGCCACAAGAGCAGCGGTCAAACCAACCGCTGCCAAAAGAACCAATATACCTCCCATCCATCCAATAAAACCATAATCTCTGCTTCCGATTCCATGGTCAATAATTGCTGCCATAACAAGCGGTACAAATAATTCTAACGTCGCCTCAAACAATTTAAACAACGGGGCGAAAATACACTCTTTTTTGTATGAACTTAAAAACTTAAATAACTGCTTCACACTTTCCTCCTAGTGGTAAATTTTCGTCTCCCTGCATTGCTAACTGTGCTTTTACAAGTCGATAATAAATACCTCTCTTTGCAATCAATTCTTCATGAGACCCCACTTCCGCAACACGATGTCCGTCAATTACAACAAGTCTGTCTGCATGTTTTAACGTCGAAAGACGATGCGCAATCGCAAAGGTAGTACGCCCCTTGGTCAAACGCTCCAATGCTTGTTGTATCATAAATTCACTCTCCGTGTCAAGACTTGCCGTTGCTTCATCTAAAATTAACAGTCTAGGTTCATTCAAAATTGCTCTTGCAATCGCAATCCGCTGTCTCTCTCCACCGGACAAACTGTGTCCTTTTTCTCCCACATATGTATTATAGCCATCCGGCGTCTGTGATATAAATTCATGTGCATTTGCCGTTTTTGCCGCCATTATCACTTCTTCTAATGAGGCATCCGGTCTGGCAAAACGGATATTTTCAAGAATTGTCCCAGAGAATAAAAATGTCTCCTGTAACACCACACCAATTTGTGAATGAAAATAATCCGACTGGATTTCCTTTATATTATGCCCATCGACCAACAATTTACCATCATCCACCTCATAAAGACGCATAATCAGATTGATAATCGTAGACTTTCCGGTTCCGGATGCGCCTACAATACCAATCATTTCCCCTTTCTTTATCGTAAGATTCAAATCTTCCAAAACCGGCTGATACGATTTGTAACCAAACGAGGCATGCTCAAACCGGATTTCTCCTTCCACATCAAGGCGAATCGGCTTTTGCACATCCTCAATAAAAGGTTCCTGTGTCAAAACATCATTGATTCTTTCCATACTGCTAATCAGATTCATCAGTTCTCTCGGCATATTTGTCATCCAATTTAGGTACATATATAAAAGCTGTGTATATGTTACAAACTGTAGCAGTTCACCGGTCGTCATCCTGCCGCCTAATACATCCAATCCACCAAAATAAATCACAAGGAACACACCAGCTCCCATCAAAAGGCTTACCATCGGCATAAACACAGCCCAAAACACTTCATTTTTTGTCTGTACACGACAGAACTCATCCGTAAGCATATTGAATTTATCTCGCTCATTTTCTTCTTTTCCATAGGATTTCACCACGCGCATACCGGATATCACATCCTGCAAACTGCTGTTTACCTCATCGCTCTTCTTAAACTGCAAATGAAACCGTCTGTGAATATTCTTTCGGAACGCATACGTCACAAATACTGCCGCCGGAATGAAAACAAACGCAAGCAGTGCAAGTTTTACATTGAGTAACACCATAAAAATAATGTCACAGGCAAAAATAAAACAGACCGTAAACATATTACAGAAAGTTCGCTCCATAAATTCACGAATCTTTCCCGTATCAAAAACAATTCGGTTCATCAATTCGCCCGGCCTTCTGTCATTGATAAAATTCAGCGATAAAATCTGAATGTGGGAAAACATCCGCTGCCGCAAATCTTTTGAAATAGTTGCGCCTAAAACCGTACAGTAATACGTTTTTAAAATGTTAATCACAACAATTCCGACACTTAACAAAAACATGATGCCAAGGCAGATAAAAGCGGTTGAAATTCCACCCTCTCTGCGTTTCAAAACATCGTCCACCAAATGCTTTTGTATTTCCGGATTCAAGAGTGTCACAACGGCAGCCAGAATCATTAACACAATGATCCCCGCAAACTTTCTCTTATACGGTGCTGCCATTTTCAAAAAGCCTTTCCAGAATCCGCCCTCTTTGGAGCAGTGCGGACAATATTTCGTACCCGGTATCGCATGGTGGCATTTCGGACATATTTTCTCGTATTCCGTACTGACTACCTCTTCCTCTCTGCCGGATGCCAGAATATGGATTCCTCTGGCAATGTAAGCATAACGCGATAAATGTCTCGCCGAATAATGAACAATGTGCTTTGGCACACCGTCAAAATTGATTACTAAAAGTCCGCCACCGATTTTTGCCTCTGCTTTTACATCGATACATTTGGAAACATCGTATTCCTGTTTGATACTGCCCTTTTCCACAACAAAAAGTCTGCGGTTTGTGACAATAAAATAGGAGTCTTCCAAAAAATTTCCGGCATCATCAATATCGACCGGAACCGCATAGTAAATGCGTTCGTTGTCCGTAAGCGAAATAACCTGCTCTGCCTCTTTTGGCAGTTCATATCTTAAAATCATACTGCTACCTCAAACTTTCTATCCTACAAGAACAAATCCAGTTTTCTTTGTTCCTTCTGCGAAAGAGCAAATACATCCCGTATCTCAAACCGGTTTTCATCCAAATCAGTGATGAGAAGACGGCAGTCACTTAACCGCACCACCGCATTACTTCCCATGTTAATCGTAAAGCGACACTCCCCACGGTCGGTCATAACATGAAAATAGGCATAACCATACTCATCCTTGATATCCAGAATCTTCTGAATTATCGGGGTAAAATAATGAAGATTTAACTGCTCCAAAAGCATTTTTCTCGTTTTCTTATCTACCTCTTTGATATTTTTTATTACCCCAATTTCATGGGAGCGTTCTTCTACCGTCCGAATCGAAAGAAAAGAATCCGGCTCAGTAAATGGAAACAGACGAATCACCTGAATCCTGTCCCACTTCTTTCCCTCGTAAGAAAGAGATAAAAAGCCGCCCTCTGTTCTCTCAAAAACAGCATTGTCCTGATTCAGATAGTGAATTGCCGTCATTTCCTCGACTTCATTTTCCATATTTGTGATGACTTGATTTTCACTCATAACGATTCCCCTTTCAAAGCCAGTGATTTCGTCTGTAACTCCATCAGCTTATAATAAATTCCCTGTTTCTTTTCCAATTCCTTATGCGTACCCTCTTCGACGATTTTTCCACCATCAATTACAACTAAATGGTTTGCGTCCCGCAGTGTGGAAAGGCGGTGTGCAATGGACAATGTCGTCCTTCCCTTCACCAGATAATTAAGTGAATTTTGGATTGCTTTCTCGGTTTCCGTATCCACACTTGCCGTCGCTTCATCTAAAATCAAAATTTTCGGATTTGCTAAAATTGCTCTGGCAATCGAAATCCTCTGTTTTTCACCGCCCGACAAGTCTTTACCCGATGCTCCAATCACGGTATCATAACCATCCGGCATATTGGCGATAAATTCATGCGCACTTGCTAAAATTGCAGCCTGCACTACGTCTTCTCTCGTCGCCTCCGGATTCGCATAAGCGATGTTGTCCGCCACCGTTCCCATAAAAATATAAGTGTCCTGTGATACCATCGCCACATTTTTCCGTAAATCATGAAAAGCTAATTCCTTTACCGGAATACCATCCAGATAAATTTCTCCCTCATCCACATCATAAAGACGCGAAATCAAATTTACAAGCGTCGTTTTTCCGGCACCAGAACGCCCCACAATACCAAGCATTTCACCGGGATTTACATGAAGGCTGATATCTTTCAGAACCGGATGATTTGTCTCGTAGCCAAAACTCACATGAGAAAGTGTAATTTCTCCCTTTGGATTTTTAATCTGCTTCGGATTTTCCACTTCTTCAATCTCTGGAATGGCATCCATAATTTCAAACATGCGTTGGGCAGCATTGATACTGTCCGACCACATCTGAAATACACGGGAGAAGAAATTCATCGGTCCGTTTAACTGCCCCACATAGCCAACAAACGTAATCAAAACACCAAGTTCCACGGTATGCGTATTCAGAAGCAGAATCACACCGACAATCCAAACCCAGATATTTGAAATCTCCTGCACTAAATTATATAAAATCGTAAATTTATTATTGTATTTTACAATGCGTATTTCCGCCTCTTTCAGACGCTCATTTGGCGCTTTGAAACGCTCTTTTTCCTGCTTTTGCTGTCCGAAAGCTTTTACCACACGAGAACCGGTCAAATTGTCATTGACACGGTTATTTACCGCACGCTCTGCCCGGTGGCGTCTGCCAAACAAACTCCACAATTTCGGCTTTAATTTCACGCTCATAAAAACTAACAGTGGCAGCAGAATACAGGCTACCAGTGCCATCTGCCAATTCAAACGGAACATAACCGTAAACGTAGCAAGAATGGTAAAGCCATGCACAAATATGTACGGAAATCCATCTAAGAAAAAGTCGGTCACACGGTTTGCATCACTTAACACACGTGTCATAAGTCCACCGGTCTGCTTGCTTGTAAAAAATCCAAGTGACAATCTTCCCATATTGGAAAATACATCCTGCTTCATGTCACGCACAGTCGCTGCAACCACCTGTGCCATCAAGGTTCCCTGTACAAGCTGGACGCCCTGCTGTACAAGTTTTGACAATACCATTACAAGCACAAGCATCAAAAGAGCAAAACCATACCGCCCGATTTCACTTTGTGAAACTTTTCCCGGCAGAATCTCATCATACAATACCGTACCGCTTAAATAAGGCCATACAAGATTCAATCCGGCCGCCAGAAAATAGCAGGCAAAAATAATAATAACCTTAAAACGGTACTGAAGAAAATATTTCATCGTTCTTCCAAAAATCGAACGTTTATTCATGCACTTCGGACAGATTTTTCTTTTTGGATCCGGGTACATCGTTCCACACTTTGGACAATACTGTGCTTTCTGCTCCTGAATATCCGCAGACGCTTCCACTTCTTCTGCTTCCTCTGGATATTTTTTTATCTTATTATAACTTTTACGAAACAAATTCATCTGTTCAAAATACAGATTTGTCAGCGCCGCTAATAAAAGTGGTTTGCCCTTATAATCAATTGTGACTAGATTTGTCGCGAGCTGCTTTTCCACTCTCATATGCGAAGTATCCGCCAAATCAAACCATTCCAGCATATATTCTTTTTCATCCTCTGCATACTGCATATCTGCCGTCTTCGTTCCACGGAAATAGCGAACCGTCATCTGTTCATGGCGGCTCTTGGCAACGCCGATTTTCGTACTTGTCAAGAACAAATATCCACTGATATATTCCGAATCAAAAGATAAATCAAACGGACAAACATCTAAAATATCATCGGATTTTATTTGATATGCCAAAAGCGTATTTAATACCTGCTTTGGCAGTTGATTTTTCTTCATGATAATTCCCCCTGCTTTCATTAACTACTCTTTTGGCTATTGTAAAACAAGGAAACAATTCTTGCAATAGATTATTCTAAACAAACCATGTATCTTTTGCAAAATAAAACCGTGCCTGCCGGCTTACGAAACACCGACAGACACGGTCTGACTTTTTTATCGAATTTCCTGCCTATGAATGATATCACAAATCACACCGGCAAGCTCCGGTTTTAATTCTTCTAACGTCACCGGCTGTTGCTGCAAAATTACACTATGACAAGTTGAATTAACAAACTCCACAATCATATACAGCATCAAATCCGGATTACGAAACATCCTTCCTGACTGATCCAAAAGCAAATAATATCTTTGATAAAAACTGTCACCATCTTCATTATTCTCCAGCAAAAGTGCCTTCTGAAAAACTCCCCAGCTTAAATTTTTTGAAATAAATTTCAATAAATTTTTGTTCTGGTTCAATTGATTAATAACAGAATTAATCAAAAAGATTACATGGTCTTCCAATGAATCCAGCTGCACCCGGTTCATCTCCTCTAATGCACGGCAAAATACCTGTCTTGCCTTATCTGCAATCAATTTGTCGCGGATATCAAATTTATCTTTGAAATAAAGATAAAATGTTCCTTTTGCCATATTTGCCTTTTTAGCTATATCGGAAATGGATGTGTCATTTATTCCCTTCTGCGTAAATAGAGCAAATGCTGCCATCAGCAGAGAATCTCTCTTTTGCTTTTTCTTATCATCCAATTTTCCCATACAAAATCACCTAGTCCTCTTTTTCAATGGCTGCTGTCTCAATGACAAATTTCACTTCACCATTCATAGAACCGTGAATACCACTGAAGCTCTTATAATCTTTTCCAACTTCACAAACGGCTTTCAGACGGTCAATCAAACCTTTGACATCATCTTCATATGTGTCATTGATTTTTTCAATACCATCCTTATTAAACTCGCTCATTCCGTCGGCTAATTTCTTGCTTCCATCTTTCAGCTTACCACTCGCTGTATCCAGTTTACCAACACCTGTTGACAATTTTCCGGCAGCACTCTTTAAGGATTTGCTTCCCTTGTCTAACTTCTTCACACCGCTGCCTACCGTTTTAATGCTCTTTTTCAATGTCTTTCCGGATTTCACAAGTTTCTTTGACGCACTCTTTAACTTCTTATTGTTCTTCGCCAGTGTATCGCCACCCTCTTTCAGTGTTTTCACGCTGGAAACTAATGTCGGCATGCTGGTTTTCAATTTTGTAGAAGCTTCTGTCAAAGTTGAGGAGTTTGCAGACAATTTATCCAAACTGTCCATTACTGTTGCTACGCTGCCGGATACTTTTTCAGCACCAACTTTTAAATCACCGGTTGTGGAAGTTGCCTGTTTCATTGCCTGAATTGCCTGTTTCTGTCCGGCAAGTACCTGCTCTAACGTTGCAACTGTTGTTGCATCTGCACCGGTCGCTTTCAATTTCTTTAACAGTAAATCCGTAGTCTCATACGTTTTTTCTAAACTTGCCAGATTGGTATTTAACGATGTCACACCATCACTAACCGCTTTTGCTCCGGATTTCAATGCCGTAACATTCTGTTTTGAACCAAGTTTGTCGACACTGCCGGTGTAGGTCTTCAGTCCGGTATCAAAACTCTGAATCTGAGTTGGAATATCCTTTACGGATTTGTAAAGTAAGGCACATCCATTTGTAATTTTTGCTGCACCATCTACATAACTTGCGGTTCCTTTCGCAAATGTTGTTACACCATTTGCATAATCGGTAACGCCTTTTACTAATGTCGGAGCACCTTTTGCCAGTGTGCTGATTCCATTTGCCAACTGGTTTACGCCCTCTTTCTGGAATTTCTTCACAGAAGTGTTAAGCTCGCCCATTTTGCTGTCAAACAATTTCAAATTATCAGACAAATCATCAGAGCCATCAACTAATTTGTCAGAAGCATCGGTCAAATCATTCAGTTTTTCTTCCAAATCATCTAACTCATCCACATCGTCTAAATCCAAATCATTCAAAAGACTGGCACTTCCGTAGGTAAATGTATTACCAATTGTAAAATCTTTTGTATCAGCAGTTACCGTAAAATCCGAAGGGATTTTATCTGCCATATCATCACTCAAATCTAAGTTCTCAGCCATTCCCGGAACACCCATGCCGATAATCATCTGATTATCACCATCATTGACTACTCTTGCATTATCCACTTCGACATTTTCAAAATGGTCAGAAGAAAGAACCATTGCGGTCACCATAACAAATGGTGTATAAATTGTTGTTTCTTTACCATCAATTTTTTTCTTCCGGCTGGACTTATTCGTATAGGCAACATGGATTTCCACTTTTCCACTCTTGCCAAGCATATCTTTGGCTGCAATTTCTTTACCATCCAATTTGTAAGTAATCTTC
This sequence comes from Clostridium sp. AF37-5, assembly GCF_003477605.1. GTDB lineage: Bacteria > Bacillota > Clostridia > Lachnospirales > Lachnospiraceae > Eubacterium_F. The sequence goes on from NZ_QUDR01000019.1 coordinate 45,108, forward strand.
ATATCAACCGGAAGTTTTTCATCCGATTCACCCTGATAATAAATATCTTTTCCGGCGCCGCTCCAGTCAACGTCCTTACCATTCTGTTTGAATGTCTCATCTCCTTTGACATTTGAGATGTTTTTCAAATCGGAAATATCATTAATGGTTCCGGTTGTTTCATTTGCACCCTTCAGCCAGTCCGATACAGTAATCTTGGATACTGAACCATCTGCTGCCGCGTTGACATAAACAGATTCCTGTTTTTTGATTTTTTTCGCTTCTACAAAGGAGCTGTTGCACACTACCATGCCAAGACTAAGCACAGCACACATTGTACATTGTAAAGTTTTTTTCAATTTCTTATTCATAGTCATCGTCCCTCCAAACTAATAATCGATTTTCCGCATATCCCATGTGGTCTTGCAAATCCATTTATCAAACACTGTCAGCATCGCCGGCAGAACAAGAATAACAACGATTGTACTAATCACTGCCCCACGGGACAACAACGTACAAATTGACTTAATCATATCAATACTTGACGACATTGTTACGCCAAATGTTGAAGCAAACAAACACATACCACTTATCATAATGGACTTAATTGAAGTTTTATGTGCAATATCGATTGCTTCCTTCTTACTCTTTCTTCGTACCACACGCTCTTTATGATAACGGCTCGTCATCAAAATTGCGTAATCCACAGTCGCACCGAGCTGAATCGTACCGATTACGATACTTGCCACAAACGGCAGCGACTCGTGTGTATAAAATGGCACTGACATATTTAAGAATATCGCAAACTCAATTACCATAACCAAAATGACCGGAATCAAAATGGACTTAAAGGTAATGAGAATTATAAGGAATATCGCAGCAACCGAAACATAGTTTACATTTACTAAGTCGATATCGGTTACATCCTGCAAATCCTTCGTCAATGGTGCCTCACCAATTACCATCGAATCTTTGCTGTATTTCTTAACAATCTTATTTATATCAGCAATCTGTGAATTTACCTCGTCTGTTGCTGCTTTATAGTCGGAGCAGACAAAGGCAATCTCATAGTTATCACTCTTTAGTTTAGATTCCAATTTCTTCGGAATCATACTGCTTGGAATGCTGACCCCCTTAAAGGAATCAATTCCGAGTGCCCATTTAACACCTTTCACATCCTCAATTTTCTTTAACATTTCACTCTTTTCTTTGGATGCCATACCATTTTTCATCAATACGATATGGGTGCTGTTCATATTAAATTTCTCTTCGAGTTTTTTATTTGCAACGGCAGAATCCAGTGACTGTGGAAGTGCCCCCGCAATATCATAGTAAATTTCGTAATTGCTGTTTCCGTACATCGCAGGTCCCAGTAAAACTAAAAATAATACTAAGACAACCGGCCATCCCTTTACAATCTTTTTCGATAAACCATCCAGATTTGGAATTAGATTCTTATGGGTAGTTTTGTCGATTGCTTTATCAAAGCAGAGAATCAATGCCGGCAAAACAGTCAGACATACGATAACGCCGATGATAACACCTTTTGCCATAACAAGACCTAAGTCCATACCTAACTTAAAGGTCATGAAGCAAAGTGCGGCGAATCCGGCAATCGTTGTTACCGAACTACTGGTAACGGAAGTAAATGTATTGGAAATCGCATGTGCCATTGCACGGTTTTTATCCCCGTCATACCTGACTTTATTGGCTTCATAACTTTCCAAAAGGAAAATGGAATAATCCATCGTTACACCAAGCTGTAAAATCGCTGTCAGCGCCTGAGTAATATAGGAAATTTCTCCAAATACCATATTCGTTCCCATGTTATAGACAATCGCCATACCGATACCAAGCAAAAAGATAAATGGTGTTACCAGGGAATCCATCGTCAGTAACAAAATGAGAAGCGAAAGCACCGCTGCTACAACAACATAAATCGGCATCTCTGCCATCGCCAGATTTTTAATATCGGTAACGACACCGCTCATACCACTGATAAATGCCTGTTTCTTTACAATACCACGCATTTCGGTAATCGCATCCATCGTTGAATCTGCCGATGTTGTATTGTCAAACAGGGCAATCATCATCGTTGCGTTCCCATTAAACAAGCCCTCTCTAAGTTTATCCGGGAGCATCTCTGTCGGAACTGTAATATCCATTGCGTCATCATACCAGATAACGTCCTCCACATGATTCACTTTTTTTAATTTTTCTTTGAGAGCCACAATGTCCTTCTTCTCCATGTCTTCTACGACAATCATGGAAAAGGCTCCCATCCCGAATTCATCTACCATCGTATCCTGTCCGGATACTGTCTCAAGGGAATTCGGAAGATAACTTAACAAGTCATAGTTAATTCGCGTTGACACATAACCAATTGTCGCAGGGATTAACAATAAAAATGCGATAATCAGGACAACTGCTTTGTGTCTGGTAAGCCATTTACCAAACTTAATTACCATCGTGCACGCCTCCTACTTTTTGATAAATAATTTCAAAAATGACCATCAGTCACTTTAACTATATGCAGTGTAACACAAAAATGACCAACGGTCAACCATTAATTTGAAAAATTTTTGAATTGACACGATTCGTCACAAAATGCATATATTACCAATATACAGTTACGGGGGAAGTCAGCAGATGAATCGAGTTCGTAAAGCGGTTTTTTCAGAAGCAGTGCATAAACAAGGAATTTTAGGAAAGGGCATCGGGGTTGCGATTGTTGACACCGGGCTTTTTCCGCATCCGGATTACCGCTCACGCATCACCGGATGGTACGATGCTCTCTATCAAAAGCCTGCGCCTTATGACGACAACGGCCACGGAAGCCACGTTGCAGGGATTGCCGCCGGAGCAGGAACCTTTTCTCATGGAAAATACAAAGGCATCGCACCGCAGGCAAATCTAATTGGGGTTAAAGTGTTAAACAGTAAGGGCAACGGCACCATTCATGACATCATGAATGGGCTTCAGTGGATTCTTAAAAATCAGGAGTGCTTAAAAATCCGCATTGTAAATATTTCCATTGGCACCAATGACCGACATGCCTATCCCGAAGACAGTGCTTTTGTCCGCAAAGTTAATCAGCTTTGGGATGCCGGTATTATCGTGGTTGCTGCGGCCGGTAATCAGGGACCTGACCCACAGACTATTAGTGCACCCGGAAACTCCCGAAAAATTATCACCGTTGGCTCGTATGATTTTGCCGAAAGAACCGATGTAATTCCTTCCTCTCACTCCGGCGCAGGTCCTACGTTTTCCTGCATCAAAAAACCGGACGTCGTTGCGCCCGGTTCTCATATTATCAGTTGCTGCCCTCCCGACAAAACAAACGGCTCTTTCTACTCAAAGAAAAGCGGCACCTCCATGTCCACACCAATTGTGAGCGGTGCCATTGCCCTGCTTTTAAGTAAATATCCTTCCATGAGCCCAAGAGAGACAAAAATCCGGCTGAAAAACTCCAGCACGGATCTTGCTCTCCCCCACACACGCCAGGGATGGGGTTATTTAAGTATTCCTTCCTTACTTAGTACCTTCTGACAGGTGCCAGATTTCATCATTGTATTGCGAAATCGTGCGGTCAGAGGAAAAGAAACCTGCTTTTGAAATGTTGACAAGCATTTTCTTTGCCCATTCTTCCCTGTTTTCATAATCCGCATAGGCTTTTTCTTTGGCTGCCACATACGCTCTGTAATCTGGGAATGTCATAAACCAGTCTTTATTCAATAACTCGTTATAAAGTCTTGTAAGCATCGTCTTGTCACCAAGTTTCTGCATTTTCTTGCTGACAATAAAATCAACGGCTTCTTTTAACTCCGAATCTTTTTCATAATAATCTTTTGAGCAGTAATCTCCACGCTCATAGCGGGCAATTACCGTATCACTGTCCTCTCCGAAAACATAAATATTATCATCGCCGACAAGCTCATGAATTTCCACATTGGCACCATCCTCGGTTCCCAAAGTAATTGCACCATTTAACATAAACTTCATGTTGCCGGTACCACTTGCTTCTTTCGAGGCAAGCGAAATCTGCTCCGAAATATCACATGCCGGAATCAGTTTTTCAGCCTTTGTGACGTTGTAGTTTTCTACCATAACAACCTGCAGATGTTTTCTCACCTTACGGTCTTTTTCAATCAGACGCTGCAAGCACAATATCAAATGAATAATATCTTTGGCAATGACGTACGCCGGTGCTGCCTTTGCGCCAAATAAAAGAACAATCGGACGCTTTGGAATCTTACCTGCCTTAATTTCCAAATATTTGTGAATTGCATACAACGCATTTAACTGCTGTCTCTTGTACTCATGCAGTCTCTTAATCTGGATATCATAAATCGCATTGTCTAACAATTTGATTCCCTGTGTCTGTTTCAAATAAGAAGCAAGTGCTTTTTTATTTGCATCTTTAATTTCTAATAATCTCCGGCAAACTGCTTTGTCATCACGGTAATCCAAAAGTGCATTTAATTTTTCCGCATCTTTCTTATATCCATCTCCAATCGTTTCCGATAAGAAGGAAGAAAGCAGTGGATTTGCATGAAGCAGCCAGCGGCGGAATGTAATACCGTTAGTTTTGTTATTGAATTTTTCCGGATACAAGGTATAAAAATTATGCAGTTCCGTATTTTTCAAAATTTCCGTATGAAGATAAGCAACGCCGTTGACACTGTGTGAAAAATGAATATCCATATGTGCCATATGAACACGATTTTCACCATCAATAATTGCTACTTTTTCATCGTGATACTGTGCGTTTATTTTCTCATTTAATTTCTGAATAATCGGAACAATTGCCGGTGCCACTTCATCAATAAACGACATTGGCCATTTTTCCAGTGCCTCTGCCAAAATCGTATGATTCGTGTAGGCGCAGGTATCTGTTACAATTTCTGCTGCTTCATCAAACGGGATTCCCTCCTTTGTCAAAAGACGAATCAGTTCCGGAATCACCATGGATGGATGCGTGTCATTAATCTGAATTGCCGCATAATCTGCAAGGTCATGCAGATTACAGCCTCTATCCTTTGCTTCAGAAAGAATCAGCTGTGCACCGCAGCTTACCATAAAATACTGCTGGTACACGCGCAAAAGACGGCCTTTGTCATCAGAATCATCCGGATACAAAAATAAGGTCAGATTTTTTCGTATATCTTCCTTGTCAAATTCAATTCCATCATGAACAATCGTTTCATCCACAGAATCCAAATCAAACAAGTGAAGGCGGTTCGTCCGGCTCTCGTAGCCGGTCACCAAAATATCATACAACGATGCTTTCACATCGAAACCGCCAAAAGAAACCGTAAAAGATTTGTCACTGCGAATCAGCCAGCTGTCCTTATTCATCCATGGATTTGGCTCTTCCATCTGTTTTCTGTTCTTAAATTCCTGACGGAACAGACCGTAGTGATAATTTAATCCGACACCATCACCCGGCAGAGAAAGCGTCGCAATGGAATCTAAAAAGCAGGCTGCCAGTCTTCCTAAACCACCGTTGCCAAGTGATGGTTCCGGCTCGTATTCCTCTAAATCTGTAAGATTTTTACCGGCATCGGAAAGTTCTTTTTTTACTTCCTCATAAATCCCAAGGTTAATCAGGTTATTACTTAGCAGTTTTCCAATCAAAAACTCTGCTGATATGTAATACAGTTTCTTCTTTCCTGTATTCTCTTCCTTTTCCCCTGCCTTTTTCTGCACCAGCGTAAGCAGAGCATGATAAAGTTCTTCCTTCCCGCATTCACTGATTTCTTTGCCATAACATTCTCTTACGATTTTTGCAAGCATAAAATAATTCCTTTCTACTACAATTTATTGTAATGTAAAATTAAGCTCTCTTCCGCCGGAGCCAATTGTAAACCGGTATACGGCATCTTTTCTTTCGCCGAGTGAAGCTGTAATCTGATAGGTTCCCTCGCCGACATTTACAACATAATTTCCTTTTTCATCCGTTGTCGAAGTAAAAATGCTGCCATCTGTCAAATTCTCGCAGACGATAGAAACACCTTTTACCGGCGCTCCTTTCTCATCTACTACAAGACCGGCAACTCTTCTTTGGTCAACCACCCGGATAAGAGCAGAAGTTTCAACCATGCGGTTTGTATTTTTCTCATCACTTACCGTAATCTGCACACGGTATTCGCCAACACCGGACACTTTACCACTAAGCGTTCCTGTTTCCGCATCCATCTTCAAACCTGCCGGCAGAGAAATTGCAGAATAGCTGTAAGAACCGCTGCCGCCAAGAACCTCAAGAAATGGAACTGCATCTAACTGGGTACCGGTCACAACCGTCATATCCTCTGCTTTCGCCACGATAGCAGATTCGTTTCCAATATACACATGAATCACTTTTGTGAACTTCGTACCCATTTCATCGGTTGCCTTAATGGTAATATCCGTTCCCACGGTCACAGTTGTCAATGTCCCGGAAAATGTGATTTCATTATTTTTAATTTTACGGGTAATTCCCGGAATCTCACCCGTAATCTGATAGGAAAGATTTCCACAGCCGTACTCGCTTAAATCCACTGTTTTGTTCCACTCATCGCCAACGACGCCAAGCCATTTTTCTTCTTTTGGCTCGCTTAATTTGGTAAACAACGCCTGTGCTTCCATTGTTTTTACGCCATTACCCGGCAAATCCGAGATTGTGACACGGACATAGGAATCTTTTTCTACATTATAATCATCCGTCAGCTTAATATCATAGGTACGATTATCATAGTTACGAATACTTGCCACGGAATAGGTGCGGTTATATGTTCCATAAGAATAGCGCTTTCCTTCTATTTTAAATTGTTTGTTTGTCAATGCCTTCGCTTTATCCAGAGATACCCGGACAACATCGTTGCTAAGCACCTCCACAGAGGCAATGCCGACACTGTTGGTTGCCATCACAGTCATTTTCAAACTTGCTGTTTTTTTACTTCCCTCCACAGAAGTTGCTTTGATTGTGACGTTTCCCGCTTTGATTCCTTTTACCACACCGGCTTTTGTAACTGTCGCAATCTTTTTGTCCGAAGATGACCAAGTTACCTTTTTATAGCTTCCACTTGCCGGTTTTACAGTCGCTTTCAGAGTCAGACTGTTTCCTACATATAACTGATTTTTCGGCTTTTCAATCGCAACGGATGTTACTTTCTTTACGACCGTTACCGTAATTTTTGCTTTCTTCTTTTTATTCTTTTTGGATGTCACGGTAATTTTACATTTTCCGGTTTTGATTCCTTTCACATATCCTGATGATGAAACCGTTGCAATCTTTTTATTGGAAGATTTATAGGAAACTTTTTTATTTGCCGACTTATTCGGTGATACTTTCACAGTCGTTGTAAGTTTCACTTTTTTTCCAACCGCAACATGGACACTACTTCCATAATTACTCTTTACCGTTACCTTTTTTACTTTTACCTTTGCCTGTGCCTGCGGTGCCTGCATAAGCATAAGTGCTGCTGCCGCAAAGACAATTCCCTTTACCAATTGTTTCATTTCTTTTTTTCCTCCATTCTATCTTATACTGCCCAGGGTCTAAAATTCAAAATTTGATTATCCCCCAACATTCTATTATAGTTTAATTCTTTGTTTTGTCAAAAAGTTGTAATATATCTTTTCAGCGTATCACTTGACATTAAAAAATGTTTTTTTAATGCCCGAAGCATCTTTCGCTCTAGTCCCTTTTTTACACGGATTTCAAACTCATCACCCAGGTTTATATCGCATTCTCCTGTAAATTCCGGAACTTTATCGCCAAGAAACACTACTCGTCCGGTTAAATCTGAGAAAATTCCTTCAACATTAACCTTCTTTAACGATTTCGGAAGAATTACCTTCTCATAAGTTGAAAGGTTTGCCATTCCCCAAATTTCCTTAACACCTTCCGGCACTTTCACTACAATACAATTCTTTTTATATTTCTCGTAATATTCATTAGGTAGTTTTTCAAAATCACCCGATGCCATCTCCATCTTTTTTAATCTCGAATTATATTGTATCACATTTGTTGTGCAAAGGACACTGCCATCTTTGGAACGAATCCACTGTCCAAATGTTTTTTCCTGTTTGAATTTATTTAATCCACTTTTATATACAAATTGCTGTACACTGCCTCCAAAAATTGCATCATCCTCTAAAATCTCCAAATCATCTGGCAGATACAGTTTATCCAAAGTATCCAACAGATAAATGGTATGAGATTTTAGTTTTTTCAACGAGACGGGCAGCGCAAGCTTACTATCGGAATCATAACCCGAACTATACAGCTGAACCGTATAATTAGTCCCCAGATAGGTTAGTCCTGGTGGAAGTCCATCCATATCAATTCCCCAAAACGCATTATCTCCTATATATGTAAGTGTAAATTCTCTCATTATCTTTAAGGTATTTATACGTACCGGTATTCTCTCAGAATCCCAGGAATATATCTGCCAGAATCTGCGCAGTTTGTCTGTGGACTCTCCCAAAGCAAACGCTCCCTCTTCCACCACTTCAAGGGAAGAAGGCAGATTTACCTCTACCCACTTAACTTTTTTCATCATGGACTCTTCTGAAACCATATGGGCAAACGCTTTTTTCGTTATTTTCGTCGTTCCCTCTGCAATCGTTATCGTAAGAGAACCACAATTTGCAAACGCATCCTCTTCAACAAATACTTTTTTGGGAATCGTAATGTTCCTTGTATATTTCCGCTTTTCATTGAGTGAATACCCATATTCTCCTGCATCAAAAGCATGCGAAGAAATCCGGTTACATTTTGCCGGTATCGTAATTTTTATTCCGCCAGTATAATCCCCGGCAAACCGGTACAAAGTATTTCCTTTCAGAATAAATTCCCCTTCTCTCTTTGCCCCGGGCAGGTTCTTAAGCTGACAATCCATTTCTATTATAACACCAAATTCATTGGTTACAATGGTGCTGACATACTTGTCATTTTCATACTGCCTCCGCATTCCTTTCCAGACAAGTGCCTGCTCAGATATCATCTTTCCAAGTGCCCTCTTACACTCAGACAATGTTGAATTCATGGTAATTCCCAATATATTCGTTTTAAAATATTCCCCTGTTTCGTCGAGCAGCGTATGCACCCGCCATATCGTGCCATCCTCTAACCGGCTAAACGAGCAATACCGATTCAATGCTCTCGCTGGCTCCTTTTTTGTTCCCAAATAACCGGAAAGTGAATAAGCCTTTTGATTCACCAATGACGTTTTTTTCGTCAGCATGCCATTAAATCTTGGCGGTTTCTGTTTTTTCATTCCTCCACCCGGGAAATTTAATCTGACCTTTTTGTCTAACAACTGAATTGTCAGCTTATTTTCCGTTCCCGGCCGGATTGACATCCGATACATGTTCCCCGTCGAATTATAAGTGAATTCATAGGTTTCATTCCCAACTGCTCTTCCAGAAAACAGTCGATTGTTTTTTTCATCTAAAGAAAAGAAAATAGCCTCACTTGTCACCCGCTGTATCTCAAGAGATATCGTCTTATCCTTATCTGTCCAAATCCCAGCGAATTCACTGCATCTTTCTGCGTATTCTTTTTTATTATCTGATATTGCCCCCTCCCCTATCAACACCGCAATAAGTGCACACAAACAGACGCCAAGCACCATGAAAAGCAATCGTTTCTTTTTCGCTGTCATTTTTTTACTCCCCCTTCTTTTGCTTTTACAGCATTGCTAAAATTTCGCTTTTCGAGGCAGCCCCAACAATTCGGTTTACCTCTTCTCCACCCTTCATAACAACCAATGTCGGAATCGACACGACACGAAACTGCATCGTAAGTTCACCCTGTTCATCCACATTCACTTTACCGACGCGGATCGAATCATTTTCCTCACCAATCTGCTCAATTACCGGTGATACCATCTGGCATGGTCCACACCAGGATGCCCAAAAATCTAACAGTACCGGTTTGTCCGACTGTAATACTTCTGCTTCATAATTTTCCTTCGTTATTTCAATTGCTGCCATTTGTCATTCCTCCAATTCTTATTGTTCTTTTAAAATTTCCCGTATCGCCTGCTCCGAGCGTTTCACATCCGATTCAAAATCTCTGGCAGACAAAAGCCTGCACCCGGCTCCGCGAATGATAATCTGCTCCAACCCATCGGATGTCGCAACGGTGATACGATATTTTTTACCATTTTCGTGAGCAAACTTTTCAATGTACTGGTCTGCGGTTTCCGCCTCTTTTGTGTATACCACATGAATGTTATGATAATCCAAAATTTCTGTTTTGTGGTTTGCCACACGGTACGCATCAAACACTAAAATCAACTCACATTTATGAAAACCCTGATAATTACACAGGATATCCATCAGTTTTCCTCTTGCCGCCGCAATGTCGGTTTGCGCCAGCACTTTCAATTCTTCCCATGCAAAGATAATATTATACCCATCAACCAGCAGGTAATTAACATCCGGCATCTGTTTTTTTCTTGGCTTTGACAAACCAACCGGCTTTTCTTTGACAGAACTTACCCGCTTTGCAGAAATTCCTTTGTGTGAAACAACCCCCTGCTTACGATTGGCAAAAGAACTTCTTTCCAAAATGGAATCAATCTCCGACACATCCAGCCATTCCTCTCCCTGCTTTTTCGTCTCTTTTTTCTCTGTCACGTCATTTTCCATTTCAGAAGAATCTCTGTTTGCCCGTTTTGACGTGTCAATATGCATATAGTCAAACACCTGATTCCATGGAACAAAAAATCCGGCACCATGTGCACAGAATACCGAACCACTTGGATTTTTCACATCATGGTCGGCATCGTACTGTTTTGCGGCAATTACTTCATCTGCATTGTGGCATGGACGATATCCTAAAAGCGAGCAGAACAACTGTCCATGTCCTTTTGTGTAGGCAGTGACTTCCTGCGTATAATCCCGCATGGTACTGACAGGAGCTTCTCCGGTAAGAACTGCCATCGGTTGTGCCCCTTCGCCATTTGTCTGCGGTAAATTCTGCTGCAGGGTAAAGCTTCCCGCCATGCGCTCAATATCTGTCATTGCCCGTCCAATTGACGTTTCCGGCACGATAAGTCGGTATTCATAATACGGCTCTAACAAAACCGATTTCGTCTGCATCAGTCCCTGGCGCACGGCACGATAAGTCGCCTCACGGAAATCTCCGCCCTCGGTATGTTTATTATGCGCTCTGCCGGCAATTAATGTAAGTTTTACATCGGTAAGTCCGGCTCCCGTAAGCACACCTTTGTGTTCTTTTTCTGCCAAATGCGTCAAAATCAGCCGCTGCCAGTTTTTGTCCAGCTTATCTTCACTGCAGTCTGTCGAAATCTGAACACCGCTCCCCACGGCAAGCGGCTCCATCCACAAGTGAACTTCCGCATAGTGCCGTAATGGCTCATAATGACCGACACCCTCGACCGGCTCGCAAATCGTCTCTTTGTAAACAATGTTGCCGGTTCCAAATGTAACAGAAACACCATACCGCTCCAAAATCCACCGCTTAATAATTTCAATCTGCACTTCTCCCATCACCTGCGCATGAATTTCCTGTAATTCTTCATTCCAGACAATGTGAAGTGCCGGTTCCTCTTCCTCAATCTCACGAAGTTTTGGAAGCATTTTTGCCGGTTCTTCTCCATCCGGAAATAAAATGCGGTAAGTCAGTACCGGCTCCAATACCGGTGCACCGCTGTCAAACTCTGCACCAAGTCCCTCCCCGGGATACGTCTTTGTGAGCCCCGTCAGCGCACAAATCATACCCGGAACTGCTTGTGCCACAGTCTCAAAACGGCTTCCGGAGTACACACGGATTTGATTAATTTTTTCTGTCCACTCACCCTTTTTATCGGACAGTTCCATACGAGGTTTTAACTGCCCTCCGGTCACTTTAACATAAGTGAGTCTGGCTCCCTTATCATCACGCATTATTTTAAACACTTTTGCCCCAAACACCTCATCGTAAGATGGCTCCAAAAGGAGTGTCTGCATTACCTCCAGTAAATGCTTAACGCCTTCCATCCGCAGTGCCGACCCAAACACACACGGGAAAATCTTTCTCTCGCTGATTTTTTCTGCGATCTGCGAAACTTCCACTTCTCCCTGTTCTAAATACTGATTCAGCATTTCTTCTTCGCAAAGAGAAACCTGCTCATAAAATTCTTCACTTTGTAAATCTGAAAAATCTGTCACCGAAGAATTTAGTTTTGCCTGAAGTTCTCCTAAAATAAATTCTTTTTCCGTTCCCGGCTGATCCATTTTATTTACAAAAATAAAAACCGGAATCTGATATTTTTCCAAAAGTTTCCACAGTGTCTGTGTGTGCCCCTGCACCCCATCCGGTCCGCTAATTACTAACACGGCATAATCAAGAACCTGTAATGTCCTCTCCATCTCCGCTGAAAAATCAATATGCCCCGGCGTATCCAACAACGTCACCTGCATATCCTCCCACGAAAAAACTGCCTGCTTGGAAAAAATCGTGATTCCTCTCTCTTTTTCCATCGCAAATGTATCTAAGTAGGCATCCCCCTTGTCCACACGTCCCGGATTTTTCAACACTCCCGCCTGATACAAAAGGGCTTCTGACAACGTTGTTTTTCCTGCGTCCACATGTGCTAACAACCCGATACAAACATTTTTCTTGTCTTTGTTCATATGCAAAAAGCCCCCTTCCTAAGTCATAATGAGTTATTATAACATAAAAAGGGGGGAAGGTCGATATTTTTGTTGAGTAGTGTTTGTGTCAAGTAATCATTGGCACTTTTTTCAGGTTCCGTGTTTCATGGGAA
>NZ_QUDR01000002.1 GCF_003477605.1 Clostridium sp. AF37-5
CCACGCTTTATGCAGCATGGTACAAAAAGCCATCGGTAACATTCAGTACAAAGTACAGTGACACAACCGCTTTCCTTGGCGACCGTGAGCTGGACAAAACAAATGAAGTAACGTATGAGTATGGTGAAAAAATCAGTTCATTGATTATGAAGTGCAATACAAACCGTTATATTCAGAGCTACCGTGTAGAAACAGCAGACGGAACAGAGGTAAGTGCCGGGACTTGTGAAGACAAGAATTCAACCGTAACCATTCCTTTCCCGTCCAATTATGCATTGAAGAACAACTTAAAAGTTTATGTGGAAGCAGCAAACCGCACTTACGGCATCACTTATGATACTCTTGGCGGTGAGTTTGTTGGAGATTATCCGAAAACTTATACCTATGGAGACGAGTTAGAGTTGCCGACCAATGTAATGAAAAAAGGTTTATATATTTGCGGATGGCGTAATACATTAAACCATAAGATGATTACCAAAATAGATACAACGACTTCCGGAGAACTTTATTTGCAAGCAGTTTATGAAAATGCCGTTTATCGTGTAATAACTGATTTAGACGGTGGAACGCTGGCAAATGGAGCGACAATACCAACTGAGTACAAATACAAAGGCGAAAATAAACTTTTACCATTTGAGGTTACAAAACCAGGTTATTCATTCGCTGGATGGTATTGCGAGGAAATAGATGCTTGCATTTATTTTATTAGTACAAGCGAGGCTATGGATTATCATATTAAGGCTTTGTGGAACTCTAAGGCCAGCACTACAAACATTTCTCAGACGGTAGAAAGTACCGGAAAAGAAAAAGAAATTCCATACGCAGAAAAACCGATGGAAAGTAATCAATGGTATTACAACCAGCTGACAGATGTAGAAAAGAAAATCTATACGACAATTTATAATTATTATAAGTTTGATATGGATAAAGGTGAGTGTAAAACTGAAAATGTAAAAATTGTTACGTTTGACAAGGTGACTCAAAACAATGTTGAAACTGCTGCATCTGCAGTAGTTCAAGACAATCCTTCAATTTTTTGGATAGATAATTTTGGAGCAACGTCGGTTAAAGAAAATGCCGGGAAATATAGCGTTGGCTTGTATCCATTTTTTAGTTATAATGAGAAAAATTTCCAATCAGATGCTTTGCAATATAAAGGATATTTGAATGGAATTATCACAGAACTTGACAAAAATGGAATTCAGAATAAATCTGTTTCTCAAAAAGTTAAGGCTATTCATGATTATGTAGCAAAGACATATTATTATAGAGACCAAACAAATATTTTGAACGCAGAAACAGACGACGAGCTTCGTTCGGCAGCTTATATGATGTCAAACAAAGAGGGCTGTTGCGTTTCTTATGCAAAGATGGTAAAAATTCTTTGCGATTACTATAATATTATCTGCATGACTGTAGTAAGCCATGACCATATGTGGAATGAGATTCAGATTAATGGAAAGTGGTATTTGTTAGATGCAACATGGGATGACAAAGAGCCAATTTCGTATAATTATTTCCTAAAAGGTTCTAAATCGGTAACAGATGTTCACCATCAAGTAGTTAGTTATCGTTTTTGTACCGCAAAAGGAGAGCCTGTTACAGAATTTGCGAATTTCCCAATGCCTGTTCTTTCTAAAGATGATTATGTAGAACCGATAGTTCTAAAACGAAATGCCAAAAAAGCTACAACTTCTGCAACGAAAGGAAAAGTGGTATATGCTATTTCCGGAAAGTATGCGGTTGTTAAGAAATGCACATCGAAGAAAGTGAAAAGCGTTACCATCTTGAATAAAGTAAAGATTGGCAAAAAGACGTATACCGTTACTTCGATTGCGAAAAATGCTTTCAAAGGCTGCAAGAAGCTGAAGAAAGTAACCATTAAGGCAACAAAGCTAAAGAGCATCGGGAAGAATGCTTTCAAAGGAATTTATAAGAAAGCTACATTCAAGGTGCCAAAGAAGCAGTTAAAGAAGTACAAAAAGCTGATTCAGAAGAAAAAGACCGGATTTGTGAAAACAATGAAAGTAAAGAAATGATAAGAGAGGGGACGATAAGTTCCCTCTTTTGTTTATTGTGCGCCTTGCGGCGCACGTCGCTAATGGGTATTTCAATTTTTCTTTTTGTGCAGACATATTAAAAATATAGAATTTTGGAAGGAGAAATGATATGTCAAGCAAATATGTAGAATTAAAGGAATCAGTTTTAGAAGAGCCAAACAATTTTTATTATAAGCAATTAACAAAAATTGAGAAACAAATTTATACAACATTATATCATACATATTGCTTTGATATAAAAAATGTGGTATGTAATACAGAATCAATTATACTTGTGAGCAAGGATTGTATGACAATAGAAAATTTTTATCGGGCGAGCATTACTTTGTCCCTTGAACATCCTGAAATTTTTTGGGCAGAATTTCAAGGGCTTTTAAGTAAACAAGAAGATGGAAAATATATGATAGAAGTGCATGTAGATGAATTATATAATCCTGTTATTTTTAATGCTGATGCACTCGAATACAAAAGAAGTTATAATGAAATACTTGAAAAATTGAAATATATTGAACCTTATCCGGCGCAATACAAAATTTACGCTATTACTGTATTTATATTAAGAACATTTGTATATCGAAGTTGGAGTTATATTGATAAAGCAAAGGACATAGGCGAAACTCAAAATGTTGGATATGTTCTATCTCATAAAGAAGGCTGCTGCGCCGGGATAGCGAGTTTAATTAAAGTTTTGTGTAATCATTATGAAATCCCATGTGTTATTGTTTGTAGCGAAGACCATATGTGGAATGAAGTTCAAATCAATGGCAAATGGTATTTATTGGACGCAACTCCATTTGAATTAGGAAAGAAAAAGAAGCTTCTTCATTTTTTACAGGGTGAAGAGACGATACAAAATAAATATACTATAGAAAAATTATGCTATGATACCACTTCTGCATCAAAGAAAGAGATATTTAATGAATATCCTAATATAGCAAAAAGAAATTTCCCTTGCTGGATAGAAAAAAATGGTGTATCAAAGCCGGTAATTTATCAAGAAAACGGAAAATATTTTCTTGCTCAATTTGTCATTCCTAGCTTTTGGGAAAAAAATTCTTTAGGTGAATATTATATCTTTAGACCTCGTCAATGGGAAGTTGTGGATTTGCAAACAAGAGAGTTAATATCAAAACGAGCGACTTTACAGCATGAATTTTCTGATGCACCATATGATAAAAAATATAAAGTTCTTGGTAAAGGTGGATGTTTTACATTTTCTGAAAAGTCGCATCAATATGATGAAAATACATTAGCTATTTTAGATATGGTTATTGATAAATTGATTGTTACAGGAAAACTAGACATGATAGGATATAAAGCATATTTACAGCGAGTTTTGCAAGGAGAGCCAAGCAGCGTTCACAAACTTTATTTAGATTTAAGTGTTCCAATTGAATAATATTGTAAGAAAAGAGAGCTAAATTATTGTGTTTTAGCTCTTTTTTAGTATAAAATTCAGTATTTTTGGTATCATAATAATATTTTCATAATGGGAGATATCAATATGAACACCGAAATAATACAAAAATTGGAACTGGCTAAAAGCCTAATTCAAATTATAAAAACCATGGCCGCGCAAGGAGAAGACTATTTTTTGATAAAAAAGACATACAATCATTTAATTGGCAAATATAGCCTGCCTCTTCCCGGAATTCAATATATTAGCAATACAGAGTTTAAATATGTAATAGCGAAAAAAAAGCGATAAATGAGAGATTTAAGTATTTAGGGCGGGAATTCTCGGTAACTTGTTTCCGAGTAATTCACGTTCTATACAGAAATATGGGCTTTTTCTTGTATTTATTCAATAAATAGGCTATACTTATAATATATAAAAGATTATGGAGAACAAATATGGAAAATTGGATTGTATATAATAAGGAATATGCTGATTTACAGCAAATAGCAGAACATTTTAAACTTAATTTAAAGGAACTACAGAAAAATATTGAGATTACTCCCCGAAAGAACGAAAAAAATCTTACCAGTATTATAAAGAAAATGCGTAAGTATGATTCCTCATATCAAGGAGAGATGTTAACGATACAACAAATTATGGATATGTCAGGGCTATCAAAGAGTATTATAGAAAAAAGACTTGCTCGAAAATGGCCGGTAAGTCGAATTATTGATACACCAATTCGCTCCATGGAAAAGACAGAATCTTTTACTGTGGATGGGAAAGAGTATGATAGTTTACAAAAGGCTGCTAAAGATTATAATATGCCGACTAGCACACTTTTATATCGTGTTAGGAAAAAAGGATTAACTCCGGAACAGGCAATTCACATGGAGAAATATAATAAAAGCAAAAAGCTTTGAGCCATCTCAGCCCAAAGCCTTTTTTTTATTTAGATTCCAGTATCTTTTGTTGTGTTGCTGCAATTTGCTCCATTGCCTCGCCCATTTTTAGGATTGCTTGATTTGTTTCTGACTGATGAGTAAGTACATCATTTATATATGCGTTTTGCAATTGGTCGCCCAATTTGACTTTTTCTTTTACCTTGTAGAAAATATCCACTACATACTGTGGGTCTAAAACATCATATATATTGTATTCTTCACTCCCAACGGAGAAACAAATAGTCGCATAATTATATTGCCGGCTGGAAGCATTAATTGCAACATTCGATATTTTTTGAATGTCAAGATTTTGTTCTTGCATTCTATCTATATCAAAAAAAATTATACGACTGGTAGTAATTATGAAATCAAATCGTTGGTATGAAGATACGGTATCCAATGCCACAATTATTTGTTTTATTACTAAATATATAACTCCAACAAGAAGAACAATTGCAACCACTTTAACAGCTTTTACATCATCCGGATGCATATAACGGATATTAAAAATGCGAGTCCAGATAAAATAAATAGCAATATAAAAAATTACAGGCCATATGGCGCGTCCAGTAATGCCTAATATTTGATATAACAATGGCATATTGCTTGTTTTGCTCTGATAAACAACGCGTTCCTGCATTAATTTTGATTTATCCATCATTTTTTCTTTTTCCCTTTCTTCTTTTTTACCTTTGTTATCGTAACATCTGTTGTTAATTTTTTCCCATCAATAAGATAAGTGACAGTTGTACTTCCTGCCTTTTTTGCAGTAATTCTTCCATTTTCTTCAATATCAATAAGTGATGGATTTTCTGCATACACTTTTTGTATTGGTACATTGATTCGTGGAAGAGGTGTTTCGCTATAACCTACTTTCATTTCTAAAGATGTTTTAAATCTTGAAGTTAATGAATCGGGCGGACTAGTTACTGCGCTAACAATCCCTATTATAAGAGATAATATAACAATAGTAGCAATGGCGTAAATCTTTAACGCCTTTTTACATTCTTTCAGGCTATTCATTTCAGATGATTTTTCCATAAGATGTGATACTAAGAATTGGCTGAAAGGCAAAAATGTTGTAACGACAAAAAATTTTAAGTCGGACGGTTCAGCGTTTTCGAAAATATTATTCGATTGAACCAAATTTGAATTTTGAGTTTCCATAATAACCCCCTTTTTTCTTTCTATTGTATCATAAAAGGAAAAAGTTGTCTATTTTTGAAAAATAAGAAAAACCAAGAAAGAAAAACAACGAAAACACGTAGGCTTTGAAACAAAAACAATACATTTTCTTACCACCCTCATTTTTTTCACAGACTATATGTATAGGTATTGTAAGGCTGAGGGGAACAGGAGATACAGATACAACTCTTATTTCTGCTACCCGTTTGGAAATAAAAAAAGAGAGGCCCATAGGTCTCTCTTCCGGTCGCAGGCATCACAAGTTTCTGCAACCTAATCATTAATATTTTACCATGCTGATTTATGATTTACAAGTAGTACCTATACATTTTTTGCTTATAATATGATTTTCTTTTTGGTTTAAAACAGACATATTAAGTATAGAGAGTAGAATTCAAAACAAAAGGAGGTGGTTAAATATGGAAGGTGACAAAAAATAGTAAGTATATCTTGTATATTTGCGCAAAGAAAGGAAATTGAAAATGACTGAACAGATAGTATTAGGACCATACAAAGGGTATAAAGCGGCAATTTATTGGTCTGCGGAAGATAAAGTGTTTTTGGGACATGTAAACATTGAGCAGGACTATTTGCCGATTATGGGCTACACCAAAAAGGAAGCAGAAGCAGATTTTTATTTAACAATAATGGACTATTTAGCTTTTTGTAAAAGAGTAGGAAAAATTCCCGAAAAACCAATACCGCTTATTCAGCAAGACATGCTTTTTATTGGGCAAACAAAAAATGGTTTTAGCGAGATTAAAGTGAAGAGGCAATTACAAGAAGACTAGAAGTGTTAGGAGGAATAAATATGAATATATCAGAAAAACTTAGAGCATATGCTGATGTATACAAAACGCCACCGTTCGGAAGAGAAGTTGAAGGAACGGTAGAGATATTAGAAGAAGCAGCAGAAAGATTGGATAATGCGAACAAAAGAGATACTGTTCTCAAAAGATGTATTTGTGAATATGGGGCTCCGGCTCAGGTCGATATGTGTATCGAGGAGATGTCAGAACTGGCAAAAGCATTACTTAAATACAGGAGGAAATCTGCTCTTGTCAAAGGCAAAAATGTAAATCCTACATCTGAAGTCATCAATTTAAATAAATCAAGAGATGATATTATTGATGAATTGGCCGATGTAAAAATCATGTGCCGCCAGATGGAACTGCTTTTTCAAGTCGAGGATGCGGTTGAGAGAAGAATGGATTTCAAAATCAATAGGCAGATTGGCAGACTGGAGGCTTCAAAATGAGTAATGGAGAAATGATATTATCAATATTTCCTAATGTAGAAGTTAAATTTTATAAAAACTTGTCTGATATGAGGACAGTTAGTGTCAAAATTAAAGATGATTTTTACGGCGGCATATATTCAGAACATGTATTTAGCAGAGAATGGTGGGAAAGTGAATATCAGAAAGGAGAATAATTATGAAGCATATAGGTGATGTTATTTGGTTTTGTGAATCCTGGACTGACCGGATTGTTTGTGGAGTAATTTCAAATATTATTTTAGGAAAAGGATATGAAGTTGAAGGAAATGTTTATCGTTTTGGAGATGAAAAATCTTTTATTGGCACTTGTCCTGTGGCGTTTGACAACTATTGGGAAACTGAAGAGGAAGCAAGATTTGCAATTACTCAGCGTAACAAAAAAAGAATTGAGAAATATAAATCCGAAATAGTAACGGTGCAAGATTTGGTGAATTTTCCACTTATTAATAACTTTGGAAGTGAAGAATATACCGATTATGAAGCTATTCAGGCGTACAAAGAGCGAGCAACCGAACTTGGATTTGTATTACAGGAGAAATGATATGTACGAAAAATTAAGAAATTATATTGAAGAATCAAATAATATTGTTTTTTTTGGTGGTGCAGGCGTTTCAACGGAAAGCGGTATTCCAGACTTTCGTTCAAAGGACGGTTTATATAATCAGCATGATGTTCGATTTGAAAACTATGAACCGGAATATCTTTTGAGTAAGGAATGTTTATATAATAATCCAAAAGTCTTTTATGAGTTTTATCGACAAAAAATGGATGTAAGAGATATTCAGCCTAATATTACCCATAGGGTACTTGCCGCATTAGAAAAGGCAGGCAAGGTAAAGGCTATCGTTACGCAGAATGTTGATGGTCTTCATCAAAAAGCTGGCAGTAAAAATGTATTTGAAATTCATGGAACCACTCAAAAAAATTATTGCAGTAAGTGCAATATGGAGTATCATCCAGATTTCTTATTTGATACAAAGTCGAAAATACCTAAATGTGAATGCCGTGGTTTAATTAGACCAGATATAACTCTGTATGGAGAAAATCTTCCAGAGAAAGCGGTTATTGGCGCAACAAATGCAATTAGCAAAGCAGATATGCTAATTGTGGCCGGCACATCGCTGCAAGTCTATCCGGCAGCTAACCTTATCTCATATTTTGAAGGAAAGCATTTAGTCGTTATCAATGAGGAAAAGGTTGATGTATTGATAGATGAAGATACAGATTTGCTGATTATTGATTCATTGGGAAATGTATTTAATAAAATGAGTAAATGGGGTTGTACGAATGTGTAATATTATATTCCTGGATATAGATGGGGTACTTAATTCTTTTCCCTACGACCAATCCACTTCCGGCAGTGAAGAATTTCAAGAAATTCGTGATTTTCATACAAGAAAATTGGCGAAAATATATCACGAATGTAATGCCAAAATCGTATTGTCGTCAACGTGGAGGACATTAGGGGAAGATATAGCGACTCGTCCAATGTATAATTATCTGGTTAATGAATTGAGTAAATATGACATGGTGATTTTTGACAAAACTCCAATATATTCAATGAATCGACCAAAAGAAATCTCAGAATGGTTAAAAGTAAATCAATCGAAGGTTTGCAATTATGTTATATTGGATGATGATTTCCTGCCTGCTGCCTATGTAAAATATGGGTTAGAACAAAATTTGGTTCAAACTAGATATTTTTGTGATTCTATAGACAAAGGTGGATTACAAGAAGAGCATGTAAAAAAAGCAATCGCGATTTTAAAAGGAAGACAATCATGAAAATGTGTGTAACCGGGCATCGCCCGAAAAAATTGTATGGTTATGATTTAACAGACCCGCGATGGGTAAGGCTAAAAAATGATTTTAAGGATATTTTAAAAAGAAATCTTTGTGATGAGGCTATTACCGGTATGGCGCTTGGCGTAGATACAGTTTTTGCCTTAGCGGTATTAGAATTACAAAAAGAAGGATATGATATTAAGCTTCATTGTGCTATTCCATGTAAAAATCATTCTTGTAAATGGCCGGAAAAAAGTATATTGCAATACAAAGATATTCTTTCTAAGGCTGATACGGTCAAGTTAGTATCGGACGAGGAGTACAAACCTTGGTTGATGCAAAAACGGAATGAATATATGGTCGATTTAGCGGATGTGGTCATTGCCGTATGGGATGGTTCTAACAGTGGAACCGGCAATTGCATAAAATATGCGCAAAAGTGTGGCAAAGAAATCATTCAAATTACACCATAAAGTCATACATATTTACAAAAAATAAGGAAGTCCTAAGAAATTAGGGCTTCTTTTTTTATCATCATAGTTAAGCAGACATATTAATAATAATAATTTGCTTTATGCAATAAATAAAAATAAGGAGAAAGGTCTTCTAAGGACATTTTACTGTAAAAACAGGTAGTTTTTGCGGTCGTCTGATGGAAGGCTATTTGTATTGTCTAATAAACAATGCAATGTAAAACAAATGGTGAAAAAAACAAATGGAGCTAAAAAAATGACAGTAGTAAGATTGGAGGACCAGCCGTTAAGTAGCTATCCGTGGATTGCTTATCAGAAAGGATTTAATACTTTGCGTGAAGTAGCAGAATATTTTAATGTTGATTATGATAAGTTAAAAAATGCGGTAGAGACTACTCCTCGGCGTCAAACAAAAGTTATTTCTGGAATTGTAAAAAAGTTTCTAAAATACGATACTTCGTATAACGGAAAAATACTTACAATTAAAGAAATTCAAGAAATGACAGGATTTTCTAAAAGTGTTATTGAAAAACGATTAACAAGAAAATGGTCTGTTGAAAAGATTATCAATACTCCAGTTCGAAAAAAGCACAAAACGGAATCTTTTACAATAAACGGAAAGACTTATCATGGACTTGAAGAGGTTTCTCGTGCATTTGGTATTTCTTGGATGACTTTAAGGGATAGAGTTTATCATCAAGAAATGTCAATAGAAGAAGCAGTATATAAGCCGGTTAGACCCGGCAAGGAAAAAAATAGTTGCTTTTGGTGTTTAGGTAAAGAATGGAAAAACTTTTCAGCACTTTGTGCTGAATATCAGTTGTCAGAAGCTACGGTAAGGGATAATCAGAAGAAAAATCCCAACAAAACATTGGACGATATTATCTTAAAAATGTTGAATAAGCGTCCATATTGCTATGTGGTGTATGGAAAAGATTATCCTACCGTTAAAGCAATTGCTGTTGCATATCAGGTAGAATATCAAAAATTATATAGCCGGATGCGAACAAAAGCGAAATATGGAAGTATAGAGGAAATTATTGAAGCATTAAAAAATGATGATGCGTTAAACCGCATTTAAGGAGGAATTTTTACATGGAAAGAGTTAAGACAGACGCAAGAACTTTTTGTTATCCGCGAACATTGTTGCCTTATCTGGCAAAAGTTTTAGAAAGAGCGGATTATTATGGAGAAAGCATTGATTACGATGTAAAAGTTCGTGAAGGGCTCGCTATTGTGACTTATGAGAAGGAAATGGTGAGAAACTTTACATATAATTTATATCGTAAGGCAAAGGCGAAACAGAAAAAAGATGTCATTTTTGAAAAATAAGAAAAAGAGCCTCGGAGAACCGGGGCTTTTTCTTTTGCCTTTTTGACATGTGTAAGAAAAATTTTCTTTATAATATGGTTTTCATTTGATTTTAAAACAGACATATTAAGTATGTAGAGAGAGTTAATTCATATATGGTCCTATTACATCTGCGGATGGATAGGTTAGCAAATCGAAGAGATTCGAAAAAACGCAGCACTCCCTGACTAAATTGCTATTACTGCGTTAGGCCTTGTGCGTCAGGGATTAGTAGAAAGGAGATTATTATGTAGAAGAAAATAGGAGCTGTAAAATCAAAAGAATGAATAAGAAAGGATGAATGAAATGGAAACAGTAGTAACTATTATTGGAGTGCTAATTGCACTTAGTTCGATTGGGTACATAATGTACAAAGCTTATACAGAGGAAGAGGTAAAAAAATCAATTCCGGCATGTTTAATTACATTAGGTGTTTTGGTTGTTATTCTCGGACAGTCATTTACCATTATTCCAACCGGTTATACCGGAGTGTCGTCCAAATTTGGACAGATTGATAACCGTCCATTATCGAATGGATTGAATTTTAAAATGCCTTTTGTGCAGCATATTGAATTGATTAACAACAAACAGCAGGATGTTAAATATTACGAGGATTCACTTATTGAATCGGAAACAAGCGAACGAAATACAGTACAGTTTTCGGATATTACCGTAACTTGTCAGATTTTGCCGGAACGCTCTGCATGGATTTATGCAAATGTAACAAATGCAGATAATTTGATTCCGGAAACATTAGTAGCATCCGCCGTTAAGGCTGCATCTAAAACGCTGAATCCGGTTGACGTAACAAATCGAAGCGTGATTGAGCCAAAAACTTTAAAAGTATTGCAGGAGTCTATTGATGGGAAATACGGCGAAAACACAATTAAGATTAACAAAGTAGTTATCAGCCAGATTGGATTTGACAAAGAATATGATGAACGCATTTCGAAAAAGCAGCAGGCGCAGATTGAATACGAGACGCAGCAGATTAACAACAAAAAATCTGTTGAAAAAGCAGAAGCAGATGCCAAAGTAAAGCAGCGGCAGGCAGAAGCAGATGCCAAAGCAAAGGAAATTTCGTCCAATGCAGAAGCAAATGCGAACAAAAAGATTTCTAACAGTTTGACAAAAGAACTGATTGATTATGAGCTGGCACAGGCTAGAAAATCTCATGGTTGGATTACGGTTCAGGGCGCAAATTCTATTGTAACAAAGGATAATTAGTATAATATACTCAGAAAGAGACTCGGTTTTCCGGGTCTTTTTTTTGTTATTTAAAAATTCCTTATCGAAACAGACATATTAAATCTGTAAAAAATATTGCCCTTCGGGGAGAAAGTGAGGAATTTTTATATGAAAATACCATGTAAACAAAAAGTAACAGAAAAAAAGCCATTCAAAACAAGAACAAAAGAATGGTTCAAAAGAAACGGAATCAGCTTAGCTCTTTTTTGTATGATGGTTGGGCTTATGGTTGCATCATCAATATCCGGTGCTGAAGCGATTAATGTAACAAAAATCAATGAAAAAAGTAAAGTTACTGGGCTTGATGAATTTCCTAAAATAGCAGCTACTGTTGTTCAGGTAATTGGCGCTGTTGTTGCCTTATTTGGCGGCGGAGCGGCAGGATTAGGGTATGCACAAGATAATCCGGATGGACAAAGTCGTGGACTTAAATTTTTGATTGGTGGAGCGGTTGCGTTTAGCACCACGACCATTCTGAAATGGATTGCTTTTAAAGGCTAAAAAATTATTAAAAAAATAACTTATTGGGCGGGAAATTAGTTTCGCCCAATAGAAAGGGGAAATTGAATGAAATTAACATATGAACAAAAAAAACAATTTTTTTTCTCTTTTCTTCTTTTGATTACGATTTTAACCTTATCCATTACTGTTGGTTACGCCGACAGCGCAGTAGCGGCCGCTAAAATTGGCGTATTGAGCAACAAATACTTATATCCAGTCGTAGAAACGATTGGAGATGTTTTTTTAGTTCTTGGTGTATGGAAATTTGGTATCGCTATGACATCTGACCAGGCAGAGCAGCTTTCAAAAGGCATTGCTGAATTAGCGGCAGGGGCGGTTTTAGCAAATATAAGAACTTTTATGGGTGATTCAACACAGCTCAAAGATGTTTTAAAAACAATTGAATCTGTTATACAGGTAATCGGTGCTGTTATTGCGCTTTATGGTGGTCTTTCTACAGGCCTCGGCTTTGCGCAGGATAACTCAGATGGAATTAGTAAAGGACTCAAACTGCTATTTGGCGGAGCAATTGCTTTTAGCGTAACAACTATTTTGAAATGGGTAAAAGTAACGTAACAAGAAAGGAAGGTGTTTTTATGCATGTGTAAACAACGAAAAAAGATAAAAATGTTTTTTCTGACTTTTCTTATATATACGATTTTTTTGTCGGGATTAACCGTTAATCATGCATTTGCGGCTGATGAAGAGTATGAAAAGTACATGAAGGAGCCGGCTGTTACAGCGGATAATTACAAGCAGGATGGTCAATATCCTACCGGTGTTGATGCTGCCTGTGAAACAACGCCATATGATTTTTTTAAGTATATTGTGGCGAATGGTGTAGTGGATGATATGAAAAGCGCTTTAACTGGAAGTGATTTTATTAACTCTATCAATGACCAGATAAAAACAACTTATGACACAGTTGCTTTAGCGGGCGAAGCCCTTTTAGTTGTTATGTTTTTAATGGATTTGTTGGACAAGGCAACTCGCAATGGATTTGATTTTGAACAAGTAATTCGTCTTTTAATTAAATTCTTTATCGCAAAAACATTAATGGATAACGGTTATAACATTTTAAAGGCAATTGTTGCTATCGGAAATGCCTTAGCAGACTCGGTTAGCGCGGCTCCGGCCCCAAAAGGAATTATAGATTTCTTAAATAAGCTAGGTTATGTTTTGTCGGATTCCGGCACTCTTACAGACTGGGTTATTACATTTTTAGCATTCTTCCCATATGTTATTGCGCGAATTTTGAATCTAGTTATTTATGCTACATGCTACGGAAGAATTATTGACATTATGGTTCGTGGCGGATGGGCTCCTATTGGATGCATCAGTATGGTTCAAGAAGGATTTTCCGGCCGAGGATTGGTTTATGTAAAGAAATTTTTTGCCTCTTGTATTCAAGGAGCTGTAATTATCGGAATCTTAAATGCCGGCAGCATGGTTTGCTCGAATCTTGTTGGCGGTGCATTAAACGGAATCGGAACAGATGGTTCTAGTGTTATTGGACCGATGATTGGCGCCGGATTTACCTGCTTAATTGTTATTTTTACTGAAGTGATGTTGATATTGAAATCGCAAGGTTTGGCGAACGACATTGCAGGAGTATAGTATTGTTCCCTTTTTAGGCAGGGGAAGAAAGGAGTTTTTATGAAAAAGATAAATATAAATAGAGATGTTCGCAAGTATAAAGAAAAATTAGTTGGACCTTTTTCTACACGAGAAGCATTCTGCCTTGTCGTAGGTTTTTTGTGTTTTTATTTGATTAAAGCAATATTTTTTGCGGATATTGAAATGATGTCTGACCAAAATGGCTTTCTTTTAATTGCTGTAATGATTCCTTTTGTTATTGTTGGCTGGGGAAAATTTTATGGGATGCATATTGAAAAGTTTGCGAAATGCGCTTTGCCAACTTTGTTATCGCCTAAAGTAAGAACTTACAAGTGCGGCTATAAAATCAAGAAAAAAGTAATCAAAACCAAAAAATCAAAAGACAAAGAAATGCAACGTTTTAAATAAGGAGGGGTATTATTATGAAACAGAAAAATGTAACAAAAAAACGTCCTAAAAAGTTTAAAATCAGCCGAACAGTTCAGGAAACAATACCATATATAGGAGCTTATAAAGATGGTATTATCGAAACAGAGGAAGGATATTTTACAAAAACTTTTCGGCTGACAGATATTGACTTGAAAACTTCGTCCGATGAAGATGCAGAACAGATTTTGGAAATGTTTCGTGATTTAGTTAATTTGTTAGACCCATCTATGTTGATGCAGATAACAATTGATAATAAACGAGTGGGCAAAAAAGCATTTGAAAAAAATATTTTATGCCGAATGAAAGGCGATACATTGGACGAATATCGTGAAGAACATAATCAGATTTTGATTGAAAAATCAAAAGAAGGACGTTCTAATATTCAGCATTTGAAATATTTGACATTAAGCGTTGAAGCAGAAAACGTAGAAGATGCTATATCTCGATTTAATACATTAAAAGCGAATATCAATAAGACTATTAAGAATGTATCAAATGAAGATACGATTGAATTATCATTGATTGAACGGCTTGAATTGTTATACAGCATTATGAATCGGGATGAGGGTAATTTCTATCGCAGAGCAAATATTGATGGAAAAGAAGCAGAAACATTTAATTATATGAATATGAAAAAGCATGGACTTTCTACGAAAGATTTGATTGGTCCAATGTCTTTCTCTTTCCGCCCATCTTATATAAGAATGGATGAAAAATATGCCTGTGTTTTAAAACTGCGTTATGAAACAGTTACTCGTTTATCACCAGAAATTATTTCGGACATTACGGATTTGCCGATTAATATGATTACTACAATCAATATTGAGCCTCTTGACCCGGCAATGTCCACAAAGTTAGTTGAGCGGCAATTGACAAAAACAAAAAAAGATGTAATGGAAGCACAAAAAACGGCGGTGAAAGGAAATTATTCTGCTGAATTAATTCCGGAAAAGGTGAAAAAGGCATATAAAGATGCAGACCTTTTATTAGCGGACATCACCGAAGAAGACCAAAAAATGTTTTTAACAAATGTTTTGGTTATGCACTATGCGGATTCAAAAGAGGAATTGGATTCACAAACTAAAACAATTCAATCTGTAGTTGAAAAGCATTTATGTAAGTTTCGTATCATGAATGCCTTACAGGAACTTGGTTTTAAAGATTCTCTGCCATTATGTGTTATGTCCACTAGCGAAATGAGCAAACTTTCAACGACAGAAGAAACTAGTGCGTTCGTTCCATATTCAACACGAGAATTGATGCAAAAAGATGGATTTTATTATGGCTTACATGCTGTCAGCAGAAATATGATTTTTCATAATCGTAAATTCTCAGTTAATGGTAATGGTATTATTTTGGGTATGCCGGGAACCGGTAAATCTTTTTCTGCCAAAAGAGAAATGTATCAGGTTGCACTTAATACAAATGATTGTATTTATATCGTTGACCCGCAGGGCGAGTACACGCCAATGATGAAGTTGCTTGGCGGTGAAGAGGTTAAGATTGATATTAATGAAGACAATTATCTTAATCCAATGGATATGGATTTGGGATATTCCGAAAAGGGAGACCCAATTACAGTAAAATCAGATTACATATGTAGTATTTGTGAAATTGCATTAGGCGGTATGTATGGGTTAAGCCCGATTCAGAAAACTATCATTAACCGATGTGTACGTTTAGTATATCGTGATTATATGAAACATATCACGGAACTGCGGATAAAAGACCCATCTATCACAATTGATAGAGATGCAATGCCTACGCTGCAAGATTTATATGAAATATTAATGGGGCAGGAAGAGATGGAGGCAACGGAAATTGCAACGGCTCTTGAACTGTATATTACGAGCTTTGATAAGTTTTCTCATCGGACGAACGTAAATACAAATTCACGTATTGTAAGTTATAACATTGCCGGTATCGGCGATAACATGCGTGAATGGGGACTAACCATTTGCTTTAACAACTTATGGAACCAGATTATTGAAAACCACAAAAGGGGTATTCGAACATGGATTTATTTGGACGAATTCCATTTGTTGACACATTTGGACAGTACGGCTGAATTTACAAAAAAAGTGTACAAAATGGCACGTAAATACGGAGCTCTTCCAACCGGTATTACGCAAGATGTGGAAGACCTTTTAGCAAGCGAAAAAGCACGTGCATTAATTAATAACTGTACTTTTGTATACTTGTTGTCACAATCTCCGATTAACCGTGACACATTACAGGAAATTTATTCGATTTCTGATAATCAGCTTTCGTATATTACAAATGGTGGTTACGGACAAGGTTTGATTTATGATGGGAAAAATATGATTCCATTTATTGATGAATTTCCATCTGATACGAAATTATATAAAGCTATGACTACAAAGCCGGAAGATTTTGTAGCAGATTTACATTAAGAGAGGCCCTTCGGGGCTTCTTTTTTTGCCGCTATAGTTCAGCAGACATATTAATAATATCATTTATAACAATAAGGAGGGCACAAAATGAGAAAAAAATTCAAAACAAAGAAAAAAATGATTCCATATCTCTGCGAGGTATTGAATCGTAGCCGTTTTGACGGAGAACCAATTTGTTATTCCGTTGAAATTGGTGAAAAAGAAGCAACAATTTCTTTTGAGCAGGAGATTCCGGGTAATCTCTACCACCAGAAGGTGATAGAAGCTTATAATCTTCGCGAAGAAAGGAAAAACAAACTTTCGATGCCTATCTTGTCAAAAGCTCAGGCAGAGCGTCCAGAAGTGGTAAAGAAAGTGAAGAAAAAATATTCCAGCCGTAATTATATGGTTGGAAACATGTAAAAAATTTTAGGAGGTCACAATTATGAAATTATTTAAAAAAGCAAAAGCAGAAATAATTGAAGTTAAGCAGGAGGAACTTCCCACTATGGACTTGTTGCCAGCGAAAGAGGCATATAAAGCAATGAAGCCAGAACAGATTCGTAAGGCAATTGAAAAGGTAAATCAATCTATCGCATCTGGAAATACGAGTTGTTATATTACAACAGATGAAAAGCCTTGTGATGAGGTGATTGATTTGTTGCTTGAAAAAGGATATGATGTTTCAATTCATGTATTTTCATCTATGTCTAATGAGATGTATCCGGATTATTTTGTAAAGGCCTATTTTACAAATAAAGCATCTGGCGAACTTCATTTTGAGAATGAAGAATCAAGACAGCTCTGGTATGAAAATTAAATAAAAATTTAAAGGAGGACACATTATGTCAAAATCAATATATTCAAGAATCGAGGAACACAGAGTAAAATATGTAATACCATACATCAGGTCGACCGTTGGATTGTTTTTAGCAGAAGCAGAAAGCAATAATGGTCATGCTTTATGGTGTCATGTAGGTTTGGATGATGCACAGTTATCAGCGAGGTTATCTTATGGAGATGTTAATATGGCATCTACATTTTACACCTTAGAAGATGCTGAAAACTATGTTTCAATGGTTCTTTCTGATGAGTTAAACCAAAGTGATATTTCAGAATGGTTGTTGAGTTCAGTAAGAACCAAACTGGTACTTAATTTGCCAGAAGAATGTGAAGAAATTACCGGTAAATTGATGCGCAGAAGCGGAAAAACAATGATGGTAGAAGATGTCAGTGTTGTTTTGGCCAAAGATAATTCGGAAAGAGGTTGGAAGATTCTGACTGCATATCCGAGTGAAAAGTAATTTTTTCTCATAATAAGAAAAGAGTAGGCATAATGTCTACTCTTTTTTGTTATAAACTCTTTTTTAATGTTTCCCACATTTCTTCTCCATCAGAAATTCTTCGGAAAGGATGGTCTTTTGTTTTACCCAATCGTTTTTCGAATGTTTCTTTGTCCCAATAACCACTTTCGTATCGTCCTAACCAAAAGTCGTAATTTTGAACGAATGCTTTCATCATGTCTTTCTCACAGCCATCAACAAAAGCTTTTGTCAATTCATCGTGGTCTAAATCTTTAATTGTGTTTCCTTTTGAAAGAATAAACAGCAATTCTTCCGGAGTTTTTTCTGAATCCATTTCCGTGCCATCGTCTAAGGTTATGATAACGTTTTCCCTTGCGATTACCTCTTTAATTGTCATTTTTATTCCTCCCTTCTTTTTTATTATAAAATATTTTTGTTTTCTTTTCAACATAAACCTTAAAATGGCGAAAATTCGTTGATTTTAAGATAAAAATGATATATTTCATTACCATCCTCATTTTTTTCACAGACTATATGTATAGGTATTGTAGACCTGAGAAGGGAAGGGGACTGTTACTAATTACTACCTCCAGAACTATTTTGTATGATTTTTCCTTTTCAGACAGACATATTAAATTTAGAAGATTTTTGAAGGGAGGCGTTATTATGCCAGAACAGGAACTTTCTGTTACAGAAATATTAGCAGCGTGTTGTTTAAAAGAAAATAATCAACGTACAGCAAATACTGCTGTTATTATTTCCACCGGTGAATGTAAAGAAGATACAGCAATTCAATTAAATACAAAAGCAACTTTTATGAGAACTAATTTTAAGTTTGAGCGATATGGGAATGTATTAACTGCGGATTTATATTTTCAGAACGCAAATGATTCTAACTTATTACGATGCTGTAAATTGTTGCAAGAAAATACACAAAAATTACAGCAGCTTAATGAAAGAAGCGATGTTTATCCGACAATTCAATTTTCGTTTATTCCAATTGCATTAAAAGGGAAATATCATGTTGTAATGGCAAATCCTGTTTCGTGGGAATTATGTTCTGACAATTTAAAAGAACTGCCTACCAGAATTCACATTACCTTTATGATTGATGATATTTTAGGGTTCCAAAACCATGATTTAGATTACAATGCAATTGTTGCAGAAATAAAGGCAAGAGAGCGTCAAGAAGCTTTTTACGAACAGGAAGAAGAAAAGAAAAGAAAACGAGATGCTTATGAGGCTGAATTTGGTCCTAAAGTTACACAAGGAAGGAGTTATTTATGAAAAGAGTAAGTATATTATTGTTAATTTTATCACTGTTCATATTTCCGATAACGGTTTCTGCAGCAGAAAATACCGGCTCAATTGGAATTGTATTACAAAAATATGACCAGAACACACTGAAACAATGCATGGAGTCAGAAGACGGAAATGGCGTTTATATTTTTATCAAAGAGATTGATACTGGAAAAACATATCGTTTCCCGTTAAGCCAATCCAATCAGTTTGAGGGCCGATATGAAATTCCGTATGGAAATTATCGGGTAATTGATAATCCGGATAAAGATTACAATGTTACCTGCGCTTCTGTGTTTAATATTTCCAGCGACTCTCCGGCCCCATCAATTGCATGCGCATTAGAAGAAAAGAAAACTCCGGCAGTATCGCAGACACCATTTAATTCGTCCAATAAAGACACGAAAAAGAATTCAGAACAAAAGAAGCCGGAAAAAAGCCAAAGAGTAAATTTTCAATTAGTAATTACAATTGTTGTATTTATTATTTTATGCGCCCTTTGGATATACAATCGGTTTATTAAATTTCGTGATGATTAATGTAAGCCGGGGTAAATCCCCGGTTTTGCTTTTTGAAAGGAGAAAATGATTCATGGCATTATTTGACCTTAACGATTATTACAGTTCTAAAATTGCAGAAAATACCGGACTGTTGCAAGGAGATATAGAAATCTTTGTTAACAGTGGATTATTACCTCATTGTTCCCCAACCAATTTCTCGTTAGAGGCGGTTGATGAGCAGATAAAAAGTTTAGGCAATTTAACTGTTTTATCGCAATACAATATTTATTCAAAGCAAGATTTACTATCAGCATTAAATATATCCGATACTGATTTTGTCCCTGTAAAGAAACAAATTAAATATTTTTGTGAAAATGAGCAGGGAATCGAATGTTTTGTATTAAGAAAATCTGAACTTACACAATTAAAACAAGACATCCCGGATATTTTAGATGCTTATATGAAAGAAAATGAGCAAGATGAAGAAGATGATTTAGATATAAAGTCATCTGTAGAAAACAAACCTAAGAAAGAAGAAACTAAACAGGAAATTCCAAAAGATGAAGTTACTGTAACAGTAAAAAAGAAAAAGAAGAAGAAAGAGAAAGACAAAGAGAGACACAAGAAACCGCATCAGAAACGTGAAAAACGTTTTGAAAGCACATATAATCCAAATGAATATATTAGCAAAGAAGACCCTATTCGTATAGAAGAGATTGAGCAGATTGCAAAAGAACGAGCAAAAGACCCAGATGCTAGAGCGAGAGCAATTACATATGATAAAATTACTGGGACTTCAAAAATAAATAAAACCATACAAGAAATATGCAAAAATGGAGAAGAAATTTTATCTCAATTAAATTCTTCCCCATTCGATGCATCTGTTCACCATGCGGATTTTTCTGAAACGCCTTATAAAGAAGGATTTAATACTCAATGTGAGGCGAATAATAATAATTCATTGGACGAAAAAAATGCAACTGTTTCAGAGGTTGATACAAAAGAGGAGTATACTGAACAATCCGGTTTACAAGCATACGCCGGAATTGTTGAATCAGAAAAAGTAAATGTACCAATTGATTACGCACAAGATAGTAACATGTACATTAATTCAAAATCTATGTCAGAAGCAGCACCTATAACTGTTCAATCAGAACAAAAGCATCTTTATGATAAATTGTCTGATACAGGGCTGACAATGACATACAACAATGAAATTGTTACAAATTACTACACTAGTAAAGAAGCGGCAGAACAAAAAATATCTAGCGGCTATCAGTTAGGGGATATTCATAAAATTCCACAAGATTCGTCTATCTATGTTACAACAGATATGGGAAGTACATACATGTTAAGCCCCGGTGAAATGTCTGAATTAAGAAATGTTGCTGCAAATTGTGAATCTCAGCAATATATTAGTTCATTACCAAATGCGGATGAGTATGCTGCACAAAAAAATGATGAACAGTTTTTCTCGTCCAATGAGGCCCTATTAACATATGAATCATATTCAGGGAAAAAAACTACCGTTTATAATATGGCAGAAGAAGATGAGTATGTGTCAATTGGGTCAAACGATAGCAGTTATTCCTCTGGAAATACAGAAAACCAAGAATCTAGTGCTCACGCAGAAAGTAATGATTTTACAGATAAATCATTTGGACAGAATAAATCTGACGAAGGCGAAAGTGTGATTTATAACAGTCCGATAAATATTTGTAATGCCAATATAACGAAGAAAAATCCGACCGGCTCTTCTGGTGCGCCTATAAAAACAATTCGTCAAATGATTCGGAAGAATCAACGAGTTATGTCACATTCTATTGGACAGGCAGATGCACTTATGGCGATTCATCAATTGAAGCGTTATACGGCATGGGCGATGCCTCTGACAAATGCTACGTTATATGGAGCACAAGCAAGAGTACTTAAGAAGGGATTAAATAAACAGACAAAATTAGGAGACCTTGATAAAGCATTGAAGCGCTGCAATATTAAAACGAATGTACTACAGCAAAGAGATAAAAAAGGGAAATTAGTATATAAAAAGAATAATAAGGGAGAATTTTTAAAAGATAAGGCGGGAAATAAAATTCCGGTATTTAAGAAAAAAATATCAGAAAAAGATGTTGAAGGATTGCGAAAAATGCTAAATGCAAAATGCGAAATTAGAAAAGCGTTTAATGCAGATTTACGCACGGCATCTAAATGGCGCAGACATGAATTAACTAAATACGGTTCTTTTTTAGATAAAAATGTTATGGCTGTTGATAAAGAACTTAAAAAATTTACTGATGCAAAAAAAATGGAACGAATGTCAAAAAGAAGATTTGGTCAATCATTATCTTCAATGGTATTTTGTCTTTGTTATAGAGCCGATGCTGTTCAAGGGGCTTTTTTAGTATATCAATATATGAAAATTGCCAAAAAAGGTGTAAGGGCTTCTGTTTGGACAAAACGAAAATCTCAAAAAGGACTTGCTAAAATTGTAAAACCATATGGAAGACATTTGCGAGTAAAAAAAATGAAAACTCGTGTTAAGGCAGATAAATTAAAAGCAGAAAAACGGAAAAAAGCATTAAAAAGGGAAAGAAGAAAACAAAGAATGCGAACACGGGCAAGAATGGTTACTCGTTCGGCAACCGGCAGGACTGTCCGTGGTCATAAAAGACATCTTAAAAATAAATTTGATAATACAAAGGTGGGAAAAGACGTAATAAAATTGCAAAAAAAACTAAGCCCTGTAGCAAGAGGGAAAGATAAAGTAATCAAATCTATTAGTGGAATTGTTGGTAAATTCTTTGGCGGGATTATTAACGTAATCAATCTGCCAGCGAAAGTATCAAAATGGATTATGATTGGTGCCGCCATATTAACAATTTCATTAGGCTTACAATGCGTTTATTACGCCGGTGTTCTTCAGCTTTTTGCTGATGTCTTCGGAAGTGATGTTGCAGTTATCGAAGATGGAAAAGAAGAGAAAAATCTTGTAGTAGCCACAAAAGACCATTTGTTAGAGAAAGACAAAAAATGGTTGAAAGAAATAGAGGAAGAAGTGGCGAAACAAAAGAAAAACACTAAAATTGAAACTGCAAAAGACCCATTTTCCGGAAACGTAACAGCATCAACCGGAACGAAAAATGTAAACTATTTCTTTTATAATGGCGGTGGCTACGATACACTTGATAAGCCAAAAGATAAGTTTAACACAAGCGCCGCTCATAAATTAAGCGGAACGGATTATATGATAACTGGGGTGTACTCTAATGCAAAAGCGATAATTGCGGCAACCAGCATTTATCGTTCAGAAATTGGGGCAAAAGAAGATGATACAGATGGTTTCATTAAATTTGCAGAACAGTTGTGGGACCATACCCATATTTATCAGATTGGCTTATCAAAAGATGCTAATTATTGCAGTGGTAAAAATTGTAAATCTTATATAATGGATTGCCGGGCATTAAGTAAGTATAAGGACAAAAAGGATTTTAAAGGCAACAAATATAATTTTGCCAAACAAGTAAAAGAATGCGATAAAACATATTACTGCAATGACCCGGAATCTTATAAAGACATTGTATATTTTGGAAAAGAAAGCAAGAAAAAGCCATCCGGAAACGGATGCAAGGGAACCGGTAAGAAAAAGAAGCTGAACAAAAAAATTTATTGTAACTGGTCAATTCATGCTGCTGAAAATCCAGATTTAGCCAATAGCGTGCCGAAAGGAGCAAAAGGTGGTATTACATATTACTGGAAATCTGACAAAAGCAAAACAGGAACTACATTTGAAGAATGTAAAGATGCCAGTAAAGTATATCAATCAGCGGATTTTGATGAATTTAAAATAGAAAACGCTATTAAAACGCAAAGTTTGGTATTGGTAAAAGGTCTTGCGAAACGAGATGGCAAATATTTGGCTTATTGTAATAATTTACAAAGCATTGCCAAATATGGCTCTTCCATAAAAAAACAAGACGGTTATCTTATGCTGGATGCTAAATATGTAAACAAAAAGCAAAAACGTATTGTGAAGAGTTTTACAGGAACTTATAGCACCAACGGAGTATTTACATGGTTTTATGAATGTCAGGGGCATGAGGCTACTGCTTACAAAACAAATTATTGTACCGGACATAGAGGATGCGTTGGACACAAAGTAACGTATTGTCTGGGGCATAAACAATTAGAAGCGCATGTATGTATTGCCGGACTGTCAGAAGCAGAAACACAAAGCAAAAATACTAATGGTCAGAAAAGTTTATTTTATACCGATAACAAATTTTGGCGGAAAAAAGAAGGAACTTATGACGATAAATGGAAAGGCTTTTCAGATTCTCACTTTGATTGGGCTGAGTTAATTTTAGCGAACGACTGGGAACGGTCTTACGGAATTAAGGATTCTGACTTCAAATTGAGAGATATTGGGGCAACTATATCAAAGTAAAAAATCGTTATAATATGGTTTTCATGGCGAGCCAAAACAGACATATTAATAATATAAAGATGAAAGGAGGAAGTAATTATGAAAATATTACTTACAATTATTGGAGTTTTGGCTTTCATCGCAGTAATTTGTGTCGTTGTATCAATCGCAAAGGGAATTGTTAGATTCCTAATTAAAGCGTTTATTGTTGTATATGGAGGAGCAATGATTATTGCAGGAGGCTCTACCGTACCTAAATATATTATGAATAAATTTTCTTCCGTAAAGGAAGTTGCTAAAGAAGCTACAACTAAAGCGAAAAAAGAGACAAAGAAAAAAGTGAAAGCCAAAAAAGTAAAAGCAAAAAAAATAAAAGTTGAAAAAAGGAGAGGATAGCATGTTTTTTGCATGTTTCATGAAAAGCAAAGGATTAATGCTTAGCGGAATTGTTGTATCTGTTGTGTTACTGCTATTTCGTATAAAATGCCATTTGATTATTCCCATATGGGGTATCTGTCTTCCAACGCTACTGTGCTTATTATACACAGCAGCTCAGGTTGGAATATTATTTTTAGCTTATAAGCTAGACTGCAAATGGCTAAAACGATGGCTTAAATAGTATTTTTCCGTCCAATGCAAAGCGAGGGGCTTATAGGCTCTTCGCTTTTTTACTGCCTTTAACAGACATATTATATATATAAAACTAAAATTAAGGAGGAATGTAATTATGAAGATTAAGAAAATTGCAATTGAGGGCTTTAAAGGGATTGAAAAAATGGAGTATATCCCAAATTCTAAAATTGGCACCTTAATTGCTTCAAACGGAAGTGGAAAAACATCTTTCTTTCAGGCAATGGAATCTTTGTTTGGTAACACGAACAAGGACAAGGTCTTTATTCGTGAAGGTTGTCCAATAGCTACGATTTCTGTTACGACAGAGGGAAATACTTATGAACGTATTTTGTCTCGTGAGAAGCAGAATAAATTTCGAGCTGATAACAAATACGTTACAGAAGCAGAATTTTACGATGCTTTAATGAAAGAAACGAAGATGAAAGCAGAAGATTTCCGGGTATTATCATCATCGGAGTTATTTGAAAAATTATCTTCTCAGGAGTTAGCAGATTACTTAAATGCTAAGGTAAATCAGAAATTAACCATGGATGATTTGGTTGACTTTTTGCCAGCTGATTTTCCAGAGGATGCTTTTCTTGCATTAGAAAATAAACTGGGATATGAATTTGGTCCGGCTGAATTATCCGGACTGTATTCGGATTTTTATGCGACTCGCCGTAATTACAACAGAATGTTGAAAGAACAGCAGAGCAAATGCAATGAAATTTCTAAACCTAATTTTTCTAAAGAAGATTTACAGAAAGCTATTAAAGAAGTTGAGGAAATGATTTCTGCGGCTAAGGCAAATAAAATTGCCAAAGAAGAATATGAAAAAGCAGTAAAAACATATCAGTTAATGGCAAATCAGAAGTCTGAGTTAGAAGAAAAGGTAAAGAAAGCGCATACTTTTGAACCTAAGAAAGAAGATTTAGAAAAAGCCAAAGCGGACAAAAAGGCCGTGCAGGAGCAGATGATGCAGGTCAGAAATTATTGCAGCACAATCAAAAGCAATATGGGCCTTTTTAAGAAGACACTGGACAATTTAAATACGAATATTTGTCCAATCTCGGAAAAATTGGTTTGTTCTACAGACAAAACAAAAATCAAAGGAGAATTAGAGGCATCTATTGCAAAGAACAAACAAATTCTCGCAATCGGTGATAAGAAATATGCTGAACTAAAAGTGTATGAAGATGCTTCGACGAAGCAAATCGAAGTTTTACAGGATAGTTTTAGTAAGTATCAGAATTATATGAACTTAAAAAAACAGTTATCGGTATTTAAATTGCCGGAAAAACCAATTCAGCCTAAAATCAAAGTAATTGACGAAGACCTTTTGTCGATGAAAAGAGCAGATATTGACATGAAAAAGAAAGCTTTAGAGGATTTTGAGGTATACACAAAAGCGAAAGCCGAATGCGAAAAGGTATCTATTCAGGCTAAGTTGTATGATACACTTGTGAAAGTCACTGACCCAAAAGGAACCGTGGTAAAAAAAGTGTTGGAAAAATATTTTGCCGTGTTTAATGACGAAATCCTTAAAACTACTCAGGCGATGAGCGTTCCTTTTACTGTCAAGTTAATCGTTGACAATGGTGTTAAGTGTATTTTTTGTAAAGACAATATGGCAAGAGATTATGCTATGCTGTCCAATGGCGAAAAGGTTATTGTTACCATGATTATTTTAAATGCCATTAACCGAGTAGCCGGCAATAAAATGTTGTTTATCGACAACCTTAATGAACTGGATGAACCTAATCAGGAGAAGGTATTATCCTTTATTGAAGCTCTTGTTCCTGATTACGACAATGTGTTTGTGGCGAGCACAACAGATATTGCGCTGCCAAATGCAGACTGTATTTCGTTGGAGGTGTAATAATGTATTTAGTGTCATATTCTCCGGAAAAAGACATGTGGTTGATTGATGACTATGATGTAAAGGAATACGGAGCAGAATATCATAGAGATTCTGTTTTCTTGTATCATAAGGGTTTAGTTGCTGATTCAAAATCTCTTGTTAATACGCTAGATGAGGCGTTAAACAGAGCAAATGGCAATGGGCGTTTTGATTACCCAGTATACTATCATGGGAATAATATTAATCATGTCCAGAAAAGACATTATTGTTATGTTGGCAATGTGTTATGTGAATTAATTTAATCTTCAAGTAAAAAAAGAAAATGTCTATCGAGGTATAAAACCCACGATAGGCATTTTTTATTTGCGTAAATCTTAAAATAGATATGCTTTTAGGCCTGGATTTTTTTAGTTAGCCTGAATAAAAGTATTCTATATGGAATTACTATATCCGTTTTGGAATACTGATATTCCTGTCGCGAATATCCTTATGCTACACGGTACACAAACCAGACAGCCGATTTCGTAATAATGATTAGATGTGGTTACTTTGAAAAGGCTGATTTTTTATTGTTTTAGAAGTTGAATAATATTGAATTATGTGTTATAATAATGTTAATGAATATATATGTGGTGATTAGTTCAGTCTGGCAGCAACACTCCTATATAGCATTGTGAAAGTGTGTAAGGAACTATATAGGTGTTGGCGGAGGTTCAAATCCTCCCCGCCACATCAAAAATTATTCAAGGAGGTATTAACAAAGTTATGGTGAAACTTAAAAAGAATAAAACTATAATTATTGGTAAAAGCGGAACTGGAAAATCGAATATGGCTTTAGATTTAGCATTAAAGAAGCGAGGCACGACTATTATATGTAATGGTAGTGTTACCAAAAGTTATTATGAAGAGAATTTTCCAAAGTTAAAAGAGTACGAAAACAAAGATAGCTACTACAATTTTATTCCTAAAAGAAGCGGAAAATATTATATCTGCACAAATGATTGCAATTCAGGAGCTGAATTTTTAAATGCACTGATTCATGGATGTGATTATGGACATTTTGAAAATGATAAAAATGCAACCTTTGTCTATGACGACAATGCATGGATAAACGCTGAAAACAATATGCTTACGTTATGGCAGTTATCTCATACAGATTGCGGAATTATTATTACGGCAGATTCTATTTGCGATATTTTAAGAATAAACGAAAATGAATTAACTAAGAAAATGATTAAAGATATTTCCAAATATTGGGATATTGTAAAACTTGTCAACTTGAAGAAAGCAGGTGATATAGATGCCTAGACCAAAGAAAGACGGTCGATATTTGAATTTATATCTCGACAAGACGTTACATGAGGAATTTGAACAGTTTTGTGAAAACCTTGGACAAACCAAAACGATTGCTACCGAAAGAGCTTTACGTATGTATATGGATGCTATGAAGCAAAATCCGGAGCAACTATTGAAAAATAAGGAAGAAAGATAAAATATGCCAGATATATCAAGTCCTATATGTAGTGATATTAACGTATACTCATTATCTAAAATGTATGATTCTTATTATAATATGTTTTTAAGCCAATATAACACAATAGGTCTTATGGACAATATGTAATAATAAAAATACCCCTCCCTTTTCTTTTTATTAAAGGTTTGGGAGGGGTATTTTTATATTGAAATTTCTTAATTTAATGGCATTGCTTAATTGACATGCTCTTTTTCTATATCCAATTCTTGTTCTTTCGCCCAATTAACTAGTGCTTCAATATTTCTTGCTGATTCAGATACTAGTTTTTCATCCGGACATTCTTTTAAAGCGTAGTTGATACGTTCTACTAATTGCAGCTTACGTTTCATTTCTGCTACATTATTTCCCATAATTTTCTTTAACTCTTCAACCTCTTGAATCATACGAATCTTTTCAGCGGTTTCATCGAGAGAATTATTTTTTATTTCATCAATCTCTTTTTCCATTTTTCGTTTGACATCTAAGTTTTGAAAGATTTTCTTTTGAAATATCAATTGCGCTCTTTCAAAGTAATCATCTACAGACTCACCTTTTGCTGGCGTTGGCAATTTTTCAATAGCAGCATCATTGATAGCGGTATAGAATAAGGCAATATCATTATAGTGAGCGCGAGAATGTTTTACGCGAGAATCAAGACCGCATTCTTTCGCTACCTGCGCAAATGATTCCTGATACTGCTCTAAATGTTTATAATCAAACATCTCTTTGGCGCATAACCGTCCATCTATTTCCGGTATAACCATGCAATGAATGTGAGGACTTGTCTCGTCCATATGTAAAACTGCTGAAATAGCATTATCTCCAAAGGTTTCTTTTATCCAATTAACGCTTTTTTCTTTCCATACATCTAAATCAAACCCTTCCGGTAATTCTCCGGTTCCAATATTAAGAGAGAACTCAACTCCTCGTACTGCGTTTTTTCGTACCTTATGGTTTTTGTAATAATCCATTTGTTTAATTTTCTTTTTAAATGCTGCCTGAAAAGAATCCTCTTCTAACTTTATCAATTCTTCATTTAGATATTCTTTTTCCGGATTTGCGTTAATCGGCGTTTTTTCTCTATAATTATGGTTATATTTAGCATTAAACTGTGCAGCAGTATGTACTTTCCCATTTGTTGGATGAATGCTAAACCAACTTTTTGCGAGTGCCATATTATCACCTTCCTTTGTTTATGATACTTTTAATATGTCTGTTTTACGTTAAAAGCAAGAAAAAGGTATATATACTTTTTAACAAATTGTATATTAGGTTTATACTTAACCTTATTTTCCAAATCAAAATCCATTTTGAATTTCCCTTCAATCCTGAAAAAAGAGAGCGTAAGAAAAGAGTGTAAATAGACGATATGTATAGAATCCATATATAAGAAAAATCCATAAAACTGCTTCCTGCTGTCAGTGAGAGTAAATCATCATTGGGCGAAAGGGAGCTTTTTTGCGTTGGGATGTACCCTGCTTGTAATTTTCACTCTAAAAACACTGCACTTTTTCTTTATTGAATGAAACTGGCTTGTGGGATGCCCTCTATTGTGGGGGTGGGGGCTGATGTGGTAAAGAAAAAGATACCGCTATGGTGGGAGATGAGCAAAACTACCATACTGGGGAGAAATAAATAATAAAAACACCATCGTTGAGAGAAAAAGAGATTGTAGAAGTCCACTGATATGTTGGGGTAAGATATGACTTCCTTGATACTGGGGAATACAAATTCTCATATATAACAAAATATTGGGGAAATAGCTTTTCTGTAAATCCCTATAAGGAGGGGAAATGATATATCCCATCATGGTGAGATAAATTCGTTATAATATGATTTCATATATGACAAAAACATCTATAAAGTCTCTAATTATAGATATTGAAAAACCAAAAAACAAGAAAAGACCTCACAATGTTGGGTGTAATTTGCTCATAATATAATTCCGTATATGAAGAAAATCCCGCTATGGTGGGGAAGTATTTTGATTCAAAACCCATTTCACATAAAAATGCTCATAATATGGTTTCTATTCTGTTTGAAAACAGACATATTAATTATAGAAAGCCATAAAGGAGGTATAAAAATGAAAGAATTGTGGTTTAGTTTTGGAGCGCTGTCTGATAAGCTAAGCGAGCAATATAAACGACAGGGATATGAATTAAAAAATGCTGAAAAGTGGGATGAGTTAGTGCATAGTACAGTTATGCTGCATATCCATGGAATTCTTACAGATAGCAGATACGATGAATGCTTGGAAAGAATATTGAAAAAGTGTAAGGATGATTTAGTAAAAATAGGAGAGTGATTTAATGAAATGCGCTAATTGTCCTTATTTTAAAATTTTGCATATGCCATTGCATGATGACGATGCCATCTATTATTTTGGCAAAGCAAAATGTATGAAACATAATCATATTGTGGATTTTGGATGTAAAGGGAAATTCCAAAAAGATAAATTATATCAAAAAAAAGAGAAAGGAGCAGACAATGAGAATATGTAATAACACAGATGGGCTGCTGGAGTGCGGCGGAGAATGCGATGATAACGGATTATGTCAAAGCAAACATAAATGTGTAGATTCGTTGGTTTTTACCCAAAACAATAATAGCAATACAATTTCTGTAAATGGAACTGGTAATGTGGTTGGAAATGGAAATAGTGTTATAAATAATTTTATTTACAATGAAAATGACAATAAGCAATTGACTTAATGGAATTATAAGAAAGGAATAATAAGATGTTAGATTTTGGTTATTACAATATGGATTGTATGTCGGGAATGAAAGAATTTCCAGATAAATATTTCGACCTTGCGATTGTAGACCCACCGTATTTTAAAGGGCCTAACAGTAGAGGGTTTTATGGAAGAAAAATAAGCCCGATAGGTGTTCAAAGGATTTATGAAAAAATAGATAATTGGGATGTTCCAGATAGTAGTTATTTTGAAGAGTTGACCAGAGTTTCAAAAAACCAAATTATATGGGGATGCAATTATTTTGATTATTCTTTTGGAGCAGGAAGAATTGTTTGGGATAAATGTAATGATAAAACCACTTTTTCAGATTGTGAAATTGCATACTGCAGTCTGATTGATTCTGTTCGCATATTCAGATATATGTGGAATGGAATGTTTCAAGGTAAATCCATTTTTGAAGGAACTGTTCAGCAAGGAAATAAAAAGCTGAACGAAAAGAGAATACATCCAACGCAGAAACCAGTTGTTTTATACGAATGGCTTTTAAACCGATACGCAAAGTCCGGCGACATTATTCTTGATACTCATGTAGGAAGTGCTTCAAGCCTTATTGCTTGCCATAATACAGGGCACAAATTTGTCGGCTTTGAGTTAGATAAATATTATTATGATTTATCAAAACAAAGATTAGACGCAGAAATGGCACAAATGAGATTATCAGATTTCATTTAAAAACAACCGCACTAGGAAACTGGTGCGGAGAAAGGAGTGATTGGATGAAGATTGAACGAACAAGATATGTGATTATGAGAAGAAATCGTACAGAGATATGGTGCGGTTTATCAAGGGATTTTCACTTTGTTAAGATTAATGAACTGAAAAATACAGCAGTCAAAACATATCGGACAAGAAAACAAGCCGAAAGTGGTTGTTCTTCTTGGGATAAGGATTTTGAAATTGTTGAGTGCAAAGAAATCATTGATATAAAGGAGTAAACAATGAAAAGATTAACTAATAGTGGAAAAGAAATACCTACGTTGATTGATAATGCTGAATATTGGCTGCAAGCGTACTTTAAAT
Source organism: Clostridium sp. AF37-5 (assembly GCF_003477605.1). Classification (GTDB taxonomy): domain Bacteria; phylum Bacillota; class Clostridia; order Lachnospirales; family Lachnospiraceae; genus Eubacterium_F. Next base: position 31,955 of record NZ_QUDR01000002.1, read on the forward strand.
TAAAAGATTATGAGGATTTAGAGGAAAAGGGAAAACTTATTAAGTTGCCGGAAAAAGTCGAAAAAACGGAATATAGAGAGTGTGTGCACACAAGAACTAAATGCCACCATGAAAATTACAAGTGTTCGGAATGCCCTCTTACTGAATTATTTTGTGATGAATTTTATACAGCAATAGATAGATGTTATGAGGACGCATACGCTAGTGGGTGTCTTGCAGGAATGGAGTTAGAACAATTATTACGCAGAAAACAGAAAGAATTAAGGTTCAGCAATGATTGATTGTAATATTTAAAAATGTGTCAGAACCTAAAAAAATATCAGTTAGTAATGGAAATGAATATAACAGAAAGGAGATTATTATGAATCTTGACGAAGCAATTAAGCGTGCAAAGGAAGTTGCAAGTGAACAAAAAAGAAGAAGCGGCCTTTGTGCGACAAACGATAATGAATGCGATAAATTTTCCTCCTGCATTAAATGTGCAGAGGAACATGAACAACTTGCAGAGTGGCTTACCCAGTTAAAAGAGTATCAAAAACTGGAAAAACGTTTAAAAGATATTTTTGGCGGTGACGATTTTCCGCTTTCCGTTTTTGTGGAATCTTTTGATACGGTTCTTAAAGAGGGAAAGAAAGTCCCGGTTTACGCTAAGATTCTTACTTACGAAGACGCCGATAAATGGAATGAATATAAAGAATTGGAAGAACAGGGCCGGCTCATAAAACTGCCATGCTCCGTAGGAGACACAGTTTATCGAATTAAATTAAATAAAGATGCATGTGGCAAATGTAAATATCTTAAGCATGATTATTTTGAGGTTGATTTTTGCGGAAATGAGGATGTAATCTCAATTGACCCACAATATACAGAGAAACTATTATGTAAAAAACATTTTTATGAAATTGAGCCGTATCGTTTTCAAGATATAGACGATATCTTTAATAAAAGAAAAGAGTTCGGCGAAACAATCTTTTTCACTAAAAAGGAAGCAAAGGCAAAGACAAAAACCTTGCAAGAAGAGAATAATTAAGTTTTAGCAGGAAAGGAAATAAAATACATGTTTAAAAGAAAGAAAAAAAGAAAAATAGACAATAGGGTTTTGTGGAAGGGTAAACGAATTGACAATGATAAATGGGTTATATGTCGTTGTTTAATATCTTATAAAGGGCTTGTGTATCTTGGTCAATGCGGGCGCTATATTAACACGTCTGTAATGCTAGACTCTAATACCATTCGCCTATACACACATATCAAAGACGATAATAAAAACCTTATTTTTAACAACGACATTCTTTTATTAAAAGATGAAACAAGTGGATATGAATGGAAAGCCGTTGTTAAAATTGACGAAACTGACTGGCAATATCATTTAGTTCCGATTGCAAAGCGTGATGCAGATAAAAATATTCCTTTGTTGGGTAATACAGAAATATGTTATATAAAAATGAATCATATAAACGCCGAAATAATCGGAAACACATTTGACAACCCTGAATTGCTAGAGAGATAGAAAGAGCGGCTAAAATGGAACGAGAAGAACAAAGTAATAAAGAAAGTGAGGAATGATTATGAAGAAACAATTTGCATTCTTATTAGTTTGGATTTGCAGTGGCGTAACGATGTGCGCTTATCAAGCGGACAACAAAATACTTGGACTTGGTTTTACTCTTTTGAGTTTTATGTATTTTTTTATTTTGGAGGAGAGGGATAATAAATTGAAAGAGCGGAAGAAATATATAAAAGTAAGAAAGAATAATAAAATCTGCAATATAACAGATGAGGAACTAATGAACTTTATAGTGAGGGGTAGAAAATTATATCACGAAGCTTCTAATAACGAAAAAGATTGTGCAAAAAAATGCATGTCTTGTATTTACTCATATGTTCATATGGGAGATAAAAACAGCCTTTGTCGCGCCTGCGAAGCCGGCTGTCACTATACTATGCCGCTCCGGAAGAATTAATGATGAGGATTTAGCTAAAATACTTAAATTACGGTCAAAACCTTATATTAATAGGAAGGAATGATGATACATGACGTTTAACAAAGGATTGTTTCTCTCATTATGCAAAAAATATGATGTGGAAATTAGCAAAACTGCATCAACGCCAATGATAAAAGACGAATTTGGCACTCATCCAATGATAGAAAGACGAAAACTAATCAAGCGGAAACATAATATCAAACGCAAAGCATAAATATTTTTGCTCATAATACGGTTTTTATTTTATCTATCAGCAGACATATTAGTAATAAGACAATGTATTTGAATCAAAAAAAACAGAAAGGAAAATGATTATGGGAATGGATAATCATATGCTGTCATGTATTAAAGCATTAGCTGAAAACCGAATTCAAGATGCAAAAAATGAAGCAATTTGTTGTTGCATTAATGATACAACAAAAAAGAATGCCGGGCAAACAGCATATTATAAAAAATTATTAGAGAATGGCTCTACAAACCTTTTCGAGCTTCCATATAACTTAAAAGGGTTAATGAAAATGATTGATGTATCAGATTTTAACGAGTCCAGATACTATCTTGGCGAGCGGCAGAAAGAATTATATAAAAAAATCGAAACCGGAGTCAAAACAACTACCAAACTGCTTGAATATGGCATTCCATACATGAATAGCACATTGCTATATGGAATTCCGGGAACCGGCAAGACAGAATTCGCAAAATATGTTGCTTACAAATTAGGGATGCCATATGCTTATTTGAACTTTTCTTATTTAATTGAATCATATTTAGGCAAAACGGCTCAAAATTTACATCAAATTTTTGATTATTGTAAAGGCCAAAAGTGCGTTCTCATGTTGGATGAAATTGATTGCATCGGATTAGCAAGAGGGGGTGGCTCCGGCGCTGATGGAGAATTAGGAAGAACAACTATTGCACTAATGCAGGCGTTAGACGAATTGGTTGACGGACAAGTTATTATTGCTGCAACCAATCGAGAGGACCGTTTAGATAAAGCCTTATTAAGAAGATTTCAGCGAAAAGTGGAATTTACACCATTTAACCTGAGAGAAAATGCTTCCATGATTCGTACATATATGAATGATGTAAATACGAATTTTCTTACAGAAGAAGTATTAGATTTCGCAAAAGAAGAACATACTCAGGCCGAAATAGTAAAATTCCTTATTGAAACAATTGTTGAAAAAGTAAGTAAAGAAAGGGGCGAATAGATATGTTCTTTAAAGGAACCTCAATTAATATAAATAGTAAAACAGAAAAAGTTATTTTGCAGTCTTTAAACCCTGGCGAAACATTTTTGATTGGAACCCATGAGTTTATTGTTTTAAAGCAAGGGTATGATTTCACAAAAGTGATTTCAAAAAATCTCATGGCAATGGATGTCCAGTTTGATGAAAACACAGGAGACTATAATAAATCCGCATTGAAGCAATATATTGACAGAAAAATCAGACCGATTATTCTAAAAAATGTCGGTGAAAAAAATCTCATTAAAGAATCAGTCCCATTAACGAGCCTTGATAATCAAACCGAATTTATCAATTGTATATGTGATGTCCGTCCACTTATTTTTGATGAGGTGAGAGAATACAACAATTTGCTTGTAAATAATGATTTACTAGACTGTTACTGGACAATTACACCGTGGTCTATAGCAGAAAGAGAATGGGAGTATTGTCGTTGCCTAATAGTTGTTGCACCATCTGGTTATATCTTCGGCCGCAGTTGCAACGACAACCGTGGCGTACGCCCGTTGTGTACCTTAAAATCTAATATCTTTGTACAAAGCGGAGAAAAATAAAAATAAGCCACAACAAATAACAAAAACTTTTAGGAGGATAATTATGAAGAAAATATTATGTAGCATCATGATTTTATTATTAACCATATCTGTAACCGGCTGTGATGAAATTGTAACATTGTCGAATGTCGATATAGAAAGAACTACAGTAAAAGTTAAAGTTGTAAATCAGTATCACCAATACCCGCATAGTTCTTATGCGTATAGCCCAATGACCGGGAAATTTGAGTATGTGTGTATACCGGGAACTTATCTAATTACAGTAGAATACCAAGGGGAACAATATGAATTTTCAGGGATGTCCACTTACCGAAAATATAAAGACAAAGTAGGAAAGTATGTAAACGGCATATTACAGACGAAAAAATACGAGAATGGAACGACATCTCAAAAAATTGTTGATTTAGAGTAACTGGAGGTGCTTTATGGCAAGCAGCAGACCACAAATAACAAAAGAATTATCAGAAGCTACCAAAAATCTTATTTGCCCATCCAATGACCCAAGAATCTATTGGGCGCGAGAAGTAACTTTTGATTACTCAACTTCATACTCAAAACGAGTAGATTTTATGAAGTTTAAGCCACTAAATAATTCAGTGTCAGGGATAGAAAAGGGCGATTTCTATTGTTATGAAGTGAAGTCATCCATCGAAGATTTTCATTCGCCAAACGGTCATAATTTCTTTGGCGATTATAATTATTACGTAATGCCGGAAGCTGTATTCGAGCAAGTAAAGCATGAAATTCCATACAATATTGGGGTATATGTTCCGGGAGAAATCCATTATAGCGGAAAATTTTATGAACTTAAATCAATCAAAAAGGCAAAACGAAAAGACAGAGAGCGACCGGTATCAGAAATGTTGTTAATGATGTTTCGTTCAATGGCTCGTGACAAAAGAAAATAAAAAACGCTCATAATACGATTCTCATTTCGTCTTAAAACAGACATATTATTTATAGCGGTTGATTTTGCAGCCGAATGATGAGGATATTATACCACTCATTAAAGTTTATATATTAATAATATATTTTAATGTATAAATGCAAAAAAAAGCATAGGATTAATATGTAGACACAAAAAAAGGGAAATCAATTTGAGACATGAAAGCGAAAGGAGGACGGCAACTCTCTCCGTAATTAAAACGCGAGAAGCTGCCTAATATTTTATGAATGACAGAAGTATAATTACGAGAAAACTTACATTAATTCCAGCTTTTTCTGATAGACCAAAATGGGAAGAGAAAGTGATGAGTTATACAGAGCAGTTTTATATTGATAAGATTGCATATTATAAAAACAAACTGACAAAAACGAAAGGAAAAGAAGAAAAACAAAAAATCAAAGACAAATTGGCTTCTTTAGAGGAGCAGGAAAATGAATTTGAAGAATCCGGAATACTTACTCAGGCAAATGTAACAGATTATACATATGATTTAGTTCGCAATGCGATGGCAAGCGAGGCCAATCGCAAAAATGCAATTATTAGTTATATAATATTGGAGTTACTGCACAACGGCGGACAAACAATGGATTTCAATGCAAGGAATAAGTTAATTAATGATTTGGTTAATTACGGGCTCCGCGTGAAAGGAAGCAGTAAAGGAAGCTTGTTTGATGAATTAGATATTGAAAATCCATTAAACGCATACGGATTCGCATTTAAACAAGATTTAAAGAAAAAAATCAGAGATATGGTAAATAGTAAAAGAGTATTGGATGGAAAATCATCAGTTATTACTTATAAAGCAGATAGTCCTTTTTCTATCAATAAAGAGAATATGAGTTTTACTCATGATTATAGCTCTTTTGAGGAATTAAGCGACCATATTCGTGACAATGACACCAATTTATACTTTAATTTTGGAAGTTCAGGGAATCCTACGATTGCTCGCTTTAAAATTAATTTAGGTGCCGGCCGGCACAAAAAGAACAAAGATGAATTGATTGCCACTTTACTAAAACTGTATTCCGGAGAATATCAATTTTGCGGAAGCCGTATTGGAATTGAGAAAAACAAAATTATTTTAAATTTAGTGCTGTCAATCCCTAAAAAAGTTCGTGCATTGGACGAAAATACTGTTGTTGGTGTAAATTTGGGTGTTGCCGTGCCTGCTATGTGTGCATTAAACAATAACGAATATGAACGGTTAGCTATTGGAAGCGCAGATGAATTCCTTAGAGTGCGCACAAAATTACAGGCGCAAAGAAGAAGATTGCAAAAATCATTGAAAGATGCTTCTGGCGGACACGGCAGGACAAAAAAACTAAAAGCATTAGAACGTGTCGCTAAAGCTGAATCTCATTTTGCAAATACATACTGCCATATGATTAGTAAGAGAATTGTGGATTTTGCATTGAAAAATAATGCAAAGTATATCAATTTGGAAAATCTTACTGGTTATGATACCAATGATTTTATTTTGCGGAACTGGAGTTATTATAAAATGCAGCAATACACTACATATAAAGCAGAAAAATATGGTATTATAGTAAGAAAAGTTAATCCATGCTATAATGCACAGGCATGTAGTGTGTGTGGAAACTATGCACCGGGACAAAGAAAATCCAGAGCCGTATTTATATGCGCAAATCCTGCATGTAAAAGTCATAAAAAGAACCATGGCAAGTTAGATGCTGAATTTAACAATGCAAGAAATGTAGCAATGTCTACTTTGTATATGAATGATGGACAAGTAACAGAAAAAAGTTTCAAAGAAGCAAGAGATTATTTTGGAATTGAAGAAGAAATAGAAACCATATAATCTTTTCTTACGGGTGATTTTGCCCCCGAATAGTGAGAGTCCAAAACTACTCACTAAAGTTTATGTGTTTTTAAATATATAAATATAAAAATCATTTTCCAAATTTATGTATTTTATAATATGTAGATGCAAAAAAAGATTAATTACTAAGTAAACACAAAAAGTATTTTCAGCCACTGATTTTCCTAAATTTATGTATTTTTTAATATATAAACACAAAAATCATTTTCCAAGATTTGTATATTTTATAATATGTAGACACAAAAATATGCCCCTAATGCAATAGAAACGAAAGGATGTTTAACAATTGACGGAAGAGCAAAAATGTTTGGCAGAAAAAAATTATAAGCTTATTTTTTCGTTTTTGGCAAAGCACAACCTTTCGGAAGAAGAATGGTTTGGCATCGCTGCAATTGGTTTTTGTAATGCTGTAATATCATATAATAAAGACAATTGCGCTTTTAGTACATACGCTTACCGTTGTATGTATAATGAATTTTCTAAAGAATGGAACCGAATGCAAAGGCAGGGTGAAATTCCCAAAGACCGGTTGTTATATTACGACCAAGTGTTAAAAACAGACGAATCAGAATCTTTGCTCGATTTTATTCCGTCCAATGAAAATACAGAAGCTGCTGCCATAGAAAAAGTTTTAGTCAATGAGGTACTGCAAAAATGTAAAAGCACTTTATCTAAAAGAGATTATCATATTTTTTGTTTATTTTTGCAGGGAATAACATATCGTGAAATTGCTAAGAGAGTTGGAGTTTCACGAGCAATGGCCGGAAAAGTAATAACGAAAACATTAAACATGATAAAACATTTGTAAAAAGCCATGAGTGGTTAACCCATGGCTTTAATTTTACATATTATATATTTCTACGTATAGAAAAATGCTCTTGTATTACATCGTCATTAGAATCTCCAATTCTAATTTGCGGACGTGGATACTCGTCACATATTACAAATGGTTGATTATTCTTTATTGTGTTAATAATTTTATCTTGAATAAATTCATAAGCTAAAACTATATCACGGAAATTATCATCAGCAAATATATAATATTTTTTTGTTTCGTTTGTTGACGTTTCAAATTCTAAAATTAAATGCTTCTCTTCAATAGTTGTACTAATTTTTTCAATAGTATATGATTGTTCGTCAATTATTAAAGTTCCCATATTTTCCCTTCTTCCTTATAAAAATAAATGAGGGACGAAAGCCCCTCATAAAATATGTCTTCAGCCTCGTAAGGTAATGAAGAACTATCAATTGTATTATAATACAAAATTTGTAAATGAGCAAATGATTTTTCTCATAATATGATTTTTATTTTCCCGCAAAACAGACATATTAGTAATAGATAGAAACTTAAAACGAATCGAGAGGAGCAGCAGATGTTAACAGAATATGAAATAGACAATATTTGTGACGAGAATGAGCAGGATTGTTATAACTGTGAAACAAGAGACGAATGTGATATGTGCCCTTTGGACTATGAAGCACTATTAAAGGAGCAATATATAGACAAGTTAAAGAAACAACGTAGTTTTTGGAAATCATTAAGGAAAACGAATATTTCCGCTATTATAATAGCAATCCTTATTATGATAGCGATAAGTCAATTTTGGATAATATTGCATTTATGTATAACTCTTTTGAAATAAAAGAGGAAAAGAAAGAAGCAAGAAAATCTTTTCTCAACGAACTACAATATGAGCCGGACGAGGAAGAAAAAGTATTGAATTTTATTGAAATGATTCAAGATGTAGACGTTGAGGATAATAATAACTAAAAGGAGGGTAACTATGAAAAGGTTTGTATTATTTTTAAGTATGGTATTTTGTCTCGGTTTAAGCATGAACATTTCAAATACATATGCAAAAAATAATGAGACAGTAAAAACGTCTAATTCTATGGAATTAAAAGAGTCTAAAAAAGAAAAACCAGCTAAAGAAAAGCCAAAAAAGGAAATTAAAGAAAAAGAATGTAAAAAGACTCAAAAACAGAGTTTGGATAATCTTATTAGTATTCTTGGTGGAATTTGCTTAGGAATTGGTGTTGCTTTTGTCGCTCTTCATGGAAAATGGAACACATATCGTTATTTAAAAATCAAAGATATTAAAAAGGAGTGATGTAATATGTCAAAAATAACATATCATAAACCATATCCAACGATTGGACAATTGATAAAAAATAAAAACTATGATTACATTTCCTATCGGCTGCGTTACCGTGAGGATGAGCCAGATGGAGAATTTTGTGGATGTTTTGCTGCAAAAGATGGGAATATTATTTCGCTCGATGGCGATTGCTATGGATTAGATGAAGAAGTGTTAATTTCGAAAGAATGGAGTTATCCAGAGGAGGGAATCAAAAATGGTCTTACCGTAGTTGTTCCGGGAAGGGAAATTACGAGAGATTATTTAGATTCTTGCGATGAATGGGACGAAGACAATAATGAATCTCTTAAAAAGTCTAAAAGAAATCAAAGGCTTAATAAACGCAAAAGAGATTTGAAATATCGACACCATCTTAAGCGATTATGCGAATTAGTACTTGAAGATTGTTATTACTATCCGGTACACAAAGAAAAAAGCGCTGCTAAAAAGCCTAAAACCTATTATAAAAGAACCTATCGCGAAAAAAATCGAATCAAATATTTAAAAAAGCAGTCAAACAGAAAGGTCCGTCATTACAAAGGTGAATTACATAAAGGCGGACAATATCGCAAAGTGTATGAAGTTTGGTGGCAGTATGACTAACAAGGAGGTGATGCCGATTCATGAAGAAGAAAGAATACCAAAAAGACGAATGGATTCCATGTTAGATGCTAGTGCATGAAAAAATTCACAACCGAAAAGGGAAAAACAATGATACAAGACATAAAAAGAGCAATCCGCGAGTTATCTGATAAACTGGACCAGTGGATTGAAGAGTTGCTTTATTAGTTCACCCAATGGAATAAAATATTGGATGAATATAAATTCTAAGTATGCAACAGACATGTTAAAAATAAGAAATATTTTAAGAAGGAAGTGATTGTTTTGAATGAAATAACATGTTGCGACAAAGACGATTCTGTATTGGTAACGGTATCGGATGTCCGCCTGGAAAAAGAAATAAGAGATTTATCCAAAGGAAATCCGGATATCAATATTTTGCTACCTACTCCACAATTGGTTGCTACGTTACCACTTAAATATTTACATTTTCACGAATAACATCTTCGGATGTTATTTTTTTTGCTCATAATATGATTTTTGTTTTCCTACAAAACAGACATATTAGTAATAAAGGATATGAAAGGCGGTGTTTTTTATGAAAGATATAGAACATAAGGACATTTATCATTAAAAAGGAGACGGCTATGAAACGAAGAAAAAATATTGTTACTTTTGAGAGAAGCGAAACAGGAAAAGCAAATTCAGAGTTTACCATGTTATTGCTTGCTGAAGCCAATTGTGCGAAGGTTTTTGTTTCATATTGGCAGCTCGTGCATGATGAGGCAGGAATTGACATCATATGCGAAGATGGTGACATTGCATATGAGAAAGTAAAACAAAGCTTGTCGCTTAAAGAAAAGGAGGAATAAAACTGTGGTAGCAACAAAAGGAAAAACGAAAGCAGTATTGAATCATCTACAGGCAAAAGGAAGTATTACTTCTATTGAAGCCATTAACTTATTTGGCGCAACACGATTATCGGCAATTATTTTTAATCTGCGAAAAGCCGGATATATGATTATATCTGTTCCGCAGAAAGGCGTTGACCGCTATGGAACGAAAATGCAGTATGCGAAATATACGTTAATTAAGTAGGGAGGTCATGTATGAAATGGAATGACGTAAGCAAAAAACCAAAAAACGGAGAGGAAGTCTTAGGATTTAGGACTTCCTCGGATTGGGGAGACGAATATCTTTTATGTACGTTTTTTAAAAAAGGCACTATTATCCAAGACGATTATCCAGTTGCGGGAAATACTCCCGGAAACCGACTTTTGGATGCAATATTTAATCCAAAAGACAAAGGCAAAAAAGTTGTTCAAGAAGATTGTTTTTGTTTCCAAGAAGTAAATAAGGATGATTTGCTTGAATGGAGAGTATGGCGTTCTATACAAAAATGGGCGCGAATTTATAATCCGGACGGAAAAGCATCTATTCCGAGGAAATATTGAAATAATAACAAGGACAATAAAATTATTATAGAACAATTAAATGAACCGTCTCGAACAGAAGACAAAATGCATCAACTTTATAATCAAAATGTTTTGCAAAAATGCAAAAAGAAGGAGGACGAAAATGAATGCAACAGAAATCATAAATGAGTTACATAAAGAGGTAGGCATTATTGGCGGTTTTAATTCCGTTTTTACCATCCTAATTATGCTTACGATATTAATTTGCCTTTTTATTCACGCTAAAACGGATGAAAACCGTATTACTTTTTCTGTTTTTTTTATTACTATTATCATTCTCGCATCCGTGTTTATTATAGAACTAGCTTTTGATACTGAAAATTCACCGTGTAAAAAAGCGATAAACGCGGCCGAGGAAAACAAAATTGCCATTGTATATGATAACCGAACGCTTAATTATAAATCATTGATAGATAATGCTTCTAAAATTGATTGGTCGTATATTACATTTGACGAAAAAGACAACAAAATTATTTTAACACAGTCCGCTCAATCAAGGGAAATGGACGAAAAGCAAAGGCTTTATAATCAAGAGATTTTGAAAAGATGTGGAAAAAAGGAGAACGAAATATGATAGCTATTGTTTGTTTTGTTTTGGCGGCAATTTTGCTTATAGGGCTTGTTCTGGCATGGGTTGTTCTGGCGTTTATTCCCGATGAAATGGAAGAAACGGAAGAAACAGAAGTCCAAATGAGTATGATTCGGAAGATGAAGCAAAAGCAGTCATGATTTAAGCAACAAATGATTTCGAGAATTCTTAAAATCTGCTTCTACGGAATCTTGTTCTTGAATCTTATTTAACTTTTTAGGCGTCGGGGATTTATCTTGACGTTTTTTTATAAGAAGAGATTAACAGACATATTAAATCTAAGGTTTTCAAAAATAAGGAGAACACAAAAAAATTAAACAAACTAGGAGGTTACAAAATGAAAACTTTAGAAGGACATGTTGTATTAAAACCATGGAATCCGAATATGGTATGGACCGGAGAACCGGAATATACCAAAATCACTCGTCTTTATATGAGTGTGGGTAATGGAGATGCATGGTATGAGTATGTGAAAAGAGCAGAGATTACAAATGGATTAATGCATCTTACAACATATCGAGGAAAGCCTGTTGTAATAAATGCAAACTGGATAGTAAAAGCAGAAGATTTTACTGTCGTTCGAGTTACCGGAGCTATCGAAGTTTTACCGGGGATTTATGATGAAAAACTCGAAGAACGTTTGTATCTTGCACAGGATAATGTTGTTGTTGAATTAAGATAAGGAGGTCTTAAAAATGGAAAATAAGTTACATAGAATAATGCCGCGTGCAGCATTGATATCTTGTATGATTTGTACATTAGCTTGTTTTGCTTTAAAAAATAGCGATACCGCTAAGGCTAAAATATCTACTACGCCTACCGCTTCCGTTAATGCAGTTCAGGAAGCTTGGGAACGTGGATATGAAAACGGAACCAAAGCAGCAAAAGAAGAAATAAAATCTAAAAAAGAAACAAAAAATACAGAAGATGAAGAAACTTCTTTTTGTTTAGTGATTTTAGCTTCGATTGTAGGCAGCTTATTAGGATATGTATTAGTAAAGCGCTAACTTATAAAATAGGAGGTAATTATTATGACAAAGTTATTAATTTTTGGTATTGGTGTATTGGTTTTTTCTTCTTTATTATACTGTATTTCGCTTTTTGTGGCGAAATGGAAAGGTACATATGAAGAAGGAGAAGTATGTTTTTCGGATGAAGATAAAAAAAGAATGAGTACTTTTGAAGATAAAAAAAGAAATAAAATTCTTTATATATCAGTATCGTTCAAAATTGCTCTTCATGTATTTTGGGGCTTTTGGTACTTTTACCTAGCATCAATATGTGCAAATGTCATTATTTATATAATGGCGGCTGTTCTGATTATATGGCAGCTTATTTGTATTATAAGAGATATTATATTCATTCGCAAAACGAAAGACACGTTGTTAGATATAAAGAGACAAAAAAGCTTTTACAAAGAATTCTTTGAAAGTCTGTACAAAGTCATTTTTTATGGTCTCATTTTTCTTAGCATGATATTGTAGATAGTTTCAGGAGGTATTATTATGTTTTTGATATTTATTGCTATATTACTTAGCTGTTCTTTATTGCTTTGTATTTTGTTTTTTTTGGAAAAATGGAACGGCACTTACAGAGAAGAGACTTTTACGGAAGAAAGTAAAATGTCAATTAGTGTTAATCTTAATGGCGAAAAAAGAGAAAAACTTTTTGACGTTTCAGGAGTGTTGAAAATTGTTCTTCATATCATTTCAATTTTATGGTGCTTCTTTATAATGTCAACATTTGCCAATATTACCATTCGTGTAATGGCCATCATTTTGATTGTGTGGCGTTTTGTTTGTATTATAAGAGTAATTTTACTTATTCACAAAACAGACGATGTATTAGAAATGAAGTCAAAAAGCTTTTATGAAAATTTCTTTGTACAGTTGTATAAAGTCGTTTTCTATGGTCTCATTTTTCTTAGTCTGATTTAATTTTTGGCGTCGGGATATCCCGGCGCTTTTTTATTGCTTAGAGAATACAGACATATTATAAATATCAATTAAAAAAATAGGAGTTCATAAAACTGAACAGGAAGGAGAGCACTATGAAACTTTATAGCATTCAGCCGGTTGAAGTGGCTAAACTGCTAAAAGAAGGAAAGACATTTATCTGTGACCCAGAAAAAAGCGGCTTTTCTGTAGAGTTAAAAGAAGCATACGCTTGGATGGTAACTCAAATGGAAAAAAGATTTCCTAAACCGTCCAATGTTGTTTTTCCTATCTGGGCATGGCATACATATGACTGGAAACGAAAACTTAATCTTGAAGAAGGTGGGTTTGGTATTCCGGGAACAAAATATGCTTGTCTTGAATTAGCGGTCCCGGATGAACAAGTGCTATTATCTGATTTTGATAATTGGCACGCCGTTCTTAATGGCTACTATCTAGCTGATGGGAAAAATGAAATCGAATGGGAAGAAAATCATAAATGGTTTGATTCTTTGCCGCTTAGCAAAAAGAAAATAATTATGAAAAAAAGTTGGGAGAAAATATTTGACGTAACTCCAATTAATTCTGACTGGGTTATAAACGGACAATACATTCAAGCAACTTTTTGGGAAATTAAACCGGAGTATTTGCAAAATGTAACATATTTTATTGACAAGGAGATGGAAGATGATGAAATTTAAAAATTGGAAAGACATGTATAACTTGATTAGCAAAGGAATTGATTTGTATAATCCTGAAACAGAAACTTTTGTTTCGGTATACAATGATGCAGGTGCTTTATGTACCTATGATATTTCTAAAGAAGAAGCAAAAACGTTAGTAAAGGAGTCTGAAGGAACAAATGAATCTTGGCTTGCGTTTTTGGGAATTGGCGGAAATATTTTAGATGATACATATTATAACGGGGCCCGTTATCTGAAGGATGACCCAGAATATGAATTATATATGGCGCCATCTTATGATTTCTGTAAGAACAATTATGGATTGGACGGCTGGATGACAACGGACGAGTATCGTTTTGAGTTGATATGGCGGATAAACTTACCGCTCGATTCAATGAAGTAATAGAAAGCCAGACAGATAAACTGGATTTCTTTATGGAATTACTGGAAGTTGGATACACATTGAACGATATTAAAAAGTATTGTCCGGAGAGATATGAATTCAGCAAATTATTTATGGAAGAACATGGGCTGATTTAATCAGCCTGTGTCAACTAATTTTGAAAGGAGAAAATGATATGAAAACATTATATTTTGAAGGAGCCGGATGCGTTCCGGCAAATGACGTTGAGAATTGTAGAATTAGAACAGCATTTACTAATAAAGCAGGTGAAAAAATCTATCTTGAAATGTCTTCAGGGTGCAAACATACGAGAGTAAGATATGGAGTAGCAGGAAAGTTAGAAAGTCCCAAAAAAATAATAACAACAGAAGATGGATATATTTGTTGTGATTTCTGTCATTATATAACAAGCGACCCTAAAATTGATGATGTAAATTATTCACGATTAAGCTGCGAACGCAATGCGGAATTAAAAATGAAATACACAAAGGCAAATATTCTTGCATTTGTAAATGAACATTGTAATGCTGACTTCGATGAAATTGTTGTGCTTGATAATCTTGCCGGATATAGAGTCTTTGCAGATTATACAAAAAATACGGTCAATACACCATTGATGTATAATTATGGTGATACTTTTGAATATGATGCAGAATTGACAAAGAAACGCAGAGCAAAAGTAGAACAAATGAAGAAAGAATTTGAACAGTTGTTCAATCAGAAATATGATAACACAAGTTATTATATTGAAAATGGAGATTTGGTAGTAAGGCTGAATGTATCTGATGATGCATTGGAAGCGGCAAATTGGACGAAAGGAAGACGATTTATTGTAGAAGTATAAGAGAAGTAAATTTGATTTTTTAACTGAGAAAGGAGAAGTTATATGATTAACGAAAAGAAATTCTTTTATAAAGCTAGGAGATATGAAGATAATAAAGAAGTAGTAGGGAGAGTGGGAAGTTCTCACTCAACAGAAGATGGAAAAGAAGTGACAACTTATTTTAATGAGTATATTGGAGATGTTGATGCAAATACAAATTGGAAGAGTTGTATTGTTAAAACAGATTCGATTCAACCATATTTAATCTAATTGAAAGAATTTTGAGAAATGTAATTGAGTAAATGGATATTTCTTTTGGAAAGGAAGGTAAGAAGAATGAAATTGGTACAAGAAATTAAAAAGAGTGAGTTATTAGAAAGAAGTTGGGGAATCTACAAATTAAACGCCAACGAGAAAAAGAAACATGGAAATAATTACGCATTGTCTCAGGGAGTGTTTTCTGACTATGCAATAAAAAAATTTGGTGTAGATGAACTGCTATCTAATCTTAAAGACTCCAATTATGAAGGATTTTTTGAGACACAAAAAGAAGCATATATGCAGGCAAAGTTAGTGGAAATGAAGAGTAAGATTGAAAGAATGGAACTTGCCATGAAGAACGTATTAAAATTACAAACACCAGAATGGTAATTAAATGCGTGTTTCATTAGAAGGTAGGTGAAGAATATGAAATGGAGAGTTGATTACGTTGTAGGTAATACATACAAAGTAAAGTATGTGGAAGCAAAAACAAATACAGAAGCAATAAAAAAGGCACAAGTAAAAAACATTGTGGATTTAAACCCAGTAGATGAAACAAAGTAAATTCGCATTTACTAGGGGAAACGGAGGGTAATATGAGAGAAATTAATGAAGGCATATTCCAATTTTCTTCAGGGGAAATTTATCGAGATGAAGAATGGATAAAAGCATGGTATGCAAATGAAAAAAGAACATATTACAAATGCCAAATGTTAAATGGTGGATGGTGTTATAAATATTATAAACTATCTATTGCAAAGTTGATATTAGAAAGAGGCGGTTATAAACAGATAATAAAGGCATAAGTAAACTAAGATTTACATAGAAGGGAGCAAACTATGGCAAATAAAATAAAAATTGATGAAGACACTTATGAATGTCCATCTTGCGGATATAGATGGTCAAGGCAAATGGGAATGACTGATTTATCATTTGATGAAGAAGAACGTTGTCCATGTTGTCCTGACTGCGGCGAGTTAATTGAAGATGGCGATGATTATTGATAACAATTAAAACTAAAATTTTTTAACGAAAGGTGGATAATTATATGAAAGCAACTAATATTATGTGGGATGTTGACCGCGAGGAGGAAAGAGATTATCTTCCAACAGAAATTGAAATTCCAAATGGGATGGCGGATAAATATGAAATTTCTGATTACTTATCAGGCGTAACAGGATTTTGTAACGATGGATATGTATTAGAAGACTAGGCATAAGGAGGAACAGATATGGAATTTACAGAAATGGATGAAGTAAGAGTAAGAACCTATAGTGGTGCTATTGGCACTATTGAAAAAGTTGTATATGAAATGGTAGATGGAAAAGAAACAGATAATGTATATTGCTATGAAATGGAAATCAATGGAAAACATGGGATTATTGTTTATCCAGATGAGATTGACGAATAAAGCTAATTATAGAACAGCAAATGTGTGTTTCATTAGATTGGAGGTAAGAGAAATGAAAGAATGTACAGTTATATGTAATACTCGTTGGGGATATTGCATGACACCAAAAAAATGTAAATCTATTGCAGAAGCAATTAGATATGCAAAAGAAATGGAAATGGCATTTAGAATATTTGTGAATGGAAAATGTATTAAGTCAGGTTGGTATAAGTAAATTCGCATTTCAAAGGAAAGTGAGGAAATTAAATAATATGATGAGAAATTTAACAGGGAAGGCAAAACCTTGTCCTATGTGTGGTTCAGAAAGAATTTACTTAAAAGAACCAACATATGAAGGTATATTTGATGTAAAAATTCAATGTGCAGATTGTGGATTGATGGGTTTTAAAAGTTTTATGAGAGGTGCAAAAAATCCAGTAGAAAAAACAATAGATTACTGGAATACAAGAAAAGGAAACTAAGATTTACTTTACAACGAAAGGAGTTGTTTCTTTTGGAATTGGAGGTAAGAAAAATGAGTAAAAGCAATTATGAAAAATATGCTGAAGTAAAACAGCAGGAATTATTGCATAAAGAAAGAAATCTATTGCAGGCAATCAGTTGTCTAAGGCGTAGACGAAAGTTTGCATCATTGCAATGTATTGATAGTGCAATAGATTTTGTTGCCGACTTATACGATTTATCCATTGATGAAGTGAAGCGAGCAATGGATGGAGAAGAATACTGGTGTATATGAAATTCGCATTTACTAGTGAATGGAAATAATATGAAGTTAGAAAGGATGATAAATATGGCTTATATATTAGGAAGATTAATTTCATGGAATGTGAAATTTGAAAAAGTAGATAGTCTAACTGTAAGAGTATATGGAAACTTTGATGGATTTTCTGTAGTTAGAGAATGTAAACAGGATAATTATATTGAAGTAGACGGAAGACTTATGGATTATGAGGACTTTGAAGATTGGATTTATTCAATTAAAATATAAGGATTAAATTCGTATTTCTTATGGATTGGAGGTAAAGTAAATGAAAACGTATTATATAAGGTTTATAAATCATGATATAGAAAAAATTGGTTTATACTGGATAAAAGCTACTAGCAAACGCAAGGCAATAAATTCATTTAAAAGAGATACCAGTGACTATTGTGAAATTTTAGAAATTACAGAGGCAGAGTAAATTCGCATTTCTTTAGAAAGGATGATAGATATTATGAGATTGTGTGACATTGTAGATATTAAATCTGCATTTATGGAAAAGACAGATTTAAGTGAAGAAGAAATCCAAACAATTATTGATGATATTCCAACTGCATTTGATAGAGATAAGGTAATTGAACAGTTGGAAGAATATGGAACATGTGAAGATAAGTGTTCTAATAAAAGTTGTTGCTATTCATGTAAAGATGATGTTATTGATAGAAGTGATGCAATAGACATTGTAGAGGGTGGTGGTATAAATGAAATATAGCTGTTACGACTGGAATGGAAATAAGTGGGAATTTAGACTTGAAACTAAGATTTACTTTACGTAGATTGGAGGAAAAAATATGTATACAGTTGACGGCTATGATAAAGATAATGATGTTTATGCAGAATATTGGAGAGGTAAAGATTTAGAAAAAGCAAAAGAAATTGCTACTATTTTAGATAATATTGCAATGCAAGATGGACTTATCCAATGGTCTGGGGAACTTATTGATTGGGTTCAAGTGACAAACGAAAATAATGAAATGATATATTTGCCTAGAAACTAAAGTAGATTGGAGGATATTATGCTAGATTTAAACAGAATAGTAAATGAAGCAATTCATAAAGCGTATTTAAAAGGCAGAAGAGATATGGCAGATGAGGTTAAAGAAATTTTGGCAAAGAAAAACATACATAATGCATATGAAATTGACATGCAAATGTTAGACAAGCTTTTTGAAGAACTGAATAACAGATGGACTTAATATAATAAGGAGGAATAAGATGAAATGTAAATGGTAAAAAAAGTTACACTGGATGGCGACACAATTAAGGAATTACATCGTCAGGAAAATATCCAGTGGGGCAAAGATATTTCTGAAAATTATTTACCGGAAGATATTTTTGATTCTTTATCGGATGATGATTTTGAAAAGATTGCCATTACATTGGACGAAAAAATGATGGAAAATAATGGAGAAACAGAGATTGCTGCAATTGAAGAGGCATTAGGATTTAAACTCTAATTTCCTGTTTAGTAAGAAAAGGAGGCTTCGGCCTTCTTTTTTTTATGTATTAGCATAGCAGACATATTAAATATATCTATTAAACAAATTGGAGTAATTCAATTGAACAACAGAAAGGAGCACATTATGAAATTTATTTCAGGTGAAATCGTAGTTAATGAATCTGAGGTGGAAGGATTCATTGATAGTGTGGAACTGGCAAATGATTATGGAGAAAAGTGTTCAAATGACCATTATAAGGTCTATGAGCAGTGTATCCAGTATCGTAAAGCGAAAGAAGTTTTAGCGGAAGTAGAAAAGCTTTCGCCGGTAAAAGTAAAATTAATTCAAAGCAAAGAAAAAGGATTAGGAATTCTTTTTTACGAAGAATCGATGAATGCGAATATTGGCCCGGTAGTCTGGATGTCACAATTTGTTAACACAGAAGTAACTCCGGAGGAAATCATTATCCTTGGACAAGATGCTTTGTTAAAGCATCAAGAAGTTACGAGAAAGTGTGACAAACAGATGCCAAGGACAAAGCAGGAGCTGCTTAATAAAGTGTTTTTCCGGTTGGTACCGGCAATCCCAGGTAACACAGTAGGACGGTCATATTTAGATATGGCAATTGGTTATCATTGTCTTATTGGTAAAGATGGAGAGCGAATATTGTCATTCATGATTACCCCGCATCTTTTGTCTGAATTAGATGTTTCTGAATCAGAATTATATGCGGCTGCAATGATTAATACTCCTACTTTCTTTCCTGCTGTATCAGAAGGAATGCGAGAGATGATATTGAAATTTACACCGGGAACTGAATCTCTTTTGCCGGAAGAAGACTTTGAATCAAATCCAATGATAATTATTACAAACAACGATAGTTTTTTTGGTGCGTCTGTAATTCTTTATCCGGACTGGCTTCATAAAACTTTTCAAAGAGATGTGTATATTTTGCCATCCTCTGTTCATGAGTGCATAGTGATTCCTAAAGAATCGGCGTTAGCTTCTACAACAGAAATGCAGAAAACAGTGCATGAAGTCAACAAAGAAGCGGTAACAGAAAAAGATTTTTTGTCAAATTCTGTATATTATTACGATTATGGCAAAAATGAAATTACAATTATTGAGCAGGAGGGAAAAGCATGATATCGGTATTAGGAAAAGAATCTCAAAAGGTATTCTCATCTACGTGTCAACGTGTAAAAGAAATGGGGCTTGATAAAAGACCATTTCGCATTATTATTTTCAAAAACCAGTATTCATTGGAGATGGATATTACGGATGAAGAAAAGGAGGAAATTTTATGCAGTTAAAATACAATTACGAAATCAAACAGGAAGGCCGCCAGTTGATTTTATGCAAATATTCTAAAACAAAAGGAATTCTTATGAATCCAATTGTAAAAAAGGATATGGAATCTTGCATTGAGGGTGTTAAGCGTGAAATCAATAATTGTATATCAGAAACGGAAGCTGATACAAAAGTTGCAGAATTTTGTTTATTATAGGAGGTCTATATGAAGGAAATTAAAATCCCGCCGATTGCTCAATGGGAAAAAGAAATTGAGCCGGTTGCATATCATGAGTGGGGCGATGATTATGATACCGTATGCCGTTTTAGTCCCGCAAAAGGTGTTATATGCAAAATTTGGCATGAGGACGAAAAATACGGCAATGATACTCATGGCTGGCAGGCGGCAATCGAAACGCCGGATGATTATCATGAAATTGCATTTAAAGAATTAAGTGCAAATGACGCATGGCGTAAGCTGTACGATTGGGCAAGCAAAAACATAGAATTGCTTTTACCAAAAACGAAAGCTCGAATTGCTTTAGAAAAGAGAATTGCTACGTTAAAGGAAAAGCGTCAGCAGTATATTGACAAAAATCATGTTGCAACTTCCCGAACATCAGAGTATATTGGCTGTAGTTGTTGCGGGAGTAAATTGAAACGTGAGTTATTAAAATCTGATTTTTGTCCATTGTGTAAAGCAGATTTGCGCTCCAATACAGTTCAGGAAACAATTCAGCGCATGAATACAAAAATTGCTGAATTAGAAAAAAGATAATGTTCAATTAAAAAAGACGTCTGTTAAAGGAAATCCTTTAGCAGATGTTTTTTTATGTGCCTATCTGACAGACATATTAATAGTATCAATAAAAAAATAGGAGGAATGAAATATGGAATTGAATTTTAGAAAATTGTATGCTTCTGAATTAGAAGTAAGAATTGGTAACATCTCGAAAACTGGTTCTGGGTTGAGCCTGCTGCTTTACAAGGATGCACGAGTAGACCAGCGTTTGCTGGATGAAACTGCCGGGCCTATGAATTGGGAAAAGTCGTATCGAAGAGATGAAAAAGGACGGCTTTTTTGTAAAGTGTCTATTTGGGATGGAGAGAAAGAGCAGTTTGTTTCAAAAGAAGATGTAGGTATCGAATCCTATTCTGAAAAGGAAAAAGGAGAAGCATCTGACTCTTTCAAACGAGCATGTTTTTGTTGGGGTATTGGACGAGAATTATACTCTACTCCATTTTTATGGGTGAGCTCTCAGAATTGCAATATTCAAAAATACAAAGACAAGGACAAATATACATGTTCGGACCATTTTGATGTGGTTAACATCGAATATGGAGATAATTGTAATGTGACTTATGTTGAAATCTACAACAGAAGCACAAAAGCAACACTTTCCTTTGGCAAAAAATCCTTATCCGGTTCATTCGGAAAGGCTGCATCAAAACAAACAGAAGCAATTTCTTTGTTTGATGATGCCTCTGTGGAAGATTACTCAATTAATCCAGATGAAGCGGCCGCTCCGTCCAATGATTCAACAAAAGAAAATCCGGGAATGCACAAAATTTCATTTGAATGTTCGCGGAAAGGACAGACTATTGCGGATATTTACGCAAAAGAGGGGCCTAAGTTTTTACAGGGTATTTTAACTTATGCAACGGCTAAACCAGCTATGCAGGTGGATGCTCCATATGTAAAAGCGTTTCTGGAAACAGTAGCCTAAAAAATTTGTACCCGGGGATTTTTCTCCGGGTACAGTTAGGAGGTCAATATGAAAAAATTTAGTAAGGACGATTATCAATATTGGCTTAATGCTGATTTTTACCGTTTGGTAATGGAAGATAGTCGTTTTGATAAAGAAATAACAGATGATGCTTTTTGGAATGATTTTACAAAAAAATGTATCGTCTTTTCAGAAAAATATCGTCATTTTGGTGGCAGATACTCTGTTAAGTGGGCGTTAGCCGTTGTTGAATGTCGTAAAGCAATGGCAGAAGAAAACAAAAAGCCGCTGCAAAAGAACGTTTGTAAACAAATGCTTGCTGAATTTTATATTATTCAGGAAAGATTTAACGAGATTTATAATTGTGATGAATTTTGGGCTCGTTTTACCAAAACAATGGTAGATTTTGGCGAAAAATACTCAAAATACACTGAAAAGTTGTCTGTTAAATTATCTATGGCGTACATTGATGGCAAACAAGAAGAATTAAAATATTTACAGCACTTAGCAGAAGCGTGTGATAAAAAATACGCAGTATAAAGGAGAAATGAAATATTATGGAAATTTCAAAGATGACAAAGAAGAAAAGAAAAGAATTTTACGCAAAGAATCGCGTAACATTTGGTATGAATACCGGAACAATTACGCACAAAGGGTATAAAGATACTCTTCGAAGAGAAAACAAAATGATTTGCAGAAATTATTTAAAGGAGGTTTAAAATTATGGGGCAGAGATTGGTTATGACAATAAGAAAAAATGGAGAAGATATTTGTAAACTTTATTATCATTGGAGTGCATATACTTCTTCTGCTTTAAAAGAAGCAAAAAAAATTATTGATGTTATTACAACGGATAAATTTGAAACAGAGATAAGTGCAGAAGAAAAAGAATGCAAGCTGTTATTTTTAAGAGAATTCTCATTAATTCCATTGGCTGCGGCAAAAGAAGATATTCGTCTTCGAATACTCCGTTATTTGGAAAATACTGGCGGAGGTATTGATGGAGGATGCGATTCTACTGAATTTCAGTACATAAAGGAGCTTTATCCAGATATCAAATTTAAACCATTTAATATTAGTAGAAATAAGGGACTTTTTGTTTGTTCTAAAGACGCTATGGATAATTTACAATCTTGGTCTGAAGGTAACATTATCATCGACCTTGATGAAAAGATTGTTGTTAATAAAGTGTTTTATACTTATTCTTCAGAAGAAGAAGTAAAAGAATACTATAATATAAAAGGAAACATTCCCTTTATTAATGATTTAGAACTTAGTTGTATTCCATTTAACAAAATTGATTCTGTTTTAGAACGAGTAGTTGAAATGGAAGAAATTTCAGATTATGTATTTAAAAATGCGTTAAATGAATATATCGCATTTATCGCATAAAAATACGAGGAGGACTTTATATGGGAAAAGAATTAGATAAAGCGGCACGTTTAATGCAAATCGCAATTCAAACAAATACGCCGGTCTTTGTATTTGATGTTGAAACAGAAGGGTTAGACCCAGTAAAGCATCATATTATTCAGTTGTCGGCATTAAAAATCGACCCAGAAACATTTGAGGTGTTAGATAAAATCAATGTATTCATTAATCCTTGTCGCCCATTGAGTGATAAGGTAAAAGAGATAACCGGTTATACCGATGAATTTCTAGCTACTTGTCCTTTAGAAGTAGAAGCCTTCCCGGAAATTTACAATTTCTTAGGAGAAGCGCCTCTTTTAATTGGACATAATGTTGGTTTTGATAAAAGCATGTTGGACGCCTTGTATACAAGGCAGGGGCAATTTCTTTTTTGCGAGGACATTGATACTTGTCGAATGGCAAGAGAGCTTCTAAAAAAGAAGAAGGATGTTCCATCACATAAGTTGATTGATGTAGCAGCTTATTATGGTGCTGATATTGGTTTGGATTTTCATAAGGCGGATGATGATATTATCGCAACTTTGCGTATTTTTCAAGTAATGTATGACCCAGATGCTTATTTAAAACCAAAGAAAAAATTAAACATCAATTCGATTTGGTATCATAATGGTTTCCGGGGCCACGCAAGGATTTACATTAATACAGATGCCGGAAGCCTGTTTTATGACAATTTGGATAAGAATTATGGCAGCAAAGATTTTTCATTGGACGATATCGACATGGAAGATTTGGAAGAAAAAGCTATCCGGAAATGGTCTGCATCCAATATTGATGACCTTTTTCAAAAAGTCCGGGCATGGCATTGGAAGAAAATGCAGGAAGCTATTGGACAACAAAAGGAATTTGCTAATGAAAAAGAGGCAATAGAGGCTGCTGCTAAAGAAAATAAGCGTCATTATAATACGTCTATTCAGTTAGCCGATGGCGTCTATATTGTAACTTTGGAAAAGTTTTTAAAATCCAAAGCCGGTTCAAATTCAATTTTGTATTAATGATTGGAAAAGCTCGCGTTATGCGGGCTTTTTTGTTATATATGAATTTTTATTAATGTGTATAACAGACATATTATTAATGAGACTATTTACAAATTGGAGAAAGGAGAATTTTAATATGAGATTAACAGAAAGAAAGAGAAATTTTGTGAAGTTGTCTTGTGATTTCCCTTGCAAAATTGGAGATATTGTATATCGCACTAATGCGGGTGCGAAAGAACCAATTATTGCAATGAGAATTACACAAATGCTTATTAAACAGTTGAAAAGCAGAACTGTTATAACTTTTAATACTATGAATGATAATGACAACGGAGAAAACTGCTACACTTTGGAAGATGTAGGTGTTAAAGTTTTTCTCACAAAAGAAGAAGCCGAATTAAAACTGGCAGAATTGAGAGGTGGAACAGGAGTCGCAAAACTGAATCTGGAAGAAGTGGTAAAAATAGCAGCAGATAAAATGACATACGCAGATGCAGTTCGTAATGCCATGAGTTCAAAATGCGTTCCATGCAGGAAGGCAACGAATTGCTCTTATGTTTTTACTGACCCAAAAGGTAAATTAACAGAAGAATTAGCTATAAAAATCAAACTTAAAGAATTGATTGAAATTGCTAAAAGTGTTGACGAAGCAAAAGCCAAAGGCTGTGATGAAATTAGTACAGTATTATATTACGATGGCTTTAATGACGGTTACAGTAAAGCACTTGATAATCTGCTGAAACTAGTAATCAGCAAGTATAATGATGATAAATTGTCACTTAAAGAATTGGTAGAAGCGATTGAACAGCAAATGGAGGTGGAGAAAAATGAGTGAATTATTACAAAGGATAGCTAATTATTTTGTCTATCAATACAAAGGAAATGATAAAGTTGCCCCTAAAATGGATATGTCGGTAGATGACCTAAGAAATATCGTTGTATTACATGTGGAAAAATGTAAATTAGAAGCAGAATTAAGGAATTTGAAGTATGTAAAGACTAACGCAGACAGAATAAGGAATATGTCAGACGAAGAATTAGCAAGCTGGTATGTAATTAAATGCGAAATTATGATGGGAACTAAATGCCAAAAACCGTTCAAAACTTGCAAGGATTGTATTTTAGATTGGCTTCAATCAGAAGCAGAATAGGAGGTAATTATGGATGGTTTAATTATTAAAAAGAAATGGTTAGACCTTATTGTTAATGGCAAAAAGACCATTGAAATAAGAGGAAGTGATACAAAAAAGGAAGGAGAGAAAATATACCTTCTTGAAAGCGGAACTCACAAAATTGTTGCAACTGCCGTAATTAGTGCTACATATCCTATATCATGTTCTGATTGGTCAGAAGAAAGAGAAGAACATTGTGTTGATATTTCTTACTCAGACCTAAAAAAAAGATACAAAACACCATATGCATGGGTATTATCTGATGTGACGCCTATTAAAGACATATGGTACTACAAGCATCCACAAGGTGCAGTGATTTGGGTAAAAAATGTAGAAGTTGTAAATAAAAATTAGATATGATTATTAGCAAAAAAGGAGAGAGATGAAATGAAAAAAATTTTTGAAAAATGGTATGTTTTATTTATGTTATTGAGAATAGCACGACATAACAAAATCAGAATGAAATTTGAGAAAAAGTATGATAATCCTTTTGGTGGTTATGGAGAATCTCTTGAAGATATGACATTAGAAAAATGTTATGAAAGGGATAATAGGCTTTATAAAAAATCAAAAGAATTAAAAGAATATGAAGTCGCATCAAAACCTCAAAGAGATGATTTTGGATTATATGCATATGTAGACCAGCATTGTGGATATTGTGAGGATGATTATTACGGAACAATATACACAAAAACGCCACTTAAAAATAGATGGTTAGAAAGAGGTTATCAATGCTAGGTTGATAATCAAAAGTAGAATAGGAGGAAATATGAGCGATAGTTATTGGAATTATGAAGATGACAAGAATATCATCTGTCCTTATTGTGACGAAGAATACGAGCCGTCTTACGAAGAAACATGCATAGGCGGTGAACGCGTTAATTGCTATACCGAAGATACCAACATATACACTTGTGATAATTGTGGCAAGAAATTTACAATGTATGGTTATCGAACCGGGTGGAAATATCGCACCGAAACGATTGACGGAGAAGCAACAGAGGAAGAAATTGAAAATTTGCGAGATTAAGGAGAGAGAATATGAAAGATAGATTTTTATTTAAAGCAAAGAGGATTGACAACGGCGAATGGATAATTGGGTTTCTTACATTTCATAAAACAGGAAAAGCATTTATTAAACCTATATTTGGTGATGCAAGAAGTTCGGAAGAAGTAGACCCATCCACAATCTGCCAATGCACAGGTTTGAAAGATAAGAACGGAAATCTGATTTGGGAAAATGATATTCTTTTCTTAAAAGACGAAATAAATGGATGTAAATGGAAAGCAGTTGTTGAATTTGGAAATCCAACTGGTGAATATAACTGGGGTTGGCAATTGGTTCAAGTAACAGAGTGCGAAGCAAATAAAGACATTCTTTTATGGATTGAAACAGGAACAAGTTATGTAGATGTTAAAATAATTGGGAACACAATTGATAATCCGGAATTGTTAGAAGGAGGCGAATAAGATGGAATTAGAACTAAATGAAGTAATTGAAGATTTGGAATATCTCGTTTCGGATAGTTGTACAGACACGCAATTTGATTACATTGAAGAAATAGAGATTGCAACCAAGTCGCTTAAAAAGCAGATACCAAAGAAACCTATATTTAACTATAACCTTAGTGATACTCTTTCTGTATTCCATTGTGAATGTAGAAACATAATCAAAGTCAGTCACAATGCAGGAACAATGGATAATAATGATGCACCAAATTATTGTGATAAATGCGGACAGAGATTAGATTGGAGGTAAAGTAGAATGGATAATTTCATGAAAAAAATTTTTGAAGCCTTTGAAAATAAATATGGTGAGCCAGTTTCAACGATGCAAGATGGAGAAATACAGGTATTTGAGTTGAAGGATTGCACCGTGATATTGACTTTTAAAAATGGCGTATTAGGTGTAAACGCAACGGCAGATAAGCCTATCAAATGTGATTTTGCATCTGGTATGTTTGTAGAAAGTGAGGACTAGCCATGGTCCAATATTGTAGGTACTGCAACAATCTTGTAACAGGAAATGGTATTTATTGCACAGAAAAAAATAAAATCATAGCAGAAAAAACGGCGAAAACCACAAATAATTGTAAATTATTCATTTTTAATCGCATGGATGCTTTTTATGAAAATATGAATGGCTATAAATCAAAAAAAACACCCAAATTTTCTGGAGATGATTGCATTGGACAAATAAAGCTTGATTTAAACGTAGAAGGAAGGAGAAAAAATGACAATATTAAAGTTGAGGAAACACATTGATATAGAAAAATCTATTGGAAATATTAAGATAGATACAATTCATATGTGTGACCCTGCTAAAAAGAAGCACAAAAATTGGACGGAACTTCATTTATGGTATGACAGAAATTGTGAAAATTGTCCTTTTGGATGGGAATATGTAAATTACGAAGGGGAATGCGGAGATTGTGGATGCGAAATGAGTAAGGATGGAGATTTTTCTACACCTATTTGTATATGCAATCTTCCTAAATTTATTAAGCAGATAATTATTAAACGAAAGGTGTGAAATTATGATGCAAAGAGAATTATCAAAGATTTTAAGAAATCACAAACATTGGTTAAGTGAAGATTGTAAAGACTGGGAAAATATGAGGGCTCACTTGCGCGAGGCTGACTTATCCGGGATGGATTTACGTGGAGCCGATTTACGTAATGCTGATTTGCGTGGGGCTAATTTATCTGGAGCTAACTTATGCAAAGCTAATTTGTTTGAAGCTGATTTACGTGAAGCCAACTTATCTAAGGCTGATTTATGTGAAGCTTGTTTATATGGGGCTGATTTATTTGAAGCTGACTTGCATAAGGCTGACTTATCTGGAGCTGATTTATGCAGAGCTTGTTTCCCCCTCGCCAACTTATCTGGAGCTAACTTATGTGGAGCTGATTTATTCAAAGCTGATTTGTCTGAAGCTGATTTATGTGGAGCTAATTTATGCACAACTAATTTATATAAGGTTGATTTAAGCGGGGCTGATTTACGCGAGGTTAATTTATATAACGCCGATTTATGTGAAGTTGATTTATTTGATGCTAAGTTATTTACAGCTGATAATATACCATTTTTCCCTTGTGCTTGTCCTGACTTTGGAATGTTTATTGGGTATAAAACAGCACACGAATATATTGTGGAACTTGAAATCCCAGAAGATGCAAAACGTGTATCTGCTACTACCAGAATATGCCGATGTAATAAAGCAAAAGTATTAAGAATACTTAATCGAGACAGAACTGTAGCAGATATAACAGAAGTCCGTAGTGATTATGACTCATCATTTGTTTATAAAGTTGGAGAAATTGTTTCTGTTGATAATTTTAATGAAGATAGATGGGATGAATGTGGCACAGGCATTCACTTCTTCATTAATTTTCAAGAGGCTGTAAACGATGGTAAATAAGGAGGAATATTTATGAAACAAGTAAAATTTAAGGATATTGAGAACAATGAGGTCCATGGAGGAATTTTAACAGATGATGGCGATGTTATTTGTGGCTGTTGTGGTGGATTAATTCCGGCAGACGAATTAACAGAAGAGTATGGTCATGTTATTTTAGAAGAGTTCTCCGAGTGGGTTTCTCTTGACAAAGCAATTTTAGATTAATCTCATATTTATACCCCTTGCGATTTCGCAGGGGGTTTTTCTTATAATACGGAAATTATTTTAAATGAAAACAGACATATTAATATTAGAAAGAAAATAATTCTTAGGAGGTTTTATTATGAAAACAAAAAAGAAATTTATCGCAGGGCTATTGACACTTGCCTTATTATTTACTATGATACCATCTAGTCGTATTTTTGCAGAAGATGAAGCAAATGTAAACATTTGGTTTTCCAATGAGCGTTTTGGCGGTTATTATCCCTTTGCTAAAACAGGACAGGATGTCTATATTAACGCTGCGATTGATGCCGGGTCTGATTATAAAGTGACTGTACAAGTTACAAAAGATAGTTCTTCAATTCTTTTTAAGAATTTGAGCCAGACTAAAAATGTATCAGAAAAAGTTACACTGCGAGAATCCGGTACATATTCGGCGACCGTTTGTATTATTAGAAATAATGTAACAATTTTACAACGCAATGTATCTATTGAGGTCATGGATGCTATTCCGGAAATTAGCGAGCAGCCTAAAAATTTACAGGCTAAAGCTTATCAGGCGATTTCTTTTTCTTGCATGGCTAAATCTAAAACTGCTGCCTATCAGTGGTACGTTTCAGATGCTTTATATAAGGAAGGAACAGAAATTTCCGGTGCATCTACAAATACATTGTTATTAACAGCTGAAAATGTTACTAGTGCAATTAATGGAAAATATTATTATTGCATTATTACAGATAATAAAATCAGTGTTTTGAGCAATTATGCATTATTATCTGTTGAAGGAGGCGCATCAGCAGCGGCTACGCCTGTGCCAACTACAAAGCTAATCTCTACTGCTAATTCAGAAACGCTTGTTACGCCAATTAAAAAAATTGCGTTAACCGTTTCTTATAATGCGAAACAAGCAATATTAAAATGGCAGGGGAAAGGCCGTGTATATCGAGCCAACACAAAAAAAGGAAATTATAAGTATATTGGAACCGGAACCGGGAAATATAAAGACAAGAAAATAAGAGTAAATAAGAGATATTATTATTTTGTATCCGGAACCAATTTTGTAACTAATGTAAAAAGTGTTAAAACTAAGCCAAATCCAGTTTTAAAAAAGTTTCGAGTAACTAAAAAAGGCAGAAAAGCAAATCTTGTCTGGAAACTAAGTAAAACAAATCAGGCAAAAGTGTCGATATATATTAAAACAAGAAAGCATTTTAAAAAATTAGGAACGGTATCTGCTGCAAAATATCCATGCCGGTTAAGCATTCCAAAAGGATATAAGGTGGTATGGGTTAAAATAAAAGCATATAATGTAATTGCTAAAAAGAAATATTATAGTAAGTATTCCAAAGCAGTAAAACTTAACTTTTAATGGGAGGACTACCTCCCGAAAGGAGGTCTTAGTATGAAAAACGTAATTACATTAAAAGACAGCAAAGTGATTTTGCATAATTTTGAAGGAATAGAAAAGAATATATCTTTGCGGATATATCCGACCAATCAATTTACACTGAGTCTTAGTTATAAAGATTCCTCATGTATTACTGTTCAATATGCCATCAAAGATGGCTGTATTGAAAACCAAGCACTATATAATTTTTTTCAAAACATTGGACAAGGAAAACCGCTTACTTTTGTATGTTTAAGTGGAAATTTCTACTTATTAGAATACAAACCAACGCCATTAATGATACAAAAATTTTTGAAAGAAATATAAGAAAGGCCCCTTCGGGGGTCTTTTTTTTAAGAAATTAAACAAACAGACATATTAAAAATATCAAAAATAAAGAAAGGATGATAGTAATGCCGCAAAAAATATTATGGTTTAGCCGGCACGAAATGAGCCCGGAACAAAAAGCTGCTTTAGGTAACGATGTAGATATTATGCAAATTAATCAAACAATTAACCATGCATCGGAATTATTGGACGATATACAAAAATCAGATGTAATTGCAATTGTTGCTCCTATTGGGCTGCAAAAAGAATTTTTGAATCTTGCAGATGGGAAGCCGGTAATTATGGCAAAAAATCAAAGAGTTTTTGAGCCTCAGCCGAATGGTGAAGACAAAGTGCGTTTTCGGTTTGACGGTTGGGAACAACTAAAAAAAATCGAAGTTGTAAAAGAGCCATACAATCCCAATAAAGAGATTGAGCAAGAAGAACGCAAAAGTTTAGATGAATTACTTGAAGATGTAAGAGACACCAATTATCCGCCCGATGATTTTATGAACGAGCCGATTGAGCCCGATGATTTAGAATGCTAATAATTTCCCCGTCAAAAGGCGGGGATTTTTTTTGTTTGATTTTTTAATTTCAAACAGACATATTAAAAGTGTAAGAAATATCGCGGGATAGAGTAGTGGCTACTCATCGGGCTCATGTCCCGGTACACGCAGGTTCGAGTCCTGCTCCCGCAATTCTCTATAAAAATAGAGGAATTAAATTTGAAAGGAGTTATTTTATGGAATGTTATGAAGATGTAGTAATATTGCAAGGGGCAATTATTAGCAAAAGAGTAAATGAAGAAAAAAAGATGGGGGCAATCGTAGTGAATACGACTTCGTCCAGCGACCGAACAAAACACAATTGTCCAAGATTGGTTAGCTTTAATTTAGAGCAGATTGCAGATTTTGAAGTCGGTGATTTTGTATGTGTTAAAGCGGAGGTGCAAAGTTATCTTGGAGCTCCAATCGAAGAAGGCGGTAGACGTCCAAGGCGTCAGTCTTTAGTAATTAAAGAAATTACAAAAGCGAAAACTCGTGTCGAACAGGAGTATGGAGTGGAATCTACAGGCTTATTCCTTAAAAAGAATGAAGCAAAATTAGCCGGCAATGTGCAGCGTATTACCCCGCGCGATGGCGGACTGTGGTATATTACGTTACGAGTTGTAACCAACGGCCGTATGAATACTTTACTTGTTAAGGTTTATGAGAATGACCGTAATCGGAATTTGTTGCAAGCATTACTTCCGGGACAAAATGTTTGCTTGGTCGGCATGGTTCAGACTAAGTTTAAGCAACGAGAAGATTCTCAGCGAACATATTTTCAGGATATTATTGCTTTGGATATTTCAACAGTAGCATAAGTAAAGATAAGGGGGCTATGTCCCCTTTCTTTTTTTGTTCATAATATGGTTTTGGTTTTTTGTAAAAACAGACATATTAGTAATATAACAAGTAAGTATGAATTTGTTATTGTATAACAGACATATTATAAATATCCCCATTATAAAGGGGCAGGAAAGGAGTTACGTATGATTAATACAATTAATTTTAAAACAAAAACAATTTTATCTGAACGTAATAACCCAGTTCGAGGTGATGTATGGAATATTGGCCTTGATATCGGATATTCGTCAGTAAAAGGATTTAGTCCAAATGCCGTATCATGCTTTCCGGCTTTTGCTAAAAAAGCAAGTGATACACCATCTATGGCCGCGCCAAAACCTACCGATATTCAGTATCGTAATGACATTACCGGAGAGATTTGGGATGTTGGAGAAAATGCACAGAATCGGGCGACAGCTAATGACAGCGAAGTTAGTTTGTTTACCAAAGTTCGTTTCTTCTCAGAAATGTTCCGCGTAATTTCAGAAGTAGGAATGGCTTTTGGAATGTTAAAAAACAAATATGGTTCTCCGGAAGGAAAAGAGGTTTTCTTACAGACCGGCTTGCCTCCGGAACATATTGATTCGTTAGGCGATGATTTAAGAGAAGCCTTATCGGGAACCCATAAATTTTCCATTAAAATCGGGAATAAAAATTGGATTTCCTTTGATTTTGAACTGGATATGGACCATATTTACAAAGTCATCGGGCAGCCAATGGGAACATTAATTTCTGTAGCCACAGGCGGCAATGGGCGCCCAGTTGCAGAAGCAGCAAGATATTTTTCCAAAAATATTTTGATTATTGATGCCGGCTTTGGCACATTGGACGTATATAACCTTAACAAAGGGAATATTGCATCTACTCCGGAAACAATTGATGATATGGGCATGAAGCAGGTATTTAAAGAGACAATTGCAACCATTAAAGAGAAATTCAAAAAAGATATTTCAATTTTGGAAATGCAGACCGTCTTAGAGACCGGTAAGATTTCGGTATTCGAAAGAAAAGAAAGACGCTCTACATCAAAAAACATTGCAGATATTTTAGAGGCAAGTAATCAAAAGGTATGCGAAGAAGCGCTTGCTCATATTTGCAACTCTTATAATGATTTAATTGACCATGATTATCTCATTATAACCGGTGGTACTTGTTCAGCATGGTCTTCCATTATCCGAGAATTTTTCTCCGGAATGGAAACACTGACAATTTTATCCGGAGCACAGAATGATAATCTGTCTGCGGTGTTCTCAAACGTAAGAGGATATTATATGTATGCTCTAAACAAAAAATAGGAGGTGATAATTATGGTAATAATAAATATTATTGATGAAGAAAAAGAACATTTGAAACGCGAAAACAAGCAATTAAAACATGAGCTTCTTAAAGTAAGAGATGAAAATGAATTTTTGCAGCGTGCCTTTCGAATGGTAATTGGACAAGAACCAAAAAGAAATCGTGATGAAGCTATCATTTCAGATATTGATGGGCGGTGATTTTTATGAAAATAAAAGTACGTTTGTACTCTAAGATGGATAAGGATTTGATGACATTATACAAACATCCTCAGTTCTCTTTGATAAAAGCATTTGCAAAAGCAATTGAAATGTCTGCAAAGATGGATTATCATTACATAAAACTTCCGGAGCAAATCTTTGTTCCGGAGGCTTATCCAAAGAAAATTGAATTAGATGTTAATATCGACGATTCCCAAAAGGATGTTACTGCATGGTGGAAAGCAATTCCGCCATATCCAAAGGGGTCGCGAAATGACACCCTTAAACAAATGCTGCGTGGGTATTTATCTGGCCCGGTACTTATGACATTTGCTAAAAAAACAGGCATAGAGTATTTTAATTCAGAAGAAAAAAGCCTAATTAGTTGCGAAAAAAATGCAAAAGAAATCAGGCAGAAATACGATGCCGGTATGGAGAAAATCAAAAAAATATTAGACCAAAATGGTCAAACTCCAGAAGAACTGCTTGCTCTAATCGCAGAGAATAACAAGGCCGAAGAAAAGAATGAATTGCAGCAAAATGAAACAACAAAAGAAAGCGCTCATCAAAAAGATATAACCCCTGAGCCGGTTATGCCGAAAACGGATATTCCTACAAAAGAAGCAGAAAATCCGCAGGAAGATGCGTCTTCTGACTTTGATTTAATGGGCGCAATAGGAAAATTATTATAAAAGGAGGATTTATTTATGGAATATAATAAAGAGGAACTTTTTAATACAAAAATCAAACCGTTAAGGGATGAATTTATGCGAGAATGTGCGTTGGCGCAAATCCCTAGTTTCACAACAAGTGCTATAAAGGACGAAAACGGAAAAACAACATATGATTCGGATATGGTATCAGCACTTACGAATGACGTCACTCTCAGTGATGACAAAATCACAAAAATGGCAAATGTGCTTAATGATTTTGATGTAGTAGAAACGAATAAAACAATTGAATTTGATATGTAATTGTTAATATATGCCTATGATTGAAAGCCCCTTATTTGGGGCTTTTTTGTTATAATATAGTTTTTATTCATCTCTCAAACAGACATATTAATTATATAAGTTATAGAAAGAAAGAGAGGTAGTTTAATATGTTAATTAAACCAGGCGCAATGCCTTTATATAATGAAATCGTAAATACATGGGACCCGAAGGACTTGAAATTTACTTTTGAGTGGATTGGGCGAATGGAACTGGAAATTGAAAATGGAAATTTGGTTGCTGCCATTGCAAAAGATACATTAGTAGAAACAGCCGGAGAAAGCGACAAGCGATATAATCTTGATGAGCTCGTGCAGGCCGTAAGAAGCATTTGGAAGTACGGAGAAGAACTCTATGAGTGGAAAACAAAAAAGGTAACAGCAAAAAAGAAGGGAAATAAAATTCCTCAAATTTATTTATCAAAACATGCAAGAAAACGAATGCATGAAAGATGCGGTTTTAATCGCAAAGCACAAGATAAAATGGCTGTTGTAGCCTATCAGAAAGGCTTAAAAACGGAAGACACAAAGGGCGTGACCCGAAGTTATCTTTCAAAAGTTCTACATAACACAGAAGAAGATGAGGCAATGGTCCGTCTTTACGGTGATAAAGTGTATGTATATAAAATGGCGAATAATGGTATTGTTCTAATTACTGTTATGCAGGTTCCTCGATTATATATCAAATGTATGAAAGAGGAATGTCTTGCCTAATTTAAAAGAATCCTGCAACTACAGTGTTGTGGGATTTTTTAATTCTGAACAGACATATTAAAAGTAGAAAGGAGTTATTTTATGCAATTAGTTGAAAATCGTTTTGAAATTGAAAATGGAATTGTAAAAGACCAATATTCCGATATGGACTTTGACATTATTGAAGTCTCGGATAAGTACATGGACGCTCAATTTGTTCCCGGATTTATTCCGGTATATGCTACCTATCAAAAAGATGGTACCACCTACGGAATCATTCAAAAGCAAGAATTGCCCCCTTATATGGCGGTTATGGATGAAAAACAAATTAAAAGAAACTTCCTTCCTTTGTTATTGGGACTAAAATGGCTGCAAGAACAGGATAGGATTTTTGGAAATTTGACGCCGGATAAGATTTATCAAATAGAAAATGGATATGCATTAAAGGATTTTGGTGCGGGAGAGTATTATGAAGAAAAAACACCATATACGCCTTATGAATATTATGCATACCACGGATGCGGAAATAAGGCATCGGATGTATATTCTGTCTGCGCTATTATATACGAAGCTTTAACTGGAATTTTCCTGCCTAATGCAGATGAAAGATTAGACGTAGATATGTTAGAGCCATTAGCTGCATTCGGAGTATCTTCTCCACTTTGCGATATTATCGAAAAAGGGCTGTCCGTATTGGATTGTGACCGGTATCAAAGTATCGAGGAATTGATTAACTGCATCTATACGGAAGATGAAATCAACGCCTGCGTTAACGATTGGGCAATTTTTGTTCGTCCAATAAAGAGTAATCTTTCTGATGTGAAAGATAAGATTGCTCGTGAAAAAAGAATTATTGAAGAAGAAAAAGAGGAAAAAATTACTTCGCCTCAAACAATTGACCCATCAAAAAAGAAAAAGACAATCATGATGTTTGCAGGCATATGTGTTGTTATTATTATTGTAGTTGCACTTAATGCAACCGTATTTAATAAAACACAGCCAGAAGAGATACGCGAAATAAAAATGTCGCCTATGCCAGTTAGCGCATCAGGAAGCGCAGTAAGTGGTAGTGCTGTAACCGGAACAAGTGTTACAATCACTCCAACAGTAACGCCTACTGCAGCACCTACAACTACCTCAACTATAAAACCGGAACCAAGTAATACTCCGGAGATAACGGCAACAATTAAACCAACGCCAAAGCCAACACCAAAGCCTACTAAGAAACCGAAAAAGAAGAAAAAAACGCCAAAGGCTACTCCAATAACAATAAAAACTCCAAAACCACGGCGTACTTCTAAACCGGTTAAACCGAAACCTAAAATTAAAATTGATAAAAACATATCAATTGAATAAAAAAATGGCTGACACATCAGCCAGCCATTGAACACATGTTCATATATATACAGTATAACAAGTGTGGGGGATTTTGTCAACATTCCCACCATGTTGTTAGAAAGAGAGGTACTTTTATGGCAATACATAACCAAGTTTTTTTATATGGGCAAATTACTCAATTGCCCCGCATCATCAAAGATGAGCAAGGAAATTATGTGCAGGGAAGCGGTAAATTAACAATCGTTTCCGGAAAACGTAATGTGAATATTGACGGAACACATTCCAAACATGCAAAAATCGAATACGGAGAACTTCCGGTGGCTACCGGAAACCCAGAATTAGTAGAAACAATGGACAATATCAAAATTGGAGATATTGTATTCATCAAAGGCAATATCATCACAAGAAATGTAAAAAAAATAAAGAAATGTCCATCTTGCGGAGCGCCTTATGAAAAATTAGGCGTAATTACCTTTATTAATCCAATTCACTTATCTATCGAGAAAACCGGATTAACATTGGACGAGGGGGAAACACTTTTAAAAAATTACGGAGAGGTATCAAATGTTGCTACTATATTAGGGACAATTTGTAAAGCTCCAGAAGTCACTGTGCAGACTAGAAAAAATATGATTGTTAAGTTTCCGCTGGCCATTGACCGCAAATATTTTATTGCGGACGATAATCCGGAAACAAGAACAGATTATCCGGTTGTGCACGTTCACGGGAAAGAAGCCGGAGAAGATATTCTAAAAAGGTATCAGCCGGGAGCAGAGGTTTTCTTAGACGGTTGCGTCCAATATAGAAAGTATAAACATCAGCAGTATCCTTGTCAAAATCCTGATTGTCAGGAATTTGTACCGTGGGATGATTGGACATTGGATATTGTCCCATATGCAATTGAATATATCAGAGGCTGGAAATCGGATAAACAACTGGAAGAAGAAGCATACGAAAAAGCCGGAATTCACCCATTGCCGGCCGCTGCTTCTGAATAAACAGAAAAGCTCTCGAAAGGGGGCTTTTTCTTATCTATAGATTTTTTGCAATAGATAAACAGACATATTAATTATATATAACAAAAATAAGGAGAACACAAAAAAGGAGGTAAATTATGAAAATACTTGAATGGAAAAGAAGTTCTTATTATGGCAATACAGTTGAAGAAGTAATGAAGAAAAAAACCGGCTTATCATTAAATGAGTTAAATCAAACTATACATCAAAAGCTGAATCGTGTTGAGAAGATGGCAGAAGCATTGCTCTCAATTAAGGACAATTTGGAAACGGTGTATTTATTGGGCGATTATGATGTGGATGGAATAACGTCAAGCCTTTGCATGTCGCTTATTTTTGACGCATTAGGATTGATTTATGAGGTATACATCCCTCGCCGAATGACAGATGGTTATGGTGTTTCAGAAAATTCTTTGAAAAAGGCTGCTGCCTATGATGTAATTATAACGGTTGATAACGGAATTACAGCAAAAGAATTACTGGATAAGACCGGAAAAGAAGTATACGTTATTGACCATCATCAAGCACGAGAAGACGGCGCTTTACCAAATGCAAAAATTATTTTAGACCCGGAAGTAACGATGGATGATGATTTTATCCATTATTGCGGAGTTGGCTTGGTATACAAAATTGCTGAATCTTTGTATCAGAAAAAGGTGTTATCTAATGCAGTGATGCGAAAAATTGCATTTTTATGTATGCTTGGCACAATAGCAGATGTGATGCCACTCATTGACGAAAACAGAACATTTGTTAGAAATGGTTTACTGTTATTGCAGCAAGGAATGTTTTCAGAATTAGCAGAAAAAACAAAACTTTCACCTTATGCAACCGCTACAGATATTGCATTTGGTGTAGCTCCAATTGTCAATGCCTGTGGGCGATTGTATGATGCCGGCGGGCAAAAAATATACGATGAATTATATCGTTATATTACAAAAGATAACGCAGATATGTTGGATTATTTCATTGCTATCAATGAAAAACGAAAGAAGATGCAGAATGCATTTTTTGATGAGGCATGGAAGAAGTTTGAGACAATGTCAGCTATGTACCCAAATGTTATTCTGCTCCCGAATTGTCCGGAAGGGCTTGTCGGTATTATGGCCGGGAAGATTCAGGAGCGAACCAAAAAGACCACAATTGTGTTTACCAAAACGGCAAAAGGAACATTAAAGGGTTCCGCCAGAGGGGATGATTTTATGAATGTCAAAGAATTTTTAGACAAACACAAAGATTTATTTCTTGGATATGGCGGACACA
Organism: Clostridium sp. AF37-5; assembly: GCF_003477605.1. Taxonomy (GTDB): domain Bacteria; phylum Bacillota; class Clostridia; order Lachnospirales; family Lachnospiraceae; genus Eubacterium_F. The sequence goes on from NZ_QUDR01000002.1 coordinate 71,123, forward strand.
AAAGCGCTGCCGGAATGTCAATGACTGAAAATTCTTTTCATGAATTTCTTTCTTTCGCTCAAAGTAATGCCGAAAATGCTCCAGAATGCTTTGAATTATATGATATGGATTGTCCTTTTTCTAAATTGGGAAGTATTATACTGTCGTACATGGAGTATGAACCATATGGAGAAGGCTGCCGAAAGCCGATTATTCGTACAGTAATTGAAGGAACAGCTTATGACGGAAAATGGTATCGAACCATGAGCGAAGACCGAAGCTTTCAATTATACACAAAAGATGGTATTGAGGTTTTAGGCTTCAATTTAGCGCAAAAATATAAAGAGTATGGAACTCCTAAAAAAATTGAAGCGTTAGGCACATTAAGCGAAAGTAGTTTTCGTGGAAAATCGCAGACGGTTTTCGAATTGATTGACTTTCGACCTATTTGATGATTTTTGTTATAATATGGTTTTCGTTTCCTTCTCAAACAGACATATTATATATATAAGTTGATTACAATATCAGTTTATTATATAATATGTAAAGGAGACGATGTTATGAAAAAGTTTAATTGGAAACAGATTGGAAAAGGAAGCCTGCCAATTATTTTGGCGATAGTATTTGCATTTTCTTTGATATATTTCGTTCGCCCACTTCAGGTTGCAGGAGAGAGTATGGAACCTACTTTCCGGGATGGACAATGGTTAGCCGCGAGTCGTGCGTTAAAAGGAACTGCTAAAAAAGGTGATATTATCACTGCAAAAGTAAATCCGACAAAAGAAACTCCGGCTGACAAGCTTATCAACGGAAAACTAAGCATTATAAAGCGAATCATCGGAGCTCCCGGCGATACAGTAGATATCAAGAACAATGCAGTTTATGTAAATGGCAAAAAGATTGATGAGCCATATTTGAATGAGCCAATGAAGACACCAAATTACAGTTGCAAATTAAAAGCAGATGAATGGTTTATAATGGGAGATAATCGGAATCATTCATTAGACAGCCGTAAGATTGGACCGATTCGAACGGAAGAAATAAGTTTCATAATATTAAATGGTTAAAGAGAGAAATTAATTTTCTCTCTTTTTCTTATATATGGAATAGAAATTTTTCTCGCAACAGACATATTAAAAGTAGTAATATTTTTAGAAAGTGAGGAAAATTTATGAAAAAAGGACTAGTTATTGCTGAAAAATCATCATTGTTAAAGCAAATTATGGATGCATATAACCATCACAAAAGCGAATTTGCTTTTGAATTGGATGGTATCGCTCAAAGCGGGCATCTTTTAGGGTTAAAATTACCCAGCGAAATTGACGAAGATATGAAAGGATGGGAAATGTCTAAATATCCATGGCGTCCGGAAACATGGGAATATAAAGTTGCAGAGAAAAAGAACCACAATCCTAAGTTCAAAACGGCTACTCAGATTTTTTATGATATAAAAAAGGCCGTTAAGTCCGGCAAATATGATTTTATTATACACGCCGGCGACCCCGACCAGGAAGGAGAACTCTTAGTTCGCGAAACTCTAAATGAGATTGGTAATTCATTGCCGGTTATGAGAATATGGATTAATGCTTCTACGGAAAACGAGTTTGTCAGCGCTTTAAAAAACATGAAATCAGATAATGACCCATTTTATGAAAGAATTTATCAAGCCGGTCTCGCAAGAAGCCATTGTGATTACTTAGTTGGTATGAACCTATCCCCTGTTGTATCCCTTAAAACGGATGAAACGGTAAATATTGGACGACTAAAAACATTTATCATTGATTTAGTAGCGGCTCAGGAAGAAAAGGTTAAAAACTGGAAACCACAAAGTCATTATGGGATTGCCGCTCAATGCCAATACAACTCTATGGACTTTATTAGCGAACATACAACTGTTTTTGAAACTGAGCAGGAAGCAAAAGATATTATAAAATTATTACAAAATACCGCTACCGTAACATCGGTAGAAACGAAGACCGTAAAAAAGAGTGCTCCAAGCCTGTTTGAATTATCCTCCCTGCAGGTCGCAGCCAACAAAAAATATGGCTATTCGTCCAATGATGTACTAGGTATCTGCCAAATGTTATACGAAAAAAGAATATTATCATATCCTCGAACTTCTTGTAAGTTTTTAAATGATGAAGCTGATTTTGAAGTTTTATTACAATCGGCATGTGTCTTTGAGGATTTGAAAAAATTTGTTAGTCAAATTACAAAAGAAGATATTGAATCTGTAAAAAAGAACAAACAGTATGTCGATAATGCCGCTGTAGCAGACGAAGGACATCTTGCCTTAACACCAACAACACAAAAAGCTAGCATAGCAAATTTATCGGAGCCGGAAAAACAAATTTTGCATATGGTTTTCGCCCAATATGTTGCAATTTTCTTAAAGCCGATGGTACAAAGAAAAACTAAAATTATATCAAATAATAATGGATATGATTTTGTGGCTAATGGCAAAGTTTTGTTAGACCCTGGTTTTACAGAGCTATTGACAACGAAATTTAACACAATTGAATTGCCTACTGTAAATAAAGGTGATATTTTAACGATTACTAAAATGGAAACCGTTGAAAAAGTTGCGACTCCACCAGTTTTATATACAGACGGTACTTTGATTGCTGTATTAACCTCACCTATTAAATTGTTCCAAGATGCAACTGCTAAGACTTTAGGAAAAACACTTAAAGTCCAGATTGGACGGCCATCAACAAGAGGCGCAACAATTGATACATTGATTCAACTTGGTTATTTAGAGACTAAAAAAGGAAAAGGGAAAGTAAATTATCTCATTACTACAGAAAAAGGTAAGAGAAGCGCAAAAAATATGACCGGCAGCATTCTTTGCGATGCTGAAACCACTCTGCATTGGGAAGAACAGTTGGATTATATTCGAAAAGGGACGCTTTTCCCAGAAGCGTTTGAAGATGAGATTTGGAATTTCATTTGTCAGGAGACCGACCGATTAAAAAATGTTTCTATGGCAAAAGCCCCAGCTGGACAAAACTTATCGGGTGAAAAAAAACTTGGCGTTTGTCCTAAATGTGGTTCGGATTTTGTTGTCGGAAAATTTGGCCCATATTGCAAAGGGCAGTGCGGCTTAACAATCAAGCAATATCGTGGAAAGAAAATGACGCAAAGTCAAATTGCCAAACTTTTAGATGGTAAAAATGTTGTTATGAAAGGATTAAAGTCAAAAGCTGGGAAAGAATATAATATGTCATTGACGCCTACCGGTCAATTTGACTCTTTTAGTTATAATGGAAAAACGTATTATTCTTTGAAATATAAGGAAGAATTTGCAAAATAGTACAAATTTGAGAGGAAACTGTATGTTTCCTCTTTTTTTCTTTGTTTGCCCTAGATGGTAATATATGGTAAAATAAAAGGTTATCTATATATTCTAAAGAAATTATGATATGATATTAAAAAAGAAAAAACGCTCATAATATCGTTTTTATTTCAATCCAAAACAGACATATTAGTTATAGGGAGTTTTTTTATGTATGTTCCAAAACAGACATATTAAAATTAATTATAAAAAAGAAAGGAGGAAGCAAATTGATATATTTGCAGAAAATAGCATTTCTCAAAAACAATCTTAAAAGATGTTATTCTGAGAGGTCTTTAAAACCACCGACCTCACTAACAAAAATTTATAATGATAGTCTTCAGGGCTTGGCTGAGTTGGGATTGGCTCCAGAAGATGGAAAATACATCTTTGATGATGGGACATCTTATGAGGTTACAGATTATGCTGCATCTTTGATTAAAAAGATTTTGTCAAAGCATACTACTTCAAACAATGCAATAGAAGTAACAAAAGTTGCGGTAAAACCAAAGGAAGAAAAAAAATTACCGCAAACAGAAGAATTACCGGAAGTTGTTTTGGAAAAAGATATACCAGATGCAGTCCAGCCGGTAGTAGAACAGCAATGTTCTGAACAGGTAATTATGTTGGCTAAACGAGAATTAAAATTGGTTAACAAGAAAGACCCGACAGATATTAAAGATGTGTCTTTTACGGTAATTCCATTGTCCATAATGGATAATGCAGTTGCAGCAGACATTGCCGTTATATGTTCTGTTAACAATACGGTGACACAATTTGTATCCGAAGTGCGAAAAAAGAGCATTACCGTTTCTGCGGATGGCACCGAATTTGCAATTCGTGGGCAGTTCCAAAATCGGAGATTTAAAGTTTCTATATTCCCATTAGGAAGAGCAAATGCGGACTATACGGTTACAGAAAATGTAAAAGATGAATTTGATGAAAATGCATTGCCGGAAATTTACCAGCAATTGTATCAAAGAAAAATTGGTGAATCTGTATTAACGATTTTGCCATTGTCCAAAATCAATGCTCCAAGTGGACGTTGTAACTGTATTGTTGTGCAGGAAGATGGCAGCAATCGTCAAATTCATAGCATGGCAGAAAAAGAAATTCTGTATGTGTTTATCAATAACACGAAATACAGAATTTATGCAGTCTGGAAAGGCAAGGTGTTTGACATTGCTATCGAAAAAGCAGACTGAGGAAATCTTTGAAAAATGGCAGCCGGAGATGCAAAGACTTAAAAGCATTGACGTTTTTAATAAAATGTCTTTGCATCTTATCAACGCCAAAGACGTAAAAGAAACGCTTGATTACATTGAATTGTTACAAAAAACCGACAATTATTTTGTCGAAATACTTAAAAGGAGGAAATTATGAAAGATGTCGTAGCTGCTCCAGAGGAGTTGAATTATTGGATTAAACGGATGGATGATTATCATTCAGGCCACAAACAAGAAGTTTGCAACGAAATTTTTGGTCTGTTAGAAAAGTACATCCACAGTGTAGCTCATTCCTTCAAAGGATTAGAGCACGATGACCTTTTTGCAATTGGGTCATTGGCTCTTGTCGAGCAATTAGAAAAATACAATCCGCGTGAACAAAAAGTCGTTCCAATGACCTATATGAAACGACACTTGTATGGGGCAATGTATAGTGCGGTTGCTGAGGAGTTAGGGCTATCAAAAAATGATGCTTCAATTGGGAAGCAAATCAATAAAGCTGTTGCAGAACTTGAAGAAAGGGATATTGAGCCAACAGTATCCAATATTGTTCGTTGGATTAATCGTCCACGAATCACAGAAGAAGTTGTGTATAACAACTTAAAAGTAACAAGGAGAGCAAGTAATATCTTGCATTTAGACACAGAGATTGACGAAAAGCAGCATACTGTCGCTGACACGTTAGCAGCTCTTCAGTCAAATCCAGAAGAAATTTTTCTGGAAAAAGAAAAAATAGATTTGGTTCGAGATGCAATTAATTCTCTTACTGAATTAGAAAGCAAAGTAATATCATTGTGTGAGTTGCAAGAATGCTCGTTAGCCAAAACGGCTGAGTTACTTGGTGTTTCGCCAACTGAGGTAAAAAAGGCGCGAACAAGCGCTATTATCCGCTTACATAATAATTCTAATTTGAATTTTTATGTAAAAAGAGCCGCCGGCGGAGAGAATTTTGATTATTGCGATTGCAATATTAACATTTCTTTTCGTGATACAAACTCAGATGAGGAAGAGACATTTTTGTTTTTGTAATTTGCTATAAGAAAGGGTCTCTTGTTATAAGAGGCCTTTTTTCTTTACGCTAATGAAAACAGACATATTATAAATATCAATAAAACAAGAAGGAGGTCGATATTATGACAAATTCAACATCATGTAAGGCTAGAAAAAATGCCATTTGTATATTGGCAAATATTGACGCCTTATATAAGGAAGGAGAAATTTCCCTTTTTGAATATCAATCTTATCAAAAATTGTTCAAAGAGGGGCTGGAACTGAATGATATTTCCATTTTTCGAACGGAAATTGAAAATCGAATGATGTTTTTGAAAAACACATTTCATTTTCAAACCATTATCAACTTATTATAGGAGGACAAAAAATATGAAAAATTTATCATTGGACAAAATGTCTATGACAGGGGTAGGAATGAAACGTTTACGTGAAGCAATTGAATTGATTTCTGGAGCCACAGAGTGCATTCCGGTGTCTACAAATTCGGCAATCGAGCATCCGCATGATGGCATTTACTTTATTGAAAATTATGACAAAGAAAATGGAGTGTTAACCGTAATCGCTGGTGCTGCTAAGCAGCGTATGAATATTGGAACCTCGAAAAATTCTCTTATTTTCGGGGAAAAAGCAGACGAAATAATAAAAGAGGCGTTAAGCACTTCTCGTATGTTGTTGTGCTTTTATGGAAGAACATATTTTGTTTCATCATCCGCTTTTTTGACACTTGCACAGAGATTAGATATAGGAGCAGATGCACTTCGACTTACTGTGCCGGAAAGAGACTTCTTTATCGCACAGATAATGATGAGAAATGCTAGTATCTGGAAATTATGTGTAAGAAGTTTAGCGAAAGACGAGAAAAAGATGTATAAAATATTCGCTGTTCATACGGATAAATATGAATACATTTCTCAGGAATTGCTACTTGAAATCTGCGAAAATTTATGTTCCCCAGATTGCGAGAAACTTTTTAATGCACCTGGGAAGGTAAAAAGATATGAAATCACACATGATTTCACATCAATCATGGTAGAATATCCGGATGCTGCAAAAGAAGTGGCAGAAACTTATGGATTAAAAGATATGATTCCATGCATTCGCATCTCAACTAGTGATACGGGTAAAGCTAGTTTTGTATTTGAAGCATTATGGAAACATGGTAAATCTTATTCTGTATGTGACTCATTTTCTTGCCCTCACCGTGGAGAAAACGCAAACCGTGAGACTTTACTTCCAAAGATTTCGCAGAAATTATTTCCAAATTATTCTAAATTACCGGAGAAATTATTGGAATTGATGAATTATGAAATCGTTCCAGCTTGTAAATTTGATACCGGCCGTGAAAGCATGATTGCATTTTTGAAAAAGATGCATAAAGAGATTAAATTTACTAAGACGCTCACAAAAAGAACAGAAATTCGCATTCGCGAGTTGATTGCTGACAGTTTCGATTACGATACTGCAATTTCGGCTTTTGATATTGCAATGTGTTATCTTGGATTGCCGGAACGTATTGGAGGCTTATCAAAATCAGACATTACTATGTTAGAGAGGCTGTGCGGTAATGTTCCATTTGCTAAAAGTATGGTTTCAGGAAATAAAGAAAAAGAAGAAAAAGATATTTATTTGACTGCTTAATTCTTATGTTGTTTTTTGCAGCATAGGGATAGCAGACATATTAATAATGTCATTAAAAAATAACAAATAAGGAGGAATATAATTATGGCAGAAACAAATGTAAATGTAAAACCTTTTGTAAAAAGAGGTAATATTGAAGTGTATGCCGGCAAAGTTGTCGGAGTATATGATGGCAAAGGCGGAGCGGCGGGAAAGCTGAAAAATCTTTGCTTAAATGTTAAGTATTATGATGGCAAAACCAAATATGGGAATATTTTTATTCCATTTTGGAAAGGCGCAAACTTTGATGCAATGGCGATGCTTGAAAAGGCAAAACTGCAGAAAGACCAGTATATTATGGTTTCAACGTTCCGAAATCAGAAAGGAAATTTGTCTGGTGGTCGAATCGTAAAGGGTTCTGGAATTATCAATATTCCGAAGTCAGAAGATGACAAGTATGACACAAATGTATTGATGGGAACCATAGTAAACGTTCGTAAGAACGAGGAACGCGGCGTAACAAATGTTAATTTGCTCGTCACAGGGAAAATACCAAATGGCAAATTTGATACTATTAATGCAGAAGTTGCTTTTTGGAATACAGATAAGAAAAAAGAAGCAGATAATGCAGCTAAATTGCTCGCTGAAAAAGATGGAAAATATCCACGTATTGTTATTGCAACAGGCTCTCAGGATGAAAATTTTTCTACTTTTACTTTGGAAAGTGGAGAAACCGGATATGGGACTTCATTTAAAGGAAATTCTTATTTTGATTTTGCTATTGGTAACACAGAAAACAAGACTACACCGAAAACAACGTCAAATACAACATCGGAAGCAGTATCTGATGTAGCATCGGAAGCAGCCCCTGAAGCGCAGGATGATTTCATGAACATTCCGGATGGCATTGAAGATGGCTTACCATTCGCAACTGACTTGCCGGAATTTATGCGCTAAGTTGAATGTCATAATTAAAAAGGGTCTAGTTATACTAGGCTCTTTTTTTATAGGAGGTAAATTATGTAAGGAGGATTTAAAATGAATCAGATGACTTTATTGGATTATTTAAACACAGACAGCAAACCGGTTGTTCCCTTTTTTGCATTAACAGAATATGCTAAAAGAGGAAGTTTAATGGCCGGAAGTAAAGACAGGATTCGCCATGCATTCTCAACGCTTTTACTTCGTTCTGAACGAATCCAATTTCTTAAAAATGAATATGGCGTATCAGGATATGGTGGTCCGTCCAATAAGCCTTGTACAATTCATCATGTAAATGTAAGCGCAAAAGGACATGAAGTATCTTATAATGACGGAAATGGAGTTTGTCATAATGTTTTTTTCTCTTATGCTGAATTAGAACAGGAAATTCAACGATTAATTCAAGAGGGAGAATATTAAAATTAAGAGCCGGAAAATTCCGGTTCTTTTTTCTTATAATATGAAATTCATTTTTAAATAAAACAGACATATTAATAGTAAGAATAATAGAAAGGATGATGAAATTGGTTGAATTACATATTCATACAGAAGATAGTCAGTATGATTCTGTTGTAAAAATGGAAGATTTAGCAAAAAGATTAAAAGAATTAAATTGTACAAAAATTTCTATCACGGAGCACGGGACATTAACATCTGTTGATGTTGCAAAACAAATCTTTGACAATTATCAGATAGAATACGTTCCGGGAGTTGAAGCGTATGTAAGATTATCTCCGACTGCCCCGGAAGGAAGATGTCATTTATGTTTATACGCAAAAGATGATATAGGATATCATGCAATCAGCAAAGCAGTAACGAAGTCTTTTGAACTTATGGAGCGAAAGATTCCTGTGATGGATGAAAAAATATTAAAAACATATTTTGATACCGGGATAGGACATGACCATGTAATAGCATCTTCTGCCTGTATTTCAGGTGTTTTGGCAAATGTTTTGCAAATCAATGAGCACGCAGAGAGGGAAATTAAGAAAATAAAAAATAATTTACAGAAGAAATATGGAAAAATTGAACTGAGTACACCATCTAACGAAACGGTTAAATTATTGGACGAGCAAATTCAGTTGTTGGAGGCCGAAATTACACGACTAAAACCAATTGCAGAAAAGAAGTATGGAAACAAATTAAGGGGCATCAAAAAAATGGAAAAAGACCCGGATTTTCAGTCTTTGTGGGACGCCTTGCAAAAGGAGATGCAAGAAACAGAGAAGGCGGCTGCTCGTTTAAAAGAAGTAAAAGCAGAAAAGAAAACAAAAAAATTGCAACGAACAAAGGCTAACAATGAATACAAAGACCAAATGAAGAAGTTTGATAAAATTTCTGATTCTATTGCCAAGATTAAAGAATTAGAAAATATGAAGCAAAACAGTGATGATTTATATGAATTAGCCAAAGAACGTGCTTTATTTTACCAAAAAGTATTTGGTGCCGGTAATTTTTATATTGAATTACAAAATCATCATATGGAAGAGGAAAAGCGGGTATTTCCAATTTTATTAAAACTCGCAAAAGAGTTAGATATCCTAGTAGTGGCAACAAATGATGCGCATATGGTGAATGGTTCTGAAGAAAGTAGACGAGCAAGACAGTTGATTCGGTCTATGCGTTACATCGAAAGTAAAAAGTCTGGTCAAATGTGGCAGGAGGAAAGCATCGCAGATAAAGAACTATATGTTAAATCAGAAGAGGAATTAAAAGAGGTATTACTTGAGATTATGTCTGAATCTGATGCTAATATCGCAATTGCTAACCGTAGCCGGTTGTTGGATAACTGTCATGTAGAATTAAAATTTGAAGAGCATTACCCTAAATATCCATCAGAGCATTTGGAAGAAAGCAGTGAAGAATGCTTAATTCGTAAAGCCAATGAAGGAATTGCTAAATACTTTCCAAATGGCTTTGACGAGGAACACCAAAAGCGAATGGAAACGGAGCTATCGACCATGTGCAGCATGGGATTCGCCGATTATCACTTAATCGTGCAAGATTACTTAAATTATGCCAGACTGTTAGGAAAATTTGATTTTCGTCAGTTGCCGGATGGTTTTTTCGAACACATTTATGATATTCCTTGGTTACAGGAAAAAAGTAAAGGTTTACTAGGGATTGGTGTTGGACCGGGAAGAGGTAGTGCTGTCGGTAGTTTGGTCTGTTATCTTTTGGGTATTACCAGTGTTGACCCGCTAAAATATGGACTATTGTTTGAACGTTTTTTGAATCCGGAACGTGTTTCAATGCCGGATATTGATGTAGACTTTGCAATTCATTTAAAACCGTATGTGTATAATTACGTTGCTCATAAGTATGGAGCAGACCATGTTTGTCATATTATGACTAAAAATACGATGCAGATAAAAAAATCAATTGACAACTGCTCAAAACTTTTAGGTGATAGACTATATAGCAAAACAACTTATTTTGATGCTCCGGTAAAACGGCTAAAAGCTATGATTTATGACGATAAGTTTCCAAAGGAATCAGAAGTTAAACAGGCATTTCCTAATGATAAAAACATTTTGCGTATTTATCAAGATGCTAAATTGGTTGTTGGAACATTTGTATCATATGGGATGCACGCCGGCGGCGTTGTTATTTCGGATACAAAAGCGGTAAAGGAACATGTTCCCTTGATGCTAGACCCATCCGGCGAATGGAAAACACAATGTGATATGATTCAGGTAGAAGAAAAGCATGGCCTCCTTAAAATGGATTTTTTAGGATTAAGAAACTTAAACATTATTTCAAATACTTTATGGATGATTTTGAAAACCAAAGGGAAAAAGATAGATATAAATACAATTCCATTTGAAAAAGAAGTGTTTGAGTCGATTTATGGAGAGGGAAATACAAATGGCGTTTTTCAGGTAGAAAGCCCAGGGATGAAGGATATGCTTCGAAAAGCCAGACCAACTTGTATTGAGGATATCATTATCTTGATTTCCATGTACCGCCCCGGACCAATGGATTATCTGCCGGAGTTGCTAAAGGTAATGAGCGGAATGAAGCGTCCGGAGTATCTTATTCCAGAATTAAAGCCAATTCTAGGAAATACTTATGGAGCTATTGTGTATCAAGAGCAAGTAATGCAGATTTTTCAGCAGCTAGCCGGATATTCATTGGGCGGAGCTGATTTAGTTCGGCGAGCCATGAGTAAGAAGAAAATGGATAAGCTGCAAAAAGAAGAACCGGCTTTTTTATACGGAGATGAATCCAGAGGCATTATTGGGTGTGAAAAAAATGGAATTCCAGTAGAAAAGGCTAAGGTTTTGTTTGACCAGATGCTTGAATTTGCGAAATACGCATTTAATAAATCACATGCGACAGCCTATGCTATTGTTTCATATCAAACGGCTTGGTTAAAATACCATTATCCGGAGGAATTTCTTTGCGTAAGCATGGGATATGTAGATAAAAAAGAAGCTCGAAAAGCCTTTTTAACAGATTGTCAGGCATTAAATATTGAAGTGTGTTTGCCGAATATCAACAATTCAAAAGCAGAGTTTTCTATTAAAAATGGAAAAATACTTTTTGGATTAAGCTATGTGGCTAACGTAGGAACAAAGGCAAACAAAATCGTAGAAGAAAGAAAAAATAACGGTAAATATACGTCATTTGAAGATTTCGTATCAAGAACCTGCATTTCTGGTAATACATTATGCAATCTAATTATGACAGGAGCGTTTGATTCTTTTGGGATTAGCCGGAAAGCTTTGAAAGAAAAAGCACAAACGTGTGATTTTATTGAAGCAGTTAAGAAGATTAAGGACAAGAAAAAAATCCTTGCAAGCGAAGATTTAACGGAAAGAAGACGAAAAAATGCAGAAAATGCAATTCAATCGGCGATTTGTTTACTGAAAATACCTAAATCTTTTGAGCAAGATGACTTATTAAATAATTTGATAGCAGAAAAAGAATATTTAGGCATTATGTTATCTGGCCATCCAATGGATGATTATGGTACACCGAATGAATTATGCGTAACCAGTCTTGCGAATGTAATTCCGACTAACGATGCTGCAATTGCCGGAGTTATTACAGACCTTCGAGTATTAGAAGGACGTAAAATGGCGTTTTTTACATTGGATTCAAAAGAAGGAACACTGCCGGTATGCGTATTTAAACGAGCCTTTCAGTTTTGTCGCGACCTACTAGCAGAAAACCAACCAGTTAGAATAACCGGCAAAATTACAACGAAAGAAGATAATTTTAATGGAGAGAACAAACTAATTCTCGAAATGATAACCGAAAAAATGGAATCTTTAGAACGAAAGAAAAGAGACATTATAGTATATGGAGAGCCGGGAAAAGAACATGAGATATTTAATAAATTGCAAAAATATCTAAAAAATACCGGTGGTTCGCCTTTAATTTATTTCAACCCGACTAAGGGATTTATAAAAACCGGAATGTTTGTTCAAAATTCTATATTGGAATCTGATTTAAACGTAGAACAAAGATAGGACCTCTTAATTGAGGTCTTTTCTTATTATGTCTGTCCACCGGACTCTGTAAAAAATGCTCATAATATGGTTTTTGCTTTAGGCTGAAACAGACATATTAGTAGTATAAAAAAAATAATTAACAGAAAGAGGTGATTTTATGGCAACAATTATTTTTTTGATAAAAGCAATTATTATCATATTTTTGGTTGGAGTTTTAGGAACTTTTACAATTGGTGCATTTAGCTTTTATTCAAGCTTTGATATAGATGAAGGATTAAAAGACGTAGATTTTGAGAAAATTCACGAAAGGAGGAAATAATATGATTTCAGGAATTATATTGCTAATTGCGTCATTGATAATGCTGGCTATACTTGTGACTATCCTTGTGCTTGAGATTAGAGCTCTTGTGCTTGAGATTAGAGCTCTTTCAAAATAGGGCAAGGAAGAAAAAGACGCCTAACGGAACAAGGAAAGGATTCGTAATATATGGAAGAATTAATAGAAGAAATAAACGAATTGATTACGGACGATACTAGTCCGGATTACGACCAGGCAATTTATGATGTAAAAAAGGTATTGATTCAATATCAAAATGATATGGATGAAGAAATTGAATATTTGGCTGCCTTGTTAGCAAAATTCGGATGTATAAATGAGGGATATTGTAATGAATGTTCCGGCCAATGCCCTTTAGAACAGCCTAAAAAGAAAAAACAAAAACGATTTTTAAATCGTGTTTCGTCCAATGTTAAAAGAAACAGTGTAGGGTGGTTTGATAGTTTTAACGAAGTATTTCGAAGATAGGAGGATTTTATATGATAGTAAAAAACATTTGGAGTAAAATTAAAATTTATTGTGCTTGTCATGAGGAGCCAGTAGAATTAGTGCCAAATCAAAATGGAAGCACCTTGTTCTATTCTTGCCCTAAATATTATGGAACAAATCGTAAACCGGGTGAGCGGGCTTGTACAAATCGTATTAGCATGGATGATTATCAAGCGTTAGTAGAGCACATCGGAAATAAAGTATATGAAAACGAAGAAAACCGAGTTTCGGAAAACTTAACTGGTCATCAATGGAAGAAAAGAAATATTGAATATGAAGTTATTCGAGAAAAAGATGGTTATTTTGATGTGAATGTAAAAAATCGGGCAGCATTAAAATAATATCACATTAATATAATACATAAAAAGGACGGTCTTTAAATGACTAATATAGATATACCAAAAAGCGAAATATTGCAATATGCTATAGATAATGATATGATAGATTCTGTATTTATACAGGAACAAATTAAAATGCAAAGAAATGAAGAACTATTAAGTAAGCATCCATACAAGATATGGAAAGGAAAGGACGGTAAATGGTACTCTTATTTTCCAGATAAGGAAAAAGGCAGGGTACTAAGAAAGAGAAATACAGAAGAACTTATCAAGGATGAAATTATAGCATACTGGAAAAAACAAGAGAGCAATCCAACAATATCTGATATATATTCAGAATGGATAAATGGAAAGGTTCAACGAGAAGAAATCACAAAAGCAACGAGGGACCGGTATAATCGGCAATACGAACAATGCTTTTTAGATTTCGGCAAACATAAGATAAAAAGTATTTCAGAGTATGATATAGAAGAATTTGTTCTTGATGCCATTTATAATTGCAAATTGACGCAAAAAGGATTTAGTAATCTAAGGACTTTAATACTTGGCATATTTAAGTTGGCAAGACGAAAACGGTTGGTATCATTTAGCATTTCCGAATTAATGAACGATATGGATATTTCAAAAAAACTATTTCGTAGAAATGTTAAAAGTGATGACGAGCAAGTCTTTACTACCGATGAGTTGCCAAAAGTTTTAGATTATCTAAAAGAAAATCCAGATATAGTAAATCTTGGTATTTTCTTATTATTTAAGACTGGTTTACGAATTGGAGAGCTCGCAGCACTCAAAAAAACTGACATTACGCAAAATGTAATTCATATTTCAAAAACAGAAATTCATTACAACGATGATGCGGGGAATATAGTTTACGAAGTGAGAGATTCTCCTAAAACTGAGGCCGGAATCCGTGATGTTGTTGTCCCAGACAGCGGAATAAGGATTCTAAATCGAATAAGGCTATTAAATCCGTTTGGCGAATACTTATTTGAACGAAGAGGAAAACGAATCCGTACATATGTTTTTCGCGAAAGATTAAGGAATATTTGCCGGAAACTTGACATCACGATGAAGTCTCCGCATAAAATCAGGAAAACATATGGAAGTATATTGATTGATAACAATGTCCAAGAATCCTTGGTTATTAACCAAATGGGACATACGGATATTAAGACAACTAAAAAGCACTATTACAGGAACCGAATGAACTATACCGAAAAAAAGAACATAATCAATCATGTTGCGGATTTGTGATTTTACACAAAGGTAATCAAAAAGTAATCAAAAGTAATCAAAGAGAAAAGTTAAAAACAACGAATTTACGTTGGTTATGGCGTTTTTTGAAGGGGTTCGATTCCCCTACGGACTACTATATTTATTTAAAATTTTTTTAAGAAAGGTCAGGAGATCTTTCTTTTTTTTCTGAATTCATGCCACCATATACAGACCATTTCACTTTTAGAATAGAATAGTACATTTATGTTGACACTGACAGTATATATAATATATTATATAGTCATAGACATTATACATGCGAAGGAGGCATTATTTATCATGAGAAAAACAAAGGTGGTACTCGCCAAGGTTCTCACAGCGGCAATGGTTATTAGTTCATTTGCCGGAGTACAGGGGATTACATCAGAGGCGGCTGCCAAGCCGAAACTATCAAAAAAGAGCGTATCAATTACGGTTGGGAAAACAAAAAAGATTACCGTAAAGAATGCGAAGAAGTATAAAGTATCATGGAAGATGAAAAGTAAAAAGGTTGCATCTTTCAAAAAGAGCGGTAAATATGCAGTGAAAGTGACGGCAAAGAAAGCCGGTAAGACTACTTTGACAGCAATAATTAAAAAAGGTAAGAAAACAAAGAAGCTGGTTTGTAAAATTACGGTGAAAAAGAAAGCACCTAAAGTGACTAAGACCCCGGTGAATACGCCAATAACATCACCTTCCAATGCGCCAAAGGCAACGGAAGTGCCGATAGTTAAACCGACGGCAACCGCAACTGCCGAACCACAGGATACGACACCGGCAATGAAAGAAATTTTTAAAGGTGTGATTGACAATGTCGGAACATGTTTGACTTATAACCAGACATGGAATAAGCGTAAGGAAATGCAGGATGCAAGTACCATGGAATTTGTCGACAAACATTTCAATAGTTTTACATTGGAAAATGAAATGAAGCCGGATAACATGCTGAATAAAAAGACTACAATTTCTGTTGCAGATGCCAAGGCAAAAGGATATGTGATTAGTGACGATTACAAGGAATCCACAGTTCCGGAACTTACATTGGAAACGATTGATGGTGTACTTGCAATTGCCAAACAGCATAACATCCGTATGCGTGCACATACTCTGATGTGGCATCAGCAGACACCAACATGGTTTTTTAAGAAGAATTACGATGATGACGAGGCGGTTGTAGATGAAGCAACGATGAATGCCCGTCTTGAATTCTTTGTTCGAACAGTAATGAGATATACGATGCAGAAAGAAAAAGAATTGACCGGAGAAGTTGGTTCAATCGTATATGCATGGGATGTGTTAAATGAATACATTCATCGTTCGAATGCTGCCGCAGCGACAACATGGGTTAGTGTATACGGTGATATGGGATTGAAGCCTACATATGTAAAAGCTGCATTTGAATATGCTTATGACGAATTGAAAAAGGAAAATGTTCAGGATAAAGTTACGTTGTTCTACAATGATTATGATACATATTTTAGTGTAGACGATGAACTTGCCCTTATTTCCTATATTAATGAGGGAGAAGAAGCGAAAATCTGTGGCGGTATCGGTATGCAGAGCCACGTGGATATTAAGCGTCCGACTCTCGAAGAGTATGGAAATGCATTAAAAGCATTTATTAATGCAGGACTCGAAGTTCAGATTACGGAGCTTGATATTACGATTAATTTTGATACGGACGAAACCGATGGAAGAACGCCGACATATGCTTATAAAAATGAAAAGGAAACTGAAGCTGACCAGGCTGCCTTTACAAAAGATTTTATTAAGCAGATTGTGGATATTCAGAAAAACCGTGACAAGACCATAAGCCCGAAAGGAATTACCGGCATTACGGTATGGGGAATCAGCGATCAGACATCCTGGCGCGGCAGCTGCAAGCCGCTATTCTTTACAAGGAAGAGCGCAAGAGTTAAGGATGAGACAACCGGTAAGTACAAAACGGTATATACTTATGTACCAAAGAAGTCTTATGAGGCAATGATTGAAGCATTAAAATAAAAAAGTTCTTGCCAAACATAGGAAATTGTGTTACTTTATTATATGAAGATACTGTTAATTGATATGAGTGGACTTTGGTCCACTCATTCTTTTCGTGTAGATTCAAATACAGACGGAAGTCATTCCGGCTAAAGAAAAGAGGTTTTGAAT
The DNA here is from genome assembly GCF_003477605.1 of Clostridium sp. AF37-5. Classification (GTDB taxonomy): domain Bacteria; phylum Bacillota; class Clostridia; order Lachnospirales; family Lachnospiraceae; genus Eubacterium_F. The sequence goes on from NZ_QUDR01000002.1 coordinate 88,303, forward strand.
TGAGTAAACATCAGGACTATGTACAAAAGACAGAGGCTTTAGTAGAGCCGATTCTGCAAAAATACCAATTTGAACTGGTAGATGTGGAATTTGTCAAGGAAGCGGGAAACTGGCATCTTCGGGTTTATATTGATAAGGAAGGCGGTATTACAATTGATGACCTTACCCTTGTAAATCACGAGCTGAGTGATGAGATGGACAAAGATGATTTCATTGAGGAATCTTATATTTTGGAAGTCAGTTCGCCGGGATTACTGCGCCCGTTTAAGAAGCCGAAAGACTTTATGAGAAACATCGGTGAGGATGTGGAGATGAAATTGTTTTCACCGGTTACATGGGAAGAAAAAGGTAAAAAATATTCAGCCAAAGAATTTGTTGGTGTATTGAAGGAATATCGGGAAGATACGGAGACGATTGTTCTTTCAATGGATGACAGAGAGATGGAAACGCCGGTCAAAGAAATTGCGCTGATTCGCAAATATATAACTTTTTAAGTCGTTGCAGACATACGATAGAATGATTGAATAGGAGGATAATAGAAAAAATGAAAAAGACAGCAGCAAAGAAAGGAAATCCGGAATTAATTGAGGCATTAAATGCCATTGAGAAAGAAAAGGATATCAGCAAAGAGATTTTGCTTGAGGCTATTGAAAATTCACTTGTGGCAGCATGCAAAAATGAGTATGGAAAAGCGGATAACATCCGTGTGAATTTAGACCGTGAGACAGGCGAGTTCCATGTGTATCAGGATAAGGTTGTCGTAGAAGAAGTAGAGGATGCCATGCTTGAAATGTCTCAGACAGAGGCAGAGGTGAAATATCCGGGAACCGGACTTGGTGAGACCGTCAGTATTGAGGTGACACCGAAAAACTTTGGACGTATTGCAGCCCAGAAAGCAAAACAGGTTGTTGTTCAGAAAATTCGTGAAGAAGAAAGAAAAGTGCTGTTTGAGCAGTATTATGAAAAAGAGCATGATATTGTAACCGGTATGGTACAGCGTTATAACAATGGAAATTATAATGTAAATATTGGCAAAATTGATGCCGTACTTACCAAACAGGAGCAGGTTCCAAGTGAGCACTTTGAGGCACATGACAGAATTAAGCTTTATGTAACAGAAGTAAAGGATACACCAAGAGGACCGAGAATTGTGATTTCACGTACACATCCGGAACTGGTAAAACGTTTGTTTGAATCCGAAGTTGCTGAAATTCAGAGTGGTGTTGTGGAAATTAAAAATGTATCCCGTGAAGCAGGTTCCCGTTCTAAGATTGCGGTTTACAGCAACAATCCTGATGTGGATGCCGTAGGTGCCTGTGTTGGTATGAACGGTGCGCGTGTCAATGCTGTAGTTGATGAGTTATATGGAGAAAAAATTGACATTGTAGAGTGGAACGAAGATCCGGCTATTTTCATTGAGCATGCTCTCAGCCCATCCAAAGTCGTATCGGTTACGGTTGATCCTAGCGAAAAGAGTGCAGAGGTCATTGTTCCGGACTATCAGTTGTCTCTTGCCATTGGTAAAGAGGGTCAGAATGCAAGACTGGCTGCCCGATTGACAGGATACAAAATCGATATTAAGAGCGAAACACAAAGTTTATCGTAAGTTCTTTTATGATATGGAAAGGAGGAATGCGGCATGCAGGAGCGAAAAAAACCACAAAGACAGTGTATTGCCTGCAGAGCGTGCAGGGATAAACAGGATTTAATTCGTGTCGTGAAAACAAAGGAAGGCGAAATTATGCTTGACCGTACGGGACGAAAAAATGGCAGAGGAGCGTATCTTTGTGCGAATGAGGAGTGTTTGAAAAAAGCATGGAAAAGCAACGCCCTAAGCCGGTCATTCCGAATGAATGTAAAAGAAGAAACGTATCTATTGTTAGAAAGGCAGTTAAAAGATGGTACAGATTAGAAAGGTCCTTGGTTCTTTAGGACTGGCGATGAAGGCCGGCGATGTGGTCAGCGGAGAATTTATGACGGAGAAAGCGATTCGTGAGGGGATTGCAAGACTCGTTATAGTCGCCAAAGATGCATCCGGTAATACCAAAAAGAAATTTGCAGATTCGTGTCATTTTTACCATGTTCCTTATGTGGAGTTTGGGGACAAAGAAATGCTTGGCAAGGCAATCGGAAAGGAATTCCGGGCGTCTGTAGCGGTGACAAATAGTGGATTTGCAAAAGCAATTGGCAAGAATTTAGATTTGGAGGTAACAAAGTATGGCAAAAATGAAAATATATGAGATTGCCCGAAGCATACAGCAGCAGGACAAAAATATAAAAAGTGGCGATTTGGTAACACTTTTAAATGAGAACGGATTCGAAGTAAAAGGTGCAAACAGCAATATCGAAGACGAAGCAATTGGATTTCTGATGAATTATTTCAAGAAGAAAAAAGCGGCAGCAAAGGCAGAGCCAAAAGAGGAAGTAAAAGCACCGGTTAAAGAGGAGCCAAAGGTTGAGAAAAAAGAAGAGCCTAAGGTTGAGAAGAAAGTGGAAGAAAAGAAAGAAGAACCTAAGGTAGAAAAGAAGCCGGAGGAGAAAAAGCCGGAGGAGAAAAAGCCGGAAGAAAAGAAGCCGGAAGAGAAGGCAGAGAAGAAGCCGGAAGAGAAAAAAGTTTCTTCACAGAAACCTCAGCAGCTAAAGAAAAACGACAATTACCGTAAGCCAAACAATAACGGTCAGGGACGTAACGATAGAAATGACAGAAACGATAGAGACCGCCGAAATGGAAACGGTAATGGTTCCCGTCCGGATAACCGCGGGAATAATGGCAATAACAACGGCCGCCGAAACGACAGAAATGACAGAGACCGCCGCGGCAATAACAATGGACAAAATTCGCGCGGAGATAACCGCCGAAACGGAAACGGTAATGGCAATAATAACCGCGTATTTGAACGTTTCGAGAAGGCACAGAGTGGTTTTGACGGAATTAAGCAGGAGCAGAAAAACTCCCGCCAGAGAAACCGTAAGAAAGATGATAGAAATAATAAGACTGGCGGATACCGCAAGAGTACAAAAGAAGAAATGAGCAGAATCCGCTCTAAGAAAGATCCGAACCGTAAAGGTGCATTCATTAAGCCGGAACCGGTAAAACAGGAGCCGGAAGAAGATATTAAGCAGATTACAATTCCGGAATCTTTAACCATCCGCGAATTGGCAGATAAGATGAAGATGCCGGCGGCAGCTTTGGTTAAGAAATTATTTATGCAGGGTCAGATGGTTTCTCTGAATCAGGAAATCACTTTTGATGAAGCAGAAGAAATTGCTCTTTCTTTCGATATTATTGCGGAACTGGAAGAAAAAGTAGATATGGTAGCAGAACTTCTGAAAGAGGAAGAAGAGGACGAAAGCAAGATGAAAAAACGTCCACCGGTTGTCTGCGTAATGGGTCACGTTGACCATGGTAAGACTTCCCTTTTGGATGCCATTCGTGAAACCGATGTGACAGAGCATGAGGCTGGTGGTATTACACAGCATATCGGTGCTTATGTTGTCCGCATTAATGGTGAAAAAATTACATTTTTGGATACACCGGGACATGAGGCATTTACTTCTATGCGTATGCGTGGTGCACAGTCAACAGACGTGGCAGTGCTTGTTGTCGCAGCGGATGATGGTGTTATGCCGCAGACGGTAGAAGCGATTAACCATGCCAAAGCAGCCGGTGTAGAAATTATTGTAGCAATTAACAAAATTGATAAAGAAGGCGCAAATATTGAGCGAGTAAAACAAGAGTTATCAGAATATGAACTGATTCCGGAAGAGTGGGGCGGAAGTACGATTTTCTGTCCGGTATCGGCACATACAAAAGAAGGTATTTCAAATCTTTTGGAAATGATTATTCTGACGGCGGAAGTTTTGGAACTCAAAGCAAATCCAAAACGCCGTGCAAGAGGTATTGTAATTGAAGCGCAGCTGGATAAAGGACGTGGACCGGTTGCAACCGTTTTGGTACAGAAAGGTACATTAAACGTTGGTGACCATATTGCCGTAGGAACTGCATATGGTAAAGTTCGTGCGATGCTTGACCACAAGGGAGAGCGTGTGAAACAGGCAACACCTTCGACACCGGTTGAGATTCTTGGTCTGAATGGCGTGCCAAGTGCCGGAGAAATTTTTGTTGCTACAGAAAATGATAAAGAAGCAAAACAGATTGCACAGGCTTATGTAGACCAGGGTAAAGATAAACTTTTGGAGGAAACAAAAGCAAAGAAACTTTCTTTGGATGGACTGTTTAGTCAGATTCAGGCAGGTAATGTCAAAGAATTGAACTTGATTATCAAAGCTGATGTGCAGGGGTCTGTTGAGGCTGTAAAACAGAGTCTTGTGAAATTAAGTAACGAAGAAGTTGCTGTACGTGTGATTCATGGCGGCGTTGGTGCGATTAATGAGTCCGATGTAAGTTTGGCAAGTGCATCCAACGCGATTATCATTGGATTTAACATTCGACTTGATAATGCAGCAAAAGAGACAGCAGACAGAGAAAATGTAGATGTGCGCTTGTATCGTGTCATTTATGATGCAATCGAAGATATTGAGGCAGCGATGAAAGGTATGCTTGAGCCGATTTATGAAGAGAAAGTCATTGCTCACGCAGAAGTCCGCCAGACATTCAAGGCTTCCGGTGTTGGTACGATTGCCGGTTCTTACGTTTTGGACGGTAAGATTGAGCGCGGATGTCGTGCACGTATTACGCGTGAGGGCGAGCAGATTTTCGAGGGCGATTTGTCAAGTTTGAAGCGTTTCAAAGACGATGTCAAAGAAGTGGCTGCCGGTTATGAATGTGGTCTTGTATTTGATGGATTTAATGATTTGCAGGAAGAAGACCAGATTGAATGCTACAAGATGGTTGAGGTTCCGAGATAGTCAAATCGTTAGGAACGGAGATGGAAAATGAGAAAAAACAGTGTAAAAAATATTCGTATTAACAGCGAAGTACAGCGTGAAATGAGCCAGATTATCCGCGAAGACATTAAGGATCCGCGAATTCATCCGATGACTTCGGTGATGGCTTGTGAAGTAACGCCGGATTTGAAATTCGCTAAAATTTATGTGAGCGTTCTCGGCGATGATGAGGCGAAGGAAAAGACGATGGAGGGACTCAAAAAGAGTGCCGCTTACGCCAGACATCAGTTAGCGCACCGTATGAATCTCAGGAATACACCGGAATTAACATTTATTCTGGATACGTCCATTGAGTATGGTGTGGAGATGTCGAAGAAAATCCGCGAGTTGAATCACCGTGATGAGGACGGGGGTGACAGCGAATGAGTAAACTGCTGTCAGCAATAGAAAAAGCAGAAACGATTGCCATTGGCGGGCATGTGCGCCCGGATGGCGATTGTATCGGTTCCTGCATGGGATTGTTCCGGTACATAAAAAAGAATTATCCGGACAAACAGGTCTGCGTTTATGTGGAAGAGATACCGGATGCTTTTGATTACCTAAAGGAAGAAGATGCTTTCTATGAAAAGCCTTCCTACGACTTGTTCATTTCTCTTGACTGCGGAGATGAGGAGCGTCTTGGTGATGCACAAAAGGTGATGGAAAAAACGCCGTATGTGTTAAATATTGATCATCACATTACAAATACAAAGTTTGGCAATGAAAATGTTGTAAAAGAAGCAAGTTCAACCTGTGAGATTTTGTATGGTCTGATGGAGGAAGAAAAGTTAGATGCCGGCATTGCCGGTGCACTCTATACCGGAATCGTCCATGATACCGGTGTGTTTAAACATTCAAACACAACAAAAGAGACTATGGAAATTGCCGGAAAGCTGATTGCTTTTGGAATCCCGTTTGGCAAGATTATCGATGATAGTTTTTATCGAAAAACGTATAAACAGCTTCAGATTATGGGACGCTGTCTGATGGAAAGTGTCCGCATTATGGATGGGCGCTGTTTGTTTTCTATTGTGCGTCAGAATGTGATGAAATTGTATGAGGCAAAGCCATCGGATTTGGATGGAATTATTGATGAAATGCGAACGACAGAGGGTGTCGAGGTGGCAATTTTACTTGATGAGAGAGAACAGGGCGAGTTTAAGGTAAGCATGCGCTCGAATGAGATTGTCGATGTCAGTGTTATCGCCCGCTATTTTGGTGGCGGCGGTCACGTAAGAGCGGCAGGCTGTGCCATTAAAGGCTCTGCATTTGATGTAATCAATAATCTGACCGGGCATATTGAAAAACAGCTGGGGTAGTCAAACATGAATGGAATTATTAATGTATATAAAGAGCGTGGTTTTACTTCTCACGATGTGGTGGCAAAACTGCGCGGCATTCTTCATATGAAAAAAATAGGGCATACCGGAACGCTCGACCCAGATGCGACCGGTGTGCTTCCTGTATGCATAGGGAAGGCAACAAAAGTCTGCGGGCTTCTCACGGACAAAGATAAGACTTATCGTGCTGTTGTAAAACTAGGTGTTACGACAAATACCGAGGATATGACAGGAGAAATTCTTTCCCATCATCCGGTGTCGATTACGAAGGAACAGATTGAAATGGCAGTTTCTAAGTTTGTGGGTGAAATCGAACAGATTCCACCGATGTATTCTGCCATAAAAATAAATGGCAAGAAACTTTATGAATTGGCAAGACAGGGGAAAGAAGTTGAGCGGAAAGCCCGCAAGGTGACAATTTACGAAATTAAAGTGTTGTCGATTGATTTTTCGGAAAATGAATTTACGATGGAAGTAAGCTGTTCCAAAGGAACGTATATCCGTACACTCTGCAAAGATATTGGAGAGTTCCTTGGGTGCGGTGCGGCGATGAAAACTCTTGTGCGCACTCGTGTTTCTGAGTTTTTTTTAGAGCAGGCACTTACGTTAGGGCAGATAGAGCAGGCAGTAAAAGAGGGAAAGATACAGGATTATCTGATTCCGATTGATGCCATGTTTTCAGATTTAAAAGACTGTGTGGTATCGGATGAAGCACTGCGCCTTTTACTTAATGGAAACTGCATTGCAAGAAAAGATACTTCATATCAGACACCAAAAGACAAAGAGCAGGTAAGAATGTATTCCATGGAGAATGAATTTTATGCGATTTACGAATACCGCCAAAAGGAGGATAAGTATTTCGTAGTGAAGATGTTTTAGAATTGAGGAATGACGTATGAAAATAATACGAAATTTAGAGTTTCAGGGAAAACAGACAGCGGTTTGTATCGGCAAATTTGACGGGATTCATAAAGGGCACCGTCTGCTGATTGAACAGGCAAAAAAAGAAAACAAACCGATTGTTATGATTTCGTTTTCCGTGGATGAAGCGAAGGTTTTGTATACGCCTTATGAAAAAGAAAAATTAGCAGAATATTTAGGAATTGATTGTCTGCTTGAGATTCCTCTGACGAAGGAATTTTGCAGCCAGACGCCGGAGGAGTTTGCAAAAAAATTATTGTGTGATACCTGCGATGCCGCATCGGTTATCGTTGGCAGTGATTTTCGGTTTGGTGCAGGCAGAAGCGGGGATACGGATACGCTGCAGCAGTTAGGAGAAAAACTTGGATTTTCGGTAACGGTTCTTTCTAAATTGGAATTAGGCGGTGAGGTCGTGAGCAGTACCAGAATCCGCTCACTGATTGCAAAGGGTAAGATGGAACAGGCAAATGAACTTTTGGGAACACCTTATTTTCTCACCGGTGTAGTACAAAAGGGAAATCAACTGGGACGGACGATGGAAACACCAACGGCAAATATATATCCGGATGCACATAAAGTGCTGCCACCATATGGTGTGTATGCGGTTTTTGTTGATGTAGAAGGAAAAAGGTATAAAGGAATTTGTAACCTTGGAGTAAAGCCGACCATCCCCGGTGGGAATGAAGTCGGCTTTGAGGTTTGGCTGTTTAATTTCTCCGGTGATTTATATGACAAAGAATTAACAGCATACTTTGTCTCATTTTTGCGGGAAGAGAGAAAGTTTGCTTCTCTTACGCAATTAAAAGAACAGATTACAAGAGATACGGTTTTGGCGAAGCAAATACTTTCTCAGAAAGAGAGCGAATGGCATCCGGAATCGTTTCTTCACTGAGGTTTGCAAAACCGAGAAGAAAAGTTGGAAGATAGTGGAAAGGAAGATTCTGGTAATATCTCTTTAATGATTTTAAAGGCATACCAAGTGTTTTGGCCCTGCGTAATATTTCTTCTTCAGGCTGTGATCCCAAATAGCGGATAAGCACATATAACCCGGCATTGTCGCCGGATATTTCAAGAATTTTTTCAGGGAAATACTTCTGCAGTTGTTCCATCATGCAGTCGTGTTTCCCTTTGTATATTTTTCTCATGCGGTTTAAGTGTTTTTCAAAGTATCCCTGTTTAATAAAATCGGTTAAAATTGCCTGCTCAATACGTGAAACCGGGCAGGAGTAATTGTCAATCAGACGTTCAAAACGTGGCAGCAATGCCATCGGCAACACCATGTAACCGGTTCTTATAGCAGGTGAAATGGCTTTGGAAAATGTTCCGATATAGATGACCTTTCCTGCTTTGTCTAAACTTTGCAGCGCGGGAATCGGTTTTCCTTTATAGCGGAATTCGCTGTCGTGGTCATCCTCCAAAATATAGCGGTTTTCTTTCTTTTCTGCCCAGTGCAGAAGCTTTTGTCTGGTGGAAACCGGCATAACACTGCCGAGCGGAAACTGATGACTTGGCGTTACATAGCAGATGTCTGCGTTTGTTTTTGCAAGTGCCAAAACATCCATGGTGTTTTCCTTTAGCGGAATATCCAGAATGGAATAACCATTGGTCGAGAGAACCTGACGCGCACTCAAATATCCGGGGTCTTCCATGGCAAATATGGTTTCCCTGGAAAAAAGGATGCACAACATCTGAAGAAGATTGGAAAGTCCGGCACCGATGATAATTTGTTCCGGGCGGCATATAACCCCACGGGAACCACGAAGATAATTCGCAATTGCCTGACGAAGCGGCAAATCCCCTTTGGCATCACCGGCACTGAAATTGGATGGTAAATCCAGCTGGTTTTTTCCAATGGATTTCCAAATCGAATAAGGAAAATGTTCTAAATCAATGGAATCCGGGTTAAAATCAAAGCGTACCGGTGGTGCTTCCTTTGTGTTTTTTTTATTATTTTCTTTTTGTGGAGCAGAAGTCGGGATTTGCTTTAAATGCGTAACGTGGTTTGCAAAATATCCCTGTCTTGGGCGGGCGTCTAGATATCCTTCGGCAACCAACTGGTCGTAGGCGGTATCCACCGTGCTCCGGCTCACATTTAGGTTTGCGGCTAAATTACGTGCCGATGGCAGTTTTTCTTCTGCAGCAATATTTCCATTCAATATCTCTTTGCGGATGTATTCATAAATCTGTATATAAAAAGGTTTTAAGTTGGTATTATCAAGTGGTATGGTTATCATATAAAAAGTCCTCCTAATTAAGCATACCAATAGTATATCAAATGAAAGGACAGGAGGCAAATGATATATTATTACCGACTGCTAGCATAATTTGTAGCGCGTGATGCTTGACCAATTCGGTGGGAAATGCATTGCTTTGAGAAGTTTGTCTCTTTGGGATTGAGAGGTTGCTTTTGTAAAAGTGTTAAATAATTGGGTTAGTTTCCTCTTGAAAATTATAAAATCCTCTGTGTCAAGCATATATCGAAATGCTATTAATAATGCAAATACATCGTGTTTGCCGTAAAGATATTGGGTACCTTTTTGAGGAATGCCAAGTTTTTTATGTAATACAGTGTCAGGTATTTCAAAGCGTGTTTGGAAAGAAAAAAGTCGCTCGTTATGTGCACATAGATTACGAAATATAGTAAAAATCCTTAAATATTGGATTAATTCTTTTTCTGTAATGTTGTCATAATGGATACTGATTTTAGATTTTATGCTAGGGTGCATAAAGGAGTACATTTTGGAAGTTTGTCCCATGGTAAGAGTTTTCATTATTACCCACAATGGAACATTTCCATAGGTATTTCGCTGATATACAACATAATTGTGTTCTGTGTTTTTTGTGGCCTCATATGTTAATTTAGAAATTAGTTTTGAAATATGATAACGATTTGTTTTAGAAATATTATAGTTTGCAGAGTTTAAATATGCTGCTTGATTTTCAGAAAAAACTTCGCAGAAAGAATAGGAAATCAGCGAACGGATTTTTTGCTCAATATGGCAAATATATTTAAAAACAAGCGAACGAAGATTTTCATCGAAGTCGTATAAGGCAACAATATCTGTAAAGTTTGTACCTTTTTCATAAGTTCTTGTCATTGGATTGTAAAATATATCCTTGTAGCCATCAATTAAAGAGTAATAGCCAATGTTTAGTAATTTGTTTTTGGCATAGGATAGATTGGAAATATTAAGATGCTTTTTTTGAATTAGGTTATTTAATTGTTCAAAGTATGTAATAAAAGGTTTCGTTAATTTCTTTTGCATAAAAATCCTCCCATAAAATTTTGGTATAAAAAAGGAAGGCCCGCAGGTCTTCCTTCCGGTCGCAGGCATCGCAAGTTTCTGCAACCTAATCACTACAGACATATTATCACACATATCCGCCAAATGCAAGCAGTATATGTGATAAATCTGCAATAATAATATATGCATGAGCGGATGTTTTAATACAAATTGCCTTTACATCTATTTTTTGCTATACTAAAGCGGTAGAATCTATGTATAAAGAAATGGAGATGAATACCCGGATGAAAAAGCAGATAATTTTTGATATGGATGGTGTTCTGTTTGATACAGAAAATCTCGTCTTTTCATGCTGGAAATTTGCTGCCGGTAAATTTATGCTGACCGGTATTGAGGATGTTTTTTATCAGGTGATTGGCGTGTCATCGGAAGGAACAAAAAAGGTATTTTCCAAAACGTATGGCGATAAATTAGATTATGCACAGTTTCGTGAGGAGACGCACCGAATGTTTGATGAAAAAATAGAGAAAAACGGTGTGCCGTTAAAAACCGGTGCAAGAGAGTTATTGCAGTTTTTGAAGATTAATGGATGGCGGGTTGGTCTGGCTTCCTCGACACGTGTTCAGCGTGTGGAAGAAATGTTAAAAGCGACGAATTTATATGATTTCTTTGAGGTTATAGTTGGCGGTGACATGATAGAAAAAAGCAAACCGGAACCAGACATTTACTTAAATGTATGTGAAAAGATGAAAATAAATCCAAAAGACACATATGCAGTTGAAGATTCACACAATGGTGTCCGCTCGGCTGCTGCGGCTGGACTTAGAGTGTTGCACGTGCCGGATATGTTAAAGCCAACAAAAGAAATGGAACAATTGTCCTACATGATTTTCCCGGATTTAATTGAAGTGAGAGAGTATCTTGCTAAAAATGCTTAAAAAAATCCTCCTGCAAATATGCGGGAGGATTTTTTTTGTTATATTCTGATTTGTATTAAACTTCAAACAGCATATCACCGTAAGATGGTACCGGCCAGTACTCTTTATCAACAATCATTTCCAACTCATCGATTGGTGCACGTAAGTCTGCCATTGCGGTAAATACGGTGTCACGGAAGAATTCAGCCTGTTCTTTTCCTTCTTCCATAGCATTTGCTTTCTTATCTGCATCTTTCAAAGCATACAGAGCAGTCTGTGCTTTTGCAAGGAGAGAAGAGCATGTAGTAAGCAAATCTTTCTGAACGGACAAGTCTGCTTCTGCACAAGCAGCAGAAATGCTGTTAATTGAATCACCAAGACTTGTTACATAACTAATGATGGCCGGGATGTATTCCTTAGAAGCCATATGAATCATTGTCTTAGCTTCGATGTTGATTGCTTTTGCGTAAGCTTCGTAGTTAATCTCTGCACGAGACTCAAGCTCAGTCTTTGTATAAACATGCTGTCTCTCAAACATCTCGATGGTTTTTGGATAGAGAAGAGAAGCAGTTGCATCTACCATTGTTTTTACGTTTGGAAGACCACGTTTTTCAGCTTCTGCAATCCACTCATCGGAGTAACCGTTTCCGTTAAAGATTACTTTCTGATGTTCTTTCAATGTCTCGTAAATAATTTCATCTACAGTCTTATCTAAGTCATCTGCTTTTTCCATGCGGTCAGCCATACTCTGAAGTACATCAGCAACTGTTGCATTAAGTACGGTATTTGCACCGGCAATTGACATGGAAGAAGCAACCATACGGAACTCAAATTTATTTCCGGTAAAGGCAAATGGTGATGTGCGGTTACGATCAGTTGCATCCTTTTTGATTGGTGGGATGGTGTGTACACCGATATCCATACGCTCGCCCTTATTACTGTGAGTAGCAGTACCATTTTGTAAAATCTGCTCTACGATATCCTCTAACTGCTCGCCGAGGAAAATAGAAATGATAGCCGGAGGTGCCTCATTTGCACCAAGGCGATGGTCATTTCCAGGATTGGAAGCAGACATACGTAACAGTGCGGCATTATCATCTACAGCAGCGATAACAGCGGATAAAAACAGAAGGAACTGTTTGTTATCATATGGTGTTTTGCCGGGACTTAATAAGTTCTTTCCTGTATTAGTAACCAAAGACCAGTTATCATGTTTTCCGGAACCGTTTACGCCGGCAAATGGCTTCTCGTGAAGAAGACACTCAAAATTGTGACGGCGTGCCACTTTTTTCATTGTCTCCATAACTAACTGGTTGTGGTCAGTTGCAATGTTTGCTGTGCTGTAAATCGGAGCCATCTCATGCTGAGCAGGAGCCACTTCGTTATGCTGTGTTTTTGACAAAATGCCAAGTTTCCACAATTCATCATTTAATTCACGCATAAATGCTGCCTGACGCTCGCGGATTGTACCAAAGTAGTGGTCATCCAATTCCTGTCCTTTTGGCGGCATATGTCCAAACAATGTACGACCGGTAAAGATTAAGTCGTCACGCTGTAAAAACTGTTCTCTGTCAATTAAGAAATATTCCTGCTCCGGTCCTACAGAACATTTTACATTGGTAACATCCTCATCGCCAAGTAAGTTCAGAACGCGGACAGCCTGTTTGCTGATTGCTTCCATCGAGCGGAGAAGAGGAGTCTTTTTGTCAAGTGCCTCTCCCGTATAAGAGCAGAATGCGGTAGGAATACAAAGAACCGTACCGATTGCATCCTCACGGAGAAATGCCGGTGATGTACAATCCCATGCAGTATAACCTCTGGCTTCGAATGTAGCACGGAGTCCGCCGGATGGGAAAGAAGAAGCATCTGGTTCACCTTTAATCAATTCTTTACCGGAGAACTCAAGTACAGCGTGTGCATTGGATTCCGGACTTAAGAATGAGTCATGTTTTTCGGCTGTTACACCGGTCATTGGCTGGAACCAGTGGGTATAATGAGTAGCACCGTTTTTTAATGCCCATTCTTTCATTGCATGAGCAACCACGTTTGCTACTTCAGGAGCCAGCTCCTCACCATTTTCAATGGTATCCCTCAACTGGGCGTATGTCTTCTTTGGCAGGTATTCCTGCATGACATCGTCGTTAAAAACTTTTGTTCCAAAAACATCTTCGATTACATTTTTTTGCATAGTTAATTCCTTCCTTCCCATGTTATTTGAATTGCAGACGCCTGACAAAAAAGAAAGGTGTCCCCATGAATGAGAACACCTTCGTTCTTGTAAAACGTACTATGCGTATACCATATCATGTTTACTTTCAAAAGTAAAGAGTTTTTTTGAAAATATTTTTATGATAGGCAAAAGATATCCATCCATTGATTCAACACTTGTTTTATTGTATCAGAAAAACAGGATTTTTCAATGCTTTCTGACGGGAAAACCTCGGTTTTCTGAAAAAGTTTATTATTTATATAGAAAGAAATGCTTCCGATGGGTGTGTTTTTTCGTATTGGCGCACAAAGTGCAGTCGGAATTCGGTATACGATTTTCAAAGAATCAAAGGAAGCAGTAAGTGTTTCTTTCGGGATAATCGGTTTGAGAGATACAAACTTTTTTTTGCCATCCTTTACCGGGATTTTGGCAAGGGCAAGGTTTTGAACCGGAAGCGGTGTTTTCTGAAAATAAAAAAAACCATAATCCATTAAACTCTTTGTGTCACTCCACTTGAATGACTTGTTTGGCGGCCATCCGCTGGCAAGAACACAACTGGTAAGCGTGATGCCGTTTTTCTTTGCGGCTCCGACAAAACAGTAACCGGCTTTTCCGGTAAATCCGGTTTTGATACCGAGCGCGCCTTCATAATAAGAAAGGAAAGCGTCATGGTTTGTCAGACTGTAGTGGTACTTTCCGGAGCAGTCAGAAAAAGAATGAGATTTTGTCTGCACCAGAGAAAGGAAGTCTTTGTTTTTTATAGCATAGGAAGCGAGCTTACACATATCCGAAGCAGTGCTGTAATGACCATTTGCGTCGAGTCCGTTTGGTGTGATAAAATGAGTCGAAGACATGCCAAGAAGGTTTGCCTTCTGATTCATTTTTGCTGCGAAACCGGAAACAGAGCCGCCAAGGTGTTCGGCAATTGCGACTGCCGTGTCATTGTGGGATTCCAGCATGAGAGAGTACAAAAGATCTTTCATATAATACTGTCTTCCAGGCTGCATACCAAGATGGACTTTTGGCATCCCGGCTGCCTTTTTGCTTGCAATGACCACATCGTTAAGCTTATTTGACTCCAGTGCTAAAAGGGCGGTCATGATTTTGGTGGTACTTGCCATTGGCACTTTTTTGTCCGTGTTTTTACTATATAGAATGCGATGGGAACCGGCATCCATCAGGCAGGCATAGGAGGCGTGTAAAATAAGTGGATTTGGTGTCTGCTCCATGGCGTTGATTTGAATGACAGGCTCCGGCAGAACAGGAACAAAATCCGAAGAATCGGTGGAGCTAAATTGTCTGTCCCACAGAATATGGAATGCGGTCAGGGCACATAATAAAAGGATGGCAAAGCATTTTTTTTGTTTCATAAAAAGGCCACCAGACATTTTTTTACAGTATATGAGGAATTTGAAAAAATAATTCAAATAGTTGTTGCCAAGGGGTTGAAAAAGCGTTACAATTACAATTGGATAAAATTTGAGTTTTATATAAACAATAATACAGAAAGTGGAGGGCTGCAAATGAGTAACTCAGCAAAATTATCAGCAAGAGAACGTATCGAATCTCTCGTTGATGCCAACAGTTTTGTTGAAATCGGTGGCATGATTACCAAACGTAATACCGATTTTAACATGCAGGAAAAAGCAGTGCCGGCAGACGGTGTGATTACCGGTTACGGTGTTGTAAATTCAAATCTGGTCTATATCTACAGTCAGGATGTAACCGCCTTGAATGGTTCTGTAGGTGAGATGCACGCGAAGAAAATCGCCGGAATTTATGAGATGGCGATGAAAGCGGGCGCACCGGTTATCGGACTGATTGACTGTGCCGGTATCCGGGTACAGGAGGCGATGGACGCATTGGCCGGATTTGGCGACATTTACATGGCGAAAGTGAATGCATCCGGTGTAATCCCTCAGATTAGTGCAGTTTTAGGTTCTTGTGGCGGTGGTGTTGCGATTTCATCCAAATTAGGTGATATTACAATTATCGAAAAGACAAACGGAAAACTGTTTGTAAATTCACCAAATGCGATTGCAGGAAACCGTATTGAGAAATGTGACACAAGCGATGCTGCATTCCAGGCAGAATGTGGAAATGCGGACATTGTATGTGAGAATGAACAGGAAGTATTTACAACAATCCGCAGCTTAATTGATTTACTTCCGGCAAATGCAGGAGCAGCAGTGGTTGTTGAAAATTCGGATGATCCAAATCGTGTACTGGATGGCTTTGATGGTTATGCAACGGATGCAAAAGCTGCCTTGACACAGATTGCCGATGATACAAAATTTGTGGAATTAAAAGCAGAATATGGAAAAGAAATGGTAACCGGACTTCTTTCCTTAGATGGAGTTACAGTAGGTGCGATTGCAAATGCGAAAGAAGGCATTCTTTCAACTGCCGGCTGTAAGAAAGCAGAGCAGTTTATGTATTTCTGTGACGCATTTAATATTCCGGTTGTTACCTTAACAAATGTAAAAGAGTATGCAGCAGATATGCAGGAAGAAAAAACGATTTCTCAGGCAGTTGCAGATTTGACATATGCATTTGCAAGTGCTGATGTTCCGCGTATTAACGTGATTACAGGTGAGGCATACGGAAGTGCTTATGTGTCAATGAACTCCAAACATATTGGAGCGGATTTGGTTCTTGCCCTAGATTCTGCAAAAGTTGGTGTTATGGATGCCAAAGTTGCAGCGCAGATTCTCTGTGAAGATGAAATTTCACAGGCAGCAAATACCAAAGAAGCATTGGAAGAAAAGGCAAAAGAGTTTGATGCACTTCAGGATGGTGCCACAGCGGCAGCAAAGAGAGGTTATGTGGATAATGTGATTTCCGGCAGTGAAATTCGGAAACACTTAATTTATGCATTACAGATGTTCGGAATGAGGTGATAGGATGTTATTGCTTGATTTAGAAAAAGTAAATGCTACCGTGGGTCCCGGTGAGGCCGTAATGAACACCTTGATTGGTATGGGAACGGTATTTGTTGTATTGATTCTTATTTCCATCATTATCTTTCTCTTGAAATATGTGCCAAAGATGTTCGAGAAAAAGAAAGCGGAACCGGAAGCAGCAAAACAGGAGAAACCGGCAGCAAAAGCTGTAGCAAAACAGGAAGTACCTGTTTCGGATAACACCCAGATTATTGCGGTAATTACCGCAGCGATAGCAGCACAGATGGAAGCTGAGACCGGTGTTTGTGTACCGGCAGACGGACTTGTAATTCGTTCAATAAAAAAACGTACGTTCAATTAAGGAGGATATTGACATGAAAAGTTATACAATTACAGTAAATGGAACCGTATATGATGTTACAGTAGAAGAGAAGGCAGGCGGCGCAGCAGCACCGGCAGCACCTGCTCAGGCGGCAGCACCTGCTCCTGCACCGGCACAAGCTCCTGCTCCGAAAGCACCGGCAGCATCCGGTAGTGCTGGTTCTGTTGAAGTAACAGCACCAATGCCTGGTAAAATTCTTGCTGTAAAAGCAGATGTCGGACAGAGTGTAAAGAAAGGCGATGTAATTCTTCTTCTCGAAGCTATGAAGATGGAAAATGAGGTAGTAGCACCTCAGGATGGTACAATTGCAAGTATCAATGTGAACTCTGGTGATATGGTTGAGGCAGGAAATGTACTGGCTACTATGGACTGATTCAGCAAATGAAAAGAACCGGAGGTAAACTAAATGGAAGTAATAGAAAATCTTATTCGACAGACAGCGTTTTTCCAGGACGGTATTGACTGGAGAAACTATGTCATGATATTGGTTGCTTTTATCTTCTTATATTTAGCAATCAAAAAAGGCTATGAGCCTTTGCTCTTACTGCCAATTGCGTTTGGTATGCTCTTGGCAAATATTTATCCGCTGATTATTCAGGATGGTGGACTGTTAAATTACTTCTTTAAGTTAGATGAATGGAGTATTTTGCCATCGCTGATTTTCCTCGGCGTTGGTGCGATGACAGACTTCGGTCCGTTGATTGCCAATCCAAAGAGCTTTCTTCTTGGTGCGGCGGCACAGTTTGGTATTTTCGCCGCATATATCCTTGCTCTTTTGTGGGGCTTCAATGGTGGTGAAGCAGCAGCTGTTTCGATTATCGGTGGTGCTGATGGACCGACATCCATTTTCCTTGCCGGCAAATTGCAGCAGGGGCATTTGATGGGTAGTATTGCGGTGGCGGCATATTCCTATATGTCACTTGTTCCGATTATTCAGCCGCCTATCATGAAACTTTTGACAACGAAAAAGGAAAGAGAAATCAAGATGGAGCAGCTCCGTCCGGTATCCAAACTGGAGAGAATCCTCTTCCCAATTATCGTTACAGTTATTGTATGTCTGATTCTTCCAAGTACTGCACCACTTGTTGGTATGCTTATGCTTGGTAACTTGTTCAAAGAATCCGGCGTAGTAGGCCAGTTGACAGAGACAGCATCGAATGCTTTGATGTATATCGTAGTTATTTTGCTTGGTACATCCGTTGGTGCTACGACGACAGGTTCTGCATTTCTTAATGTAGCAACATTGAAAATCGTAGTTCTTGGTCTGGTTGCATTTGCATTCGGAACAGCAGCCGGTGTATTGTTTGGTAAATTAATGTGTTTAGTAACCAGAGGAAAAATCAATCCATTGATTGGTTCTGCCGGTGTGTCGGCGGTTCCTATGGCAGCACGTGTGTCCCAGAAGGTTGGTTCGGAAGCAGATCCGACAAACTTCCTTTTGATGCATGCGATGGGACCAAACGTAGCAGGTGTTATCGGTACTGCGGTAGCAGCCGGTGTGTTTATGGCAATTTATGGAGTATAAGGAGGATATAGAAAATGGCAGAGATTAAGAAAAAGCCGATTAAAATTACGGAAACGATACTTCGTGATGCACATCAGTCATTGATTGCGACTCGTATGACAACAGAACAGATGCTTCCGATTGTCGATAAAATGGACAAAGTTGGTTACCACTCCGTAGAGTGCTGGGGCGGTGCAACATTTGACGCATCCCTTCGTTTTTTGAAAGAAGACCCGTGGGAAAGACTGCGTAAGTTAAGAGACGGATTCAAAAATACAAAATTGCAGATGTTATTCCGTGGACAGAACATTTTAGGATATAATCATTATGCCGATGATGTAGTAGAATATTTTGTTCAGAAATCGATCGCCAACGGAATTGATATTATCCGTATTTTTGACTGTCTGAATGATATTCGTAACCTTGAGACAGCAGTAAAAGCAGCAAATAAAGAAGGCGGACATGCACAGATTGCCCTTTCTTATACACTTGGTGATGCTTATACACTGGATTACTGGAAAGATATTGCAAAGAAAATCGAAGATATGGGTGCGAAATCACTCTGTATCAAAGATATGGCCGGTCTTTTGACACCATATAAAGCAACGGAACTTGTAACGGCATTGAAAGAATCCGTTGAAATTCCGATTGACCTTCATACACACTACACATCCGGTGTTGCTTCTATGACTTATTTGAAAGCAGTAGAAGCAGGATGTGATATTATTGATACAGCGATGAGTCCATTTGCTCTTGGTACAAGCCAGCCGGCTACCGAAGTTATGGTTGAGACATTCCGTGGAACACCATACGATACCGGACTTGACCAGAATCTTTTATCTGAAATCGCTGAATACTTCCGTCCAATGCGCGAGGAAGCATTAGAGAGCGGTCTTATGAATACGAAAGTGCTTGGTGTAAATATCAATACTCTTCGTTATCAGGTTCCCGGCGGTATGCTTTCAAACCTCGTTTCCCAGCTTAAAGAAATGGGACAGGAAGATAAGTATGAGCAGGTGCTTGAAGAGGTGCCACGCGTAAGAAAAGACTTTGGTGAGCCACCATTGGTTACACCATCGTCCCAGATTGTTGGTACTCAGGCAGTATTAAATGTAGTTTCCGGTGAGCGTTACAAGATGGTAACGAAAGAATCCAAAAAACTTTTGTCCGGTGAATTTGGACAGACAGTTAAACCATTTAATCCGGAAGTTCAGAAGAAATGTATCGGCGATACAAAACCGATTACATGTCGTCCGGCTGATTTGATCGAGCCACAGCTTAAAAAACTTGAGGCAGAGATGTCACAGTGGAAAGAGCAGGATGAAGATGTATTATCCTATGCTCTGTTCCCACAGGTTGCAGTTGATTTCTTCAAATATCGTGAAGCACAGCGGACGAAAGTAGATGCTACATTAGCAGATAAAGAGAATCAGACTTACCCGGTATAAAAGGATAAGATGAGCCCTCGGATTTTGAGTCCGAGGGCTATTTTTGCTATCAGAATGTATACAAGGAGGTACCATGGTGATGGAATTAGAAGAAGTATTGGAGCAGTGTCTTGGACAGAATTTCGTGCATATGATAATCAGTAATCCCAAGAAGGGAGATTTTGCCGGAAAAGTGGATGTACGCTGCTATGAGGATAAAGGAACGCTTATGTTTCAGTTCGCCAGATACCAGAATAATCAGGTATTTCATCTTAACTATGCAAAAGAAGAGGCGAAAAACTATATTCTTTCCGAACTCGTGCCCATTTACCGTCAGATGCAGTTCTTTACAACGGAAAAACAGTATACAATATTGATAAGCAAAAAAGGGAAAATAACAATAAAGGGAAAAAACAAAAAGAGTGAAAAACCACTTGTTTTATCACATAACCGCAAAAAGAAATATATTTTGAAGGAAAATGAACCAATTCCTTTTCTGATTGAACTTGGAGTTCAGGCAGAAGATGGCAGAATCCGGGATAAAAAACAGAAAAAATTCTGACAGATTAACCGCTTTCTGGAATTTATCAGAGATGTATCCGATAAACTGCCAAAGGATAAAGAATTAACGATTGTTGATTTCGGATGCGGAAAATCCTATCTTACGTTTGCTATGTATTATTATCTGAAAATCATGAATGGATATCGTGTCCGCATGATAGGACTGGATTTAAAATCCGATGTGATACAACACTGCAATGAGCTTGCCAAGCGGTTTGGCTATGAGGAACTTACCTTTTTAGAGGGCGACATCAGTTCTTTTGAGGGAGTGAATCAGGTCGATATGGTCGTGACGCTTCATGCTTGTGATACAGCGACAGATTTTGCGTTAGACAAGGCGATCCGCTGGGGTGCAAAAGTGATTTTATCGGTTCCGTGCTGCCAGCATGAGGTAAATGCACAGTTAAAAAATGACCGAATGCAGCCGATATTTAAATATGGGATTATCAAAGAGCGGATGGCTGCTTTGATGACGGATGTACTGCGGGCAAATCTGCTGGAGCAGGCAGGATATGAAACACAAATATTGGAATTTATTGAATTAGAGCATACACCGAAAAATCTGTTGATACGGGCTGTAAAGACAGATAAAAAACAAGGGAATATGGATGCATATAAAAAAGTCTGCGATGAGTTTGGCATTTCAACGACGCTTGCTCGTTTGCAGGAACATGAGGGGATGACGGTATGATGCAAAAACCGAAGATTTTAGCTGCCGATAATACGAAGGTGGCGTTGCGATATATGGAAACTATTTTAGGTGACATTTATGATGTAACATTGGTTCAGACAGGAATGAGTGTGCTGGATTGCCTGAAGTCGGAAATTCCGGATTTGATTCTTATGAATGCGAATATGTTTGGAATGGATGGCTACGAAGTTCTCCGCCGGATAAAAGAGGATAAAGAAACAAAAGAAATTCCTGTCATTTTAATGATGAATGTGAAAGATATACAGAGTGAACTTAGGGGATTAGAAGAAGGTGCGATTGACTTTATTTCGCTTCCCTTTGAACCGCAGGTTTTAAAGGCAAGGATTGCGCATATTGTCGAACTTTCCGTACTCCGAAAACAGCAGGCGCATTTGATCGCGAAACAAAAAGAGCAGATTGACCGGCTGTTTTTGCAGTCGATGGTTACGATTGCTCACACGGTGGATGCCAAAGACCGTTATGCAAGGAGACATTCGCTGCGCGTTGCGCTCTACTGCAGGGGCATTGCTGCAAAACTCGGTTATTCGGATAAAGAAAAAGAGGAACTTTATTATATTGCGCTTTTACACGATATTGGTAAGGTGTCTACGCCGGATACTATTTTAAATAAGGCTTCAGAACTCACGAAAGAGGAATATGAAAATGTAAAAAAACACGCCGAAATCGGTGCACAGATTGTGCAGAATACGAGATTTGTTCCGGGACTTGAGGAAGGTGTGAGATACCATCATGAATGGTATGATGGAAATGGCTATGTGGGAATCTGCGGCGATGAAATCCCTGAGGTGTCACGCATTATTGCGGTGGCGGACGCTTACGAAGCAATGACGGCAGACCGGGCGTATCGTAAACATTTTTCCAAGGAACATGCGATACAGGAGCTTATTCGAGGACGAGGAACGCAATTTGACCCGGAAATCGTAGATACTTTTCTTGAGCTTTTGGAGGAAGGTTTTACGATTGATGAAGACCGAGCGGAGGGTGAATTGAAGGGTGAAGGAGAACTGAATGAGGCAAATGAACTGCTTCGTCAGGTTTTTACTGAAACCGTGCTGGAGACTCAGAGCGAATTGGAACGTGATTCACTGACCGATTTTCTGAACCGGCGGTATTTTGAAGATAAAATAAATAATTATTTGTTGTCTTCGAAATCCTGCGGAACATTTTTTATGATGGATTTGGATAATTTCAAACAGGTCAACGATACATATGGGCATAAAACCGGCGATGAACTGATTCAGGCATTTGCTGATGTTATCCGGGAAAACACAAGAGATGATGACTTTGTCTGCCGCATGGGCGGAGATGAGTTCGCGGTGTTTTTCTTTGAATTGGAGGAGGAACGTGTCATTTGTGAACGTGCGGAAAGTATTATTAAAGATTTTGCAAAAATTAGAACGGAGATGGGATGCAGTATGTGTTCTGTTTCCATTGGAATCATGACAAAATATTATGGTGGTGAGGAACTGGACTGCGAGCAGTTATATGAAAAAGCTGATCAGGCATTATATTATGTAAAAAATAATGGAAAAGACGCGTATCATCTGTTTGAATCCATGCCGGAAGACTTAAAAAATAACAGACAGACCGGCTGTCAGATGGATTTAGACCAGTTGATGCGGCAGGTGACCGAAAGAAAATACCGTCCGGGTGCTTATGCGGTAGAATACGACCGTTTTTCATTTATTTACCAGTTTATTGCACGAAATGTGGAGAGAAACGGACAGCATGTACAGGTTGTTTTATTATCCATGGAACTGCCGGAAGATAAAGAAATATCACTGGAGCGAATTGAAGATTCGTTAGTGATTTTGGAGTCAGCCATTGTACGGTCACTGCGCAGAGGAGATGTGACAAGCCGCTTTAGTTCCACTCAGCAGGTGGTTGTTCTTATGGATGCGACGAAAGAAGATGGTGTGATGGTAGCTAACCGTATTTTGAAAAAATACAATGCTCTTGCTAAAGAGGCAGCAATTCCGGCATATTTCGATATTGTGGAGGTGCCGCACACTCTTTCAAAAAGGTCAGAGAAAAACAAAGAAAAGTCTTGACAACACCAGTCAAATACGCTATACTTACCACCTGTAAAGAAAAAACCTTTACAGGTGGTGCTTTTATGTCGAAGGAAAAATCGTTATCCGAGTTAGATGAGATTGTAGAATTATCTTATTTGTATGATTTTTATGGTGCTTTGCTTAAAGAGAGCAATCGTGTTGTATTTGAAGATTATGTTTTAAGTAATTTGTCATTGAGCGAGATTGCAAAAGAGCGCGATATTACCAGACAGGGTGTATATGACATTGTAAAGAGATGCCGCACCCGCTTGAAGGGGTATGAAGAAAAACTGCATTTGATTGAAAAATTTCAGATAACAAAGGACAAACTTGGTGAGATTGAAAGTATTGCAAAAGAAAATTTTGATGAACAAACGGCAGGACAGATTACAACACTCGCCGAAGAGATATATGAACTGATATAAAGAAAGGGGATTACTCGTGGCATTTGATAATTTGACGGCTAAACTTCAAAATGTATTCAAGGGTCTGCGAAGTAAAGGACGCTTGACGGAAGCAGATGTTAAGACTGCACTCCGTGAAGTAAAGATGGCTTTACTTGAAGCAGATGTAAACTTTAAAGTAGTAAAGCAGTTTGTCAAAGCGGTACAGGAGCGTGCGACCGGGGAAGATGTACTCAATAGTCTTACGCCCGGACAGACCGTTATTAAATATGTAAATGAAGAACTGGTCAAGATGATGGGAGAAACAACCACAGAAATTGACCTTCTTCCCGGTAATGAGATTACGGTTATTATGATGTGTGGTCTCCAGGGTGCCGGTAAAACGACTACGACAGCGAAAATTGCCGGAAAGTTAAAGGCAAAAGGAAAAAGACCGCTTTTAGTTGCGTGTGACATTTATCGTCCGGCTGCGATTGAGCAGTTACAGATAAATGGAGACAAGCAGGAAGTTCCCGTATTTTCGATGGGAACGAATCACAATCCGGTTGATATTGCAAAAGCCGGTGTGGAGCACGCAAAGGCAAATGGAAATAATGTAGTGATTCTCGATACCGCCGGACGTCTTCATATTGATGAGGACATGATGGAGGAACTCGCGAAGATAAAAGAGCAGGTAGAAGTTCATCAGACCATTTTGGTTGTGGATTCAATGACTGGTCAGGATGCGGTGAATGTAGCATCATCCTTTAATGAAAAGTTACATGTGGATGGTGTCATTCTTACGAAGCTTGACGGTGATACCAGAGGTGGTGCGGCGCTTTCGATACGTGCTGTGACCGGACGGCCGATTTATTAT
This sequence comes from Clostridium sp. AF37-5, assembly GCF_003477605.1. Taxonomy (GTDB): domain Bacteria; phylum Bacillota; class Clostridia; order Lachnospirales; family Lachnospiraceae; genus Eubacterium_F. The sequence continues at coordinate 112,625 of NZ_QUDR01000002.1, forward strand.
GTCGGAATGGGTGAAAAGTTATCCGATTTGGAACAGTTTTATCCGGACCGTATGGCGTCTCGAATCCTTGGTATGGGTGATGTGTTGTCACTGATTGAAAAAGCAGAAGAACAGATTGATGAACAAAAAGCCGCCGAGATGGCAAAGAAGATAAAAAAAGCTGAATTTGATTTTAATGACTTTTTAGAGCAGATGCAGCAGATGAAGAAGATGGGCGGCTTAAGCAGTATTCTCAGTATGCTTCCGGGCATGGGACTGCCTGCGGATTTAGAAATTGATGATAATGCCCTCAAAGGAACGGAGGCAATTATCTACTCCATGACAATTGAGGAGCGGACAAATCCGGGAATCATTAATCCATCAAGAAAACGCCGCATTGCAAAAGGTGCCGGTGTAGATATCAGCGAGGTAAACCGTCTGATGAAACAGTTTGAACAGAGCCGTAAGATGATGAAGCAGATGTCTGGCATGATGTCTGGAAAAGGACGCAGAAAAGGCGGGTTTGGCGGCTTTAAGTTCCCGTTTGGCGGGATGTAATATGATATCCAAAAAGAATTTCTTTGGAAATTTTTTGGAGATAGATTTTTAGATTAGAATAAGGAGGTGAAAGACGTGGCAGTAAAAATCAGATTGAAAAGATTAGGGCAGAAGAAATCACCATTTTATAGAATTGTAGTTGCTGATGAGAGATCTCCTAGAGATGGAAGAAACATCGCTGAGATTGGTACTTATGACCCAAATCAGGAACCATGTGTTGTAAAGGTAGACGAGGAAGCAGCAAAGAAATGGTTGCAGAATGGTGCTCAGCCGACAGACGTAGTTGCACGTTTGTTCAAACAGGCAGGTATTGAGAAATAGGAGGGCTGGTAATGAAAGAATTAGTAGAAGTGATTGCTAGTGCATTAGTAGACAGTCCGGAAGATGTCGTTGTCACGGAGACAGAAGATGAAAAACAGATTGTTTTGAATCTTACGGTAGCACCGGAAGACATGGGTAAAGTGATTGGTAAACAGGGACGTATTGCGAAAGCAATTCGTACCGTTGTCCGTGCCGCCGGTTCTAAAGGTGACAAGAAGATTATGGTTGACATTCAATAAGGATGAGGCGTGTTCTCGCGTCATGAATACCCTGCGGGCTTTTGTCTGCGGGGTGTTTTATATCTTACCAAAAAGAGGGAAAGGATGAATTATGGAAGATTTACTGCGAATTGGTGTTGTGACAACAACGCATGGGATCCGAGGGGAAGTGAAAGTATTCCCGACAACGGATGATGTAAAACGTTTTAAAAAATGTGATGAGGTTATTTTGATTACAAAAGAGGGAAATTTAACGCTTCATGTGGAGAGTGTGAAATATTTTAAAAATATTGTAATTTTGAAATTTGAAGAATTTAATAATATAAATGATGTTGAGCGGTTCCGTAAATGTGATTTGATGGTTACGAGAGATAATGCACTTCCGCTTAAAGAGGGGCAGTATTATCTTTGTGATGTTCCCGGAGCCGTTGTTATTAACGAGGATACCGAAGAAGAAATCGGCAAAGTAACAGATGTTATGGAAACCGGAGCAAACAACGTATTTGTAATTGAGACAAAAGAGGGAAAAGAAGTGCTTTTCCCGGTTATCCCGGACTGTATCAAGAAAGTGGATACAAAAGAAGGAATTGTAAGAGCACATGTCATGAAAGGGCTGATAGAATGAAATATTATGTAATGACGTTATTTCCGGAAATGATTGAACAGGCGATGAACACGAGTATTATGGGGCGTGCCATGGCAGATGGACTGATTTCTCTGCAGGTAATGAATATACGGGATTATACGCTCAATAAGCATGGAAAAGTGGATGATTATCCGTATGGAGGGGGTGCCGGTATGGTGATGGAGGCAGAGCCGATTTACCGTTGTTATGAGCAGATATGCAGTGAAGCGGGGAAAAGACCACGTGTTATTTATTTGACACCGCAGGGTGATGTTTTTTCTCAGAAAATTGCGAAAGATTTTTCAAAAGAAGATGTGCTTGTCTTTTTGTGCGGCCACTATGAGGGCGTGGATGAGCGTGTGCTGGAAGAAATTGTGACAGATTATGTGTCAATTGGTGATTATGTACTGACAGGCGGAGAACTGCCGGCACTTGTGATGATGGATGCGATTGCCAGACTGGTTCCCGGCGTGTTAAACAATGAGGAGTCTGCGGAGACGGAAAGTTTTTCGGATGGTCTGTTAGAATATCCGCAGTATACAAGACCGGTTGAAATTTTAGGGCGCAGAGTGCCGGATGTTTTGATGAGCGGACACCATGAAAAAATTAATGAATGGCGCAAAGAGCAGTCCATTATGCGCACACGTGAGAGAAGACCGGATTTGTATAAAAGCTGGCTTGAAAATAATTCGGATACTTGACCGAAAACCTTGCTTTTTACAAGGGAAAACGATATAATAAAAATGATATGTTGCGTAAGTGAAAGGAGAGAAGAACATGAGTCGTTTTGCACGGTGCGAGCGGGATACCAAGGAGACGGAAATTGTTATCGAACTGGATTTGGATGGAACCGGTCAGTATGACATACATACAGGAATTGGCTTTTTTGACCATATGCTGGAGGGATTTGCCAAACATGGTTTGTTTGATTTGGCAGTATCGGTACAGGGAGATACCCATGTGGACGCCCATCATACGGTAGAGGATACCGGAATTGTTTTAGGACAGGCGTTTTTGAAAGCATTAGGTGACAAAAAGGGAATTGCCCGTTTTGGTTATTTTGTATTGCCGATGGACGATGCACTGGTGCTTGCTTCTCTTGATTTTTCGGGACGCATGTATTTTGCCTATGACGCTGAGCTAAAAGCACAGCGGCTTGGTACGATGGAGACGGAAGTGGTGAAAGAGTTCTTTATGGGATTAGCAAGCGGTGCACAGATGAATCTGCACATTAAGCAGTTAGCAGGAGAAAACACTCACCATGTAGTAGAGGCGATGTTTAAAGCGGTTGCAAAATCGATGGATATGGCTTCAAAAGTAGATGACAGAATTGAAGGAGTCCTTTCGACAAAGGGCGTTCTTTAAACGATAGAGGAGGAAGAGACGTGTCTTATAAAAAACTGATTCCCTTTATTAACGGGGAGAATGAATTAGCTGCCAATGTAGTGACGATGGCAGAAGATTATTGTTTTGCAGGAGCAGATGAATTGTTTTTATACAATTACTCCAAAATAACAGAAGAAAGAGAAGAATTTTTAGCAACCTTAAAAGAGATTGATAAAAAAATTGATATACCATTTATTGTTGGCATGTATGCAGCCCGTTTTGAAGATGTAAAAAAAGCATTTTACACAGGAGCGGACCGCGTAGTTGTGAAATACGAAATCTGCCCGGATGAAGGTGTGATTAAAGAAGCTGCAGCCAGATTTGGTGAAGATAAAATTCTTGTGGAAGTGGATGAAGGGCTTCCATTTGAAAAAATTGCTTTTCCGGTATCGACACTTTTATTGAAACATGTAAATACCGGAGAACCATTAAACCGCAGAATAAAAGCAAGCGGAAAGAACTTTCTGATTCGAGACAGTCTGCTCCGCAACGATTTGGAAGATTTGTTGAAAATCGAAGAGGTACAGGGCGTGGCAACCAATTATTTTGAGCGCCGCGATTTGTTCAAAGTAAAACGAAATATGGAAGAGGCCGGTATTGAGATGAATACATTTAAAAGTGCCATTCCATTTTCAGAATTTAAAACAGATGATAAAGGATTAGTTCCTTGTATCGTGCAGGATTACCGTACCGGTCAGGTGCTGATGCTTGCCTATATGAACGAAGAGTCATATCAGGCTACCTGTGAGACCGGAAAGATGACGTATTTCAGCAGAAGCCGTCAAAAATTATGGTGCAAAGGAGACACCTCCGGCCATTATCAGTATGTAAAAGAACTTTCGTTAGACTGTGATAACGATACGATTCTGGCAAAAGTGCATCAAGTTGGTGCTGCCTGTCATACCGGTTCTTACAGCTGCTTTTTCAAAGAACTGGCAAAGAAAGATTACATTGATACCAATCCATTAACGATTTTACAGGAAGATTTTGAGACGATTGAAAACCGAAAGAAAAATCCGAAAGAGGGTTCGTATACCAATTATCTGTTTACGCAGGGAATTGATAAAATTTTGAAAAAATGCGGGGAAGAAGCGTCGGAAATTATTATTGCGGCGAAGAATCCAAATGCAGAAGAGTTAAAGTATGAGATTGCTGATTTCCTCTATCATATGATGGTACTTATGGCAGAATGTGGTCTGACTTGGGAAGACATCACCAGAGAGTTGGCAAATCGCAGATAAACGTTAAATCAATAAGAATAAGGAAGGTGTGTAGAATGGAAAGAACAATTCTGGAAGCATTGGGGTATTATTTGATTCGTTTGGTTATGTTTGGAGCAACAGCGGCTGCCGGTATTGCGGTTGGTATTAAACTTCGTAAAAACAAAAACGCAAAAGAAGAAGCAAATACAGAAAATTAAGGTGAATCCATATGATTGGCAGAAAACGTAAGAGACTTGGCGATTTGCTGGTAGATGCCGGCGTGGTTACCAGTGAACAGCTTGGGGAAGCACTCAAAAAGCAGAGAGAACTTGGCTTGAAGCTTGGCGAGACATTGATTGAGTTAAAATTTACCGATGAAAACGAAATTGTAGAAGCTCTTCATCAGCAGATGGGCTATCCGGTAGCAAAAATCCGCGAGGCAAAAATTGCACCGGAAGTAATTTCACTTTTGCCGGAGACAATTGTAAGAAAGCACAATGTGGTTCCGTTTGAAGTTGATCCGGATAATCCGAATATCCTGCGTGTGGCAATGGCGGACCCGATGGATATTATCGCAATTGATGACTTGGCGATTGTGACGAACATGCAGATTGAGGCGATGGTTGCGACACCGTCCGATGTGCGTTTTGGGATTGAGCGCTATTATGGAAATGAGCAGGTTGCCAAGATGGCAGAAACGTATTCCAAAGAGCGCAGGGAGCAGCAGAATGCCAGAGAAAAACAGGAGGAAGCAAACGAAGAAGTTGATAATGCGCCGATTGTTTTACTGGTAAATAAAATTATTGAGCAGGCAGTGAACGAAAGAGCAAGTGATATTCACATTGAAGCGTTGGAAGACAGCGTGCGTGTGCGTTTTCGTATTGATGGTGTGATGCAGGAAATGATGCGTTATGAAAAAGAATTATTAAATGCAATTGTAGCGCGTATTAAAATTATCAGCGGCATGAATATTTCTGAGAAAAGAGCACCGCAGGATGGACGTATGACACAGCGTTTTGACCGTGTTGAATATGATATTCGTGTATCGAGCCTGCCGACGACTTTTGGAGAAAAGATTGTAATGCGTCTGGCATCGAAGTCAGCACTTACGAGAGATAAAAGTGAACTTGGATTTCCGGAAGCAGAGATGCGCCGGTTTGACCATCTGGTTCACCAGCCGCATGGTATTATCTTAGTTACCGGACCTACCGGTAGTGGTAAATCGACAACATTGTATACGGTACTGAGTGAGCTGAATGAGGGCAGTGTAAATATTGTTACGGTTGAGGATCCGGTTGAGGCAGATGTAGATGGAATCAATCAGGTTCAGGTTAACGAAAAGGCAGGACTTACATTTGCATCCGCACTTCGTTCCATTCTTCGTCAGGATCCGGATATCATTATGATTGGTGAGATTCGAGATGAAGAGACGGCAAGTATTGCGGTAAAAGCCGCAATCACCGGACACTTGGTAGTAAGCACCCTGCATACAAATAGTGCAGCAAGTACCGTTACCCGTCTGGCGGATATGGGTGTGGAGCCATATCTGATTGCGGATTCTACGGTTGGTATCATTGCACAGCGGCTGGTGCGCCGTCTGTGTCCGAAGTGTAAGAGACAAAGGATGATAACCGATGAAGATAAGAGAAGACTTCGGATTCGCGGAGAAGGAACACAGCCAATTTACGAGCCGGGCGGACAGGGTTGTGCATTCTGTAACGGTACTGGTTACCGTGGACGAATTGGTGTGTATGAGATTATGACGGTATCTCCGGAAGTAAGAAAAGTAATTGCTGCCGGTGGCGGTGCCGATGAAATCCAGAAAGTTGCCTTAAGTGAGGGAATGACAACGTTGCGTATTGGTGCGGCAAAACTGGTTTTGCAGGGAGTTACCTCCATTGCAGAAGTGGAGCGCATCGCGACAGAATAATGGCAGGAATGGAAATGGGGAGGTCGTAATGACGATTGATGATTTGCTGATTCGAGCAAGAAAAATGGGCGCAAGTGATGTTCATGTAACGGTAGGTATCCCACCGAAATGCCGTGTAAACGGAGAACTTGTGACGTTGATGGAAGGACGGATTCTTCCGGCAGATTCTAAAGCATTAGTAGAACAGATGATACCGGGGCGTCTGGTAGAACGATTTAATCGCGAAGGAGAAGTCGATTTTTCCTATGCGATTAAAGGCGTGGGACGCTTTCGTGTCAATATTTTCAAACAGCGTGGAACGATGTCGTTTGTTATCCGACTTGTGAATACCGAAATTCCAAGTCCGGAATCACTTGGCCTGCCGCAGTCCGTTTTGGAACTGGTCAAGAAAAAGCGTGGTCTGATTTTAGTTACCGGACCGACAGGAAGCGGTAAATCGACGACACTGGCATCTTTGATTCATGTTATTAACCAGACACAGAACAAACATATTATTACACTGGAAGACCCGATTGAGTATTTACATAGTCATGAAAAATCAATTGTAAATCAGAGAGAGGTCGGAATTGATACTCAGTCTTATGCAGGAGCACTGCGCGCTGCTCTGCGAGAAGACCCGGATATCATTCTGGTTGGTGAGATGCGAGATTTAGATACGATTGCTACCGCGGTCACAGCGGCAGAGACCGGACACCTTGTACTATCGACTTTGCATACCATTGGAGCGGTTCCTACGATTGAGCGTATTATTGATGTATTTCCAATGAATCAGCAGGCGCAGATTCGTTTGCAGTTAGCGACTCTTTTGGAGGCGATTATTTCCCAGCAGTTACTGCCTACGGCTGACCGCAAAGGCCGCGTGGCAGCCTTTGAAATTATGTATGCCAACAGTGCGGTCCGTAATTTGATTCGAGAGGCGAAACCACATCAGATACCATCCATTATCCAGACCAATAAACAAAGCGGCATGATGATGATGGATGATGCGCTTTATGAGCTTTACCGCACACATCAGATTACGGCTGAGGATGCGATGACATTTGCACAGGACCCGTCGAATTTGGCAAGACGTATTCCGGCTGGGAAAATGCCAACACCGTTAGCTGAACCTTCGTGGCAGATGGATGACTGGGATGGTCCTACGTTTGGGAGCGGTGGCTTTTAAAACACGAGAAAGGGGAGAATGAATTGGCAAAGTATAAATATCTCATTACAGATAAATATGGCAAAGAGAAAAAAGGAACGATGGAAGCTGTCAGTGAAGAGGCGGCAATGCGCAAACTCAAGGGTGAAGGCAGCATCGTTTTGGAGCTTAGTGAAGCATTTGACCTTGACAACGCCAGTTGGAATATTACGATTGGAAATCCGGTCAAGAAAAAGGATATTACCATTTTCTGTAAACAGTTTTACAGTATTTTGACAGCGGGCGTAACCGTCATTGACGGTCTGCGTATGGTTCAGGATCAGACAGAAAATAAATATCTTAGAGAAGCTCTTTACCGTGTCATGGTAAATGTGGAAAAGGGAGACAGTTTAGCAGATGCCATGGAAATGGAAAGTAAAATCTTCCCGTCTCTTTTGATTCATATGGTTGCTGCGGGTGAGGCAACCGGTAATCTGGAAATTGCGTTTGACCGTATTTGTACGCAGTTTGATAAAGACATGAAATTAAATTCCATGATTAAATCTGCAATGATTTATCCAATTGTTGTTTTAGTAGTAGCAGTTGGTGTGATTATTGTTTTGATGACTACAGTAATTCCAAACTTCCAGCAGACTTTTGAAAGTATGGGCGAGGAACTGCCGATGCTGACCAAAATGGTAATTGGACTGAGTGATTTTATGACGAGCAATTTTATTGCGATAGCGATAGGACTTGTTTTGCTGCTTACTTTTATTATCTGCGGCAAAAAGACAGAACCGGGCAAACAGTTTACCAGCCGGGTCGCTTTAAAAATACCGATGTTTCGCAATTTTTCCGTAAAAAATGCGGCGGCAAAGTTCTCGATGACAATGTCTACGCTTATTATGTCGGGTGTTCCTTTGGTGGAAGCCCTTGAAATTGTGGGAAATGTCATTGAAAACCGAGTGATTCGAAAAGCGGTAAAAGACTGTCGTGAAGAGGTTATGCAGGGAATCCCGATGTCAGAGCCTCTGGAGGCGTCTGGTGTGTTTCCGCCGATGGTAACGCATATGCTTAAAATTGGTGAAGAAACCGGTACGACAGAGCAGATGTTAGATAAAGTAGCAGAATACTACGAAGGGGAAGTGGAAACAGCTACCAAAAATCTCACATCAGCTATGGAGCCACTTATTATTGTTGTGCTTGCTGTTATTGTAGGAGGCGTAATTGGAGCGGTTATGATGCCAATGCTTAAGATTTACCAGGATGCAGGAAAAGCATAGGAAATTATGATGGGAGGAATTTAAAATGAAAAAAATATTGTTTCATATGAGTGTGATTTTTTTGTTGTTTGTTATGGTTGTTATGAATACAGCAGAAACTGCCTTTGCAAGAAGTGTGTATAAACACAAGATTTTTTCTAAAAGTGTTGTTTCAAAGCGCATTGATACAATCAAGCAGTTTTATTACAAGAAATCAAAACAATTAAAAACAAAAAATCAAACGGTTACTTTGAACTTTGAAAAGGGGAAAATGACTTATTATTTTCATGGAAATGACCTAATGTTTTCCTATGGTAAAATTAAAGGAAAAGAGTATAGGGCGTACTACTTGAAAAAACAGCTGATTCAACTCCTTGTAGACAAATCAGAAAAAAGAAAGACATATATTCAGTATTATAAAAAATCTGCAAATAAAATGATGGAAGAATATAATACAGCATCACTATATTTTACAGTTGAAAACTATGCCAGAAAAATGTTGGAAAGTATACAGCCGTCAACAACAAAGAAATCATTTGATGACTATGCCATTGTTACAAAAATAAAAGGAAATACGGTTTGGTATCACAAGGTGGATAATTGGGGCAGTGATGGATCTATTTATAGTATTGAGCCAAAGACTTTTAAAGCAGTGTTACAAGACAAATGCACGATAAAGGATGCTTCAGAAAGTCCTGAGAAGGCATATAAGAGAAGCAAGAAATGGATGAAGAAAAGGGTAGACAAATCTATTGTAGGGCAGTTTGCTGATTTAACAGTAAATAAGGGGAAGATTAAGGAAATAATGATTCCGTATATGCCTTGAATTGTTACAAGGGAGAGAAAAATATGTAAATGTTCAACGGTGAGAATGACAACAACGTCAAAGTATCACTTGAAACCCTAAAGAAATTCGTGTATAATAACAATATAAGACTTATAAAGTCACCCGTACGGCTAAGCCTATACTGGTCGTGGGAAAATTAAAAAAAGGAGAGTGTAACTATGAGAAGAAAAATTCAGAAGTATTTAAGTGGTGAGAGAGAGGGTTTCTCTCTGATTGAGTTAATCATCGTTATTGCTATTATGGCAATCTTGATTGGCGTTGTGGCATTGGTAGTGCTTCCTTACTTGGAAAGCGCAAGAGAATCATCTGATCGTGCATCGTTATCAGCAGTAAGTACAGCATTTAATTCGGCAGTTACAAAAGGAAATGCAGCTAAAGAATATAAAACACCGACGGCGATTTCATCAGATGCTACTTTAAAAGCAGCGGTTGAGAAGTATATGAAGAGTAACAAGGATTCTGCAAGCAGTATTGCGGATGCCGAGGCTTTCCAGTCAACAGCATGCTCTGGCTGCAAGTTTTACGCAGTTAATACAAAAGATGCATCAGGAAAATCTACGACATATGTTATGATTTCTAAAGATGGACAGAAACCTGCTGTAGATAGTGATGGTCAGCCATTTAAAGAGTAAAAATAATTAATTAAAATTTACAAGGGAGAGCCCGCTATGGCATTGGAACACTTTATCCTCTACATAATTGTATTCTTGTATGGCATCATAATAGGAAGTTTTCTTAATGTATGCATATACCGGATGCCAAAGGGGGAAAGTGTTGTCACAGTGGGCTCCCATTGTATGAATTGCAAGCACCCTTTGAAGTGGTATGATTTGTTTCCTGTGTTTAGTTATTTGGTGCTTCGTGGCAAATGCCGGTACTGCGGGGCAAAGATTTCGATTCAGTATCCGCTTGTCGAACTGGCAAACGGGATTTTATACGTTTTAGTGGTTGCTATCTGCGGATTGAATCCGGACAGTATCCTTTGGTGTGTCCTTACTTCTATCATGATAGTCATTGCGGTGACGGATTTAAAGACGATGAAGTTTCCGACTGTTTGTGAGATTTTGATGATTGTCGTTGGGGTAGTTCATTTATTCTTTCATGCGTCACAGTGGCTGTATTACATCGCAGGCGCTTTGTTTATGGGAGTATTTTTACTTGTGTGCGCACTTCTGTTTAAAAAGGTTACGGGAAAAGCAGGACTTGGTTTGGGCGACATTGAATTCATGGCGTGTATTGGGTTGTGTATCGGATTTGGACATTCTTTACTGGCACTGATTGTCGGCTGCCTGCTTGGTGCAGTGATTCAGGGGGGGATTCAGTTATACCATAAAAAATCAGGAAGATTTCCAACAACTCCTTATCTGGCGATGGGAGTTTATCTTGTTTTGTTATGGGGCGATACCGTGTTAAATTGGTACGTCCGTACTTTTGTATATTAACATTTGCCATTTTTAGAGTGCTTTATCATAAAGCATTGTAAAAATGGCGAAAGGGATTATAGGAGGATGAATGAATGGCGAAAAAAGTAATTGTTGTACGAATTGGTACAAATGAAGTTCAGATTGTGCATATGGAATATACGGCAAATTATCCGACCGTATATGGCTGTGTACGTTTTCCTACGCCGGAAAATGCAGTAAAAGACGGTATGATTATAGAGGTTACTGAACTGGCAACCTGCATCCGGAAAGCATGTGCAGATAAAGGGATTCGCACGAAGGATGTTATTTTTACCGTAGCGAGCGGAAAGATTGCAAGCCGTGAAACCAGTGTTCCAATTGCTAAAAAGAAAATGAAAATCCAGCCGTTAGTTATGGCAAAAGTGTCGGATTTGTTCCCGATTGACGTGGAAAAATATATTTTTTCTTATGTGGAACAGGGGGAACCGAAGAAAACAGAAGAGGGCGGACTTATTCAGGATGTCATGGTGTTTGCAGCACCGTCTGATTTGATTGATTCCTATTACACACTTGCTAATGCGGCAGGACTTCATATTGAATCAATTGATGCTGATGGAAACGCTGTTTTCCAGGTGATGCGCCGTCAGGTTAAAAGCAAAGAGGGCGTTACAATGTCGATTCAGATTAACCAGTCGGCAACGCTTGTTAATATTATCAGTGATAATAAACTTTTGCTACAGCGAGTAGTTCCGTATGGAATTAACGTATTTACAGAGGTTCTCTTGCAAGAACCGGTATTTCAGGTGCAGACGGAAGAAGAAGCCTATACACTTCTGAAACGGAATCGTGTGATTTTACACAACTTAAATTCAGAAAATCCGGAGAATAATCCGTCATTGGATAAAAGAATTGAAGTGACAGATAATGCGTCTTATCTGATTGGCAATATTGGACGAGTGATTGAATATTATAATTCCAAATACAAAGACCGGCCGATACAGGAAATTATTTGCATGGGAAAAGGCTGTGCAGTAGCAGGAATTCATGAACTGTTGTCAAATGAACTGGGAATCCAGACACATACGCCGGAAGAACTTGCAGGCGTTCGCTTTAACCGTAAAGTAAATATTAACGCTTACATTTTACAGTATATTAACTGTTTTGGAGCTGTTTTTGATTCGGTTCATTTTGTATCCAACGCCGTGCGTCAAAAAGAAGAAAAGAAAGGTTCCATGACAGGCGCAGTTCTGATTTTTGCAGGCTGCCTTTTGATTAGTATTTTAGTGGGTGGCTTTTCTGTGATGCGATTGTTGCAGGAAAAAGAAACCAACCGTATGTGGACGAACCGCGTACAGGCGATGGAACCGGTAGAGTCTGAATTCGCTACCTTGCTGGAAGAGGTAGTGAATCGGAAAATGCTCGATGTGTTTGATTTATATTGTGATAATAAAAACAATCATTTTCATGCCTTGTTAAAGAGTATGGAAGCACAGTGCCCGAAATCCTTTAAGATTCAGAGCATTACCAGTGATGAAGAAAAAGTTACGATTAATGCAATCAGTACCGATAAACTTTTATCGCTGTCTGCCCTGCAGATTCAGCTTGAAAAAATTGATGGAATTTCCAGTGTGAAAATTGACTCGATTACCGAGACCAACGAAGCACTGACAAAGAAGAAACAATATTCATATACGATAACCTTTGCCTACAATAAAGTGGTGGATGCGAATAAAAAAGCATCTGAGATAGAGGGCAGTCAGACAGAGTAAAAAGAGAGCGGGGATGAAATGATGAAGAATGGATTGACAACCGTACAAAAACGATTGATATTGATTCTTGGCGGATTATTGATTCTGCTTGGAACCGTGATATTTGTATTTCAAAGAAATATGAAGCAGGCAAATCGTTTGAAAACGGATTCCAGTCAGAAAATGAATGAAGTGAATTATTTAAGTGATTTACAGATTCGCGTAAATGAGATGAATGCTTCTCAGGCAAAGACGCAGAAGGAAATTCAGAAAAAATCGCAGACGTATCCGTGCAAGATGACACAGCAGAAAGCGATTAGTAATATTTACAAAATGTCAGTGGCAAGTGGTGTTCGTCTGCGTGCAATACGTCCACAGGCAGATAAGACCTTTTTTAAGGATGGGAAGTTTATTGTGACAACAGGAACCGGTGATGATGCGGAGCAGTCCACAGAATCCGAAGAAACGACGTTGAGTGATGTGGAAAAGAATCCGGAGAAAAAAGTTTCTGTTATGAAGATGGTTGGAAAGGCTTCTCCTTATGAAATTGAGTTGACCGGTACGAAAAAACAGATTTTAAAGGCAATTGACTGGGTGGCAAAAAATGTAGAACCAATGTCGGTTGTATCAATTAACCTTACGTTTGATAACAGTACCGGAAAATTAAGTGGAACGATTTTAGTTCACTTTTTCAGCTTGAATGGAAACGGAAAGGCATATGTTGAGCCGGATATTTCAGGCATCATTCTTGGAAATGAAGATGTTTTCGGTACGTTTAAGAAATAAGGTATATATAAGTTGTATGTGAGTGAAGGGAAGTGAGAGAATGAAAAGACAGGTACAGGGGTTTTCGCTGATTGAAGTATTGATTGCGATTGCCATTTTGGGTGTCGCTTCATTGGCTCTACTTTCCTTTTTTTCGAGTGCAAATTTTTATTCATCAACCGGTAAGAGCACGCAGGAAGCAGATCTTGTGGCACAATCGGTATTAGAAGAGGTAGACTCCTGCAAGACACTTACGGATATTGACAGTCAGTTGATGGCGGCGACAGGCAGTGCGTGGACGCTTGTGAAAAAAAAGAACAAGCAGATGACATTGTCTAAAAAAGTCACATTAAATGGCTCTGATTATCAGGCACGCGTGTTATTTGATTATGATTATGACACAACGGATTCTGAGGGAAACCAGGTGGAATCCAAATACAATAATTATGAGCAGCCAAAGCTGCAGGAAATTTATTCGGCGAAAAATGCTGTTATTGTTGAATCTGACCAGATGCAGGCGGCGGTAAGTCATTTTTACTACAAAAATCTGAGTGTCAGCAAAAGCACAATTGAAAATGGACTTTCAAGAGATATTGTGATTGATATTCAGAATGATACGGAACAGGAAGGCATTTACCGGATTGATGTTTCCTACCGTTATTCATATAATGGGTCTGAGTTTAGCGCGGTAGTGAAAAACCAGAAAGCGGAAAAAGAGACATTAGAAAATATATACATTTTATATAATCTTCTTCATGACAATGCTTTGACGGATTCGGTTGAAGTGAATATGGGAGATTTATCAATTGACGAAGCGAAACAGTTGAAGTTCTATTTCATATGCCAGAAAGGAGATGCAGCACCGGCGGCAGGCTATAAAATTATGCTTAGTGGCTCTGGGAATTTCTTACAGCCTGTTTATTATACAAACGGGGCGTCTCTTTCTGCCGGAAGTTTTCAGACAGATTTTGTTACCCATGAAAAGCAGGAGAGAATCGCCGGTGTTACGGTAGATGTTTATGAAGCGTCAGAAACGAATTATTCAGAGGATAATCGAATTGTCCGTCTGCAATCATCGAAGGGGGCGTGAAAAGGATGCGAAATACGATAAAAAATATTTGGCATAGAGAAAGAGAGGGTTCCTCATTGGTTACCGTAATCATTGGGATTCTTTTTATTGCTGCCATTGGAACGATTCTTTTGACGATTGCAAGCCGTTATTTGATTTCAGTAAATGTTGACCACAACGCATCGGATAATTTTTACCAGACCGAAGGAATTCTTGAGGAAGTAAAGACCGGACTTTTGGAGTATGCCGGGGATGCAGGAGAAGAAGCTTATAAAGATGTGGTGGAGCATTACACAAAGACAAAAGACAGTATGCACAAAACTTTTTCCGAAAAGTATATCAGTTTGCTGGCATCAAAACTGATGGGATATTCGTATGCGTGGGATGAAAGCAAAGTGGGAACGGAGCAGAACTGTGACCTTTCCATTTTGAAGAAATTGTCGAAAGTTCCGGATGCCGTTACAACGCAGAAGGGAACGAACTTAGCATTTGTGATTGATGTGGATTCGGATAACCAGTATTCGCTGACCATTAAAAATATGATGATTGACTATACGGACGCTGCGGATTACCGCTCGACGATTCGCACCGATCTTTGCATGAAGGTGCCGGATTACAAATTTGAGGGGGATTCTACGTTAGAGGAGATTAAGGATTACATTGTAATTTCGGATTCTTCTTTGGCGGTAGCGAATAATGATAATAACAAAGGTGTCACTTTCCGGGGAAATATTTATACCGGGGATAAAGATGCCGGTATAAAAGTAGAGAGCCAGAATGCAGCCTATTTTTACAGCCCGACCATTATCAGCAGAGGAAGTCTTGATTTGCTTGGCGGTGCGACGGTTTCTTTACAGGGTGAAAAAGCAGCGGGAAATCTGTGGGTACAGAACATCCGCCTGAAATCACAGGGGATGGATTCGGAGTCAACGCTGCAGACAAAATTGGATTTGAATGAAAATGCTTATGTGGCAAATGATTTGGATATTGAGGCAAACAATTCGATTGTTACCCTTTCCGGAAAGTATTATGGCTACAGTTATAATGAGCAGAATACAAAGACAACATCGACGGCGCGCTCTGATTACAGCAGTGCGATTTTGGTGAATGGATTAAATACAACGTTGAAAGCAAAAAATCTGGATAAACTGATTCTTGCCGGAAGAACTTTTGTTTCGAGAAACGATGAGAGCGGAAATGCTAGGGTTTCCGATATTATGATGGGTGAGTCCATCGCAGTAAAGAGTAATCAGATTGCCTATCTTTTGCCGGATGAGTATATTATTCCGGAAGATGGAAGAGATGCACAGGATACACACAATCCGGTGATTCGAGGAGAAAAAATTACGATTGATAAAACAGCACTTTTAAATTCGGATATTGGAAAATATCTAGACTCTGCCGAGCCATATACGGCGAACTATAGTAACTCCGGCGGCTATGTATTTTATTATTTGAAATTTAAAGATGAGAAGAATGCAAACGAATATTTCAGAAATTACTATCAAGGTTCAAAAGAGGAAGATGGAGAAACTGTATCCAATAAGGACCAGCTTGACGAGCGGGCAAAACCGTATGTATCTACGGTGGATGATACGAATATGAAATTTTCTTCGGAACTGTTTTTAGTTGCCGGTAATGTGATTCAGAATTATTATGCGGCGGGTGGAAGCAGTATGCAGTCCGATAATTATTTTAATAATGCCGGAAATCCAAATGAAGAATTGCTAGCGGATGGCAGAAAGCAGGGTCAGGATTATGTGGGTTATCAGTTATCCCTTCTTGCCTCCGGAGCAACGGGAGGTATGCGTTTGCCGGAAAATGCAAATGCATTGGTAGCAGACCGGCTGATTGATTTTTCTAAATTAACGACGGTTATGACAAAGAAAGATGAAAAAAATTCCGGTGTAATTTATGCGACACCGGGAGATTATGTTGTAGATGGTTCGATGAAAAAGGGAATTATTATTGCCGGTGGTGATGTCGAAGTACAGAGTGATTTCGAGGGACTTATTTTAGCCAAAGGAAAAGTGACAACGACAAGAAGTAATTTGAACTTAAAATCCAATATGGTTTTGGTTGGAAAACTTTTGGAAACGGCAAAAAGTGACGATAAATTGAAAGAACTGTTTTATGGATATACCGGACGCGGTGTACAGAATGCAACGGATTTTTCATCCTGTATTTCGTATGAAAACTGGGAGAAAAACTCTTATTAAGCGGAAAATACATTGGAAAGGAGGCAGCGGACATGGAAAAAGTAAAAGAAAGAGATGGATTTTCCTTAATGGAAATGATAATTGTTATTGCCATTTTGGGAATGATTACCGGTGGTATTGCGGTTACTTATAATATGGTCCGTTCTGCCGATGTAAAGGGGATGGCTTATGATATTGATTCGAGCTTGACGAACTTGAAATCCAAAAACATGGGAAGCAATAAGCAGTTATTTATGCATTTGTATAAACAGTCAGGAAATTATTTTATTGATTATACCGAAGAGGAAAGTTACACCCCGTCAGGGGAAGGAGAGTCGGTTGGCGAATCTGGCATTTCCCTCAAATATGATGGAAAAGAATTGACGGACGGAGAGGTCATCACGATAGGAATTCAGAAAAAAGACGGCGCATTTTCCGTTGGACCTGAAGAAATTGAAGTTTATGACGATAATGTAAATGACTACATGGTATATCTGGTAAAAGATACCGGTAAACACTATGTGGAAGAATTACAGTAAAGAGTTGATTGTGGAAGGTGATTGTATGAAAGGAAAAGTACGAGCGGGATATTCGCTGATTGAATTAATGATAGCCATGGCGATTTCAGCTATTGTTCTTACGGCAATCATTGGTCTGATTGGTTTTGCAACGAGGAACATGAGAATTACACAGACCTCGGTGGATTTGCAGAATCAGGCAAAAGAGACATTAAACCACATGACGACTTATGTGATGGAAGGAAGCCGTGTCGAATGGGATGACAATAAAAAACGACTTACAATAACAAAGAATAAAATCGGTGCAGATCATAAGCCGGAGAGTTCGCTTGCAAGTTATTACTGGCAGGATGGCGATGCCGTTTATTTTGCAAAGGACACCGAGACGAAGAAGGCGGTTTTGACCTCGGATAAAAAACATCTTTTATTAGATCATGTAAAAGATTTTACATGTGAGAAAAAAGAAGATAAAGAGAAAAAGCAAAAGGATATTCTCCATATTTCACTGCAGTTGAAAAATGAAGATATGGCAGAGTTTACCTGTGATAAAGAAGTTATGATGAGAAATCAATAAAGGAGGCGGTTTTTTTGAGGACAAGAAAGAAAATATGGTTTTTATATAGTTTGATTCCAATTGTAATCGCCATTGTTGTAGGTATCGGCGTTTATACAAGAGCATTTGGTATGTTTAGTCCGAAAGAACCGTATGTGAAAGGGGAACCGGACTCAATTGCTTTGGATTCCGTGACGGATGAAGGAAAGAACTGGATTGGCGAAATGGGTACCGGAGCGAAACCGGCAATCTCGGATGTGCCGACCTGCGAAGGGAAAAAAGGAACAAAAGATAATTCGTTTGTGATTTTGGAGATTGTTGCAGACAAGGCGCAGCAGCAGATGGGGTATCTTGCGATGGATGAAAATGAGACGAAACCGCTGGATATTTTGCAGTACGGCATTGATACTGCCGCAGAGCAAAAACGATCTTATGTTCCGGGCAGTTCTTCTATTATGGGACAGGATAATTTGAAAGAAATCGGACAGTGGTTCTGCAACTGGAAATATTCGGTTTATAAAATTGGGAAAAAGGCAGAAAAAGAATCCATTCCTTATACGGAGATTGCCAAGTTATATAATGTTGAGATTACATCAAACGATTTAGAAAAGGCGGGTGTGTCAACAGAGGCATTTGACGAGCAGTTACAGAAAGGAAAAACACAGAAATTCAACAGAGAAGTTTATGATGTTCCGGCATTAATCAAAAAATATCCGGATTTTTTTGAGAAAGACAGCGATAAAAATACCATTCGTAAACCGGCAAAAGAGGATATTAATAACTGGTCGGTGAAAAAGAAAACGGAAGTTGTGACGGAAGCAGAAGAAGAGATTTATAAGAAAACCGGATATCTTGTGGCAGTAGAGCCGGGTAAAGGTGAGTTTGGTTTTGCCAGCGAGAGTGATGCTTCAAATTTCATTTTCACAAAAATGGGAACGGATGCAGACCGCTGGATTTATGTCGAGAAGGAAGAGGATTTGCCGGAGGGGGTATTGGAGAGGTACACAAACCGGACGGCACAAATTGGGCAGTATGGATTTTGGAATAACGAAACGAATATTGGTTGGACGGATTCAACATCTGAGTTATATAACTATGATAATAATCAAAATGGAAAAGAGGCTTCGGCGTTGACTGGAATGATGCTGAAATTATCCGATAACAGCAATTTGACCAGCAAATATGTGAAGTCTCCACAGGAAACAAAGGATGTTTATACCTTTTCTTATTATGGATTGAAAAATAATAACGTGTTAAAACGTCAGTTGTTCCATTTTACAACGCAGGAAGCATACGATAATTTCCACATGCAGGTTATTTGCATGACACCTTCGGAACTTAATGCCATTGGGAAAAAGGATACCAAAGAAAAGGTGGATATGATAGAGCGCGCGGATATGTTCTATCTAGGCAGTTACGATTCAGAAACAAATAATATTGCGAATGTATATAAGTTATATTATAAATACGTGGAAAATCAGAAGGATTATCAGTACGATTCGTCCAAAGTAGCAGAATTTATGGACGAGGATTTGGATTGGAATTTGTGCTTTAAATTGATATATCGTTTGTGTAATAACAAAAATCTGCCATTAGTCATGACAAACCGTCTTGGTAATCTAGAAAAATATGGAACGGCAGATGTTAAGATGTATCAATCGAAAAAGACGCCGAATGTGACGAGAAAAGCGACGCTGAATAATTTGGCAAAACTTTATATCATTGCGTCACAGTTTGATTTGACGGCGAAAAAAGAAGAGGATGAATCGTATATCCGAACTTTTTATGATGACATTTTGATGACGGGAAAATTAGAGCAGATAGTTTTAAATGATACGGCGAAAACAGATGCAAAAACGCCGGCAGATAACACCGGTTATTATGTCAGACCTAAGACAATTGAAACCGATGATTTGACCGAAAAGCAAAAGTGTTATTATTTGTGGAATCCGCTTACTTTCTATCCGGAAGCAGATGAGATGGATGCGCTCTGGAGTACAGACAGCCAATGTAATATTAACGTAGATAAATTTGTTTCCTATGGCTATAATCGTTCTTATTTTGATGTGAATGATGCGAGTAATATTTTTACATCATCAAAGATGGGAATGAAAGCCAAGGGCAGTGACGGTGAACATGGTAATGTGGCAATTCCGCAAAATGCAAACAATGAAAACTATTCGACATTACTTGGTAATACGGAAAATGCAGATGTTTTAAATGTTGCGATGGATACGGCATTTCAGATTATGAATAATCGTCCGGAAACCGTAAATAATTTGGTCGTAAAGGCATTAAAACAGGCAAAGAAATATGTGAAATTAGCCGATGATTCGGTTTTGATTGATTATTCGTCCGACCGTTCGTATACCAGCGAAACCTCGTATCTGAAAGTTCAGATTCACGATAATAACAATACTGAAGATGGTTTGGTGACAAAGATATCGCTAAAGAACGAGAGCGGTGAAACGGCACCCGGCTCAAATCTTATTCTGTATACGACAAAGGATATGACGACAGCTTGCGAGAAAACTACCTATAGTGGTAAGACCGGTTATCAGGTAAAAACATCGGCGCCTTTGATTGCGTATATCCCATATTCCATAAAGGATTGGGCAAAGGGATATAACATCATCGAATTTGAAACCGTAGGAAGAACGTACAGCGAGCGCAAGAAAAAGACGATTATGGGCAGCCCTGTCACCTCTCAGATTACGATTGGTGAGCGGACGCTGTTTAGTCTGGAATAAGAAACGGAAGTGGAATTATGCAGAGTATTAAAGATATAAAGCAATTGTTTGAACAGGCGGAAAAAGAGCAGTGGAATGCTCTTTTTTCGCAGTATAAAACGGATGAACGTGCAGGTGTGCAGAAACTTATTACACAGTATGAGAATAAGCTCTTGAAACACAAAAAGGAGCAGGAAAGACTGTATCGAATGCTAGAGTTTGAGCGCAAATATGGGGATGAATTTTCCTGTATCTGCGGTATTGATGAGGCGGGGCGCGGACCGTTTGCGGGACCTGTTGTTGCAGGGGCAGTCATTCTGCCAAAAGGACTTACGATTGAAGGGTTAAACGATTCAAAACAGGTGAGTGCAAAAAAGCGTGAGGAATTGTATGATGAAATTAAGGAAAAGGCTGTGAGTGTCGGCATTGGCATGAGTTCACCGGCAAGAATTGATGAAATCAATATTTTACAGGCGACTTATGAAGCTATGCAGCATGCGGTCGAGGATTTGGATGTTGTTCCGGATTTGTTATTAAACGATGCAGTTACGATTCCTTTGATTCCGATTCGTCAGGTCGGTATTGTAAAAGGAGATGCAAGAAGTTTATCCATAGCGGCTGCCAGCATTATGGCAAAGGTTACGAGGGACCGCATGATGGTCGAATATGCAGATCTTTATCCGGAGTACGGCTTTGAAAAAAATAAAGGATATGGTTCGGCAGAGCACCGTGAGGCACTGAAAAAATACGGACCGTGTCCGATTCACAGGAGCACATTTATTCATAACTGGATTTCCTAAGGAGGGAATAAGTATGGCATATGAAAAGGAAAAAAAGACAGCGGTTGCGCTTGAATATACGCCGGGTGAGCAGGCTCCAAAGGTCATTGCCAGTGGACGCGGTTATCTGGCAGATAAAATCATAGATGTGGCAAAAGAGGAAAATGTGCCGATTCATAAAGACGAAAAACTTGCCCGCTCGCTGTCGGTTCTTGATATTGGAGAATATATTCCGCAGGAACTGTACTCGATTGTGGCAGAGGTGTTAGTTTTTGTGGATGATATGGATAAAATTCAAAGTAAGGTGAAGAAAAAATAATGAATCAACGAGAAGTGGGAGCAAAAAAAGAAGAGCAGGCGGGAGAATATTTGAAATCCTGCGGCTATGAACTGGAAGCAAAAAATTATTATTGCCGGTTTGGCGAGATTGACATTATTGCCAGAGAAGGAAAGTATCTTTGCTTTGTCGAGGTTAAATATCGGAAAAATGAAAAATACGGTGCGCCGGAAGGTGCTATTTCGCCCACGAAAATAAAACGGATTTGCAAAACGAGTCAGTTTTATTTATGGGAGCATAAATTGCCGGAGGATACACCGGTGCGGTATGATGTCGTGTTTATAATCGGGGATGAATGTCGTCTTGTGAGGGATGCTTTTTCATTTTTCGGATGAAAGAAAGTAGAACGTTTACTTGCTTTTTGTTCCTAAAAGCAATATAATAGGATAGATTGGCAGAAATGGAGGATGAGCATGGGAAAAGCAATATTGGCTATTGTTGGACGGCCGAATGTTGGAAAGTCAACATTATTTAATACATTAGCCGGGGAAAAGATTTCGATTGTAGAAGACCATCCCGGCGTTACAAGAGACCGTATTTATGCAGATGTTACATGGCTGAATCATTCCTTTTCAATGATTGATACCGGCGGTATTGAGATGGATTCAAAGGATAAGATGTTAAAGCACATGAGAGAACAGGCGGACATTGCGATTGACACAGCGGATGTGATTTTGTTCCTCGTGGATGTGAGACAGGGACTTGTAGATGCGGATTTTAAAGTGGCAGATATGCTGAGAAAATCCGGGAAACCGGTGATTTTAGTTGTAAATAAAGTCGACAATTTTGAAAAATATATGCCGGATGTGTATGAATTTTACAATTTGGGTATTGGAGACCCGCATCCGATTTCCGCAGCATCTAAGCTTGGTATTGGTGATATGTTGGATGCCGTTATGGAATTATTTGATTTGGAAAAAATTGAAGAGGAAGAGGATGACAGACCTAAGATTGCCATTGTCGGTAAGCCAAATGCCGGAAAGTCTTCTTTAATTAATAATCTGTTAGGTGAAAATCGTGTTATTGTTTCGGATGTTGCCGGAACAACAAGAGATGCGATTGACACAGAAATTGTTTACAATGGCACGGAATATGTGTTTATTGATACTGCCGGACTCAGACGGAAGAGTAAAATTAAGGAAAATATTGAACGCTACAGTATTATTCGCACAGTTGCAGCAATTGAGCGCTCGGATGTGGTCATTCTGATGATTGATGCCACGGAAGGCGTGTCTGAGCAGGATGCGAAAATTGCGGGAATTGCCCACGACAGAGGCCGTGGATTGATTATTGCGGTCAACAAATGGGATGCAATCGAAAAAGACAATCATACGGTGAAAGAATATACGAAAAAAGTACGGGATATTTTGTCCTTTGTTCCGTATGCAGAAATTATTTTTATTTCTGCTCTGACCGGACAACGTACAAAGAAAATTTTTGATATGCTTGAAACAGTTATTGAGAATCACGCAATGCGCATCCAGACCGGTGTGCTAAATGAGATTTTGATGGAGGCAGTCGCATTACAGCAGCCACCTTCTGACAAAGGAAAGCGGTTGAAACTGTTTTATATGACGCAGGTGAGTACAAAGCCGCCGACGTTTGTTTTGTTTGTCAATAAAAAAGAACTGATGCATTTTTCGTATCAGCGGTATATCGAAAACCGGATTCGTGATACATTTGGTTTTATGGGTACACCGATTCGTATTTTTATCAGGGAACGTAAAGAAAAGGAGTAATTTATCATGGAACTTGTTTATTCAATAATCTTTTTAATCATTGGTTATGGCTTTGGAAGCTTTTCAACCGGATATGTGGTTGGAAAGATGAGTGGACATAATATCCAGTCGGAGGGAAGCGGAAACATTGGCACGACCAATGCTCTTCGTACTATGGGAGCAAAAGGCGGTGCACTTACCTTTGCCGGAGATTTATTAAAGGCATTTATTCCGACACTTTTGGTGCGCTTTGTTTTCTGTCCGAACATGGGGTATTCACCGGAAATGACCTATCTTATGACTTTGGTGATTGGTCTTGGCGTCGTAATTGGACATAATTTCCCTTTTTACCTTCATTTTAAAGGCGGCAAGGGAATTGCGGTATCGGCGGCAGTTATTGTTGCTTCTTCTTCCAATACGAGTCTTGGCTGGATTATGATTGGTGTCTTTTTGGCAGTGTTTATTATTGTAGTTGGAATTACCAGATATGTGTCTCTTGGCTCATTGATTGTTGTGTGGTATTTTCCGCTTTATGTGATTTTAGAGTATCATGGGATTGAAACGTCTTTGTTTGTCATTATGCTTTTCATTGCGCTGCTTTTTACAGCACTTGCCTACTTTAAGCATGCAGGAAATATAAGACGGTTGATGAATCATACAGAACGTAAATTGGGAGAAAAAAAGGAAAAGGAGAACGAGTAGATGAAACATGTTAGTTTTTTAGGAGCAGGAAGCTGGGGAACCGCACTTGCTATTTTGTGTGCAAACAATGGACATCAGGTTACGATTTGGTCAAAGGTGAAAGCAGAGACCGATATGCTCAAAGAGCATAGAGAACATCTGGAACGTCTGCCTGGTGTAAAACTTCCGGATAGTATTGTGATTGAAGAAGATTTGGAAAAGGCATGTACCAATCAGGATGTTATTGTATGGTCAGTCGCTTCTCCGTTTGTCCGTTCGACGGCACAGGAAGCAAAACCTTTTATCAAAGATAATCAGATTATTGTAAATGTCGGCAAGGGAATCGAGGAAAATACATTGATGACATTATGCGAAATCCTTGAGGATGAGCTGCCGATGGCAGATGTCTGTGTCCTTTCCGGACCAAGCCATGCGGAAGAAGTTTCCCATGGGGTGCCAACAACGGTTGTTGTCGGAGCAAAGACGGAAAAGACGGCGATGTTTGTACAGGATGTGTTTATGAGTGACCGCTTCCGTGTATATACAAGTCCGGATATGATTGGTATTGAACTTGGCGGTGCACTGAAAAACGTGATTGCACTGGCTGCCGGTATTTTGGATGGCATGGGACTTGGCGATAATACGAAAGCTGCTTTGATGACACGCGGAATTGCTGAGATTTCCAGACTTGGTGTGGAACTTGGCGGAAAAATGGAAACATTCTGCGGTTTATCAGGTATTGGTGATTTGATTGTAACCTGTATCAGCACCCACAGCCGGAATCATAACTGCGGTTATATGTTAGGGCAGGGCAAGACGTTAGAGGAAGCAAAGAAAGAAATCAAGCAGGTTATCGAGGGCGTAAACTGTGCAAAAGCTGCGATGGCACTTGCCAATAAAAACCACGTAACAATGCCAATTGTGGAACAGATTAACGCAATTTTGTTCTCCGATAAAACGGCAGAGCAGGCAGTGGCAGACTTGCTGATGCGCGATAAAGTCAGTGAGTACAAGAGTTTGACGTGGTAGGGAATGCCTAAACGTAAGCAGAAAGTCTAAAATACAAATATTTGCCAGCGGATTTTTGCACTTGTAGTGAGTTAAAAATCCGCTGGCTTTTCAATACGGATATTTTTTTGTGCCGGCAGCCATTAAGGCAACTCTGTTTCGTAGATTTTAGCGAAAGAGTTGTTTTGGTATCTTCATGATAAATTGGTGTTGACACGTAAATGTGTGTGTGATAGTATATGTATAACAGTTAGGGTGTTTTGTGATCCTGACGTTATCTATCAGTACGGGCTTGTACTGGTTTCGACAGGCCAGCTGAAGACGGTGAAGCTATCCGTGGACTGTGACCACGTTAAAACGCAGACTTAAATTTAAACGCTGATAATAATAAATTAGCTTACGCTGCCTAATTATGGCGGCTGTTGTGCTTAGGCGTCCTACAACCTAGGTTACAGCATCATTCCTTTGTAGGGAACCTTGCCGGTAAAGCTTTGAATCGGTAAGAGAAACATGAAGCTACTGATATTTAGTGGGTGTTAGTTCCCGCTATTTGGAGGGAATGGTTTTCGCAAGAAAACAAAAGAACTGACTATGATAGTAGAAGAACGTGGGATTCTGGTTTGGACGCGGGTTCGACTCCCGCCAGGTCCATTATTTGTACTAAGGAGGGACCCAACGAAGTTGGGAGGAGTTCTGACAACATATGTAGAGTATGTCCGAAGTTGTTTGGTGTATCGAAAAAAATAGCGGTGCTGTATATGAATAAAGATATACAGTGCTGTTATTTTTATGGTATAATTCGGATATGAATTTGACAAAATGGGATTTATAGAAGAGATGTAAAGGCAATCGGTAAACATATTAATAATGCATTAAACAAAGAAATGTGCAAAAAATGCACATTCCAAATTCTGACAGGCCGGTTCAGTTTTATTGTTTGGAGGTAATTATTTCTGTAGGTTATAGAGTGAAATCTAATCGGGGCGTAGAATTTAGACAATGGGCTAATAATGTGCTTTATGAAAAGGGACAAAAGAGGATAAGCGAAGGTGCTTTAGTGGCAATAACATTGATGAGTGCAGAGTCAGATCCCAAAGAAAAAGATTTTATTGGAGACTTGGTAAGGGCAGTTGCAGCTGGATAGGGAAAGTCGAATGTGCGTAGGCTCGATATATGCTAAACAAAGTAATTCTTGTGAAGATCCAAATGAACAGAAAAAAGAGATGTAGTAATGTAAAATAATATCGAAATTTGGAAAAAAGAACAAAATGTATCAGAAAAGAGATTGCGTTGACTAAAAACAGAGAATATGTTATTATGGTTTTGTACATAGACGAATTGTGGAGGTGACAAAATGGGAGAATTTATTGTCCGTTTGTCTTCATTGACATTGCAAAATATCAAAAATGTAAAAAAAGGTACTGTTTTTATGCCTATGGCTAATGAAAAATCACTTAATGTTGGCGGTGCAGAGATTCTTGGTATCTATGGACAGAATGGTTCAGGAAAAACGGCTGTTGTAGATGGTTTATATTTCCTCCAGCAGATAATGATTGGTGAGACCATTGATCAGAGTATAAGTGATTATATTGGAGTGAACGATGATGCGGCTCATATGAATGCTGAATTTAAGATATTTGGTAAGAAAAAAATATATGAGGTTGGATACAATATTGAGTTGAAAAAAATGGATGGTGATGTTGTAATAGAGAGAGAGTTTTTGAATTGTGCAATTAACCAGGATGGAAAGAGAACGAATAAGAATATTTTCATGGATTATATACGCTGCGAGTCGGAGAGTATTTTTAAACCACAAAAGAGACTTGATGAGTTAATTGGTAAGGATAAAGAGAGAAGAACAGATTTAATCGTGGCCAGAAAGATGGCAGAGAAAAGTAATTGTTCTTTTATTTTTGGAGATAGCAGTAGAGAAATTTTCTGTCAAAAAGTTGAGGATAAATTTAAGAATTATTCTAATGTAATCAAAGCATTATTTGAATTTTCTTTTAAGGATTTATTTGTTATTAGAAACACTCATTCAGGAATGATAACAGCAAATTTTCTTTTACCAATGGCTTTTCGTATAGAAAATAACAAGATTGGTGCAAAGGGAGATTTTGCGGTACCTTTGACTGAACCAGTTGTATTAGATGTTGAAACAAAGAAAATTTTGGATGTAATTATTAAACAAATAAATGCTGTATTATATACAATCATTCCAGGAATGATGATTGATGTGAAAGATTATGGGAAACAGGCACTAGATTCTGGCGAAGAGGGATGGAAGGTAGAGTTGATGTCTGTGCGCGAAGGGGAAAATCCGATTCCTATTCGTATGGAATCAGAGGGAATTATTAAGATTATTTCTATCTTGAATGTGCTTATTCAGGCATTTGGGAATCCATCAATTTGTCTTGTGATTGATGAATTAGATGCAGGAATTTTTGAATATATGCTTGGAGAGCTGCTTGATATCTTTCAAAAGAGTGCTAAGGGACAGCTGATTTTTACATCTCATAACTTGCGTGCTCTTGAGATGCTTGATAAGAGCAGTATTATGTTTTCAACTGTTAATCCGGAAAATCGCTATATCCATATGAAGAGAGTAAAGGAGAATAACAATCTTCGTAGTATGTATATCAGAAGCATTACTCTGGGTGGACAGGATGAGGCGATTTATGAAGAGACGGATAGTTTAAAGATTGCGCGAGCATTTCGTAAAGCAGGAAGGAGCCTTTCTGATGAATGAAAAAAAAGTTATTGCGGTAATTGTAGAAGGACCGAGTGATGAAAATGCTATCGGTGGAATTTTAAAAGAGTTTTTTTCTTCCGAAGAGGTGCAATTTGCTGTAGTACATGGAGATATTACATCAAATGAATTTACTACGGTTGATAATGTTATTAGAAAGATAGATGGTCTCTTAGATGGCATAAAGTCGAAGTATGGATATCATTGGGATGACTTTATAAAGGTGATTCATATTGCCGATACAGATGGAGTGTTTGCAAAAGATTGTGTGGTGGAGGCGGATGTTGAGGAAATTCAATATTATGAAGATCATATGGAAGGAGCAGTTGTTGAAGCAATAGAACGTAGAAATAAACATAAGTCGGAAATCTTATTTAAGCTTTATTCAACCGGTAAAATTCATAATATAGGATACCGCTTGTATTTTAATTCCTGTAATTTAGAACATGTATTATATGGTGTACTGAAGAATTTTTCGGATGATGAGAAAGAAGAAATGTCGGATGATTTTGCTGAAAGATATGAAGGTAAGGTAAATGATTTTATTAGCTTTATATCGGATGAAGCAGTAGCTGTCCCAGGTACATATAAGGAAACTTGGAGATTTATTGAAAAGGACAAGCATTCTTTAGAAAGACACTCTAATATGAATTTAATATTTGAAAAGTGAATTTTGAGAGGAGCAGCGTATGATTAGCAATATAGTAATGGTCTGTCTTCCAACGATCGACAAGAGGAAATTTATTTTGTTGAAAATCTGGATGATATAAAGCGAATCTTGAGACTGGCATAACTTTATGATTGCACAGTAAAATGGCGTTGCATTCGCGAAAGACAGAGATTGGATGATACTAGTATAGATTAAAATTCTCAACAGGATTGAGTATTTTATGGAAAGGAAATCGCAATGCAGACAACAGACTCGGTCCGCAGCGTCAAAGGTGTTGGCGAAAAAGCGGAACAAAATCTTCACAAATTAAAAATTGAAACGGTGGGAGAACTGCTAGAGCACTACCCAAGAAACTACGATGAAATCAAGCCGGTTTGTCTGATTGAAGCATTGGAAGAAGGAGATATAGCGGCTGTAGAAGGCGTGCTTATGGCGCGGCCGCAGATTATGAAACGTGGCTCAAAAAGTATTTTAACGATAACGCTGCGGGATACGACCGGCAGTCTGTTAATTACGTGGTTTAATATGCCTTTTCTG
The DNA here is from genome assembly GCF_003477605.1 of Clostridium sp. AF37-5. Taxonomy (GTDB): domain Bacteria; phylum Bacillota; class Clostridia; order Lachnospirales; family Lachnospiraceae; genus Eubacterium_F. The sequence continues at coordinate 141,538 of NZ_QUDR01000002.1, forward strand.
CGAAATCAGTTAAAAATGGGGACAAGATATTTGTTCCGTGGAAAGGTCGAAAAGCGAAACGGGCGGCTGCAGATGGTGCAGCCAAAGCGTTACACAAGGCAGGAATTTTACAAAATTGTAGGGAAAATGCAGCCGATTTATCCGCTTACGGCGGGGATTACCAATCATACCATGGCAAAATTAATGCAGGAGGCAATCATGGCGGTAGAGGATTTCAAAGAATTTTTACCGGCGGATTTGCGCAAACGCCAGCAATTGATTGAATACAAAAAAGCGATGCGTCAGATTCATTTCCCGGCAAATCATAAGGAATTGAAAGAGGCGAGGAAAAGACTTGCCTTTGATGAGTTATTTTTATATACAATGGCACTTAATTATATCCGTGAAAATGGAAAAGAAATCAGCACACACCGGATTCGAAAGACAAAAGAGGCTGCTGAGTTTTTGGAAAATCTGCCATTTTCGTTGACCGGCGCACAGAAAAAAGTGTATGAAGAAATTTGTGCGGATATGGAAGGCGGTTTTGTGATGAATCGTCTGGTGCAGGGAGATGTTGGTTCGGGAAAAACGATTGTTGCCGTGTTAGCACTTTTGGAAGTCGTTAAAAACGGATATCAGGGAGCGTTCATGGTACCGACGGAAGTATTAGCGGCACAACACTATCAAAATCTGACGAAATTATTGGCAGATTACGGCGTGACGGTTGGATTATTGTCCGGTTCTCTTACAGCTAAAGAAAAGAGACAGGCAAAAGAAAAAATTGTTTCCGGGGAATGGGATATTGTGATTGGAACGCATGCGCTCATTCAGGATGGTGTTGCATTTGCCGATTTGGGACTTGTGATTACCGATGAACAGCATCGTTTTGGTGTAAAGCAGCGTGAGAAACTTTATCAAAAAGGAAAAGAACCACATGTTCTTGCGATGAGTGCGACGCCGATTCCAAGGACGCTTGCGTTAATTTTGTACGGTGATATGGATTTGTCTGTGATTGATGAAAGACCGGCTAATCGTCTGCCGATAAAGAACTGTGCAGTCAACACGGATTATCGTCCGAATGCCTATCGATTTATGCTAAAACAGATTGAAGAAGGGCGGCAGGTGTATATTATCTGCCCGATGGTGGAACAGGACGACGAATCCGAACTGGAAAGTGTAATGCTTTACACCGAGGAACTCAAAAGCCAGTTTCCACCTTCGGTAACGATTGAATATCTTCATGGGAAAATGAAACCGGCGCAGAAAGAAGATATTATGGCACGTTATGCAGAAGGTGAAATCGATATTTTAGTTTCAACAACAGTGATTGAGGTTGGAATTGATGTGCCAAATGCCAGTGTGATTATGATAGAAAATGCAGAGCGTTTTGGACTGGCGCAGTTACATCAGCTTCGAGGACGAGTCGGACGTGGTAAGTGGCAGTCCTATTGTATTTTGATGTCGACAAAAGAAACCAAAGAGAGCAGGGAGCGGCTACAGGTTTTAGTCAATTCCAACGATGGATTTTATATTGCAAAAGAAGATTTGGTGCTCCGCGGACAGGGGGATTTATTTGGCATCCGCCAGAGTGGAGAGCAGGTGTTTTTAATTGCCGATATTTTTGAAGACGCGAAGTTATTGCAGCAGGCGTCCAAAGAGGCAAAAGAGATGTCTGCGGATGAAAAAGCACTTCTATATAAGAAAAATGAGCGTTTGAGAAACCGTTTGAACCGGTATTTGGGGCAGATTACGCTGTAAGGTGAATGTTTTCCTTGAAAAAAAGGCGTAAATCATATACAATGAAAACGATAAGCATTGGGAAGGAAGAATTGGATATGAGAGTGATTGCAGGAAAGGCAAGGCGGCTTCCTCTAGTCTCTCCGGAGGGCAGGGGGACAAGACCTACGACTGACCGGATTAAGGAAACGCTTTTTAATATTTTACAGGATGACATTCCAGGCTGCCGTTTTTTGGATTTATTTAGTGGAAGCGGAGCGATTGGAATTGAGGCAATCAGCAGAGGTGCCAAAGAAGCAGTCTTTGTTGAATTTGGCAAAGAAGCACTTTCCTGTATTCGGGCGAATTTGAAAAAAACAAAGTTAGAAAGTCAGGCAGTTGTATTTCCGGTGGAAGTCAGTTATGCGATTTCCAAACTGGCAAGACAGCAGGAAACGTTTGATATTATTTATGCCGACCCTCCCTATGAGAGAGGTTTTGAGCCAAAGATTTTAGAGTGGCTTAGTGATGCTAAAATCATGAATCCGGATACGATTCTGATTTTAGAAACTTCGTTAGATACACCGGTCGATTATGTCGACACCGAGCAGTTTGAAATTGTGAGAATCAAAGAATATAAAAACAATCAGCATGTGTTCCTTCGTGCCAAATAAGGGAGCCGGAAGAACGAGAAAAGGAGAAGAATATGAATCCATCCAGAATTGAGCAGGCAATTGACGAGATTTACAATTATGTAGAAGAGTGTAAACCATCAAAACTTTATCCAAGTAAAGTTGTCGTAGACCGCGAGCAGCTTTATGATTTATTAGACGAACTTCGTCTGTGTGCACCGGAAGAAATCAAACGCTATCAGAAAATCATTACAAACCGCGATGGCATTTTAAATGAGGCGCAGCAGCGTGCGGAGGACATGCTTTCTCAGGCACAGCAGCAGACCGCACAGATTCTTGACCAGAACGAGATTGTTCAAACCGCATATCAGCGTGCCGAGGACGTTATGCGTCAGGCAACGGAAGAGGCAGAGCGTCTGGTGAATGCCGCACAGGACGAAAGCGATCAGATGAGAAAAGCGGCACTTTTGTATACAAATGATTTACTGAGCGAGGCACAGGGACATGTGGAAGAATCATTAAAAGAAATTGATAATAAATCCCGCATGCTTACCAGCGCACTTAAAAACAGTATTCAGTTGATGAGGAGCAATAAGGAAGAACTTATGATGCAGCTTGAGCCGACTAAAGCAGCCGCAGCCAGTGAGCCGCAGATGCCGGAAGAGCCGGAACAGCTTGAGCCACAGCCACAAGGACAGGAATCCTTTGAGGTTCCGGAAGATGCCTTCTTAAAAAATGCAGAAGAGTAAATAAACCAGACTGCCGGCAATTACGGCATTTATCAGTTTATTAACAAGATATGGGAAAATGGGAAGTTCTGACTGCGATAGAACACTGCTCGTTTGTGCGGCTGCACACAGACCGCCAAAGGCAAGAATCGAAGCACTTAGAACTTCTTTTATTTGCAGAGAAAGTGGAGCAGTCTCAACATAGGACATTCCGGTTGTGATTTCCATAGAACCAAGACAGGCAATGCCGAATAAACTGGAGGTAGGCAAAAGCATTTTCAAGAAACAGGCAAAAATCGAAAACAAAATCACATAGCCGCCGATTTTTGTAATCAGGATAAAACTATCCAAAATAATTTTATCCATTAGTTTGGAAAAAGAAAGCTTTTGCGGGGAACATGCATTTTGTGTACTGCTGCCATGGAAAGTGTTTTTATTTCTGCCGGTTATTTTCAGAATGGAAGAAACAAAAAAACTTCCTAAAAAAGCGGACAGAACCAGTGTGAGGAAAAAAAGGATCGCTTTTGGTGTTGAAACATTTAAAATGGTGCTGCAACAGTACCCCATGATAAACATTGGACTTGGATTGTTGACAAATCCAAGATAAAAATAGGCTTTGTCCGTTGCTAGCAGTCCTTTTTCGTATTGTTTACTCACCAAATCCGCACCGGCGGGATAACCGCACAGCAGACCAAGAAGGAGAAATGCCGGATGCTCGGATGCTTTTTTTAATTGCAGCCGGAAGAAATTTAAGGCAATAAAAAATGGCAGAAGTGTCGGGATTAGTTCGCAAATCCACAGAGAACAGCCATATTTACTGCCGGAAATCGCTGCTTCCGGGCAAAATAAAAGGAAGCCGATAAAGAGAAGTGAGCCGACAATCATAACAATACCTCACGGTTTTTACTCTATCTTATGCGGTAGAGATGGACAAATAGAAGTGTTTTGTGTTACGATAATCAGAAAGGATGGAAAAAGAATGGAGGGGCAGACTTTGAGCGAAAAATCAGAGAAAATGATAGAAGCCATATTAGAAAGTTACAAAGAGTATCCGGTGACAGTTCGGATGGATACGGAGAATATTGTAAATAAAAATGTATTGATTCAGGTATTGGAAGAACTTCGCCGAATTTTGTTTCCGGGATTTTTTGATACCAACCGCGTGAGAAGTGAATATATCAAATATTTAGTGGGCGACCGCATGGAATTTGTCCAGTACCATCTCCGCAAACAGATTGCACGCGTATTGGGAAATGATGAGGCATGTGACCAGTGCCCAAAATCGGATTTATCAAATAAAGCGGAAAAAATTGTAGAAGAATTTTTCTCGAAAATTCCGATGATACGAGAGTATTTATACACCGATGTTCAGGCAGCATATGATGGTGATCCGGCAGCATACAGTACCGATGAAGTTATTTTTTCTTATCCCGGTATTTTTGCTATTACGGTTTACCGCATTGCCCATGAACTTGTGCTTCTTGGTGTGCCACTGATTCCGCGTATTATGACAGAGTATGCACACAGCCTGACAGGAATTGATATCAATCCGGGTGCTGCCATCGGCAAGTATTTTTGCATTGACCATGGAACCGGCATTGTAATTGGTGAGACAACAACAATTGGAGACCATGTAAAAATTTATCAGGGAGTTACGCTTGGAGCGTTATCCACAAAACGAGGTCAGCTTCTTAAGGGCGAAAAGCGACACCCAACAATTGGAAACAACGTAACGATTTACTCCGGAACCTCGGTACTTGGCGGCGATACCGTCATTGGCGACGGTGTTACAATTGGCGGTAATGCATTTATTGTTAAATCGGTTTCCGCCGGCATGAAAGTAAATGTGAAAAATCCGGAATTGCAGTACAGCAGAGATTCGAGAAGTGAGTTAGAGCAGGATGGATTCTGGGATTGGGTGATTTAGGATTATCCATTGCATAAATTTACAAATGTACGCTTGTTTTTTTGAAAATTCAGGCGTATAATAATACGGTATGAATAACAGACATAGTATTTAGCTACGCTCTGAAATGGAGGTTATGATGAAAGTATTAGTTATTAACTGCGGAAGTTCTTCACTGAAATATCAGTTGATTGACTCCGAAACAGAGGTTGCATTGGCAGTGGGCCTTTGCGAAAGAATTGGAATTGACGGACGTTTGAACCACACACCAAATGGTGGAGAAAAAGTAGTAATTGAGCAGGCTATGCCAGACCATGAAGTAGCAATCCGTATGGTATTGGATGCTTTGACGAATGAAAATTATGGTGTCATCAAAAACTTAGATGAAATTGATGCCATTGGTCATCGTCTGGTACATGGTGGCGAGAAATTTACAAAATCCGTTATTATAGATGACGAAGTAATCGCCGGTGTAGAGGAATGCAGTCCTTTAGCACCATTACATAATCCGGCAAACTTAATCGGTGTCCGCGCTTGTCAGGCAATTATGCCGGGCGTGCCAAACATCGGTGTATTTGATACCGCCTTTCATCAGACTATGGAACCGGTTGCTTATATGTACGGTCTTCCATATGAGTATTATGAAAAATATAAAGTACGTCGTTACGGCTTCCACGGAACAAGCCACAGCTTTGTTTCCAAGCGTGCGATTCAGATGTTGAACCTGGACCCGGATAATTCTAAAATTATTGTCTGCCACCTTGGCAACGGCTCCAGTATTTCCGCTGTAAAGAACGGAAAAGTTGTAGATACCAGTATGGGTATGACACCAATGGAAGGTCTTGTTATGGGAACCCGCTGCGGTGATATGGACCCGACTATCGTTGAGTATCTTGCACACAGCCTGAATAAATCCTTAGAGGAAGTTATGGTTATCTTAAATAAAAAATCCGGTGTGCTCGGTATTTCCGGCGTATCCAGTGATTTCCGTGATTTGGACAAGGCTTCTAACGAAGGAAATGAAAGAGCAAAACTTGCCGTTGAAGTATTCAGTTACCGCACAGCAAAATATATCGGTTCTTATATTGCAGCCATGAATGGTGTAGATGCCATCGTATTTACCGCAGGTCTTGGCGAGAACAACATCGTTGTACGTGAGCAGATTCTTAATCATTTTGGTTATATGGGAATCACATTGGATAAAGAAGCAAACCAGATTCGCGGTGAGGAGAAGATTATTTCTACACCGGATTCTAAGGTTACTGTTGCTGTTATTCCGACAAACGAGGAATTGGCAATTGCTCATGAAACAGTTGCTCTTTTGAAATAAGATTTTTGAAAAATATAATTGGAAAATTCGACTATTTTTTCTAAAAAACTGTTGACAAGACTAAGTTAAGCAAGTATAATGGAAAAAGTGTTTGAGTAATTCAGAGGAGGTGTAATCGACATGAGTATCTGTCCTAAGAATAAATCTTCGAAAGCGAGAAGAGATAAGCGTAGAGCAAACTGGAAGATGACTGCTCCAACTTTGGTAAAATGCAGTAAATGTGGCGCTTTGATGGTACCACATCGTGTTTGCAAAAATTGCGGAAGCTACAATAAAAAAGAGATTATCTCTACTACAGCAGAATAATTGTGACGGCCTAGCCGCCGTGTACAGATAAAATAAAGACGAGAGGAGAAACTGTGTGGTTTCTTATCTCGTCTTTATTTTGTGCTTGGATAGGGTTTCTTTTCATTTGTAAGACCAAGCAGATAATCTGTTGAGAGTCGATAGTATTCTGCAAGTTTTATTAAATGCCGGATTGGTAATTCATTTGCACCACGCTCATAGCGTGCGTACATTGTTTGGGATGTTCCTAATATTTCTGCAATTTGTTGTTGTGTTAAATCATTGTCTTCCCTAATATCGCGAATTCGTCGAGTATAATATGAATAATCAGCCAACGAATCATCATCCCTTTCTTTTATTATTAGATACTGATAATAGCATAGAGAGAAGATTAACTATTGATTTTAGTAAATATATTTACTATAATATAAGTAAATATATTTATTAAATAGATTTTTGGACGAGGAGAGTATGATGAAGATAAGAATTGTTTTAGCAGATACCGACGAAAAATACATAGATCATTTTATTCGTGCCTTTAAAATTTATTATTTTAATGAAGTTGATATCGTCACATTTTCGGATTCGACGGCATTAAAAAAATATATTTCAAGCAGAGCATATGATATTTTGCTTTCCGTTGCGTCTTTGCTTCCCAAAGAAGCTGAAGAAAAGAGTATGATATTAACCTCAGAAATGGGAATTAAGGAAATGAATGGAAGACCGGCTATTTGCAAATATCAAAAAGTAGAAAATCTATATAAAGGAATTTTAGATACGATAGCAGAGCAAAAAAGCGGAATTACTTATTCATATGAAACGTCAAAAGAATCGCCAGTGGTTGCTTTTACCTCAGCGGCAGGAGGGGTAGGAAAAACTACGGCAGCCTTAGTCTACACCAGGCAACTTGTCAAAAAGGGATTTCAGGTGATGTATTTGTCACTTGAGAGTTTTTCGAATATAGATTATTTTCTGAACGCAGAAGGAAGTTCAAATTTCTCGAATGTTTTATTTGCTGTGAAATGTGGAAAAGGAAATCTGCAAATGAAAATAGAAAGTTCGTTAAAGCAAACTTATGGTGGCGTTTATTTTTTTTCTAAACCGATGAATCCAAATGAAATTGATGAGTTGGATCAAAATGAATGGAATGAATTTTTGGATGCTGTGCGGGCAATGGGGAAGTTTCATTGTATTGTTATTGACTTACCGTGTGCGAATGAAGATACAGCAAAAAAAATTATGCCACTGTCTGACCGTGTTTTATTTATTACAGATGGAAGTGACACAACAACGGAAAAAACACAGACACTTATGACTTGTATAAGCAAATATGATGAAGTGAATGGGTCTGATTTATCCACAAAAGTAAGTGTGATACAAAATAAATGTGAAGGACCAAGGCGGGAAATTGGCTTGCCTATTTTAGCTGAGCTTCCATATGTAAAGGAAACCAGAATGGAAAAATTAATTATGGACACCCTTGTAAATGCTGAAAATGCCAGCCTATTATCGATATACCAGCCGGGAGGACAGGAGTATGTATAAAAATATTAGTTTTCAGGAAGCTGAATTTGGAGAAAAGAAATTTTTGATGTATCGTGTCGATGATGCAGCACAAATGGATCATGTTGAAGTGGAGATGTTGAAGAATAATGATATTAAAGGACTTCTTCCTTTTTCTTCTGCACAAAATAATGATGAAATTAAGTTTATGTATGAAATGACAAATAAGATGAAACTATCCCAGTTTTTAGGCGGACTTGTTCGCTGGGAGGAGTTATATCCGGCGGTACAGGGAATCATTGCGGCAATAATGGATTGCGCGCAGTATATGCTTAATGAGGGGCATTTTGTACTGGAGGCAGAAAACATATTTATTGATTTGTCGAGCCGAAAGATTGAATTGATGTTTCTTCCTGTTGAAAATGAATTGCTGGCACAGATAACATGGAAAGATTTTCTGATTACACTGTTACATAATTTAAACTATGATATGAAAGATGATATTGGCAAATTAGAAACTTTGCAAAGTTATTTGGCAGATGAAAAAATTACTTTAAAGGAATATGCAGAAAAAATTGAAAAGATAAAAACACTTGGTTTTGCAAGAAACAAAGACGTTAAAAAGGAAAATAAACAAAGTGAAAGACCAGTAAGAGAAGTAAAAATGAAAGAAAAACCAAATGTGATATACAATGTACCGGACCCCAATAGTGAGATATCCTCTGATGTTATGAAAACAGAAAAAGAAGAAAAAAAGGAAGGCATAATTGGCTTATTTTCAAAGAAAAAGAAAAAAGAGAAGAAGCAGGAAAAAAAACAGGCGGATTCATTTGCCTTTGAAATTCCGGGACAGAAAAAATCAGTGGATGTTTCAAAGAAAAAGGAAAAAGAGGCGGTACAGGAAATCGGCGAAACTTTATTAGCTGATGATAGTGAAGCGTCATTATTTATGCCATATTTGATAGATAAAAAAACAAACAGTCAAATTCCGATTAATAAAAAAGACTTTAAGATTGGGCGCGAAGAAAAGTATGTAGATTATGTAACCTCTGAACCGACAGTTGGAAGGCTGCATGCCAGCATCGTGTTGGACGAACAGGGGAAAATTGTTTTTGTTCGAGATGCCAATTCGAAAAATGGAACTTTTGTCAATGGGGAGAAAATACAAAGCAATATTAATGTTCAAATCAAGGATGGCGATGTCATTCGTTTTGGAAGAGATGAATATATACTGCAACTGCGTTAGGAGAAAAAATATGGAGTTTCAATGTGGTGTAGTATCCGATGTGGGTACAACGAGAAAAGTGAATCAGGATTCGGCGTGTATCCATATTCAGGATTCAATCGTTGGAAATGTTGGGCTTGCTGTGGTTTGTGACGGCATGGGGGGATTATCCCATGGAGAGTTCGCAAGTCAGTCCATGATAGAGAAAATAGAAAAATGGTATGACAGTGAATTCAAGGAACTGTTAGTACAGGGAGTGGAAGTAAATCAATTAAGGAAGCAGCTTGACGAACTTTTGGTAGAGCACAATAAGTATCTCATAGAGTACGGCAATGATATGGGAGGAGCAATGGGAACGACAGTGTCACTTTTGCTGATGTTGCCGGGACGCTATTTTGGAATACATGTTGGGGATTCCAGAATTTATAAAATCGGTAAAAGAACGATGGAGCAGATTACAAACGACCATAGCAGAGTGATGCAGGAAGTCCGGATGGGGATTATTACACCGACTGAAGCGGAGAGAGATACAAGAAAGAATCAATTACTGCAGTGCATTGGAGCAAGGGGCAATATTCAGACAGAATTCTTTTCCGGAAATATCGATTTGGCAGAGACTTTTTTGCTTTGCTCGGATGGATTTGTCCATAAATTACAAGAAAAAGAAATGTGGAGAAAACTTCGACCGAATAAAGCAAAGAAAGATGAAATAATACAAAAAAATCTGTTGGAGTTAGTGGAAGAAAATAAAAAAAGAGAGGAAACCGATAACATAACAGCAATTGCTATACGGGTAGAACCGTAGTGGAGGAAAACATGGAAAAGAAAGAAACACAGATGGATGTCATGATCCAGGAAACCAGACAGTATATCATGGATAACCTAGCGATAACATCTATGAGTAATGAAGAACTGGAAGATAAAATCGAAGAATTAATTTTTGAAAAAACAAAGGATGGCTTCTTTTCAATTGAGGAAAAGGTTCAAATAGTTCAGGAAATTTACGGTTCTATTCGTGGTTTTGGTATTTTGGATTCCATTTTATCGGATGATAATGTGACTGAAGTAATGATTAATGGACCGGACAATATTTTTATTGAGAAGAATGGAACTTTGACAAAATTAAACCGCAAGTTTGAGAGTCAGCGCAGATTGGAGGATATTATCCAGCGTATTGTCGGTCTGGCAGGTCGTGAAGTCAACCAGGCAAATCCAATTGTAGATACAAGACTTCCGGATGGTTCGCGTGTTAATGTAGTTTTACCACCAATTGCATTGTGTGGTCCAACGGTAACGATTCGTAAATTTTCCAAGGAACCGATGACAATCGATAAACTGATTTCCTATGGTTCTCTGACACAGGAGATTGCGGATAAATTAGAATGTCTGGTAAAGGCGAAATACAATATTTTTATCAGTGGCGGAACCGGTTCAGGAAAGACGACTTTTTTGAATGCGCTTTCCAATTATATTCCAAAGACGGAACGTGTTATTACGATTGAGGATTCGGCAGAATTGCAGATTACCGGAATTGAAAATCTGGTAAGTATGGAGACTAGAAATGCAAATGCAGCAGGAGCTGGTGCAATTACGATACGTGATTTGATTAAATCTTCTCTTCGAATGAGACCAGAGAGAATTGTAGTCGGTGAGGTTCGAGGCGGTGAAGCGCTCGACATGCTTCAGGCAATGAATACCGGACATGATGGTTCATTGTCGACCGGACATGCCAATTCGACTCATGATATGCTGAGCCGATTAGAAACAATGGTGCTGCAGGGAGCAGATGGGCTGCCACTGGAAGCAATTCGGCAACAGATTGCGTCCGCAGTAGATATTATTGTTCATTTGTCAAGATTGCGTGACCATTCACGTAAGACAATGGAGATTACAGAAGTTTTAGGATATCAGGACGGTGAGATACAACTAAATCCGTTGTATGTGTTCGAAGAAGATGAGAATAGTACACTGGAAAAAGTCAGCGGAAGTTTGCTACGAACAAAAAATCCGTTGGTGAATGATTATAAACTGAAACTTGCCGGAATTAATCAGGTTATATGAGAAAGGGGATTTGTATGAGCAAGAAAAAAGAGAGAGAGCCACAGTGGTATATGTCATCGACGAAAATACCAGTGTTAAATTATAACGAGTATTATATGAAAAAAATGGAATGGGTTTTATATGCGATTGCCTTTTTTGTGTTGGGAGCAATTATTGGTTATATATTCTATGGTGGAATTGGAATTAATATACATGGAGAACCTACTCGAATTACTTATATAATTAACACGAGTGTGATGGTTGTTTTTGGAGGGATTTCATTCAAAATTCTTATGCCTATGCGAAGGAAACAATTAAAAACAAATCGAAAAAGAAAGATTCGAAAGCAATTTGTGGATATGCTAGAATCATTGTCTATTTCGATTGCTGCAGGACAAAATGTGCCAAATGCAATGCAAACGGTAAAAGATGATTTGTTGATTCAGTATACAGAAAAAGATTATATTGTGCAAGAAGTTTCTGTTTTTTTACGTGAAATGGAAAATGGGATTCAAATAGAGGAGTTGTTTTTAGATTTCGGAAACAGATCAGGGATTGAGGATATTTCAAATTTTGGCAAGGTGTTTGAAGTAGCATACCGTCGTGGTGGCAATTTAAAAGAAATTATAAAGAACTGCTATGAAATATTAAGTGAAAAAATAGAAATAGAAATGGAGATTCAGACAAAAGTAGCGAGTAGTGCAAATCAAATGAATATCATGATTCTAATGCCAATTTTTTTGATTGCTATGCTGAAATCCTCTGGAGAGGGGTTCGCAGAAAACTTTGTTTCTGTCTCAGGAATAATTTCGACAACAGTATCAATTTTTGTATTTATTGTTGCTTACTTTGTTGGCAGGAAAGTACTAGATATTAAGGCATAGGAGAGATTTGTTTTATGATATTAAATATTTTGATTGGTGGAATAACAACAATTTGTATGTGGATGACAGTGATTTTTTTGGTTTCATCTAAATATCAGAATGTAATAGAACCATTAGATGATGAAGAATTTGCTTTGAAAGAGTGTTATGGGGTAGGATTCCATTTAATGAAATTGCTTCGAGTAAATTTGAAAGGCACAATTGCATTAAAGATGAGAAAAGATGCGGTTGTAATATATGGTGAAAAATATGCAGAATATTATGTGAGCGTATATTACGCTCAAAGATTAACATTCTCATTGTTTTTAGTAGATGTGTTTATGTTTTTGCTATGTGTATGTTCACCAAAAGATCGACTCATGATGGTCGTTTTGATGCTTGTTGTACTTGCTGTAGTGAATTACTATTTTATTGTTTTGTTATCCGAAAAGATAAAGAAAAATAGTGACCGGTATTTGTTACAATTTCCAAATGTTGCATCTACTATGGCATTACTTATCAATGCTGGTATGATTGTCACAGAAGCATGGGAAGTTATAGCTTATGAAGATGAGGATGAATTACATAAACAGATGCAGATAACAATGGAAGAGATAGAGAATGGCGTATCACTAAAGATGGCATTAAATCGTTTTGCTAATCGGTGTGCCACACCGGAATTAAGAAAATTTACATCTTCTATAATTCAGGGGATGGAAAAAGGAAATAAAGAGCTGGCAGAAATGCTAAGTGATATGTCAAAAGAATTATGGCATACAAAAAAACAAAGAGTTATACAACTTGCAGAATTGGCTGGCAATAAAGTTTTAATTCCAATCATGATGATGTTTGTTGGAATTTTAATTATGGTAATGGTGCCAATTGTTACCAATATGTTTTAATAAATTGTTACTAATTCCCTTTTATATAGGGGTTTAGAATATAAATTAAGGAGGTGAAAAAATATGTATTATGCAGCTTTACATGAACTTAATCTGATGAGGATAAGAGCAGTAAATTGGTTTAAAGAACAAAATGGTGGTGTTACAGTTATTGAAATTATTATCATTTTAGCAATTGTAATTGCACTTGGAATATTCTTCAAAGACCAGATTATTGATCTTGCAAATTCGATTTGGAACAGTATTAGTGGCAATGAAGCAAATGTTACAAACTTTGATAAGTTAAAATCCGGAGGCGGTTCTGGAGCACCAGGTGCTTCTGGTGGTGGTAGTCGCTAAACTTTGGATCGATTCAGCGAAACATGAGTTGATACTTTTATATGGGGGAAACTGTTCTCCCCCATATAAAAATTTTCGAGGAGACAAAAATGAAATATTTAATAATTACAATTATAGCAATATGTTCACATATATTGTGCTACGCAAGTTTAAGAAAATTTAAACTGATAAATAAGAATGGGGAAAAAAATAAACTAAAATATGATGAAAAAAATTTATTGGCAGGACTATTGGTGTCGTGTCTTATATCTGTTTTTATGATAAGCAGAGTTTATGAAAATGTAGACACAAAACTTAATCTAATAAAATTGATTATTTTCTATGTGCTATTACTGATATGTGCGTGGATTGATTATAAAATGAAAATTATACCAAATGGAATGCTCCTTGCAGGAATGTGCATACGACTTATAGTATATATTTTTGAGTATGTAAATTTAGGGGGTGATTTACGATTTGAATTTTATTCCGAAGGTATCGCATTGCTTTTGGTCGTGGTTCTCTTAATTTTTGCTGCATTAACGCATAAAGGCATTGGAATGGGTGATATAAAACTATTTGGGTTAATGGCGTTGTATACAGGAGCTTTTTTTGTGTATTCTGTTTTGTTTGTTTCTGTATTATTAGGGGCAATCATTGGCATTGTCATGTTGCTGTGTTTTCATAAAGGAAAAAAGACAACGATTCCATTTGCACCGTTAATATTGATTGGTTATATTGTAACATCTATTGTTGGTAGCTATTGAGGAGGAAAAAATGAATTCAAAATCGAGAAAAAGGTTAATTATTGTAGCATTAATTATATTTAATGTGTTAGCTATTGTAAAAATAGCAGACAATACAAAGATGCAAGTGACAGAAGATAACGAATTGAATAATGCCCTTGAAACAGCTAGGGATTATAAAGACAAAAATTTGAATATGGCAGCGTTGGATTTTTATCAAGATGCTTTGGAAAAAGCAGATACGGTTGAAGTAAGGAGAGAAATGATTCAGGCATATAGAGGGGCTTTGAAGGATGGTGAAATAGATGAACAGACAATCGTTGATGATTTTGTTTTAGCATCCGTAGATCAATTATGGAATCAAGTAGGAATTTATGAAACGGCATTAGAGTATTTCGACAAGGAGAATGAGAATGAACAGATGGTTGAAGTGATTCAAAGGGCACTGATCAATAATATATCAAGCGATAAAATTAATCAGGCTTATGAAAGATTATCAAAAGAATATGCAAAACTTGATGTTTGCTTTCAGGATGTTAAATATTCTAATGGAGAATGGTATTGTGTTTCGGATGGCAAACAATATGGATATGTTGATGGACTCGGTAATACACAGATAGGGTGTATGTATGATTTTGCATCCCCTTATTATGATGGATATGCAGTTGTAAAAAGTGGACAGTTTGTATATATAGCGGATGAAAACGGAAAGAGATGGAAGTATTTAGATGAAGATGTTAAATCATCATGTGGAATAGGAGATGGTCTGGTTGTTATAAATAAGGGTGATAAATCTAGTTGGATAAAATTAGATGGAACATATACGTCAAAAGAATTTGATTATGTGGGAAAATTTAATCAGAATATGGCAGCGGTGAATGAAGACGGCAGCTGGTATATTGTTAATGGAGAAGGGAAAAGGATATCTTTAAAATATAGCGATATAAAATTAAACAATCTACAAGAATGCATTACAAACGATGTTATTTTTGCTAAAGAAGGTGGATGGCATATGTTGAATGCTAAAATGGAAAAGGTATCAGCTTTTGTTTGTGATGATGTGGACATATGTTATGGGGGCGGATATTTTGCATTTGAGAAAGATGGAAAATGGGGGTTTGCAGATTATAAGGGAAATGTGGTAATAGAACCACAATATGAAGAGGCAAAGGCATTCAGTAATGGTTATGCGGGAGTAAAAAAAGATGGGAAATGGGGATTTATAAATGCCGAAAACCAATTTCAAATGGAGGGTGACTATCAGGATGTTTTGTATTTTACAAAGGACAAAACTTGTTTTGTCAAAGAAAACGATTTGTGGACAATAATTAAGAAACTTATTTAAGTGGTAGAGAGGGGATAAAAGATGAAGGATGATAAGGGAGAAATGATAATAGAAGCAAGTATTGTATTTCCATTGGTTCTTATTATTTATGGGATACTAATGTTTCTTGTGTTACTAATGTATCAAAGAATTACTTTAACGACAGTTGCAAATAATACAGTAAGCTGTGTTTCTGCAAACTATGGGTTTTCTGATAAAGACCCATTTATGAGCTTTATTAATAAAGAACAATTAAATAATCGAAGTGTGTTATATCGGGAGATTTTTGGGACGACAGACAAGCTAGATTTGCCAATTGAACGTCAGGCAGAATGGTTTGGCTATTATTTATTGAGTAAAAATTGTTTGCTGAAAAAAGATGGTGTAAAAATAAAAGCAAAAGTTGATATAAAGCAAGGAAAAACAATGCAGAAAGATTTAATAGTTACGATGACGGAATCGTATCATATTCCACTTGTATCTATGCTTGGAATTAACGACAAGGTAGAGTTTCGTGTGACTGCTTGTGCGGAATGCGTTGACCCTATTTCTTATATCAATGCGGTTGATTTTTTGTGGGAACAGGTTGAAAAAATAACAGAAACACCAGAAATAAAATTGGTAAGGCAAATGATTGATTACATAAAGAAATAGAGGAGGGTCACATAGAGATGTTGAAATTTTGTATGAATAAAAGAAATCAAGGCATTGTTTCAATATTCTTACTAATTGTTCTATTTCCAACTATGATATTTAGTACCATGTTGATGGAAATTGGACGTTATAAGAGTGCAGTAAACTTATTGGAAGAAGCAGCACAAAATGCAGCCATTTCTATTCTTGCCGATTACAATGAGACTTTGTATAGCAAGTTTGGATTATTTGCATTTGATGAACAAGATGAAGAAAAATTGAAAGATAATTTTGTAAAGTATTTAAAAGCAAATTGCCAGACTGTTCCAACAGAAAGTGAATATGCAGTGGCAGCATCTAAACTAATGAAGTTAACAAAAGATGTAGATGTAGATACTTTTTATAGTTTAAGAACAAATAATGTTTTACTTAGGCAGATACAGGAATACTCAAAATATCGGGCACCGGCTGATTTGTGTGAGTATGCGGTGAATCTTGAAAAAATCAAAAAAGATATTTTAAAAGAATTAGGGAAGAAAATCTTTGGTTCTCATATGTACAATGCAGTTCAAACATCTATTAAGCAATTGAGTGCATGCATAGATTTTGTCTCTAAAACAAAAGAATTTATGTATACAATTATGGATTTAGAAGGAAGCATTGAAGGATATAACATTTTTGAAAGTGCGGCAAATGGCTGGAGAAATATAAAAAAATTCTTTCAGAAAGAAGAAGTTCCAGCAAAAGGAACATCATATAAAAAAGCACAAGATGAGTTGCTTGACGCAATCAAAAAGCGTGATGAAATAATAAATAAACTGAAATCAAAAGAACAGGAAATTGCATCTATTATTCAGGTGGCTAAAAATATTCAAGAGTATTTGGCTGCAAACGAACAAACAGAAATAACGGGATTAACCAATTTGCAGAATATGATACCCGGATTTGATGGAATTGATAGTCTGAATTTGAAAAAAGATGCAACGATTGATGAATGGTTCAAACTTGTAAAAGAAAGTAAGTATGAGTTTGAAAATATTGGCGAGTCATTTACTATTGATGAAATTGAGAACATTATAGGTAATGAAAAGAATTTGTTAGGGAAAAAGAATACAAAAAAATTAGATAAGGCAACAAACAAGGTGATGGATTGCCAGCAGAAATATATAAAAGCTATTGATAATGTAAAAGACAAAATGGTTGCTTATCAAACAAAAGTAAAAGAACTTGGTGATACTGTTTCAAAACTATCAGGAGAGTTAGGAAGTGAACAGGGAGATATTTGCCAAGCCATATTAGAAGCGATAAATAAAGCCTTTCAGGGCGGATTTCAAAAATATATTAATAAAGTGGATGGTGGATTAAAATTATGTGAGAGTAAATCAAAGGAAATAAAAGATAAGAATATTGATAATATGACAGAGGACGACGTAAAAATACCAACGGTTTCTGATTTAAAAAAATATCACATGAGTTACATAGATGCAGGAACATTGGCAGTAGCTATTAATGGGTTGAAATTAAAAAAAGTATTAGCGGATGCAAGTCCAATTATGAAAATAATTAAAGGGTTAAAGAAGCTTAGAAACACATTGACACCATTTCCATATAGGAGTGTACCAGGGAAAAAGGTGATATTGTCTCAACAGACACTTCGAACAAATAATTCAAGAGATGCAGATGATAATGAAAACCGATTAAGAGATTTGAATAATAAAACAAAACTGTTAGAAGATGCAAAAAAATATGTTCCGCCAGAATACTTGGCAGACATTGACCGGTTATCAGAAGAAGAGAGCCAGAATGATGATGCTTTATATGAGCAGATTATACAAAAAATGGATAATTTGTATGAGGGGGTCTATGATTTGATTTCCAGAAATAGTAATCATGATCCGATTATGATATTAATGCCAGGAACTAACGTTAATGTTGTAAAGGTTTTGCTGAATTTAAAACCAATAATTAATGATGTGAAAAATATTTATGATAGTGTTGTGTGGCTTGCTAAACTTATGATAAATGGTCAGGGTAAGGTTGTATTAGAAAGTTTAGTGGATGGAATTGGAGACAAATTGCTGACAAGTTATTATATCAAAAATAAAGCAACAACAAGGTTAGATGACATTCGAAATGATAATTACTCGGATGCGCAAATATTTAATTCGTGCAATCTGGAATATGTTTTGTACGGAAATCCGAGTGAAAAAGTAAATCAAGAGAAAGTATTTGGCAGAATCCTTGTTTTAAGAATGCTTTCGAATATGATAACAATGTTAATGGATGAAAATTGCATGGAGATTATAAGCAGTTGCTCGATATTTGCGCCCCTTGTTTTTTTGGCATGGAATTATTATGAAGCAAATGTGGACATGAATCTTTTAGTTCGTGTGGAGACAAAAGTTCCTTTGATAAAAAAACATTTAGTATTATCAAAAGAAACATTAGAGGATCCAGAAGGCACACTATTGGCTTATATAGAGAATATATGTGATGATGCCATGGAAAATGATAAAAAAGAAGAAAATAAAAAGAAGACAGAAAATTTTCTGCAGGATTCAAAAGAAATACCTTTTTGGGATTGGTCATACAAAGAATATTTGCTTTTATTTTTAATTCTTCTGCCGCAGGGGCGTTCGTTACAGCGAATGGGGGACGTGATACAAATGGAAACGCGTTATGAGGAAAGAAAGAAAAAAGGAAAGGCAACATTTAAACTTAGTAAAGCTAATACATATTTAAGAAGCGATGTGACTGCTACTTTAAATCCGCTATTACCAGTAAAATCAATGTCAGGTGGTAGTTTTTCGATCGATTTATTTAAAATGAATGAGGTGACTTACAATGGATATTAAGCGTTCAGATGGCATTATGACAATAGAAGCATCAATTTCATTTACTATTTTTATTTTATTGATTGTATTTATATTGTCCTTTGGAAAACTTTACATTGCACAAAATATGGTGAATCATGCAGTGCTTCAGACGGCAAGAAATCTATCTATTCAAACAGTATATGATGAAACATTGCCTGATTCAAAGGTGGAGATTGTGGCAGATGGATTAACACAGTTTTATGAATATATGAAATTGTTTTTTGGACAAGGCAAGTTGCCATCTAGAAAACAGGTAAATGAAATAACACATAAAGGGGACGTGGATGTTATTAAACAGGAGTTCAAATATGTTATAACATCTAACAATACAATGGATGGAGAAACTTATATAAAATGGGCTGGTATTGAACATGGAGTAAGTGATATTAATTTTGCTGGATCAAAAATTGGTGATGATGTTGTTGTGAAAGCAAGCTACAAGGTTCGTTTTAATTTTCCATTTATCGGAAAACAGTATCTGTATATGCATCAAGAGGCTAAAGTTAAGTGCTTTAAGTAAAAAACAAGGAGTGGACATTATGCTTACATACGCTGTGTTTAGTGATAAGGGCGATAGGCCATATAATGAAGATAGTACTTATGCTGTTGCTACAGAAAACGAAGGCTGCTTTGCTTTGGCTGATGGATTAGGAGGACAGGGAAAAGGAGATGTAGCATCAAAATTTGTAGTGGAGGAAGTCAAAAAGAAATATGACCAAAAGAGAAAAAAATGTCTTGAAAAATTTATTACGGATATGGTGAGTGAATGTCAACGGAATTTGATGGAAGTAAAAGGACAGGAAGATATAACCGAAGATATGATGACGACATTAGTTGTTTTGCTTGTAGATGATAATCAAGTTAGCTGGGGACATGTTGGTGACTCCAGATTATATCATTTTTCAGATGGAAAAATAGTTGAGAGAACAAAAGACCACAGTGTTTGTCAAGTCCTTGCAGCAACAGGAGAAATTGACGAGTCAGAAATTCGCCATCATCAGGATAGAAATCGTTTGTTACGAGCGGTTGGCATGCACGATCAAACAGGAATATTGAATTCAGTGCAGACAATTGAAAAAAATGAAAACAGGCATCAATTTTTGCTTTGTTCCGATGGCTTTTGGGAATATATTGATGAAAAACATATGGAAAAGACATTGAAGCGAGCGAAGACAGCAGAGGATTGGCTTGGAAAAATGACTAAGGTTGTCAAAAAAAATGGTAAAAATGAAAATATGGATAATTATTCAGCAATTGCTGTTTTTCTAGATTGATTAGCAGGAGGCAGAGTATGAGTGAGAATAACAAAAAAATATGTCTGGGCTGTATGCAGGAAATTAATACGGATGATATCAAATGTCCTCATTGCGGATTCAACCCCAATGCGTATAAAGTCAATCCAAGATGTCTGCGTTTAGGGACGAAACTTGCAGGAAAATATATTATTGGAAAAGTGATTGGTGAAGGTGGGTTTGGTATCACATATATTGGATGGGATGAAAAACTAGAACTACCAATTGCAATAAAAGAATTTTTTCCTCCTAAAATAGCCAGCCGTGATACGACAACAGGAAATAATACAATTTATATGTTTGATCATGCAGATGAAAAGAGTTTTGAAGAGGGTATGCGTCGCAGTGTAAAAGAAGCACGCAGTATGTCAAAATTAGAAGCATATGAAGGTATTGTTTCAATTCGTGATTTCTTTAATGAAAACAAAACAGCTTACATTATCATGGAGTATGTAGATGGAGAAACATTAAAAGAATACTTAAAAGAAAATGGGAAAATGGAGCCGGAAGATGTGCTAAAGGTTATGAAACCTGTTATGAAAGCGTTAGAGCAAATGCATCGAACCGGTATGATTCATCGAGATATCAGTCCGGATAACATTATGATTCGCCGAGATGGGCAGGTCAAATTGATTGACTTTGGTGCTACACGAGTAGCGCAGGAGGAAGACGAAAAAAGTTTGACCGTGATGCTAAAAAGAGGATTTTCACCGGAAGAACAATATCGCAGCAAAGGACATCAGGGACCATGGACGGATATTTATGCACTGAGTGCAACGATGTATTATATGCTGACGGGTGTAATTCCACCGGAATCCATGGAACGCGTATTAGAAGATAAATACGTATCGCTAAAAGAATATGATATCGAATTAGATACAAAAATTGCCGATGCAATTGATAAAGGACTTTGTGTTTTGGCTAAAAACAGATATCAATCGATGAGTGATTTGATTCATGATATATACGGTGAAGAGGAAAAACGTGTTATTCCAAAAAAAGATATGGCTTCGATGGAGGTTGAGAGTGCAGTTGGTGAAAATGTTCTGGATGATAATAGTACAGTATTAATGGATGATGAGAATAAAACAGTTTTGATGGATGAAGCTGAAAAAATCGATCAGATAGTAGTTGAAAAAAATAGAATTGTGAAATTTAATGGCAAAAAAAAGATACTTGCTGTGATTGTTTCGTTAGCTATTGTTTTGATTGGAGGAATTTTCGTATTTACAGCACAAAATTCTGGTGATAAAAAAGAATTAACTAATGTTGCATCAAAAGAAAATGCGGTTACTACACCGACAACATCACCAACACCTACAGTGGAAGTAACAGCAACACCGGAAGTTTTAATGCCTAATCTTGTAAATCAAAAGATTGAGGAAATAACACCGCAAATTCAATCGATTCAACAAGGTGCGAATATTAAAACAATTGAAGTTTATAGCGATACGGTTCCGGTTGGCAATATTGTCAGTCAGTTACCGGAAGCTGGAAGTTTATTAAATCAGTCTCAACCACTTGTTGTAACTTTGGAAGTTAGTAAGGGTGAAGAGTTGATGACGGTTCCTAATGTTAAAGGAAAAAGTTTGACAACAGCAAAAAGCAAATTAAAAAAGAGTGGATTGAAGTTGAAAACGAAAAGTAAGTATAGCAGCTCATATTCGAAAGGAAAGGTGATTTCGCAAAACAAAAAGGCCTCTTCAAAAGTCAAG
Source organism: Clostridium sp. AF37-5 (assembly GCF_003477605.1). Taxonomy (GTDB): domain Bacteria; phylum Bacillota; class Clostridia; order Lachnospirales; family Lachnospiraceae; genus Eubacterium_F. The sequence goes on from NZ_QUDR01000002.1 coordinate 163,551, forward strand.
AAAAATACGACAATACAGCTGGTTGTCAGTAAAGGACCAGAACCAACAAAAAAACCACAGGCAACACCTAGACCAACGGTGCGTCCACAGCGTCCGACTACTAGTTCTGGAAAATCTTCTAAGAAAAGTAAAAAGTCAAATAAAAGCAGTGATTTCCAGGTGATTGGCAGTGATGATTATATTGAATTGAATTAAAATCATTTTAAATATACGTAAGGAGTGATTATATGAAAAGGAAATGTGCAATTATTTTAATAGCAACGCTCGTGATGCAGCTACTCTTTTGTGACTTTGGTGTGTATAAGAAAACGGTAAAAGCGGCAGCATTAACGCTCCATAATCCTACCATGATAAATGGTATATCCACATGGGATTGTGTGTATTTTGGAAACTATTGGCAGGACGACACAAATGGAGATGGATTAGCAAATAAGAATGATGCAAAAAAACCAATCAAGTGGCGCGTCCTGCAAGTAGATGGTGATGATGTTTTTTTGATGTCTGATAAAACATTGGATTGTCAAAAGTATCATGCGTCAGAAGTGGAGATTACATGGGAAAACTGCGACCTGAGAAAATGGCTTTATAGTAGTTTTTATCGGAATGCATTTTCAGAAGAAGAACAAAATGCCATAAAAGTTACTACTGTAGAAAATGATAAGAATGAGGTACATGGGACACCTGGTGGCAATACAACCGAGGATAAAGTTTACATCCCATCAATAAAAGAAATTTCTAATACAAAATATGGATTTACCAGCAAATATAGTGTCAGAAATAATACAAGAATTGCTAAAAATACGTTATATTCGGCGCAATTAAGCAAACAAAATGATACTTTACCTGAATATGGAGCATGGTGGCTGCGTACACCGGGGGCATTAAAGCAGCAGGCGACATTAGTTGACGGTGCGGGACTTGCCTATGGAGGAAGTTATTATACAGGCTGGAGTGTGGCAGAAAAGTATTTCACGGTTCGCCCGGTTTTACATCTGTCACTATCTGCTGCTAAGCAGTTAGAATTTGCTGGAACAGTATCTTCAGATGGTGTGGAGACAACACTGGGACCAACAATCACTCCAACGGAGACACCGGTACCGACAGCATCAGTAATTCCTTCAACGCAAATACCAATTAAGAATATGCAGACGCCAAACAGCACGAATTCCCCTAAATCGAGAATCGAAACTCAAACTGCTCAGGTGAAAAAAACAGAGGATACAATTCGAGCAGGGAAAACATTTGTATATAAGGGGATTAGCTACAGGGTTACAAAGATTTCAGGTAAAAAAGGCAATCTGACGTTAAAGGATATAAAAAATAAAAGGACAAAGAAAGTTGTAATTCCTAAAGAAATAAAAAAATATGGGATAAAATTTGTAGTAACACAGATAGGAAAAAATGTATTTACAAAATGCAAGAAACTAAAAAAGTTGACCATTAAAAGTCGGACAATAACAAAGATGGAAAAAAACAGATTTGCTAAAAAGTGCAAAATTATTGTACCGCAAGCGATGAAGAAGAAATACATTAAATTGCTGGCAAAGTGCAGGAGAAATTGATAGATGGATTTAAAGGAGCGAGTATTATGAAGAAAACATGTGCAAAAATATTGATAATGGCACTAGTGTTACAAAGTGTTTATTTGACAGTGAATGTTACAAATGAATCTGCAAAGGCAGCAACTTTAAATTTACATAATCCAACGATGATAAATGGTGTGTCGACTTGGGATTGCGTATACTTTGGAACCTATTGGCAAAATGACACAAATGGGGATGGAGTAGCAGACCAAAATGATGCAAAGGAGCCAATTAAGTGGCGTGTGCTGCAGGTTGATGGGGATGATGTGTTCCTTATGTCGGATAAAAATTTGGATTGTCAAAAATATAATAATAATGAAGTTGATGTTACCTGGGAAACTTGTACTTTGCGAACATGGTTATACAGTAATTTTTACCGAAAGGCATTTTCAACGGAAGAGCAAAATGTGATAAAGGTTACGACTGTAGTAAATGACAAGAATGAGGTGTATGGAACATCAGGTGGAAATATAACAAAAGACAAAATTTATATTCCATCAATAAAAGAGGTAACTAATACAAATTATGGATTTGTGGACTATAATTCGAGGAGTGTTACCAGAAAGGCAAAAAACACAGCATATACAATGAACTGTTATATAAACCAATCCAATGTGTCTCAATATGGAGTATGGTGGATTCGCACACCAGGAGCAAATCACCAACAAGCTGCAATTGTTGATGGCCCCGGATATGTATTTGGTGACAGCTATTATAGTGGCTTAAGTGTTTCAAACGAAGATGTTGGTGTTCGTCCGGTTATGCATATATCAATATCGTCGGCATTGGGGAAATTAGAACTGGCTGGAACTGTGTCTTCAGATGGGATAGAAACAACACCGGAAGTAACGCCAACCCCAACACAAACGTCGGCAATTGTGCCAGAAATCACCCCAACAGCAGATGTGACGTCGAAAACAACAATTACACCAACGGTAACACCGAATCCAACTGCAAAAGCAACTCAAAACTCACGGAAAGAAACGATTGCATCAGCACTTCCGGATAAAACCGCTAATAATACATTGGCAAGGTCAACGGTTAAAATGGGAATGATATTTAATGATAAAGGTATCAACTATAAAATCACAAAGCTGACAGGAAAGAAGGGCAAGCTGAGTTTGATAAGTGTGAAAAACAAAAAGACCAAAAAGATAACAATACCGAAAGAGGTTAAAAAATATGATTATAAATTTACAATAACGCAGATTGGCAAAAATGTATTTACAAGATGTAAGAAATTAAAGCAATTAACGATTAAAAGCCGAACAATCACCAAAATAGGAAAGAACAAATTTCCTAAGAAATGTAAGATTGTTGTACCACAAGCAATGAAAAAGAGGTATACAAAATTGTTAAAAAAATGGAGGAGGTAACATTTTATGAAGATAAAGGGATATTTATTTTTAACAGTTGCATTGTTTATGATGACAATACTGTTTTTGCAGAGTGAATCAAAAGCTGTGATGACATCGTGGAATGCAGAACAGCCGCCAGAAGGTGCGAAAGGAGTGGAAAAAAGGACAGAATATCGGTTTCGTGATAAATCCACACAAACATCTTACAGTACATCATTAGGTGGATGGACACAGGCGGGAGGAAGCTGGGTTGCTTCAGGAAGTGGGCAAGTCGACTATGTAAGTTCTTTTCCGAGTGGTTTTGAGGCAAGGAGCGGCATTTATCAATATTACAATCGTGCACCGGTAGCCCCTTCGGAAACAGCCACAAACAAGACAACAGTAAGTACCAGCCACATTGGTTATATTTATTATCACTGGTGCAGAAATGGAACCTATTATGGAAATCAGAAGAATCGGACAGTAAACGGAGTATATACGGATAAGTTTTGGAATTTCCATGCCTTTTTTACTTCTTCACCGTTAGGATGGGATTCCAAAGGTGCATTTTATGGTGATTTACCACAACATTGTAATGATACCTATTGGTGGATTGGATATGGAGAAGGAGTTGCGGCTAATATTCCGGTGTATCGCTGTTCCTATCAACAGTACAAAAAGCTTTTTAAATACCATAAATGGTCAAAATATTCGGATTGGTCAGCTTCTGCACCGGTGCCTGGAAGCAATCGTGAAATTCAGAAAAGAATAGCATATCGATATGAAGAAGATAGCATTAAAAGTATTGCGCCATCAATTGTAACGACTTATACGGTAAAAACAAGTACCGGGAAGTCTGGTAAAAACGCTGCCAAAAAGAAAGTGAAGATTCGTTTAAAAATGATGATTATAAGAGGATTTAAAGGTTATCAGATTCAATATGCGACGAATAAAAAGATGAAAAAAAGCAAAAGTATCTGGGGAAAAAAGAAGAGTGTGGCTATTTCTGTAAAGAGAAAAAAGATATATTACATTCGAGTGAGATATTATAAAAATAAATCCCATTCAAAGCAAAAGGTTTTTAGTAAGTGGAGCAAAATTAAAAGACTAAGTGTAAAAAAATAATTTTGCAGCATTTGTATAGGATATCGTTATCTTGTCAACCCTAACTCAAAAAGCAAAGGAGACGATTTTTTGAGTTACCAGATTTTAATGGACAGCTGCGGCGATTTATCGGAAGGAATGAGAAATAATGAGCATCTGCGGATGATTCCTCTGCAAATCCGAGTGGGGCAGAAAGAGTGGCCGGACGATGGACATATCAATAAACAGGAGTTGTTTGATGAAATTTTAGAGACGGATGTGCTGCCAAAATCGGCGTGTCCGGCACCGGATGCTTATTTGCAGAGGTTCGATAAAAATGCAGACCGTATTTATGTGATAACGGTTTCTTCAGCTCTTTCCGGTTCTTATAACAGCGCGAGCCTGGCGAGAAAACTTTGGCGGGAGGAGAACAAAGGAAAAAAGGGGCAGAAAATTTATATCATTGACAGCAAAAGTGCATCCGCGGGGCAGACATTACTGGCAGGAGCATTGATGCGCTGGGAAAATAAAGGGTATTCCGAAGATGAAATTCGTAAGCGGATAAAAAAACTCCGCAGGGATATGATGACGAAATTTGTGTTAAATGATTTGACGATGTTAGAGCGAAGCGGAAGATTAAATGGCCTTCAGGCAAAACTTGCGGACGCTTTTCATATCTGTCCGATATTGGCATCAACCGATGAAGGAACCATTTGCCAGACCGGTCAGGCGAGAGGTATGAAACGTGCGTTGTCTGCGATGGTGCGTGCAATTGGAAATGAAAATAAAGAAAAAAAGATTTCGCATATTGTAATTTCACACTGTGGGCAGGAGGCAGGAGCATATGAAGTAAAGAAAAAATTAAATAAGATACTCCCGGATTGTCAGATTCACATTGTTGAGACGGGAGGGATTGCAAGTGTTTATGCAGGAATTGGCGGTATTATTCTGGCATATGCATAAATTCATTGATGAGGTGGCAGACGGAATCAGTTGCTAGTTCCGTATTTTCTTCCCATGGTATAAAAACTTTCTTGTCTTTTCGGGTGAGCGAAAAAACAGGAGAATCCCAGTCGGTGCCAGCCGGCAGCGGAAGAAATCTGCCGTCTTTTTTGATGTAGCAGTTAGCGGCAGTTGCTTTCTGACGGTAGGCAGGTTCGACAAAACAGCCAACGCTTTTATGTACCGCCATATCTTCCTTTGGCAGATAATAATAATTTTTATAGTCGGCAAAAAAGTGGTACAGCGTACCTTCCCAAAGCGGCACCTCGATAGAAAGGGATTTCCCTTCAAAAGAAAAGGAGATATCACCTTTTTGAAAGGAAAGATTTGCCGGGACTTTTTTCTCTAAGGTGTCGGTAAATAGAACGCTGTGTTCCGTTGTCTGTACACTCGGGCATATCGGTTTATACGTTGTGTAGGCAAGGAGAAGTGCACATACAATGGTACCAATCAAATCATCTTCATTATGAAAGAGCAGTCTGTTCTTTTTTTCTAAGGATTCCGGATTATGAAAAAAATTCTCATGCATAAATTCCGTGTAAAGTGTGATACATTCTTTTCCGCTTAAAAGTTCATGTCTGGTAAAACCGGCAAGACGCTCCATTGTAATCAATTTTTGATTGGGAACCGGGAAATATTTTTTGATGTGTTTGACTGCCCGGTAAAGGTCAAGTGTCTGCTTCCCGGCAAACGGGGACGGCATATGATTTGTGCGGTATTTCTTTTCCAGATAAGGGATGTCAAAGGTCGCACCATTATAATGCGCAATCCATTCGTACTTTTCTGAAAACTCAGAAAATGCCTGCAAAAGACGTACTTCACTCACATAATCATCGGCAAACCACTGGTTTAGAACCCACTCATTATTTTCAAAGGTAATTGTGCCAATCAGATAAAGAGACGAAACAGCAGCAGAAAGCCCGGTAGTTTCAATATCAAAAAAGCAGATGTTTTCTGCCGGAGCCGGTAAGATAGACGCTGCATTGTTTAGTTGTTCTTCATAGGAAGTAAGTACCTTTGCTGTGTGTTCCATGGTTAATCCCTTCTCGTAAAAAATCTGCATTTATCATAGCAGAAAATCAGAGGATGTGCAATGTTTGCGAATTACCACCGTATGTGGTATACTGTATTTATTTGAAATTTGATGGAAAAGGATGGAGAATGATATGGAGGCACAGAGAGAAAAACGTCCATTAAAACATCTTCAGGGATTAAAAGGACGAGTTCAAAATAGTTTGAGCGGCTTTTTGAGAGCTTGCATTGTGGCGGTTTTGGTTGCGTTTCAGTTCGCAATTCTGATTGTACTGCCATTTTTACTGCGCCAGTATGCTTCATTATTTTATTTGGTAATGGAGTTGTTTGGTGTGTTTACCATTCTGGCACTTACGAATGACAGCCGCAGCATGTCCTATAAATATGGATGGCTGTGCATTACAATTTTACTTCCGGTATCCGGAAATATTATGTTTGCTCTTTGGGGAAAAGTAGGCAAAAAAAACAAATTAAATCGTCGTATAAAATCGACGATTCAAAGTGTAGACAGACACTTAGAATGGCATCCCGAAGTGTCTGATGAATTTCGGAAAAAACATCCGGTTTCATCCCGTATGTCGCGTTATATGGAAGCTAATGGTGCACCGATTTCAAAAAATAATGAGGCAAGATATTATGATATGGGAGAAAATGCGTTTGAAGATTTGTTTGCTGATTTGGAGCGGGCAAAAAAATATGTTTTTATTGAATTTTTTATTGTGGCTGAAGGCGCAATTTGGGATAAGATGCATGATATTTTGAAACGTAAAATTGAAGAAGGAGTTGAAGTTAAATTTCTATATGACGATTTCGGGGCACTGCTTCGCACAAGTACGGATTTTGCACAGAAACTGCGGGCAGAAGGCTTTGAAGTAGAAGTATTTAATCCGATTCATAAGTATACCAGTAAGTTGTTTATGAACTTCCGTGACCACCAGAAAATTCTTGTCATTGATGGTGAGGTGGCATATACGGGCGGTTTTAATATTGCGGATGAATATGCAAATTTAGTAGACCGTTTTGGCATATGGAAAGATGAAGGAGTACGGTTAAAAGGTGATGTTGTCTGGAGTATGGTAGTTACTTTTCTCGAACTGTGGGCAGTCTGCTCTAAAAATGAGGCGATTGATTATGAGCGGTACCGGGCAGAAAAAACATCGATTCAGTCGGATATGTACTGCCATGTACTGCGTGACGGTCCGGCATTAGATACCCGCTCTTTTGTCGGCAGCATGTATAAACAGATGATACATTATGCCGGTGAAAAAATGTATGTAATGACACCGTATCTGATTTTGGAAGAAGCGATGATTGAGACGCTTTTGGAAGCCGTGCGCCGTGGTGTGGATGTGCGGATTATCACGCCTCATATTCCGGATAAAAAACATATTAAATACATGACAGAATATAACTACGGGATCCTTTTGAAAAATGGAATTCGTATTTACGAATATGAGCCGGGATTCATTCATTCCAAAGTAGTTATGAATGAACATTGTGCGATTGTCGGAACCATCAATATGGATTACCGGAGCTTTTACTTACATTATGAGAATGGTGTCTGGATTTATGATGAAGAATTCAGGCAAGCGGTGGAAAACGATTTTATAAATACATTTGCGCAAAGTATTGAGATTACCTATGAGGACTGGAAAAACAGACCGTTAAAGATGAAAATTATTCAGCCGATTTTACATGTGTTTGACGCACTTGTGTAATGCATCCGGCATAAGGGAGGAACTATGATAGCATTTGTGAAAGGGATTTTGGACTCCGTGAGTGAGGACAAAATTATTGTGGAAAATCAGAATATCGGGTTTGAAATTTTAGTGCCGGGTTCGGTTGTTTCCGAATTGCCACAGGTTGGAAATACAGTTAAGATTTATACCTATACATATGTGCGCGAAGATGCGTTGCAGCTCTATGGTTTTTTGACGAAAGACAGTATGGACATGTTTAAGTTGCTGATTACGGTAAATGGCATTGGGCCGAAGGCGGCACTTGGTATTTTAACTGCCATGGATACCGATGCGCTCCGTCTTGCGATTCTTTCGGATGATGCAAAAACGATTGCGAAAGCACCGGGAATCGGACCAAAAACTGCGAGCAAACTGATTCTTGAGTTAAAGGATAAATGTCATTTGGAAGATGTCTTTGGCGGCGTGGAAGAATCTTTTGCCACAGAAAATGTATCGGCCGGAGCAGATGCGAAGAAAGATGCGATTGAGGCGCTGGTTGCCCTTGGTTATTCCGCATCAGAGGCTGCTGGTGCGGTACGCAAACTTCAAGTTACGGAAGAAATGTCTGTGGAAGATATTTTGAAATTGAGCTTAAAAAATCTGTAAAGGAATGAGAGTAAGTAATGGAAAAGCGAGTGATTTCTACTGACCTGATGGAAGAAGATTACAAAATTGAAAATAGTCTTCGTCCAAAGTTTTTGAAAGACTATATTGGTCAGAGTAAAGCAAAAGAAAATTTAAAGATTTATATTGAGGCGGCGAAACAGAGAAACGAATCGCTTGACCATGTACTGTTATATGGGCCGCCTGGATTGGGAAAAACCACATTAGCGGGGATTATTGCGAATGAGATGGATGTGAACTTAAAGATTACATCGGGACCCGCAATTGAAAAACCGGGTGAAATGGCATCTATTTTAAATAATCTCTCGGATGGTGATTTACTGTTTGTGGATGAGATTCACAGACTTAACAGACAGGTGGAAGAAGTGCTCTATCCGGCGATGGAAGATTACGTCATTGATATTGTGATTGGAAAGGGAGCCTCGTCGAGAAGTATCCGTCTGGATTTGCCGAAGTTTACACTTGTGGGTGCAACGACGCGCGCCGGTATGCTGACGGCACCGCTTCGTGACCGTTTTGGAGTAGTCCATCGTTTGGAGTTTTATACAGTAGACGAATTGACCGAAATCGTTCTTCGTTCGGCGCAGGTTTTCCATGTGTCGATTGATAGGGAGGGAGCTAGAGAAATTGCAAGACGTTCACGCGGAACACCACGTTTGGCTAACCGCCTATTAAAGAGGGTGCGTGATTTTGCCGAAGTAAAATACGACGGAAACATTACACTTTCGGTGGCAAATTTTGCATTGGATTTGCTGGAAGTGGATAAATATGGACTGGATAACACCGATCGGAGCCTTTTACTGGCGCTGATTGAGACATTTCATGGAGGACCGGTTGGACTGGATACGTTAGCCGCATGCATTGGTGAGGACAGTGGGACGATTGAAGATGTCTATGAACCGTTTTTGATTCAGAATGGATTTTTAGCAAGGACGCCCAGAGGACGTATTGTGACAGAAAAAACATATCATCATTTGGGGTTGTCATTTGACGAATAATGTTTTTTTATGTATAATTACTAGGAAATTGAGCAGGTGAGGTGCATAGATGAAAAAGAAAAATGATGTAGAAGTTTTAATTGATGGCAGAAAATATACACTTTGTGGATTTGAAAGCCCGGAATACATTCAGAAAATTGCCTCTTACATTAATCGTAAATTGGCGGAATTTCATAAACAGGAGGGATATGCAAGACTGGATTTGGATTTGCGTAATACCCTGCTTGCGATTAATATTGCCGACGATTATTACAAAGAGAAGAAAAAGGCAAGCGAATACCGCACCGAGACTCAGTTAAAAGACAAAATGGTGTTAGACATGAAGCATGAGATTATTGAGTTACAGGATACCATTAAGAAACTTGAAAAAGAACGCGATGAGTTTCATGATTCAGTTGAAAAATTAGAGAAAAAACAGGTTGAATTAGAAACTAGATTGAAACAAAAAAGATAGAAAAAGGACTGCTGAAAATGCAGTCCTTCTTTACAAGATAGAGGGAGAAAGGAATCGAATGAGTAATGTAGAAATTCTTGCACCGGCAGGCTCACTGGATGGCTTATATGCTTCGTTTCAAATGGGGGCAGATGCGGTCTATGTGGGAACCAGCCGCTTTGGTGCCCGTGCTTTTGCTAAAAATCCGAGTGTCGATGAACTGGAAGAGGCACTTGTGTATGCTCATATGCACGATAAAAAAATATATCTGACGGTCAACACGCTGCTCTCGGACAGGGAGCTGGAAAATGATTTGTTCCCATTGATTGCTCCGTTGTATGAGGCGGGACTTGATGCTTGTATTGTACAGGATTTAGGCGTGTTGTCTTTTTTACATGAAAATTTTCCACAGATGGATTTGCACGCCAGCACGCAGATGACGATTTTATCCGGAGATGAGGCAGAGTTATACAGAAACTATGGTGTTACAAGATTTGTTCCTGCCAGAGAATGTACCATTGAGGAAATTCGTGCGATGAGAGCACAGACCGATTTGGAAATAGAAGTGTTTGTGCATGGTGCGCTCTGCTATTGTTATTCCGGGCAGTGCTTGATGAGTGAGGAGATTGGAGACCGCAGCGGAAACCGGGGAATGTGTGCGCAGCCGTGCAGACTTCCATTTACAAGTGCATATGGAAACGGACATTTATTCAGCACAAAAGATATGTGTACGCTTATGCATATTCCGGAACTTGTGGATGCCGGAATCGATTCTTTTAAAATTGAAGGGCGTATGAAAAAGAAGGAGTACAGTGCGTACTTGTCCTCGTTATACCGCCATTATGTCGATGTTTATGAGAGTGAGGGGAACGAGGCTTTTCAGGCATTGGTTCAAAATAAAGAAAGCAGGCTGTGGAAAGATATCAGGCGGAGTAAAGACATTTATAACCGCGGCGGATTTTCTGCCGGATACCTTTTTGAGACAGATAAGAAAAATATTATGTATCCGAAAAAAAACGGGCATTTTGGTACGTGTGTTGGTACTGTTTTGAAAGCGTCCAAAGGACAGGCGGTATTCCGTGTAAAAGAAGCTCTGCATTATCAGGATATTTTAGAATTTCGCCTGGAAGATGATACAAAAGCATACGAGTATACGGTAAAAAATGAAGCAGCACCCGGTGACGTTGTGACGTGCAATGTAAAAAGGGGCAGTACGATATTTAAGGGACAGAAAGTTTATCGTACAAAAAATGCGGCACTGTTGTCATGGATTGATGAAAAAATCGAAACTATTGATGACAAAATTTCTTTGAAAGGCGAAATGACCGCGAAAATCGGCAAACCGATTGCTCTGAAACTGCAGGGACTTTCGCATGAAGTTACAGTGTTTGGTGAACCATTACAAAGAGCCGTGAATCGTCCTGTGACAAAAGACGAAATTGAAAAGCGCATTCGGAAAATGGGAAATACGAATTATAGACTCACGGACTTTTCCATTACTTTAGAGGAGGATTCCTTTGTGCCAATGGGAGAAATCGCCAAATTAAAACGAGAGGCATTAGCAGCTTTTGAGAGAGAGGCGGTGTCTGGACGAAGTGTGGGAGAGCAAAAACCGCATAAAAAGAAAGAACTTTTTGTCTGGCAAAATGTCTCCATTCTAAAAGTTTCTACGATGGAGCAGTTAAGGACAGCAGTGGAGACGGATGAAAGCGATGTGTGGATTGAACTGCCGGTAGCTTTATTTGCAAAGGAAGAGGATGAGGTAATCAAACTTCTTAAAAATCGTCCGGTAATTCTTTCATTCCCACGGATTATGAAAGCGGGAGTGGAAGAAAAGTGGAGGACATTGATAAACCGGCTGATTGTCGGTGCGGTTGTGATTAACAGCCACCGTGCGCTGCTTGTGGCAAAAAAGAGGTTTCAGGATTGCCCATGGATTGCTGCCGAAACATTTTACCATGAAAATGAGCGCGCAAAAGAAGTGCTTGCAGAACTTGGTATCTGCCCGGCAATTAAGCGTGGCTATGGGCGCAAAGAAGTAATGGTGACGAAGGGATGCTTAAAACGGACGCTTGACAGGTGCGATGGAAAAGAAGAGAGAATTTTAGTATCTGGTGGCAAAGGGGACAAATTCTATGTGGTAAATAATTGCGATTTTTGCTACAATACGATATATACAAAAAACGGCGAGAAAAAGCCGGAATTTGATAAGCCGGCATGGCACCATTTTACATGGGAGACAGCCGATGAAATGAGAAAGGTTTTGAAAACATGGAACTTATTATAGCAGAACTTTCACGATATATAATCGTTATTTTATTTGCTCTGTATACCTTCTACAGTTACCGCGCGTTTATCGGACGGGCGGCAGGAAATAATGAGGGAGTATTCCGGGCACAGCGTGTGCTTATCGTGATGCTTCATTTGGTTTGCAGTGCAGTTATTTTAGTGGAAGAAAAAGAAATTAAATATGTGGTTTTGTGGGCACTTGAGTTATTCTTTTTTCTGTTTTTTACGAAAATCTATCAGGTGTTTTACAAGGGAATGTCAAAACTAATCTGGAATAACATGATGATTTGCATGATGATTGGATTTATTATGCTTGGCAGACTTTCCTATGATTATGCAATCAGACAGCTTGTGATGGCATCGCTTGCTTTGGGAGTGTGTCTTTTAGTGCCGTTGTTTATTGAGCGTTTTACGATTTGGGAAAAAATCGGTTGGCAGTATGCGCTTGCCGGTGTCCTGCTTTTACTTTTGGTGTTTGTTATTGGTGTGGAAAAATACGGCGCAAGAAACTGGGTTTCGATTGGTGGATTTGAATTGCAGCCGTCTGAATTTGTGAAAATTATTTATGTATTTTTTATCGCATCGCTTTTGGCAAAGCGGACGGATTTTAAGAGTGTTGCCGTGATTAGTATTGCGGCGGCAGTACATGTGGGAATCCTTGTATTAGAAAAAGATTTGGGCGCAGCACTGATTTATTTTGTGACATATCTTATGATGCTTTATGCGGCGACGATGAAACTGCGCTATCTGGCGGCAGGTTTTTTTGCAGGGACGGTGGCGTCTGTTGTGGCGTACCGGTTATTTGCGCATGTGCGTGTGCGTGTGGCGGCGTGGCAGGACCCCTGGTCGAACATGAATCAGGGTGGCTATCAGATTTGCCAGAGTTTGTTTGCAATCGGAACTGGAGGATTGTTTGGCATGGGACTTGGACAGGGCATGCCAAAGAGTGTGCCGGTTGTGGAAAGTGATTTTATTTTTTCTGCAATTGCAGAGGAAATGGGTGTCATTTTCTGTATCTTTTTGATTTTGATTTACATCAGTTCTTTTATTATGTTTGTCAATATCGCCTTAAAAATGAAAAAGAATTTTTATAAACTGTGTGCATTCGGATTGAGTGTAGTTTTGATTTTCCAGGTGTTTTTGAGTATCGGTGGAGTAACCAAATTTATTCCGTCAACCGGTGTGACGCTGCCGTTAATCAGTTACGGTGGCAGTTCCATTATAACGACGATTGTGATTTTTAGTATTATTCAGGGAATGTATGTGAGAAACCGAAGAGAGGAGGTCACGACAAATGAAGAACAAGCAGCAATTAATCGAAAATCCGGAAAAAGGCAGTAAACGCCAGAACCGGGAAATGGCGGTTGTGACCTATCTTGTGATGGCAATCTTTTTTATTCTTGCCGGATATATGGTTTATTTTATCATTCACGATTCGGATCAAGTGTTAAATAATTCGGCAAATAAACGTCAGGAACTTTTAGCCAAGCGTGTGACGAAAGGTAAAATTTTATCGGACAAAGGAAAAGTGCTGGCAAAGACAGTTACGGATTCTTCAGGAAACGAAACGAGAAAGTATCCGTATGGCAGCTTGTTTGCGCATGTTGTCGGACGTTCTTCGCATGGGAAAACCGGGTTGGAGGCATCAGAAAGTTATACGATGCTGACCTCCGGACTGAATCCATTTCTTAGTACGATTAATGAACTAAAAGGGAAAAAAAATCCGGGAAACAATGTAGTTACCACATTGAATGTCGGGCTTTCCAAAGCGGCGAGTAATGCACTTGGTTCAAAGCGTGGAGCGGTTGTTGTGATGGACCCGGAAACCGGGAAAATACTGGCGATGGTGAGTAAACCATCATACGACCCCAATCAATTGACGGATGCCAGATGGAACAAATTGACATCGGATTCCGGGGAGCAGTCGGCGCTTTATAACCGGGCAACACAAGGGTTGTACCCGCCGGGGTCAACTTTTAAATTGTATACAGCGTTTGAATTTATGAGAGAACAGGATAATTATTCAAAATTTCATTATACCTGTACCGGAAAAATTGGAACAGGAAGTGAACAGATTAAGTGCTATGGTGGTGAAGTGCACGGAAAAGTGGATTTGGAAAAGGCATTTGCCGAATCTTGTAATGCAGCATTTTGCTCCATCGGAGATGGTTTGAACCGGAATTCGTGGCGCAAGTTATGTGAATCCTTTTATTACAATAAAAGCATTCCGCTTGAAAAAATGGAGCAGAAATCGTCCCGTTTTACGATTGATAACAAGACGGCGCAGGGCGATGTAAGACAGGCGTCAATCGGACAGGGACAGACACTGGTTACGCCGCTGCAAAATATTTTACTTGTCTGTGCATCAGTCAATGGCGGTGAATTGATGCAGCCATATGTGGTTGACCGGATTGAGGATGCAAACGGAAATACGGTTTCTGAAAATACACCGAAATCACTCGGGAAGAAAATGTCAGAAAAAGAGGCAAAACAATTAAAGAAATTAATGAGGGGAACCGTAAAAGGTGGAACGGCGACGTCTTTATACTATGGAACGCCATATAAGGCAGGTGGAAAGACGGGTTCTGCGGAGTTCCAAAACGGTTCGACGGATTCTCATGCGTGGTTTGTCGGCTACGCGGAAAAAAATGGTAAAAAGCTTTGCGTCAGCGTAGTTGTAGAGGCTGCGGGAACCGGAAGTGCCTATGCTGTTCCGATTGCTAAAAAGGTGTTTGACGCTTATTGGTAGAATGGGGTATACTAAGAAAAAAAACACGTGTACAGAGGAACGTGATTTCCACGCAGGAGGGATTGCAATGATAGAAGCAACAAGCTGTGGCGGAGTAGTAATTTTCCGGGGTAAGATATTATTGTTGTATAAAAATGTGAAACACAAATATGAAGGCTGGGTTCTTCCGAAAGGAACAGTTGAGCAGGGAGAAAGTTTTCCGGAGACGGCATTACGTGAAGTAAAGGAGGAGGCAAGTGCGCTGTGCCGGATTGTTGATTATGTTGACCGAAGCCACTACACATTTGAAGTGCCGGAGGGGACGGTATCCAAAGATGTTCATTGGTTTTTAATGCAGTCGGATAGTTTCTATTCAAAACCACAAAGGGAGGAATATTTTCAGGATTCGGGGTATTATAAATACCATGAGGCATATCATCTGCTGAAGTTTGCCAATGAACGCAAAATTTTGGAACATGCGTATGCTAAGTACCAATTACTCCGTAAAAATCAGATGTGGGGCAGACCAAGAAGATTGTGAAAAGGGGTGTTACTTATGCTTGATAAGGTAATGATGGAGCGAAAAGAAGTTCGCAAAGACTATGATGAGAGACTGGCACATTTAGAAATTCGTATGGGAGAACTGCAGCGGCAGTGCCGGAGTATGGGGATTCCGATTGTTATTGTGTTTGAGGGGTTTTCTGCGTCCGGAAAAGGAACAATGATTGGACGGATGATTCGTCCTCTTGACCCAAGAGGTTTTCAGGTTTTTACGATGGAAAAGGAAACGAAAGAGGATAAAAGGCATCCATATTTATGGCGTTATGCGACGAAAATGCCGGCAAAAGGAAGAATTCATATTTTTGATCACAGCTGGTATCAGGGGTTCCCGGATATTTTACAGGCGGACGAAATCTGCCGGTACGAAAAGCAGTTTACCGACGATGGAGTTGTTTTGATTAAGTTTTTTCTTGCTATTACAAAAAAGGAGCAGAAAAAACGGTTAAACCATTTGGCAGGCAGTGAGGACACGAGCTGGCGTGTCAAAGAAAAAGACTGGAAAAATAATGAGAATTATGACAAATGTTTCTCACAATTTGATACTATGCTGGTACAGACCGATACGGCAAATGCGCCGTGGACAATTGTCGAGGCAATGGACAAAAAATTTGCAGTAGATAAAATTTTAACGACAATTGTAAACGGGCTGGAGCAGGCGGTCGAGAAGAATCAGAAAAAAGGAAATCCGGAAACGGATTCTAAAAGTGAGGATACAGATGCATATCTGCAAAACAGTGTGTTAAAAGGTGTGGATTTGACGCTCTCTTTGACGCCTGAGGAATATAAGAAAAAGAAAAAAGATTTGCAAAAGCGGATGGAGAAACTTCACAATCAGATGTATTTGCAGCGTGTGCCTGTGGTGCTAGCATTCGAAGGCTGGGATGCCGGTGGAAAAGGCGGTGCCATTAAGCGCATTACCCAGTGTATGGATGCGCGTGGTTATGAAGTGGTGCCAATTGCTTCGCCAAATGATATCGAAAAAGCACATCATTATTTGTGGCGGTTCTGGAATCATTTTCCAAAGGACGGACACATGGCAATTTTTGACCGCACCTGGTATGGAAGAGTGTTAGTTGAGCGTGTGGAAGGTTTTGCCACGGAGGAAGAATGGAAACGTGCTTATCAGGAAATTAATGATATGGAAGCCCATTTGGTAAAATCCGGTACAATTGTTTTGAAATTCTGGATGCACATCGACAAAGATGAGCAGGAAAAACGCTTTAAGCAGCGAATGGAAACGCCGGAAAAACAGTGGAAAATTACAGATGAAGACTGGCGCAACCGTGACAAATGGGATGACTACGAAAAAGCAGTCGATGAGATGATGTTACGCACATCGACGACAGAAGCCCCATGGCATATTATTGAGGCAAATTCCAAGTTATACGCAAGGATTAAAGTCCTTGAAATTGTTGTGGAGGCATTGGAAAAGAGGTTAGAATGAATACAAATCAGAAAATCCGAAGAATCGGAGGAATTGTTGTTTTATTAATTTTATGCGGTATGCTTTTGCCTGTATTTTGTAAAAACAGCAGGGCGGCAGAGGTGACGCATTATTATGTTTATCTGGATGACGCCCGCTATGAGGTGACAAAGGACGAGTATGCGAGAATTTACGGAAGCCAGTCAGATACCGATGTGCTGGTTTCGATTTTAAGAGAAATCTTAGGAGAGCGCATGCCGGCATCCTTTTCCGTTGTGTCTGGAGAGGTAACGACAGAAAACAGCGACAGTACCTACGGCAATTCGGATTTTTTGATTGAAAATGGCAGATTGATTTCTTATCGGGGAAGCGATACGACCGTAACCGTACCAAATACGGTAACGGTGGTTTCTTCGCTTGCCTTTTATAACAATTCAAAGGTGAAGAAAATTATTCTTCCGTCAAGTGTAACGACAGTTGAAAAGTATGCTTTTGCCAAATGTTCATCACTTCGTGTGATTTCTTTTCCAAAAGAAACTGTTACATTGATAGACAATATCCTTTATGACTGTGGAAAAATCTTAAATTTTGCAGCACCAAAATTAAGTAAGGCGTATTCGTATGCCGAGAAAAAAGGAATTGCCGTTACGACAACAAACAAAATTAAATTTGCATCTTCCCATATTTACCTTCTTGCGGGTGATACCGACACGATTCCTTTGCTCAACTGCATTAATACAGTAACGTATAAGAGTAAGAAAAAGAGTGTGGTATCTGTTACAAAAAGCGGTAAAATTCGTGCAAAAAAGAAAGGAACCACCATAATTCAGGCATCTGCCGGCGGTAAAAAATATCAGTACAAAGTAACGGTATACGGAAAAGCAGTTGGAAAACGGGTAAACCAGATTATTAAATCGGTTATTAAAAAAGATATGACGAATTATCAAAAAGTACAGGCAGTACATAATTGGATGATTCGAAATGTAAAATATGATTATTACAGTCTCAAACGCGGATATGTACCGAGTGTATCCCACACAGCAAAGGGAGCACTGCTGAAAAAAGTGGCAGTGTGTGATGGTTATTCGCATGCCTTTCAGATGGTGATGCGTAAACTTAAAATTCCGTGCCGCTTTGTAACCGGTTCAAGCGGTAGCGTCGGCCATGCATGGAATATGGTGAAACTTTCCGGTAAGTGGTATCACATTGATGTGACCTTTGACGACCCGATTATCAATGGCACAAACACCAACAAAAAACCGTATTATACATACTTTTTGAAATCGAGTTCGGTGATGAAAAAAACACATCATTTTACTGCATCGAAATACCCAAAATGTAACAGTAAAAAATATGACTAATTTTTTGGGCTCCGTAATTTAGAAAAAAGACTTTGCGTCTCGTGAGTGGTCAAACCCACGAGTCACAATGTCTTTTTTCTAAATTACTGGAATCCCAATAAATTGTCATTAAATATTTGCTACAAGCAAATTATTTTAGAATCTAATTCGTTAAATAAAAAAGCACTAGAAACAACGTTTTTCGTAGTTTTTAGTGCTTTTTAGTGAGTGCGGATGGCGGGACTTGAACCCGCACGATGTCACCACCGCAAGATTTTGAGTCTTGTGCGTCTGCCAATTCCGCCACATCCGCTCACAACGATATTTACTATACCATCCTTTTTTTAATGTGTCAACACTTTTTTAGAAAAAAAGTTAGTAAGTTTGATTATGTTTGTGACAAATGTTCGCTGCCGGTTCCTTTGGATTTCAGTAATTCCGTAGAAAAACTTTGCGACTCGTGGGTTTGAGTACGTCGGTATGTGGCACTGGTAGTTTCAGTGCCCATACCGCTACGCACTCAACGAGCGAGAGTGCCCACGAGACGCAAAGCTATTCTACGAAATTGCGGAACCCAAACAATTCCCACAAACTTTTCTTTTTATATTGTGTTTCAACACATTTACGTGTAAAATATAATTTATCATGAATTAAGTTATATTAGAAGGGAGAACTTATGAGAAAACGTAAGTTAAAAAAAGGATTAGCATGGATTTTAGCATGTGCATTATTTATGGGGATGACCCCGGTGAATACGCAGGCGAAGGAACAAAAAAACAGAGAAATTGTATTATTTAATGCAAATGTGACTTCAGGTGGAAGTGTGACCGGAGGGGCAGCTACGATAGAGCCTACGGCTGAACCAAAAGAAATTGTTACGGTAACACCATTTTCCGGCTTGTGGAAGTATTATGGACAGAAGCGTACCTTTATCAGAGATGTGCATTACGCAGTATCCGATGAAAAGGATTTGCCGGATGGAGTTACACTTACGATTTCATCGGAAACTGCCGGAAAACAGCAGTTTGTGTTAAAGGATGAAAGGAGCAGTGATGAGAAACAGAAAATTTCTTATCAGCTGGCAAAAAATGCTCCGGCTTATGAAATTCGTGCTTATCATACGAATGCGGTGGCAAAGACGGAAAAAGGTACAATTAATATTGCAGACAGGACAGGATTGACAGACGATAAGGTTGAGATAGAAGCACCGGCAGGCTATCGAATCAGCAGTCAGGCTTCAGTGGATGCAAATTGGGCAGATACGATGTCTGTGACGTTGACAGAAGGAAAAAATGAGATTGCTTATTATTTAGCATCGAAACAGGCAGATGCGACAAAGAATGCGATTGATACGACAAAGAAAACGATTACAATTGTAGCTGATTTTACAGCACCACAGATTACATCGGTTTCCGGTTTTGACAGTGATACCGATACGACTTCTTCCGGATTGATTACCGGAAATGAACCGGGTAAATTTTATTATGTGGTACTGCCAAAGGCGTTAGGCGAAGAGGCAGAGAAAGAAAGCGGTGGCATGACAACAAAATTTATATTGTCGCGTGTGACTTCTCATTATGGGATTGTTGGTTATGGAAGAGTAGATGGTGCAAAAGCTTCTAATTTTTCATTTAATGGACTTGCAGCGGAAACGGAATATGTAATTTATTCTTTTATGACAGATGATGCAGGAAATGAATCGGCAGTGGCAAAAAGTGCGGTCTTTACGACTGACAAAATGGCAATTGCCGGAAGTGTGGAAATAACCGGAACACCGGCAATTGATGAGACGCTTACCGCAAAACCATCACTGGATTCAGTGGATCCGGGTGAATTGTCTTATCAGTGGTATCGTGTAAAAAAAGCAGAGGATGCAGAGAGTTTTGAGTCCGTGTTAGATGAGACAGGCGGAGCCGAAGAAGACGATTTGGAAGCGGAAGACGATGATGACGAAGAAGATGACAGCGATGACGATGGCACGTATGAGTTGGATGCCATTCATAAATTTGCGACAAATGCAAAAGAAGAAGATGATGTCACGACCATTGACGGAGCGGCAGCAATTAAAGGAGCAACCGGGCTTACCTACAAAGTGACAAAAGAAGATATCGGATATCGTTTAATTTGCCAGGTGAAAGCAAAGAAATATTCCGGTTATCTGGCAGGACAGACAACGACCTATGTGCCAAAACTAATTCCGGAGATTCCGAAAGTGACACTTGGAAGTTTTGTATATTCAAACAAGAAAAAACTTTCTTCAATTCGTCTGCCGGAGAGATTTAGCTGGGTAGATAGTACGATTGTGCCGGTTTATGGAAATTCCGGCTATCGTGCGAAATATGTGCCGGAAAATACAGCAATGTACCGTACGGTGATTATCCGTGTGAAAGTTCCGGTTAAGAAAAAAGCTCTGACAAAGAAAATGATTCGTTTGAAAAAGAAATATGCTTATGAAGGTAAGGCAATCAAAGGAAACGAAACGGTTAAGGATGGAAAAGAGGTGCTTGATTCCGGAAAAGATTACAAGGCATCTTATCAGAATAATAAAAATTTAGGAAAAGCAACAATTACGATTAAGGGAATCGGTAATTACAAGGGAACAAAAAAAGTTTCTTATACCATTGTGAAACGTTCGGTTCGCTCGGTAACTTGTCATTATAAAAAGGCAAAGAGTTATACCGGAAGATGGGTGAAACCAAATGTGACGTTGAAGGTGGGGAAAGTAAAATTAGAGAAAAATAGAGACTATACATTGGTGTACCGGAATAATCTTCAAATCGGAAAAGCATCGGTTGTTATACAGGGCATGGGCAATTTTACCGGAAAGAAAACCATTTCCTTTAAAATTGTGCCGCAGACACCGAAAATTCAGAAATTGAAGAAAAACAAGAAATCGTTTGCGATTACTTATTCGAGTGGGAAAATGGTACATGGGTACCAGATGGAAGTTTCGACGGCATCTTCCTTTGCTGCGAAAAAAACACAGAAATACATATTGAACGGAAACCGTTTTGAAGCGTACGGTCTGAAAAAAGGAACGTATTATATCCGTGTGAAAGCATATTACAGCAAAAAAGGAAAACGCTATGAGAGTGGTTACACAAGCAAACGGAAAATAAAAATCAAAAAATAAAGAGGTCAAAAAATTGGAAAACAAACTTGTACTGATTGATGGAAACAGCATATTGAACCGTGCCTTTTATGGCGTGCCGGATTTAACAAACCGCGAGGGCTTGCATACAAATGCGATTTACGGATTTTTAAATATTTTGTTTAAAATATTGGACGAAGAAGAGCCATCGCATTTGCTAGTAGCGTTTGATGAAAAAGCACCGACTTTCCGCCATAAAATGTACGAAGAATACAAAGGGAAAAGAAAACCGATGCCGGCTGAATTGAGTGAACAGGTGCCGGTAATCCGAAATCTTCTTCAAGTGATGAATATCCGTATTTATGCGGAAGAAGGCATTGAGGCGGATGACATTTTAGGAACGATGGCGAAAAAAGCGGAGCAGGAAGGATATCTTGTTTCGATTGTATCCGGTGACCGCGATTTGCTGCAGTTAGCGACGGATACTATTTTGGTCCGCATTCCAAAAACGAGTCGTGGAAAGACGGTTGTCGAAGACTATCATACAGCGCAGGTAATTGAAAAATACAGTGTTACACCATCTCAGATTATTGATCTCAAAGGGCTGATGGGAGATGCTTCAGATAATATCCCGGGTGTTCCGGGAATTGGTGAGAAGACAGCAGTTAAAATTCTGACGATGTTTGGTACGGTTGAAAATGCGATTGAGCATGTAGAAGAAGTAACACCAAATCGTGCGAAAGAGGCGTTGAAGAACCATGTGGACATGGCAAAAATGAGTAAAGATTTAGCGACTATAAGGACAAACTGCAAATTGGGAGTGGTGCTTTCAGAGTGTACGTTTGAGGATATGTTTAACGAAAAAGCATACCAGATGATTCAGTCTTTGGATTTGAAATCCATTTTAAAGCGATTTTCGGAGGATACCGGCAGAGATAAAAAACTGGAAAAATATTTTCAGGTAATTGAGACAAAAAAAGACTGGCTCTCTTTTGTGAAGACAATTGAAAAGAAAGAGCCGGTAGCGGTCAAGGCCGTTTTTCGAAAGGATGCTGCAGTAACAACGAGTGCCAGCGGACAGATGACGTTATTTATGACGGAGGCAGATGGAAGACTTTTAGGTATGGCGGTTGCTTTTTCCAAAGAAAAGATTGCTTTTTGCAAAGTGGGCGATGATTTGTCCGAATACGATATTACAAGTGAAATCAGTAATCTTTTGAAAACACATATATTGGTTGCCAATGATTTAAAGAGTCAGTTAGATTTCTTACCGGATGCAAAACCGGAAAACTCCTATGATACGAATCTGGCTGCGTATCTGTTAAGTCCGGTTCAGAAAAAGTTTGGAGAAGAAGAGATTGCAGAAAACTATGCATCTGTTTTGATGCACCCATATGAACAGTTTTTTGGTAAACAGCCGGAAGAAACTGCCTTTTTAGAGAAAGAAGACGAGGCAGTACGTTACTTTAGCTACTGTGCACTGGTAAATGCGCTTGCATATCCGAATCTTTCCAAAGAATTGAAAAAACAAAAAATGCAGTCATTGTTTGAACGGATTGAGATGCAGCTCTTATTTACCCTTTATGACATGGAAAAGGTGGGGATTTTAGTGGAAAAAGAGGCATTGCATGAATATGGTGCAAAACTTGGTGAGCGCATTTCTGAACTGGAAGCGGATATTTATGAGCGTGCCGGGGAGTCATTTAACATCAATTCACCGAAACAGTTAGGTGTAATTTTGTTTGAAAAAATGCATATGCCTTATGGAAAGAAAACAAAAACAGGATATTCCACTTCAGCAGAAGTTCTTGAAAAACTCCGTTTTGAGGATCCGATTGTGGAGATGATTCTGGAGTACCGCCAGCTTACGAAGTTGAAATCTACTTATGCAGATGGATTAGAGAGTGATATCGATGAAAAAGATGGCAGAATCCACACAACATTTAATCAGAATGTGACGGCAACCGGACGTTTGAGCAGTACTGAGCCGAATTTGCAAAACATTCCGATTCGTATGGAACTTGGCAGACAAATCCGAAAAGTTTTTGTCCCACAGGACGGATACGTTTTCTTGGATGCCGATTACTCACAGATTGAATTAAGAGTGCTGGCACATATGTCAGAGGATGAAACTTTGATTGAAGCTTACCGGGAAAATGCTGATATTCATCGAACGACGGCAGCACTTGTCTTTCATACGCCTTATAAAGAGGTGACAGAACTGCAAAGGCGGAATGCAAAAGCAGTTAATTTTGGAATTGTATACGGAATCAGTGGATTTGGTTTGTCGCGCGATTTGAATATTTCAAAAAAACAGGCTGAAAAATATATTGAGGATTATTTTGAAACGTATCCGGATGTGAAACGGTTTATGGACGAACTGGTGGAGCAGGGCAAACAAAAAGGCTATGTGACATCTTTGTTTGGAAGAATCCGCCCAATTCCGGAATTTGCGTCGAAAAACTTTATGCAGCGCCAGTTTGGTGAACGCATTGCGATGAATTCTCCGATACAGGGAACGGCGGCGGATATTATTAAAATTGCGATGATACGTGTGCACAAGAAATTAAAAGAAGGCAATTACAAATCCCGTCTGATTTTGCAGATTCACGATGAACTTTTGATTGAGACACACAAGGATGAAATTGATGAAGTAAAACAGATTTTGGAAACAGAAATGGTTCATGCCTGCGATTTGGCAGTGCCTTTGATTGCAGAGGTGAAGCAGGGAATAAATTGGTATGAGGCAAAATAAAACCAAGGAGAAAGAAAATGGTAATTGGTATTACTGGCGGCGTAGGCTGTGGTAAATCAACGGTGTTAAATCTACTGGAAGAAAAATACGGGGCAAAGATTATTGAGGCGGATGCCCTCGGTCATGAAGCACTGAAACCGGGGACGGAGCCTTATCAAAAGATTTGCGATACATTTGGTGTTGACATCACAGGAGAGGATGGACAGATTCTGCGTCCTTTGCTTGCGGATAAAATCTACCAGGATGACAACGGCAGAGAGCGGCTAAATGCCATTGTACATCCCTTTGTGAAAGAACAGATTTGTAAACAATTAAATGAATGGAAGGATGAGCCGGTTGTCTGCTTAGAAACGGCAATTTTATTTGAAACCGGATGTGACACGCTCTGCGATATAATCTG
Organism: Clostridium sp. AF37-5; assembly: GCF_003477605.1. Classification (GTDB taxonomy): domain Bacteria; phylum Bacillota; class Clostridia; order Lachnospirales; family Lachnospiraceae; genus Eubacterium_F. The sequence continues at coordinate 187,969 of NZ_QUDR01000002.1, forward strand.
GGCGGTTGTGACAGACAAAGAACTAAGGATTCAGAGGCTTATGGAATCGAGAGGATACTCCCGCGAAAAGACAGAATCCATTATGAGAGTGCAATTATCGGATAAAGAATGGGAAAAACGATGTGATGCACTGCTTGTGAATAATGGAAACCTGCAAAAGCTGCAAGAAAGAATCGAAGAATTACTAGTCAGAAAGACAAATTTGTGATAGAATAATGGATATGTAGAATCTTTGATGAGGGAACAAGGTGAAAATGATGAACGCAGAAGACAATAAGCTTGTATTTGGATTGGATATCGGAACGAGAAGCATTGTGGGAACGGTTGGCTACCGGATTGGTACAGACCGTTTTGTTGTGGTTGCTCAGGAATCCATTGAGCATACGACGCGTGCCGTGATTGATGGACAGATTCACGATATACCGACCGTAGCAGATACGATTTATAAAGTCAAAGAGCGTTTGGAAAAGCGTGTGAGAGAACCTTTATCGGACGTCAGCATTGCGGCTGCCGGAAGAGTGTTAAAGACAAAGCGCGTCAAAGCCCGCTATCAGTTTAATTCAGAGACAAAGGTGACGGAAGACCATATTCGTTCTCTGGATATGATGGGTGTGGAACAGGCTTATGATGAAATAAGAAAAGAGCAGACCGACAGTGGAAAGAAGTTTTTCTGTGTCGGCTATTCGATTGTAAAATATTATTTGAATGGCTACCCGATGGAAATGATTGAGATGCATATGGCAAATTACATCGAGGTAGAGTTGATTGCAACTTTTTTGCCGGAAGAGGTTGTGGATGGCTTGTATTCGGCTGTTGAGCTTGCAGGATTGCATGTGGCAAGTCTGACGCTTGAGCCAATTGCTGCGATTAACATGGCAATTCCGGAAAAATTCCGCCTTTTGAACATTGCGCTTGTGGATGTCGGAGCCGGAACAAGTGATATTTCGATTGTAAAAGATGGAAGTATTATTGCATTTGGCATGATTCCGCTTGCCGGCGATGAAGTGACGGAGGCGATTGCTAAGAAGTATTTGACAGACTTTGAGACTGCAGAGTACATAAAAAGAGCCTGTGAGCGTAAGAAGAGTGTTTCTTTTAAGGACATATTTGGAAGCAAAATTCAGGTAACAAAAGAGGATATTGCACAGATATCTGAAGACGCTGTGAAAAATATTACCAAAAACATTGCCGATCGTATTTTGGAATTGAATGGCGGTCAGTGTGTTAGTGCGGTATTTGTTGTCGGTGGAGGCGGTAAGCATGAGGGATTTACCGAGAGTCTCGCACATTATCTGGGATTGCCAAATGAGCGTGTGGCAATACGTGGTGCAGAGGTACTTTCACAGGTTCAGTTTGAGCAGGAGGGAATCCGCAAAGATTCCACATTAGTGACACCGCTTGGTATTTGCATGACTTATTATGAGCAGAAAAATAACTTTATCCATGTAATGGTAAATGAGCAGCGTGTGAAATTATATGATAATGGCAAGGTATCGGTGTTAGATGCTTGTGTCAGCTATGGTTTTTCCAAAGATAATTTGTTCCCGATTCGCGGCGACAGTATTCATTATACGGTAAATGGTGAAACCCGGGAAAAGAAGGGAAGAGTTGGCGAGGTGGCTGAGATCAAGAAAAATGGCACACTAGTCAGTTTGAATGATAAAGTAGAGGAAAATGATACGATACAGATTCGGCCTTCCACAAAGGGAAGTACTGGAAAATTGTTAATCAAAGAGATTCCGGAGTGCAATGCGGAAATTACCGTGACTTTATTTGGAAGAAAACTGTTATGTCCAAAGTTAGTTGAGGCAAATGGTGAGGTGGTATCCTCGTTTTACGAAGTCAAAAACGGAGACGAAATCTGTACCTATGATTATTATTCCGTTAAGAGATTGTTAGAGTTTGCCGGTATGGATGTTGAAACTTTGGTTCTTTTGAATGGAAGAGAGGCTGGCGCATCAGCAAAAATTGTTGACGGTGATGTAATTACAAAAAGACCGGTTATTAAGCCGGAAGAGCCGGAAAAAACAAGAGAAGAAACGATGCAGGAGCAGATGGATGATGATCCATTGTTGGCACCGTTAAAACCGATGCCGGATTGGATGAGCGATGTCCCGTTCGATACGGCAAAATTAGGAGCGGACGGAGAAGTGATTCCGGGTGCAAAGCAGTTACGGCAGGAGAAAACGATTTCTACACCGGTAGAAGAAGTGACGGGACCTGTATTTGTTACGATAAATGGTGATGTGGTCGAAATGCCACATAAGAAAAATCCGATTTTTGTCGATGTGTTTGATGTATATCCGTTTGATATGACAAAAGCGGGAGGAACGCGTTTAGTAACTCGAATTAATGGTGAAGACAAAGATTTCACAGAGCCTGTTCATGATGGTGATAGGATTGAATTGTTCTGGGAGTCTTAAGGGAGGCTTGGCATGGAAGAAAAAATTAAAGAATTCTGGAAACAAAAACAAGTTGCGTTTTATCACATTTTTTTGGATGTTATGCTTTTGATTTACTGTATTAGTTTTTATTTTGCAGGGAATCAGGTAGTAACTATCCGGTATGTGATTCTTTTTGTATACGCTTTGTTGTGTATTGTGACAGAATTAGTACATAATCGCCATATGCAGAAAAAATATGTTCATTCCAAGCGGATAATTCAGGTAGAAAAAGTGTATTGCTTTTTGCGGCCGGCACTTGGATTGGCGTATTATTATATGGCAGAGACAAAATTAGAGGGAATTATTTTCCTGATACTGTTCCTGATTTATTTCTTTGAGCTTTTTTACAGTGTTGCTCTTGGGAAAAAGGCTCATCGGGTTATTATTTACGTGACTTATATCTGTCTGTATGGTATGATATCCTTTGTTATGCTTGTTGTGTTAGCACAAGATAACTTAAGCCGTGTTACGGTTGGAATTGCTATCCGTGAACTTGTGACGGTATCGGTTGTGCTTGTTTTAATTGTGGTAGTCAGTGAAATGATGTCTCACATGTGGGATTTTTTTGAAAAAGATATTTTCCGCCAGAACCGTGCACTGGAAGATTTAAATAAAGTCAATGATAAGATGAAAGAACAGCAGGAAAAAATCAACCGGGTAAATGAAAAATTAGGAGTTCAAAAAATCGAATTACAGCTTGCAAATAAAAAGATTAACCGTTCGCATGATGAAATGTCGGTGCAGAATGAATTGTCATCCATTATTATATCATCAATCGAGATAAAGGATATGTTAGATAAAATTGTTGATATGATACAGGTTCGATTGGATTTGGATGTTGTTGTAATTGTTTTGGAACAGGATCATGAACTTTATGTTCCGGGAATGGAAGAAGAACAGCGGCGGGTGTATGCCATTTCCTGTGTGTTAGGAGATGAATTCAAAAAGAAGGTGATTGAATCCATTGAACATACGGATATGTCAGAGATTCTCCGCATGACTCAGACTTATATACAAAATAATGTTACGGATTCTGTGCAGTTATTTACTAAATTAGAGGGTAAACAGGAACTTCCATCGGTGGTATGCCTGCCAATCCGAAATCAGGAAGAAAGACTTGGCACACTGTTTGTTGGAAAGAACAAAGAAAATACCTTTATGGACAGCCGTGCGTTCTATGAGAATATTGCCAGCCAGATTAGTATTGGTGTTGCCAATGCACGTCTTTATGCGAAGATGAATGATATGGCAATCCGAGATGGTTTGACAAGAATTTATAACCGCAGACACTTGACGGAGCTATTAAGAAAGTATTTGGCGGAAGCTATGACGAAAAAAGTGCCGGTTTCACTTGCACTTTTTGATATTGATAAATTTAAAATGGTGAATGACACCTATGGACATCAGTGCGGTGACGAAGTGATTCGTTATGTGGCTTCGTTACTAAATCGTGGAGCACTCAAGCATGGCGGTATTGCCGGACGCTATGGCGGTGAGGAATTTGTTGTAGCATTCTTTGAAAAAGATTTGGATGAAACGTATCATATCGTTGAGGACATTCATAATCAGATTCGGAGTGAGGAAGTTGTTTACGAAGGAAAACATATTTCAGTTCGTGCCAGCGTTGGTGTGGCAAGTTATCCGCAGACTTGCGCCAATCCGGGAGAACTTTTGACAAGAGCAGACTGGGCGATGTATCATTCCAAAAAGAATGGACGTGACCGGATTACAATTGACAGTGAGAAGATAAGTTCTCAGATGTAATATAAAATGAGACAAATTGAGGTGGAAACACATGCAGTTATATAGTATTGCCAGCGGAAGCAGTGGCAATTGTATTTATGTCGGTGGCGAAGAAGCCCGGATTTTAATTGATGCAGGGATTAGCATGAAACGGATTCGGGAGGGCTTAATGGAGGAAAATTTTCCGATAGAAAACCTTCATGCCATTTTTATTACACATGAGCATACCGATCATATTTGTGGTTTAGGACCGGTACTGCGCAAGTACCAGATTCCTGTTTATGCTACGAAGGAAACGATTGAGGCAATATGGGAAAAAGGTGATATGAAAGGTGTTTCCGAAGATTTGTTCCATGCGGTTGTGCCGGAAAAGGCGGTTTCGATTGAAGATATGGAGATTATGCCGGTTAGAATTTCCCACGATGCGGCAAATCCCGTTTGTTATACGGTGCAGTCAGAATCGAAAAAAATCGGAGTTGCAACCGATATGGGCTGCTTTTCCAATGAAATCGTAGACCATTTGAAAGACTGCGATTCCCTGCTTTTAGAGGCAAACCATGATATTAACCTGTTGCAGGTTGGCAGTTATCCGTACTCACTTAAAATGAGGATTCTCGGTGAAAAGGGGCATTTGAGCAACGATGCCTCGGCAAGACTGATTGAAAAAGTGCTGCATCCCGGTTTGCAGCATATTTTACTGGGTCATTTGAGCAAGGAAAATAATTTTCCGGAACTTGCCTATCAGACCGTAAGTTATGAATTGGAACAAAACCCAGTTTGGAAAAAGATGGATACAGAGTTGTTAGTGGCAGACCGTATGGCGCCGACAAAACTGTTGACGATACAATAATTATGAAATAGAAAACTATTTCAGAATGGAGGAAGAAATGAAAAAGACAATAATTACCGTAGTAGGAAAGGACAGCGTAGGCATTATTGCAAAAGTATGTACTTACTTAGCAGAAAACGACATCAATATTTTAGATATTTCTCAGACAATTGTAGATGGATATTTTAATATGATGATGATTGTTGACTTTGCAAAGCTTACAAAATCCTTCGTGGATGCTTCCGAAGAGTTGGAAAATTTGGGCGAAGAAATCGGCTGCGTAATCCGTGTACAGAGGGAAGAGATTTTTGACAAGATGCATCGCTTATAAGGATTAGATTACGGAGGCTTAACTATGATAAATATAAATGAAGTCATTGAAACAAATAAAATGATTGATAAAGAAAATCTGGATGTGCGTACGATTACTCTTGGTATCAGCCTTTTGGATTGTATTGATTCGGATTTGAATAAACTTTGTGACAACGTATATAAAAAGATTACGACGATGGCAAAAGATCTGGTTGCAACCGGAGAAGAAATTGGCAAAGAATTTGGAATTCCGATTGTAAACAAACGAATTTCCGTTACACCAATTGCTTTGATTGGTGGCTCTGCGTGCAAGACACCGGATGATTTTGTTAAGATTGCACAGACACTTGACCGTGCAGCAAAAACAGTAGGTGTAAACTTTATCGGCGGCTATACGGCACTGGTATCGAAAAAGATGACGCAGGCAGATAAAAACCTGATTTTATCGATTCCAAAAGCACTTGCAACAACAGAATATATCTGTAGCTCAGTAAATGTCGGTTCTACAAAGACAGGACTTGATATGGATGCGATTCTTTTGATGGGTAAAGTTGTGAAAGAGACAGCGGTACTCACAAAAGATAATGATTCCATCGGCTGTGCTAAGTTGGTTGTCTTTTGTAATGCGCCGGATGATAATCCGTTTATGGCGGGCGCATTCCACGGCGTAACAGAAGGGGATGCCGTAATTAATGTTGGTGTCAGCGGACCCGGTGTTGTAAAAACGGCACTGGATAAAGTAAAAGGAAAAGATTTTAGTACCGTTTGTGAGACAATTAAAAAGACAGCATTTAAGATTACGCGTGTTGGACAGTTAGTTGCTCATGAAGCATCCAAACGTCTTGGGGTTCCATTTGGCATTATCGATTTGTCGTTAGCACCGACACCGGCAGTTGGAGACAGTATTGCAGAGATTTTTGAATCCCTTGGATTAGAGCGTGCCGGAGCACCGGGTACAACAGCAGCACTTGCAATGCTTAACGATCAGGTGAAAAAGGGCGGCGTTATGGCATCATCTTATGTCGGCGGTTTAAGTGGTGCTTTCATTCCGGTCAGCGAGGATCAGGGAATGATTGATGCTGTAACCGAGGGTGCATTGACACTTGAAAAACTCGAAGCAATGACGTGTGTCTGCTCCGTTGGTCTGGATATGATTGCAATTCCGGGAGATACGAAGGAAACAACGATTGCCGGTATCATTGCGGATGAGATGGCGATTGGTATGGTAAATCAGAAGACGACAGCTGTTCGTCTGATTCCGGTACAGGGTAAAGATGTTGGTGACCAGGCAGAATTTGGCGGACTTTTAGGATATGCACCGATTATGCCGGTAAATCCGTTTGGATGCGATGATTTTGTAACCAGAACCGGCCGAATTCCGGCACCAATTCATAGTTTTAAAAATTAAGGAATATTGGCAGGTGGTGAATCATAATGGAAAAGTTTCAAATTGTGGGTAAAAAACTGGAACATCATGGACATATTTTGGATTTTTATACTTACGAACTCAAAGTGCCAAATGGCAATACAGCTTACTGGGATGTGTTGGAGCACAAAGGGGCTTCCGCCATTATTCCGGTGGATGAGGATGGAAAAATCATTTTAGTACGACAGTACCGCGGTGCAATTGACGATTTGCTGTTAGAAATCCCGGCAGGAGGAAGAGATTCTTTGGAGGAAGATTTTCTTGTCTGTGCAGCGAGAGAGTTAGAAGAGGAAATCGGGTATCGTTCGGATGAGATTTATCATTTGGTGGATTATCACTCAGCTGCTGCCTATACAAGTGAAAAAATTGCGATTTACTATACGGAAAAGTTAATTCCATCGAAGCAGCATTTGGATGAAAATGAATTTGTTCAGATTGAACGCTATTCGCTGGAAGAATTAAATGCGATGATTTTTGGTGGCCGGATTACAGATGGAAAAACCATTGCCGGTATTATGGCATATCAGATGTTAAAACATAAGAATCAGGAATAATACAGGCTTTGTCCACATACCTTGTAAAAGGCACTGCCTGAGAGGAGTGGACATATGTATAAACATCATCGAACAAATCACAGCCGATTGTTAAATAGAGAATTTCTGCAAAAGATAAGTCTCTGTTTTCTAATCGGCTTTTTGTGTGGGGCTGTTTTTTATTACTGTTTTCAAAATTCATTTCGTGAAATTTTACAGGCAACTTTAGAAAATAATACAAAGACATGGACAAAAGAAACTGCGTTTTTCACGGAATGGTTTCGTTCTTTGTGGAATCATGGAAAGTATTTTGCCTTAATATGGCTTTTAGCAATAAGTCCGGCAGGACCGGTGAGTCAGAAGATATTTGTCGTTTATACCGGAATAAGAAACGGTTTTTTATTTGTCTTTTTTTTATATGCCAAAAGTGCATTTGGCGTCATTGTCTACTTTGCCAGTCTGATTCCACAGGTCTTTTTACTGGCGCCGTTATATCTTTTTTTGTTTTATGCGACAACAGAAAACAGGCAGCCAAAGCGAGGAAAAATCACAATTGTTCTTATGATTTTTACCTTTATAACTGCCTGTCTGATTGAAGTTAAATGGAATTTGCCACTGATGAAGAAAATCTTATAAGTGGCTTGCGATTTTATCAATTAAGCGCTCGGTTTCATCCCATCCAAGACAAGGGTCTGTGATGGATTTTCCGTATTCGTGCTCATTGACTTTTTGGTTGCCCGGAAGCAGATAACTTTCTACCATAACACCCTTAACTAATTCGGCGATAGCAGGATTTACCAAACGGCTGTGCAGCACTTCATCCACGATTCTAGGCTGCTCATAGTGTTTTTTGCCGGAATTGGAATGGTTGGCATCAACAATACATGCCGGGTTGTGCAGGTTGAGAAGTGAATATTTCTCATGCAGACGTTCCAAATCTTCATAGTGGTAGTTTGGAATATTCTGTCCATGTTTATTTACGGCACCGCGAAGAATAGTGTGTGCCAATGGATTTCCGTCTGTTGTTACCTCATGTCCACGATACAGGAAAGTATGTGAGGACTGGGCAGCAATACAGGAATTTAACATAACGGAAAAATCACCACTGGTTGGATTTTTCATACCTGCCGGAACATCCATGCCGCTGACGGTCATACGGTGCTGCTGGTCTTCTACAGAGCGGGCACCAACGGCTACATAAGATAAAATATCGCTGATGTATGGCCAGTTTTCCGGATAGAGCATTTCATCCGCAGAGAAAAGGCCGGTTTCGGAAATCGCACGAAGGTGCATCTTTCTCATGGCAATCAAGCCCTCCATAAAGTCAGGTGCTTTTTCTGGGTCAGGCTGGTGAACGATTCCTTTGTAACCCTCGCCGGTAGTTCTTGGTTTGTTTGTATAAATTCGTGGAACAATCAGAATTTTTTCTTCTACTTTTTCCTGCATTTTTGCAAGGCGGGTAATATATTCACAGACAGAATCTTCATGGTCAGCAGAACATGGCCCGATAATCAACAAAAATTTGTCCGATTCACCTGTAATAATTGCGCGGATTTGTGCATCGCGAATTTCTTTTTGTTCTTTCTGCTCCGGTGTTAGGGAGTACAATTCCTGAAGCACTTCCGGAGAGATCACTTCTTTTTTATAATGGAAACTCATTTTCTCATTCTCCTTTGCATCTTTTCACTCTCGTGTATTCTACTCCTTTTTTATGGAAGTGTCAATTGTTCATAATTTCGTAACATTTACATTGTATAGTATGTGGGTATGGGTTTGATTAAGTGAGCCCTTATGGTGAATGAACATAAAGGAGGTTCAAACGTTGATTAAAGTAGAACATCTGGTAAAGCGTTATGGTAATCGAAATGTAGTGGATGACCTGACTTTTACCGTTGAAAAAGGACAGATTGTTGGCTTCTTAGGACCAAATGGTGCCGGAAAATCAACAACAATGAACATGATTACCGGTTACATCTCTGCGACAGAGGGCACGATTGAGATAGATGGTGTAGACATATTTGATGAGCCGGAGAAAGCGAAGAAAAAAATCGGATATCTTCCGGAGATGCCGCCGCTTTATCCGGATATGCTTGTTAGAGAGTACTTAAGTTTTGTCTGTGATATAAAGAAAGTAAAAAGAGATAAGAAGGATGCTATGATTTCTAAAGTCATGCGCCGTGCGAAAATTACGGATGTATCGGAGCGTCTGATTAAAAACTTATCCAAAGGTTACAAACAGCGTGTGGGAATTGCCGGCGCGATGGTTGGCGACCCGGAAATCCTTATTTTTGATGAACCGACGGTTGGACTTGACCCAAAACAGATTTTGGAAATCCGCGATTTGATTCGTGACTTGAGCGAGAAGCATACGATTTTGTTAAGTTCCCATATCATGCAGGAAGTTAGTGCGGTATGTAATGAGATTATCATTATCAATGAAGGTAAGATGATTGTCAAAGATAAACCGGAAAACATTTCCGCACACATTGAGCAGACGCATGAACTGACGATGGAGATTAAGGGAAATAAAGAATTAGTCCGCAGTATTTTATCGGGCATTGAACATATTACAGAATATAAAGTGACCGATTCTGAAGACGATGAAATCTGTAAAGCTATGGTTATTTCTGAGGCAGATTCGGATATCCGTGAGACGGTCTTTTATGCGTTGGCTGAGAATAAATGTGCTATTTTAGAAATGCATACGAAGGAGCCTTCTCTTGAGGAAACCTTCATTCGCCTGACCGGAAATGGCAGCCGTCAGATGGCGGAGCGAAACAGCCGCAGAAGAAAAAAGGAGGGAAAATAAGATGAGAGCGATTTATAAAAAGGAATTAAAGTCCTATTTTACATCTGCCATTGCGTGGGTGTTTCTGGCGTTTTTCTTGGTGCTGACCGGATTGTTTTTCTTCCTGTATAATTTGTCCGGTGGTTCGCTGAACTTTTCTACCGTTTATGGAGCCATTGAGATTTTCTTTATTCTGCTCCTGATTCCGGTACTTACGATGAAAAGTATGGCGGACGAGAAACATCAGAAAACGGACCAGTTGTTATATACGTCACCAATTTCGATTAATAAAGTCGTACTTGGAAAATATTTAGCGTTAGTTACATTATTTGCAATTGGTCTTTTGATTGTGTCACTTTATCCGATTATTTTACAGAATTTAGTGCGCAGCGTAGCAGAAGAGGGAAGTACTTCTTACACGGTAAATTATGCGGTTGCTTATGGCAGCACGCTTGGCTTCTTTTTGATGGGATGTGCTTACATTGCCATTGGCGTGTTTGTTTCTTCTTTGACGGAGAGTCAGGTGATTGCAGCCGTTGCTATTGGTGTTATCAATATTTTCACGATGCTGATGACAAGTCTTGCAAATATGCTTCCATCCAGTAAAATTTTTATGGTATGTTTCTTCGCAGCCTTAATTGTTTTGCTGGCATTTGCCTTGAATTTTTGGATTCATAACAAATGGGTTTCGGCGCTTGTTGGACTTGTGGCTGAAATTGTCCTGTTTGTTTTGTATTTCTTTTTCTCATCCCATTTTGATGGTTTGCTGTACAACGTGTTAAGTGCGATTTCATTTACGGACCGGTACACAAACTTCACATATGGTATTTTGGATGTGAGCGCGATGTTATATTATGTGAGTGTTAGTTTTCTGTTTGTATTCTTTACGATTCAGAGAATTAAGAAACAACGCTATAATTAGGATGCGTGGAAAAGGAGGATATCATGAGCAGGAATAAAAATGAAAAGAAAAAATTTGCAAGCCGTAAATTTAAGATGGGAAGTTTTCAGACAATTACGATGGTAATTGTGCTTGCCGTAGTAGTGCTTGTTAATGTTGTAATTGCCAGAATGAACTGGTCAAAAGATATGAACTCGGATTATTTGTATTCCCTGTCATCCGATACGATTTCGTATGTCAAAGGATTAAAGGATGACATTACCATTTATTATTTGGTGGAAGATGGACATGAGGCACAGACGAGTTCTTATACAAAGACGATTAATGTCGAGAATATCATTAAACTTTACGATGGTTTGGGAACGGTGAAGGTTGAGAAGAAGAACCCGGTTCTTTATCCGAACTTTGCGAAAAAATACACAAGCGAGAGTGTGCAGGATAATGACATGATTGTGGTGAATAACAAAAACGGAAAATCACAGTATTTGTCATTTCAGAGTGATATGATTGAAATGACGTATGACACTTCTTCCGGTTCTATGGAGCAGGTTCCAAAATCCTTGAAGTTAGAGTCGGCAGTTACGTCGGCAATTCAGAAAGTAACATTAAAAAATACAAAGAAAGTTTACGTGGGCGGCGGTCACAGCATGCAGTCCTTAAATGATGACTTTACAGAACTTCTCTCGAAAAACGGATTGGAGAAGGAAGACTTTGATTTGACGAAAAATACAAAAGTGCCGGATGACTGCAGCTTGCTTATTTTGTACAGTCCTGCTGCCGATATTACAGAAAACGAGTATAAGTATCTGAGTACTTACTTGAAAAATGGCGGAAAGGCAATCTTTTTGCTGAATTATACAGTGGATACACCGTACTACAATAAGCTGTTAAAAGATTACGGCATTAATGTCCAGTCCGGTTATGTACTTGATCCGGATAATTACTTTGCTTCTTATGGAAGCAGTGCCTATATGCTTTTGACACCGCAGGTAAGTAAAGACAGTGATTTGACATCGGATTTGAGCACAAAAGACGTTCTTTCCTGGTACAGTAAAGGAATGACGGCAGATAAGAAAGTGCGAAGCACATTGACTGTTCAATCGGTTTTGACGACATCGGATAAATCCTATGCACGCAAAATCAGTGATAAAGAAGATACACAGGATTTGGAGAAAAAAGACAGTGACCAGGCAGGACCTTTCAGTGTAGCGATGACCGCAGAAGATAAATATGCGGAAAATACAAAGGGTGAAGGCCATGCAACGAAGATTTTTGCGATTGGTTCCGTTGCCTTTATGGATGTGCCAAACAGCAGTTATGGCTCAACAACAAGTATTATCGGTACCCAGATGGCAGAGCAGTACAATAACCGTGCAATTTTAGTAAACGCCCTGAAGTGGCTTGTCGGTGATGGCGGAGATGAGATTAAAGTATTAAATATTCCGGATCGCTCCCTCTTAGAAGAGACAGTACAGTTAAACTCCGGTGATATTACCTTTTGGACAGCTTTGCTTGTTGTAGTTCTTCCACTTGCCCTGCTGCTTTGCGGATTCCTGATTTGGAACCGAAGGAGGAAAAAATAATGTCAAGTAAGAAAAAGAATGCCATTACGATGATTGCCCTTGTGGTGGTACTGATTATTTGTTTGGTCCTTTATTTTGTGATTCCACGCGGTAAATCATCAGACAAAGATGCAGACAGCAGTTCGACAAGTGAATCGAACTCAACGGATTCCGGTTCGGACAATGCCAAAATTACATTGGATACCATTACGTCTGATAACATTTCTTCGATTACCTTGACAAAGAAAGGTAAACAGGCGTGGAAACTTTCCCAGAAGAAAAAGGGGACATGGAAGATTGACGGAAAAGAAAGTGCTCCGGTATCGGATGAGACGATATCTTCTATGGTAAAAAATGTTAATCCTGTGAAAGCAACACAGAAGTTTTCAGCTAAATCCGGAAATCTTTCCGACTACGGTTTGAAAACACCGGCATTTACAGTTGCGATTGAGACAAAAGACGGCGCTTCCTATCAGTATCAGATTGGAAGTGAGGTGCCAAAATCAGATATGGGCTACTACGCAAAATGTTCAGGACATGATGAAATTTACTGCTTGAATACCGCGATGATTACGGCATTTAACGTAGATGAGATTAGTTTCATCAAGATGGATACACTACCTGAAATTGATGATGATTATTTGACTGCATTTTCTGTAAAGAATAAAAAAGGCAATGATTTTGCAGCAAAAAAGGTGACGGATGCAGAAAAAGTTGATTTTTACTCTAATTGGAATATTACGGCACCGTATGCGAAACCACTGGCAACCAGTCAGTCGGAGTGGAGTTCAGTGCTTGGTTACTTTACGGTTCTGAAATATGAGAAAATGGTGGAGTATGACTGCAAGAACCTTAAGAAATACGGACTGGATTCGCCAAATTCTGCGATTACGGTAGATTTCTACCAGCCAAAGGATGGTTATACACCGACAGCTACGGCAACACCAAATGCTATGGTGTCCGATTCGTCTTCGTCCTCATCCTCTTCGGATGCTTCCTATATCATTCCGGAGAACAAAAGAATGTATAAGTCGTTAAATCTTTTGATTGGGAAAAAGACAAAAGATTCGTATTACGTCTGTGAAAAAGGAAGCCGGAATGTGTATACGATGAGTTCGGACACGATTGAAAAGATTACAAAACTTGATGCCTATACCAATATGGACCACTGTGTGTATTCTGTACTTGCGACAAGCATAAAAGGATATGATGTCACATACGGCAATACAACACTTTCTGTAACACGTAAAACCGTGAAAAAGGATACTTCAAAGACAACTGCAACACCGACTGCTGCGACAACCGAAAGCGGAACTGCAGTTAATAATGCAACGGATAGCAGTGTGAAGAATATCTGGACATTAAATGGCAAGAAGATTTCAGATGATGACGAGAGAGACTTCTTATCGCCGTATTCACTTGCTTATCTGCTTGAGTATTCCGGAAAAGCGGATAATAAAGTAAAACCAAAGAGCAGTAAGCCGGTCCTCACAATTGTGTACCACGAGAATAACCGTGATGTAACTGTTCGTTACCTGCCTTATGACGGAATTAACTTTTACCGGGTAGAGAAAAACGGCATGGATTATTTCCTTGTCGATAAATTGTCGGTAGACGATATCATTAAAAAATTTAAAGGCATTGAAAAACTGGCAAAATGATAAGATTCATAAAAAGCACTTGAAAAATGTTCAGGTGCTTTTTATAATGGAAGAAAAGCAAAAAGTTAGAAAGAGAGACAAAGAGCAATGATGGATATCAAAACGTATTTATATAATACTTTGACAAAGTCAGTGGATGAGTTTGTGCCAAACGAAGAAGGAAAAGTTGCGATGTATACCTGTGGACCGACGGTGTACCATTTTGCACACATTGGAAATCTTCGCAGTTACATTATGGAAGATGTACTTGAAAAATACCTGCGTTATGTTGGCTACGATGTAAAACGCGTCATGAATATTACGGATGTCGGACATTTGACAAGTGACGGTGATACCGGGGAAGACAAGATGCTAAAGGGAGCGAAAAGAGAGCATAAGACAGTTATGGATATCGCCCGCTTTTACACGGATGCATTCATGGCTGACTGCGAAAAGTTGAGCATCAAACGTCCGGATGTTGTAGAACCTGCGACAAACTGTATTCCGGAATTTATTCACATGATTGAGGTGCTCTTGGAAAAAGGATATGCTTATATTGCAGGAGAGAATGTGTACTTTGATACCTCAAAATTGGATAATTATTATGTTTTATCTTCTCAGAATGAAGAGGATTTGCAGGTTGGTGTCCGCGAGGATGTTGAAGAAGATACAAATAAGAGAAATAAGACAGACTTTGTTCTTTGGTTTACCAAATCGAAGTTTGATAATCAGGAATTGAAGTGGGACAGCCCTTGGGGTGTTGGTTATCCGGGATGGCATATTGAGTGCTCCTGCATTAGTATGAAACATTTGGGAGAATATATGGATATTCACTGTGGTGGTGTCGATAACATTTTTCCTCACCATACGAATGAGATTGCCCAGAGCGAGGCCTATATCGGTCATAAGTGGTGTAATTACTGGTTCCATGTCAATCATTTAAATACGAAGAATGGGAAAATGAGTAAGTCAAAGGGTGAATTTTTGACAGTTTCTCTTTTAGAGGAAAAAGGATATAATCCGATGGCATACCGTTTCTTCTGTTTACAGTCACATTACCGCAAGCCGCTTGAATTTTCGTGGGATGCACTGGATAATGTAGTAAGTGCGTATGATAAGTTAGTAAAGAGAATTGCCAATCTATCAACAGATGGAGAAGTGGATACGGCTGCGTGCGAAGAATGGAAGATGAAATTTGCAGAGGCACTTTCTCATGATATTAACACCAGTTCGGCAATTACTGTTTTATATGATATGTTAAAGGCAGAACTTTCGGATGCTTCGAAACGTGTGTTAGTGCAGAGCATGGATGAAGTACTTTCTTTGCAGCTAGAGAAAGCGTGGGAAGAAAAAGAGGCAGATGTGGACGATGAACTGGCTTCTTATGTTGAGAAAAAAATAGAAGAGAGAAAAGAAGCAAAAAAAGCAAAAGATTTCGCAAAAGCTGATGTAATCCGCGAGGAATTGCTGGCAAAAGGGATTGTGTTAAAAGATACCAGAGAAGGTACTTTCTGGGAAAAACAGTGATAGGAAAGGATGGATGATATGAAAAGGAAATTAGTGAGTCTTTTCTTGAGTCTTTCGCTTATGGTTGTAAGTGTGACGGGATGTCAGTCAGATTCTGTTACGGAGGAGACCAAAAAAGAAGTGCAGACAAAGAAAAGCCAGGTGTTATCGTTATACAAGGAAATTGAGACGATGATTCAGAAAAATCACATTGAGGCAGATGCTGATTTTGCAAAGATGAAAGATAAACTTACGTCGATGTCAAAAAAGGTAGATGAAAAGATTGAGGATACGACAGAAGAGGATGCAAAACAAGCCATCACAGAGTTAAAGCGATTAGAAACAAATTTGCAGCAAACAAAGAAAAATGTCGAGGCACACATAGCAAAATAAAAAATCAAAAAAAAAGGGGCATATCAAAGGATATGCCTCTTTTTGAAATCGGAGATCAGTCTTTATCACCTAATTCTAAGTAAAAGTTAAGAAAGTCAGTGCGTTTTTCCTTTGTTGCCGCAATCGCAGAACGCGGGTGACGGTTCATCTGACCGGTCAAAAGATAGGGAATGTTATATCCCCAGACAACACCGGACTCTTTTAAGGGCACGATATGTTTTTCCAAAAACTTAAGAAGCGGAATAATATCATACTTAGGATTTTTCAAAAATCCTAACAACTGCTCGCTGGCACAGTTTCCGGCACCGCGGCCCATGCCGTTTACAGTGGCGTCTAAGTAGCTGACACCCCTAGTAAGAGCGGTGATTGTGTTGGCAAAGGCTAACTGCTGGTTGTTATGTGCATGTATACCGGTAAATTTACCAGTATTTTCAGCTGCCTCCAAATATTGGTCAGATAAGTCATCAATCTGCTCCATATAGAGAGAGCCGTAACTGTCTACTAAGTAAATACCATCGACTTCGCTTTCTCCAATCAGCTGCAGTGCTTCTGTGATTTCTGATTCCTTTGCGTTGGAAATCGCCATAATGTTAATCGTTGTTTCGTAGCCCATATTTTTGCAGTGTCTTACCATATCAAGAGCTGCCGGAATGGTATTGATGTATGTTGCAATACGAACCAGATCAATGACACTTTCCTCACGTGGGATAATGTCACGTTTGTAATTGCATCGGCCAACGTCTGCCATAACAGCAATTTTCATATCCGTATCGTTGTCACCAACGATGTTGCGAAGGTCAGCCTCTTCACAGAATTTCCATGGTCCGAAATCTTTCGGGTCAAAAATATCTTTGGATGCTTTATAGCCAAATTCCATATAATCTATGCCAGCTGCAACATTCGCAGCGTATAAATCACGTACAAAATCTTCCGTAAAACGGAAATCATTCACAAGTCCTCCATCCCGAAGAGTAGCATCTACCACTTTAATATCCGGGCGATAAGAAAGCAAAGAACCTCTTTTCTTTGACATTTTCGTGTACCTCCTTTGTAATTTTATCTTCCCTGCCTATTGTATCAGAAAATTCATAGAAAGAAAAGGATTTCTTATTGCTATTTTTTCAAATACAAGGTAAAATATATTGTTGTAACATCCAATAACAGATGTTGAGAAAGCATAGGAATATGGAGGATGATGAGATTGAAAAAATGGATTGCTTTATGGAGTGCACTATTGATGATGATAAGTATTCTGCCGGTGATGCCGGTTTCGGCAGAGGAAGTTTCGGCACTTGAGCAGGCAAAACTTTGTATTGATACTATATTGACTGCTGCACCTGCGCCGGAAGATTACACATTTTCGGAAGAACTGGCAGATGAAGTGGATAAATTAGGAAAATTACTTCAAACGGGGCTTAGCACATCTGAGATTGACACATTGGATGCGTATGTTGCCACAAAGACGACATCGGAGGTACCGGGAGAGGATGAGACAACAACAGAGACCGTTACCCGTTATCAGTCCGTGCAGAAATTCTATCAGGATTATGCCGATGCACAGAATGCGGCATTAGAGGAACTGGCAGCACCGATTCATACAGCAGTAGATGCCATGTTAGCAAGGCCTTTAACAAGAGAAAATTATAAGACGGCAAGTGAGAGTTATGCAAATGCTTCTGCTCACATAAAAGCGGCAGTGGATGCGGATGATGTGAATGCACTGAATCAGATTCGCGAACTTTTGGAACTGGTAGACAGTGCAGATCGCGCATTTTTACGAATTGAAATGCTAAAGGCAGATGCTTCTGCCGGTGATTATAACTTATTTTTAGAAGATGTTCAGTCCGCAAAAACAGCCTATGGATTGTATGAAAGTAAATTTGCGGAACTCCGCCGTTATACAAAATATGCAGACTGTTTAATCAAAGCAATGAAAAATTCCTTGTTTGAAAATTACGAGAAATATGAAAAAGCAAATATTATCGCAGACGTTGAGCAGGCATATGATGATTTAGGTGTCTATGATGTTCTTGACGATACCGTAAAAGAAAAACTGGATGTATTGCAGGATGCAGTAGATGCCGGTGCGGCCAGCAATTTTTCACTTTCGGTTTACGACTATTACCGTGGAGAGGCAATTCAGTATGTGCTGACTCAGTACCGCAACATTGAGACCTTTGAGGAAATGATTGCATTGACCTCAGAAACGCCGAAGAATAAAACAGAACTTACCGCGGCACTTCGTGCTTACCGCTACTACAATCAGGAACTTACTGCGGATGAGCAGGATTTGGTGGCACCTGAACTTGTGAAAAAGATGAACAATGCCGTATTGTTAAATACAAACTGTGAGGAAGTAAAAAAACAGATTACAGATATTGGTACGGCAGCGTCGGATGATGAATTTGAAGATTTCACCAAACGTTATGAGCAGGCATACAAATCCTATCGTTTATTTGTTAATTCTTACAGCGGAATTTGTGATATATCGGATTTGATTTCGAATCTGTCAACACTGGATGAAGCAACCGACCGTTTGGAAATGCTTAAAAGTATTCGACAGATTGAAGAGACGGAAGATGCTTTAATGTGTTCGAAGAAATTGCAGATTGAGAGTCTTTTAAATGCATATGCGTCTTTGGATGAGGACAAACAGGCAGCTATTTATAATATTGATTCTCTTCGTGAGATTAATGCCGATGTACAGGTGGCAAGTGCCCTGCGTATTCAGGTTGATACACTCCGGAGCGGAGAGGGCGGTTATTCTCTGTTAGATGAGGATACGGTGAAAAAACTCCGCGCAGACTACGAGCAGATGACGGATCGTCAGAAGAGATATTTTGGAAGCTCTTATTTGAATCAGTTAGAGGCTATTGAGAGGCAGTTAGATGCAGAAAATATGAATGCAGCACTCCGTGTATCCTCATTGATTAATCAGATTGGTACAGTGAATGCAAAGGCAAAGGACCGCATTGAGAGTGCAAGAAAGGCCTATGATGCGCTCAGTGAGGCACAGAAAGCTTATGTGGCAAATTTGACTACATTGGAAACAGCGGAGACGTCACTTTCAAAATTGGAGTTCTCCATTGCGAAAGCGACAGTATCTTCCCTTGGAAGCTATCGTTACAGCGGAACTGCTCTGACCCCTTCGTTTACTGTTTCGTTAAATGGAGTTAAGCTTGTGCAGGATTTGGATTATTCCGTAACCTACTTATCAAACAAAAATGTTGGTACTGCAAAACTAGTGATTTGTGGCAAAGGTGTTTATACAAATTCACTTACGAAAACCTTTACCATTCGTCCGGAGACAATGGCAAGTGCGGTAATTACTGGATGTAAAGCAAAATACAGTTATACCGGAAAACAGGTGAAACCTTTGATTCAGGTTGTTTGGAATGGTAAGATTTTGAGGAACAATACCGATTATACATTACTTTATAAAAACAATAAAAAACGTGGATCTGCCGGCATTGTTGTCACTGGAAAGGGCAATTATTCCGGTACATTGACGGCTTCCTTTACGATTGTCCGTGCCTCTGTGAAAAAAGCAAGTGTTACCGGCTTGAAAGCAGTTTATGCACGTACCGGTAAGGCTGTTAAGCCGAAAGTAACGGTAAAACTTGGCGGAAAGAAGTTAAAGAAAAAAAGAGATTACATTCTTTCCTATCGGAAAAACAAGAAAAAAGGTACGGCACTTCTTTATATAAAAGGTGTTGGCAATTATTCCGGTACGAAAAAAATGAAATTTAAGATTCGTTGACCGATAGTACAAAAGATGGTACAATGAATTTTGATATGCACAATATATAGGAGGAATTTCAAAGATGGATTACAAAAAAGCAGGAGTTGACATTGAGGCAGGTTATAAGGCAGTATCGCTGATGAAAGAGCACATTGCATCGACTATGAGACCGGAAGTATTGACGGATATCGGTGGTTTTTCAGGTGCATTTTCGATGAAAAAGTTTGTTGGCATGGAAGAACCAACATTGGTTTCCGGCACAGATGGTGTAGGAACAAAACTTAAATTGGCTTTTATTTTGGATAAGCATGATACAATTGGTATTGACTGTGTGGCAATGTGTGTAAATGATATTGCATGTGCCGGTGGTGAACCGCTGTTTTTCTTGGATTATATTGCATGTGGTAAAAATGAACCGGAAAAAATTGCGAAAATTGTAAGTGGTGTAGCAGACGGATGCCGTCAGGCAGATTCCGCACTGATTGGTGGAGAGACAGCTGAGATGCCTGGCTTTTATCCGATTGACGAGTATGATTTGGCAGGATTTTCTGTCGGTATCGTAGATAAAAAAGATATGATTACCGGCAAAGATTTGAAAGCCGGCGATGTTTTAGTAGGTATGGCTTCTTCCGGTATTCACAGTAATGGTTATTCACTGGTCCGCAGTGTATTTTCCATGAAGGAAGAAACATTAAACCAGAAATATGAGTCTCTTGAAAGTGACTTGACTTTGGGTGAGACACTTCTTACTCCGACAAAGATTTATGTCAAAGCACTCCGTCAGATTAAAGAGGCAGGCGTGCGGATTAAAGCATGCAGCCATATCACAGGTGGTGGATTCTATGAGAACATTCCTAGAATGTTAAAAGAGGGAACTCATGCAAAAATTAAGAAAGATAGTTTTGTGATTCCGCCTATTTTCAAAATGCTGGCATCCGATGGCTCGATTGCAGAAGAGGCAATGTTTAATACATATAACATGGGTGTTGGTATGATTACAGCAGTAGATAAGCAGGACGTAGATAAAACCGTTGAGGCAATCAAAGCAGCCGGAGAGACACCTTATATCATGGGTGAAATCGTAGATGGCGAGAAAGGAATTACGTTATGCTAAGAGCAGCCGTTTGTGTATCCGGTGGCGGAACAAATCTTCAGGCAATTATTGATGCAGCAGCGGCGGGCACGATTACAAATACGGAGCTTGCACTTGTTATCAGTAATAAGCCGGGAGCGTATGCCTTAGAGCGTGCGAAAAAGGCAGGAATTTCTTCTGAAGTCCTTGTTCCCAAAGATTATGAGAATCGAAACGCTTTTGGAGAAGCACTGATTCGTTGTTTAAATGACAAACAGATTGATTTAGTTGTATTAGCCGGGTATCTTGTGATTTTGCCGGAGAATTTTGTAAAAGCGTTTGAGGGACGTATTATAAATATTCATCCGTCTTTGATTCCGTCGCATTGCGGTGCCGGATATTATGGCCTTAAGGTACATGAAAGTGTTTTGGCAAGAGGAAATAAAGTGACGGGGGCAACGGTTCATTTTGTTGATGAGGGAACTGACAGTGGCCCGATTATTTTACAAAAAGCAGTAGAAGTGCTTGATGATGACACGCCGGAAGTATTGCAAAAGCGTGTGATGGAACAGGCAGAATGGAAAATTCTTCCGGAAGCAATTGATTTAATTGCCAATGGTAAATTAGAAATTGTGGATGGAATTGTAAAACGTAAATAACAGTTAGGAGGATATCTCGTGAAAGTTCTTATTGTAGGAAGCGGTGGCCGTGAACATGCCATTGCAGCAAGTGTAGCAAAAAGTAATCAAGTGGAAAAAATATATTGTGCGCCGGGAAATGCCGGAATCGGACAGATTGCAGAATGTGTTGATATTACCGCAATGGAATTTGACAAACTGGCTGATTTTGCAGAAAAAAATCAGATTGATTTGACGATTATCGGTATGGATGACCCATTGGTAGGCGGTGTGGTTGATGTGTTTGAGGCACGTGGACTCCGTGTATTCGGACCGAGAAAAAATGCAGCGATTATCGAAGGATCCAAAGCATTCTCAAAAGATTTGATGAAGAAATACAATATTCCTACGGCAGCCTATGAGAACTTTACGAATCCGGATGAGGCACTGGCTTATCTTGAGACGGCAAAAATGCCAATCGTTTTGAAGGCGGACGGGCTTGCACTTGGAAAAGGTGTTTTGATTTGCAACAACTTAGAAGAAGCAAAAGCTGGTGTTAAGACATTGATGTTAGACAAGCAGTTTGGTGATGCCGGAAATGAAATTGTTATTGAAGAGTTTATGACCGGACGTGAGGTATCTGTGCTTTGTTATTGCGATGGTACACATATCAAACCAATGACAAGTGCACAGGATCACAAACGTGCCAAAGATGGTGATAAGGGATTGAACACTGGTGGAATGGGTACCTTTTCACCAAGTCCGTTTTATACGGATGAGGTTCAGAAATTCTGTGAAGAAAAAGTATATCAGCCTACGATGGATGCGATGAAAAAAGAAGGCAGAGATTTTGTCGGAATTTTGTTTGTCGGCTTGATGCTTACAGAAGATGGACCAAAAGTATTAGAGTACAATGCCAGATTTGGTGACCCGGAGGCTCAGGTCGTTCTTCCGCGTATGAAAAATGATATTATTGATGTGATGAATGCCTGCATCGATGGTAAACTCGATGAGATTGACCTTCAATTTGAGGACAATGCAGCGGTTTGTGTTGTACTTGCTTCCGATGGTTACCCGGAGCATTACGAAAAAGGCAAAGTAATCACAGGTTTTGAAAAATTTGATGGTAAAGATGGTTATTATGTATTCCATGCCGGCACGAAACTTACGGATGAGGGCATCGTGACAAATGGAGGCCGCGTACTTGGTGTGACGGCAAAGGGAAAAGATTTGAAAGAGGCAAGAAAGAATGCTTATGAAGCAACAAACTGGATTGATTTTTCAAATAAGTATATGAGACATGATATCGGAAAAGCAATTGATGAGGCGTAAAACGCTTTACAATAAATAAAAAAGGAGAGAATTTATGTATTCATTTGATGAGGTAAAAAATGCCGATCCTGAATTGGCAAAAGCAATGGAACAGGAAACCGGTCGTCAGAATGACCACATTGAGTTAATTGCTTCAGAAAACTTTGTCAGCAAAGCCGTAATGGCTGCCATGGGAAGCACACTGACAAACAAATATGCAGAAGGTTATCCGGGCAAACGTTATTATGGCGGATGCCAGTATGTGGACATCGTGGAAGATTTGGCAAGAGACCGCGCCAAGAAACTGTTTGGCTGTACTTATGCAAATGTTCAGCCACATTCCGGTGCTCAGGCAAACATGGCTGTATTCTTTGCTTTGGTTAAACCGGGCGAGACAGTTATGGGAATGAACCTTGATCACGGCGGACATCTTTCACATGGAAGCCCGGCAAATATTTCCGGAACCTATTATCACATCGTACCGTACGGTGTGAATGACGCAGGATTTATTGATTATGACGAAGTAGAGCGCATTGCCAAAGAGTGCAAACCGAAAATGATTATTGCCGGTGCAAGTGCTTACTGTCGTAAGATTGACTTCAAGAGATTCCGTGAAATTGCAGATGAAGTTGGTGCTTATCTGATGGTAGATATGGCTCATATCGCAGGACTGGTTGCTTCCGGTTATCATGAAAGCCCGATTCCATATGCTCATGTAACAACAACGACAACACACAAAACACTGCGTGGACCTCGTGGCGGTATGATTCTTTCTTCTGAAGAATTTGCTACGGAGCATAAGTTAAATAAAGCAATTTTCCCTGGTATTCAGGGTGGTCCTTTGATGCATGTGATTGCTGCTAAAGCACTTTGCTTTAAAGAAGCATTGGACCCAAGTTTTAAAGAGTACGGAAAACGTATCATTGATAATGCACAGGCTCTCTGCAAGGGATTGCAGAAACGCGGCATTGATATTGTTTCCGGTGGTACGGACAACCACTTGATGTTGGTTGATTTGGCTGCCAAAGGTCTGACCGGTAAAGAAGTAGAAAAATGGCTGGATGATGCTAATATCACAGCAAATAAGAATACAATTCCAAATGATCCACAGTCTCCATTTGTAACGAGTGGTATTCGTCTGGGAACAGCAGCGGTTTCAAGCCGTGGCATGAATCCGGATGATATGGATCAGATTGCTGAGGCAATTGCAATGCTGATTGATGACCATGAAGCAAATACAGAAAAAGCAAAGGCAATTGTTAAGGAATTGACGGATAAGTACCCATTGTACTAGAATCGTGTGCAATATTTTTATAGAACAAAACAGTAAGTCTGGGCGTATCTGCCCAGACTTATGATTTACGAGGAGTGATTCGATGCAGGAAGCAAAAAAGATGGCAAACCGTATACTGGCGGAGAAAATGATTGAGAAATTAAAGTTACGCCGGATGGAAGGATTTTATGTAGAAACAAAAGAAGAAGCATTAGCACTTGTGAAAGAAAAGTTTCTTACACAGGGGAAATCGGTTTGTTATGGAGGCTCTGTTACCTTACAGGAAACCGGGATTATGGACTGGCTGAAAGAAAGTCCCTGCGATGTAATCGACCGCACCGCATTTTCTACGCCGGAAGAGGAAAAAGAAATTAAGGCAAGAATGATTAATTCCGATTATTTTCTTATGAGTACAAATGCGATTACCACAGACGGTGAGCTGATTAATATTGATGGCAGGGCAAACCGTGTGAGTTTTCTCTGTTACGGACCGGAAAATGTGATTGTTATTGCAGGTATGAACAAAGTGGTAACGGACGTGGAGTCCGGTCTGAAACGGGTTCGTCTTACTGCCTGCCCGCCAAATGCAGTCCGACTGAACAAAAAAACACCTTGTGCAGTAAATGGTATGTGTGGAAACTGCTACGGTGAGGACTGTATCTGCAGTCAGTTTGTAGTGACAAGGCGCAGTGGAGTGAAAAATCGAATCAAAGTTATTTTGGTTGGTGAAGAATTAGGATACTAGAGAGTGAGAGCATGGCAAAACGAGTTTTTATAGCAGAGAAACCAAGTGTGGCGCAGGAGTTTGCCCGCATATTAAAGGTAAATGGAAGACGGGGAGACGGATATCTTGAGTCGGAAGATACGATTGTGACTTGGTGTGTTGGTCATTTGGTGACGATGAGTTATCCGGAAGTTTATGACGCCGCTTTGAAAAAATGGTCGTTAGACACCCTTCCTTTTTTACCGGAGAAGTTTTTATATGAAGTAATTCCCGGTGTGAAAAAGCAGTTTGATACGGTCAGTTATCTTTTGAACCGTGAGGATGTGGATACCATTTACATCTGTACCGACTCCGGGCGGGAGGGTGAATACATTTATCGTTTGGTAGACCAGATGGCGCAGGTTTCTGCTAACAAAAAGAAACTTCGTGTGTGGATTGATTCCCAGACGGAAGAAGAAATATTACGCGGAATCCGCGAGGCAAAGCCGATGGCTGAATATGATAATATTAGCAGTTCGGCTTATTTGCGCGCCAAAGAAGATTATTTGATGGGAATTAATTTTTCACGTGTTTTGTCTTTGAAATACGGATTTTGGCTGAATGATACGTTAAAGGGGCAGAAGTGGACGTCAGTGTCTGTTGGACGTGTGATGACTTGTGTACTTGGCATGGTGGTAAAGCGTGAAATGCAGATTCGTGATTTTGTCAAAACGCCGTTTTACCGTGTGATTGGCAATTTTGAGTTACAGGGTAAAAAATTTCAGGGAGAATGGAAGGCGGTAGAAGGCTCGAAATACTATCAGTCACCGGCTCTTTACAAAGAAAATGGTTTTAAAGAAAAGGAAAATGCGCTGGCTCTGATTGATTCTCTGATGCAGCCGGAGCCGGTTTTATCGGAAATTGAGCAGGTCGCAAAGAAGAAGGAAAAGAAGAATCCGCCTCTTTTATTTAATCTGGCGGAACTTCAGAACACCGCCTCAAAACTTTTTAAAATTAGTCCTGATGAAACACTTTCGGTTGTTCAGGAACTTTATGAGAAAAAGTTAGTAACGTATCCGCGTACCGATGCCCGTGTTCTTTCCAGTGCGGTGGCAAAAGAAATCGGGAAAAACTTAAATGGACTGCAGGGGTATCCTATGACGGCATCTTTCCTGCCTTATATTTCGCAAAACCAGACGTATAAGGGACTTGAGAAAACACGGTATGTAAACGACAAACAGATTACCGACCACTATGCAATTATTCCGACCGGTCAAGGATTAAGTGCACTTTCACGTCTGGGAGAGTTACAGACAAAGATGTATGAAGTAATTGTCCGCCGTTTTCTTAGTATCTTTTACCCACCTGCGGTATATCAGAAGCTAAATGTAACGGTAAAGGCCGGAGAGGAACGTTTTTTTACATCAACAAAAGTTCTTTTGGAAGAAGGATTTTTGCCTGTTACCCAGTATTCTTTTACGAAAAAGAAGAATCCGGAAGAGATTCTATCGGCAGAAGAAAAAGAAGAGGAAAAAGAGGAGAGTTTTGACTTAAAAGAGGTACTTAATCTCTTAAAAAAAGGCACCTCTGTTTCTCTCACCGAATGTTCGGTAAAAGAGGGGGAGACTTCTCCGCCAAAACGGTATAATTCGGGTTCTATGATTTTAGCAATGGAAAATGCCGGGCAGCTCATCGAGAATGAAGAACTGCGAGAGCAGATTAAAGGAAGCGGCATTGGCACAAGTGCAACGAGAGCGGAAATTTTGAAGAAGTTGTTTTCCATTGAATATCTGAATCTGAACAAAAAGAATCAGATTATTACACCGACGCTAAAGGGCGAACTTGTCTATGGCATTGTATTTTGTTCCATGCCGGAAATGATTTCGCCGAATTTGACGGCAAGCTGGGAGAAGGGCTTAACCGGCGTGGCGGACGGCTCAATCAGCGAGGGTGACTACATGAAAAAACTCGAAGCCTTTGTGCAGCAGGTGGTACAGCGTGCAAAAGGCGGCGATTATCGTGCAAAACTGAATTCTTTTTATCGTTCGGTGCAGCCTCATCATGCAGGGGAAAACAAGAAAAAGCGAACCACGAGAAAGAAGAAAACGACGAAGGCGTAAAGTGAAAATGGAAAGGAGACATAAGATGAGAGTGAAAAGCAAAAAAAGACAGCGGATATGGATATTCTGTTTGATTATTTCATTTATGTTTCCTTATGTGCCGGGGAGGGTGTCGGAGGCATCGATTATAAGTAATGAGGAATGGAGTTATGAAGTAAATAACGGCTCGGTAACGATATATAAGTATTTAGGCTCTGGGAGTGAGGTTACGATACCGGACCAAATAGATGGATATCCGGTAACGCAACTGGTAGACTCTGCATTTGATTCAAATAATAATATTACAAAGGTGATTTTTCCTGATACAATTACAAAAATAGGAGAGTGTTGTTTTGCTTATTGCAGAAATCTCGAAGGGCCACTTGTGTTGCCGAAAAATTTAACGAGTTTGGGTGAAAGAGCGTTTGAATTTTGCAGTTCGTTAAGTGGAGATTTAGTAATTCCGGATGGTATAACAGAAATAGAATCACAGGTTTTTTGGGGATCAGGTTTTGATGGAGTCCTTACGCTGCCAAATAATCTAAGAAAGATTGGGTATGAGGCGTTTCGAGGCTCTGGTTTTAGTGGAACATTAATGCTTCCTCCCAATTTGAAAAGTATTGGTGAGGCTGCTTTTTTTCGCACAGACTTTGAGGGAACCGTTACAATCCCAAATTCAGTTACCAGTATAGCAAAGGATGCATTTTATGATTGTAACAACATTACTCGGATTAATTTGTCTAATCGAATAAAGACCATTGAACAGGGCTCTTTTTGTACATACGGAATGAAGGAAATTTATATACCAAAATCGGTGACAACTATTTCACGGGTTGCTTTTCGCGATGGACAAATCATAAAGATATTTGGGTATAAGGATAGTTATGCGGAAACTTATGCATTGGAGAATGGTTATGAGTTTGTCGATGTGGAGGCGGCAGAACCGGCGGAAATACCGACCACGGTGAATAATCCTATTGTGGCTGACGGGTACACCACATGGGATTGTGTATACTTTGGTAATTACTGGCAGAGCGATACGAATCGGGATGGCACTGCGGATCGAAAGGATGACAAACAGCCGATTAAATGGCGGGTATTATCGGTAGATGGTGATGATGCTTTTTTGTTGGCAGATAAAAATCTGGATAGCCAAGCTTATCATACAAGTGAATCCTATGTTTCGTGGGAAACCTGCTATTTACGGGAATGGTTAAATTATGCATTTTTCTATGCTGCCTTTTCTACAGAGGAGCAGAATGCAATTCGTCTAACAAGTGTTTATACACCGCCTCAATATAGTTATGAGAAAGCATGTACAACGGAGGACTATGTATATCTTTTATCACTTGATGAAATTCAAAATCCAGCCTATGGATTTGACTGTGAAGTTAGTCAGGGCATAAAAAAAAGAGAATCCAGAAATACACAGTTTGCAAAAAATCGTGGGGGCTGGTCCTCAACAACAGATGCGTATTTAGGTAACGGATGCTGGTGGCTTCGGAAAGGCGGACCGAGTAAAATGACGCCAATTATTACCAGTTTTGGTGCTACAGAGGAAGGTTTTAATTATTATGTAAATGATGAGAAGCCGGTTATACGTCCTGTGATTCATATAAATCTTTCATCTGGTCTCTGGAAATGGGCAGGTAAAGTACGAGTGTACGATGAAATGTGCGAGCCAATTATTACGCCGGAACCGACCGAGATTCCAGCAGAGACACCAACTCCTAAACCAACGGCGACAGCAACACCAACGGTAAAACCAACGGCAACGCCGACCCCGACGCCAACGGCAACACCGACCCCGACAGTAAAACCAACAGCAACGCCGACTCCGACCCAAACCCCAACAGCAACGCCGACTTCGACACCGACCCCAACGGAAACACCAACACCAGAACCGACGGCAAC
This sequence comes from Clostridium sp. AF37-5, assembly GCF_003477605.1. Lineage (GTDB taxonomy): Bacteria > Bacillota > Clostridia > Lachnospirales > Lachnospiraceae > Eubacterium_F. The sequence goes on from NZ_QUDR01000002.1 coordinate 216,777, forward strand.
GCCAACTCCAGAACCGACGGTAACGCCAACTCCGACGCCGACCCCGACCCCAACCCCAACCCCAACAGCAACGCCGACTCCGACACCGACCCCAACGGAAACACCAACACCAGAACCAACGGCAACGGCAACGCCGACCCCGACGGCAACGCCAACCCCAACCCCGACGGCAACGCCGACCCAAATGCCGACCCCGACCCCAACGGCAACGCCAACTTCGACCCCAACACCAACTCCGGCACCAACTCCTACGTTGATACCGAAACCAACTTTCACGCCAACGGCATCACCGATACCGACGTCAACACCTGTGCGGGGTGCAGAAAAGCCAACAAATGCACCAATTCCAAAGCAAATTCGTGCGTGGCGGTTAAAGGGAGGAGAAGCTGCTATTGCGTGGAAAGTGGTGCCACAGGCATCTCAGTTTGAGGTGTATCGCAGCAGCAAAAAGAACGGAAATTATAAAAAAATAGCCGTTTTGCAAGGGCAGGTGACGCATTATCCGGATAGCAGGACAAAGCGGAATAAATACTATTTTTATAAAGTGAGAGCCCTATATCAGATAAACGGAAAAAGCGAATGGAGTGCGTTTTCCAATACAGTGAAAACGAAACGGACACTCTTACGAAAACCCAAAGTCAGAACAAGGAAAAGTAAACATATTTTGACGCTTACTTTTCAAAAGTATGAGGGAAGATATATAGATTTATATGTGGGGAAAAAGGGACGAAAAAAGAAAGCGGTAAAGCTGAAATCCAAGAGAATCAAAAAAACTCTGCGATTGCAGTATGCGGTTAAAGAGAAAAATGTATATTTGTATATCCGCACGTATCTGGGACATGGGAAGAAAAAGAGGTACAGCAAATTTGTGAAGAAAAAAATTAAGTAAATGGTGATGGTAATGGAGCAGCAAAACCAAATAAATAATCAATTTCTCCCTGTACACACAAAGTTGCAGGAGCGCTATGAGATACTTAAAGTGAACGGCGAGGGCAATTTCGGTATTACTTATATTGGCTGGGACTGCCTGCTGGAAAGTAAAGTAGCAATCAAAGAATTTTTTCCGGTCAGCCGCGTAAGACGTGATGTATCGAAGGGAGAGACGGAAGTTTATGTTTTTCAGGAAAAGGAATATGAACAGATTCTTGAAAAATATTTGGAAGAAGCGAGAAAACTTTCAAAACTGAATCAAATTGATGGAATTGTGTCTATTCGTGACTTCTTTTATGCGAACCATACGGCGTATATTGTGATGGATTACATTGAGGGAACCAGTATAAGAGATTATATTCAGGAGAATGGAACCGTATCAGAGCATGAAGTTAAACAAATGCTCAAACCGATTTTTAGCTCATTGTCGAAAATCCATGAGCAGGGAATTATCCACCGGGATATCAGTGCCGATAATATTATGATTACGGATGATAATCATGTGATTCTTGTGGACTTTGGATCCGCCAGACAGATTAATCTGGATGAAGATAAAAGCATGACGGTTATGATAAAGCGTGGGTACTCGGCACCGGAACTTTACCGGAGCCATGGAGAACAGGGACCATACACTGATGTTTATGCCGTTTGTGCAACCATTTATTATATGCTTACGGGAAAATCTCCGGATGAAGCAATTGATCGGATTTTGGAGGATGAAACAGAGTCTTTGGTGAAAATGAAAGGCGTGCGTGCTTCCAAGGAGTTTCGCCGGAATGTCATGAAAGGTATTTCTCTAAAAGCAAAAGAGCGTTTTGCCACGATGAAGGAATTAGAAAATGCTCTTTATACAGAGAAGAAAAAGAGCAGGGTGCTTGCCGGTCTGGCTGTTTTTATTATACTTGTCGGGTTGCTTGGAACATTTCTTTTTAACTCCCCAAAAGAGAAAGTGGCAACTGTTCTGAAAGAAAAAACAGAAGCTGTGACGAAATCGCCGGAGCCGACACCACAGATGTATAAAATGATTTCAGGAATTGGAAAAACAAAGCAGGAAATTTTAGAAACACTTCCCGGCTTAAAGGAAAAGGCAGTTACTGTAGCATGGAAGAGTTCTTATGATGAAAATTTCCAAAAAGGGTTTGTAATTGCACAAAGTATTCCGGTGGATACATCATATTCGAAAGAAAAAACAGTTCATGTAACCTTCACGTTAAGCAAGGGAGTGAAAAAGGTTATGGTTCCATCTGTTGTGGGAATGAACTACGAAGAGGCAGAAAAGAAAATAAAATCCAAGGGATTTACTTATAAAATTGTTTGGAAGGAAAAGCAAAATGGCAAGGCGTATGTTGTGCTGTCACAAAGTGTAAGAGCAGGAACAAAAAAGCGAAAAAAAACATGTATCAAACTTACAGTATGCAAAAGCATAACACCAAAGCTGACAACAAAACCAACGAAAAAGCCGAAAAAATATGATGGTGTAATAACTTATTAAGGAGCATGATATGTCACTTGAAAATGCATTAAAAGATTTTTTAAATAAAACAGATTTTGTCCGGTTTGATACCTTTTTTACAGGATTCATGCTAGGCGTTCCAAAAGACTGTTATACGGAAGAGGAAAGGAAACAAGCGTGTTCTCTTTTTCGTGAGAAGACAGATAAGAGAGAAATCGCTTCTTATCCGACCATTCGTAAGTGGTTTGGTTTAGGCGGAAAAACAAAGCCGGACCGTATGCAGATTTTTGAAATTGCTTTCGCCCTTTCTCTTTCGGCACAGGATGTAAACTTGATTTTAAAAGAGGGAATGTTTGAGCCGGGAATCCGCATTAATGATTATCGGGAAATTATTTTCTGGTTCGGTTTATTAAATCATTTGTCCTATGAAGAGTGTTGCGTGATGATTGAACAATTTGAGAGGCATATCAATTCTGACCTAGTCATTGTGCAGGCAACAAATACCGCCGAATTACTGTATGCTTTTGAGAACAACAAACAACTGTCAAAAGATGAGTTTATGGACTGGCTTGATTCGATTGCCGGTGTTTTCAAGGGATATGGGAAAACAGCATTGAATTATATGCTCAAATTGAAAAAACTGGTTGTTTCCTACATGCGGAAAGAATGGAAAATACTGCTTGAAAACATGCTTGCTTCCACTGATTTTGAAACTTGGAAGAAAAAGAAAAGAAACCGCCACAAATTATCCGAAGGAGAACAGATTCGGCAATATTTGTATAAAGAAAAATCACTATCGGATGAGAGACGCAAAGAAATTTTAGATATGGTTTCTTTCGTCTATTTTGAAGAGGATAATAACGTTCGTGTTCTCGCGGAAATTTTCCCGGATACACGTATTTCCCTTTTGCGTGACACCCTTTTACGTGGAATGACACAAAAGCATTTGTCGGATTTGTTAAACATTGCGAAGCAGAAAGAAAAGGATATGGAGCTAACAAGAAAGCGTTACGAACTTTTGGATTCAATGGAGAAAAATCCGGAGGCGGTAAAGCAGTTGTCACAGATTGAAAAAAACAAACGGGAGCACAAAAGACGCATGGTTCAAGTTGAGCGTGCAGATTTACTTCCATTCATACAGTACGTTGCCGTATTTCGTTATTTGGAAGAAATCAGTGCCTGCGGAAAAAAGTATGAGGCAAAAAAAGCAAAAGAGCAATTTGTCATTCTTGCCGACCAGATTCTTACCGCCTGTAATATGGCTGTTATCTCAGAAAAATATGAGCTCGATTCGTTGTTGTTACTTGGCTTTCAAGAAGATGACTGCTATTTGTACGAAGAACTGGCAGAACAACTGGTAATGATGAAAATGGATTAGGATAAATTTATTTAAAAAGAGCCTGTTAATCAGCTTGATTAGGGCTCTTTTTTTGATGCAAAAAGAGAACATTTGCCGGATAAAAAAACGGAAATTGATTTTTCTTTTGCTCGGTTATAATAACATTAGTTTAGGTAAAAAAAGGAAATTCAAGGGGATAATGACCGCGGATAACAACACAAGTATTGTGAAATTGATTGTGTTAGAATTAGTAAATAAAGGAGGATAAAAGATGAGTGCGGATTCATTTGAAGAAGAGACGAAGTATGCGGAAATTTATATGGAGTTTTCGGATTTGATTGGCGAGAGCAATATGAGAAAAGTATACAATCGTTATCGTGGTCTGAAGGTTGATTTTCCAAAACGGATTTATTCAAAAGAATATGTCGTGCAAATGCTTCGCAAATTTGAAGGAAAAAAGACAGTGTCTGAACTGGCTAAAGAGTATGATTACAGCGAGCGGTACATACGGAAATTAATCGCTCAGGTGAGAGATGAGGAAAATGACAGGAGGAAGAGTAATGGATGAATTTAAATGCCCAAAATGCAACTATACATTTTATGACATCGAAATAGAGGAGTGTCCGCATTGTGGATTTCCAATTCAATTGTTTATAGATAGGGAAATGATATTAGATGTTCAAGGAACTCTTGTAGGAGTTAGAGCAGCCTTGCATGAAATTGTAGAAGAAAGCAAAACGTCAAATTGGTATCGATGGGAAGATATTATGCCAATTTTAGGTCAATTTTTATATTATGCATCTATGTTAGGAAATGCAGAAGAATTTATTGAATATTATGCAGACGAAAATGACCCTGCTATTGAAAATTTAGCTTACATATATGAAGAACTTGATACGATTACAGATTATACCGCACAATTTTCAGACATGAATATCCGCAGAATTTTGGCAGAATATTATGGATATTGTGATGAATTAATGGTCGAGTATCTTCGTCAGGGAGAGGTTGAAAAGGCTCGTCAAAATTTAGAATTCATTCATTTGAAGTTTGAAAGAACAATCGCAAAGTATGATGAAATGATAGGTATCATTATGGATTCGAGCAACGAAATTATGAAGTATATGACTCAGGCAATTGATAAGTATTAAGAAAGGAAATGAAAAATGAAGAGAAAAATTTATGTATGGTTTGGAATACTATTTATGAGTTTTATATTAGTTGGTTGTGAGGAATTGGATACTGCTTCGTCTAATACGAATACAGAACAAACAAGTTCGGAACAATCAAAAAAAGCTTCAAAGAAAAAGAAAAAAAAGAAGAATAAGAAAAAGAGTAAAAAAAAGAAGAAGAGTGTAAAAAGGAAAAAAACGAAGAAGAAGAGTAAGGTACAAAGTAATAAAAAAAATATGGTTTATTATAATCCATTAGATGATGATGTAAAGGAGGTCAGGAAAGAATGCAAATCTGAATTTGAAGATATTTATGATGTTGATCGCGGCCGAGCATTTGATTCTTATTTTGCTATTTCAAAATGGAAAAGCAGGGAAGATGATGGAGATGTATATGTTGAGTTTTATGGTGTTTTTCCAGAGGAAAAAGACCACGAGTATGAGGAATCTCAAATTGAAAGCGGAATGAAGGTACATATTACATATGAGAAAACGAGTGCATTAGTTTGGGATTTGGGATGGAGTGTTCAAAGTGCATATTTATGTGATAAAAATGATGAATTTATTTGTATGCTAGATGGGGAAGGACAATCATCTTTGGAGGAAATTGCTTATGCATATTATTTGATGCTTACAAATCAATATTAGCCGATTAAGGAAGAGGAGGAACAAAAATGTTTGGCTCAAAATATTCAGAAAACGAGATGTCTGTTATACAATATGACGGAGGAAAAGAAACTTTTGTATGGAAATGTCCGATACAGGATTTTACAATGGGCTCTCAGTTAATTGTACATGAATCACAAGAGGCCTTGTTTTTGAAAAATGGAGAAGCACTGGATTTATTTGGACCGGGAAGGTACTTGCTGGAAACACAAAATATTCCTATGACAAGTCGATTATTTAAAATGCCAATTGAAAATGGACAGATTTTTCAGGCGGAAGTGTATTTTATTAATCAAACAGTACAAATGGGAATTAAATGGGGAACAGATAGTAAAATCAGGCTATTTGACCCTATGTCAGGTTTATATTTGGAAATAGGGGCTTGTGGTGAATTTAATCTTTGTGTTTCTGACTCACGGAAACTGGTTACAAAACTTGTTGGTACAGAAGCAACATTATCCCAATCACAGCTTCTTAGTACGGGAGGACAAGCCGGTAATGTTACAGGAATGCATGGATATTTTCGATCCATGATTATGACTTATGTAAAAAGTTTTTTGGCTCAAATTGTAAAAGAAAAAGCAATTAATATTTTAGAAATTGATAGCCGGTTAGAAGAACTTTCTCAGTTACTAGAAGATAAAATAAATGTGGCATTATCAGAATATGGATTACATATGCCGGAATTTTTTGTTACCAGAATTTTGACTCCGGATGATGATCCAAATTATAGGAGACTAAAACAGCAGTATGCGGATAAATATTTAAGAATACGAGAAGAGGAGATTCTTCGAGCAGAAGCGGAAGCAAGAGCGGAAAGAAAGGCTGTCGAGGCTGCAACAGAGGCCCGATTAAATATGATTCGCGCTCAGGGACAAGCAGAGGCATTAAAAATAAAGGGAGAGGCAGAGGCAGCTGCTTATCGTATGCAAGCAGAGGCAGAAGCGTCTGAAATGAAGATGAAAGGTTATACTTATGCAGAAGAAACTGCAAGAAAAGTTGGCGTTGGTGCTGTGGAAAATGGTTTTGGAAGTACAGGTGAGGGTGGCAATAATATAGGAAATTCGGGCTTGATGGGTGATTTGGTGAATCTTGGAGTTGGGTTGAGTGCTATGTCAGGAGTTATGGGGATGACAAAGGACGCAATTTCACCTCTTATGAATACGACGGGTGAGATGGGACAATCTGTATCAAATTTAATGAAGCCTGAGACACAAAATACGACTTGGTCCTGTAGTTGTGGAATGACTGGCTTGACCGGAAATTTTTGTAGTAATTGTGGAAAAAAGAAAGGAGAGAATACCAATGAAAAATAGCAAAACAATGTGGATTTTTTTGGGTATTATATTGGCAATTTATAGCTCTATTGTATGGATTGTTCCGTGGGAGAAAAATGGTTGTCTTGTTTTATCGTATATATTTACGGTTGTTGCATTTTTGTTCCAAGGAGTTGTTTGGAAAATTTCATGGGATAATTCGGAAACTGCAATGAGTAAATTTTATGGAATTCCCATTTTTCGTGTTGGCATTATATATTTGGTAGTACAAATTTGCTTGAGTTTTGTAGTTATTTTGCTTTCTAAAGTGATTCCTTATTGGATTCCAATTCTTTTGTATATTATTGTGTTAGGTGCTTTTTTGATTGGATTAATTGCAGCTACACAGATAAAAGAACAAATTGATCGAATGGAAACGGAACAAAAAAAGGACACAAAACTTATTAAGAAAATGCGTGTTGAGTCAGATTATTTATATCAACGCTATTCATCACAAGAAAAGCTGAAGTTGATTGCGGATAAAATTAAATACAGTGATCCTGTCAGTATGGATGAATTGGAAGATGAAGAAAAAGAACTGGCTTTATTGTTAACACAGATGGAACAATTGCTTCAAAATAATGAGGTTGAACGTTTTGAGTCGATGGTGGATGAGTTTTTGACAAAATTAGAAAGACGAAACAATCTCTGTAAAATGTACAAGTAAAGAAATGCTAGAACACTTAAGAGTATGGAGGATATCAGATGTTTTTTTATTGTAAAATGTGTGGTGGAGAATTAGAAGTAAATCAAGATGCGACGGTTGGACAGTGTCAATATTGTGGTACAAAGCAGACAATTCCTAAAACGGATAATGAAAAAATAATGAATTTATTTAATCGTGCAAATCATTATCGAATGAAAAATGATTTTGATAACGCAATGAATTCTTATGAAAATATCCTGAATGAGGATTCAAAAAACGCAGAGGCATACTGGGGATTATGTTTATGCCGGTATGGAATTGAGTATGTTAAAGATCCATTAACAGAAAAAATGATTCCAACTTGTCACAGAACACAGTTAGAATCAATTATTGAGGATGAAGATTTTATAAGTGCATGCGAAAACGCAGATTCTGTTGCGCGCTCGACCTATGAACAAGAAGCAAAACACATTGATAAAATACAGAAAAAAATTCTGCAAATTTCATCCAAAGAAGAGGACTATGATGTGTTTATCTGCTATAAAGAGGCAGATAATATGGGAGAGCGGACACCCGATAGCGTAATCGGACAAGATATTTATGATGCACTTACAGAAAAGGGAATACGTGTATTTTTTGCGCGTATTTCGCTTGAAGATAAAGTAGGAACTGCATATGAACCTTATATTTTCGCTGCTCTGCAAAGTGCTCCGATAATGATTACGATTGGAACCAAGCCTGAGTACATGGAAGCAGTGTGGGTAAAAAATGAATGGAGCCGTTTTTTGGCGATGATGAAAAAAGATAGTAAAAAAACGATAATTCCGGTTTACAAATTTATGAATCCATATGATATGCCGGAAGGATTTGCAAGAATTCAAGCTGTCAACATGGAAAAAATTGGTGCTATGCAGGATTTAGTTCATGGGATTGAAAAGATTTTGGGAAAAGATAAAAATAGGATTGTTGAAAAAGTAGTCCGTGTAGATGAAAATGCGAATAGTGCGTCAAAATATGCTCCTTTATTGGAACGTGCATGGATTTTTCTTGAGGACAAGAATTGGAATAAAGCTCGAGAATATGTAGAACGAGTTTTGGACATGAATCCAAAATGTGGGGAAGCGTATTTGATAAAAATGCTTGCAGGAATGAGCCTTAATAATCGTAATGCGCTAAAAAACTGGTCGCATCCACTTGACGGGTATGATGAGTACAAAAAAATCATGAAATACGGAGATGATGAGTTAAAAAATGAACTGATGCAATATAATAAAATTATAGTTGATAGACAAAGAAAAAAAGAGCAAGAACTGAATGAAAAAAGAATGAGGGAAGAAAGGGAATTATATGAAAGAAAGAAGCGAGAAGAGGAGGAACGAAAGGCAAGACTGGAGAAAAAAAGACAAGAGATATATGCCAAGTATGATGATACCATACAGTCTAATAGGAAAAAAGCGCAAGATTTGGAAAATGAAAAACATGAAATTGTAGAAAAAATTATTGCGTTAAATGCTAATAAAATCCAGATTAGTGACAGAAAAAAGGAACTAGAAAAGCAATATAACGAAGTGGCTGGAATTTACAATTCAGCAATGAAAAAAATAGAAACTAAGAAAGATAGAAGAGAGGGGGTTGGTGATATTATATCTTTAGGAATATGGGGAATAACGGCCTTAGCAGGGCTTGTTTTGGGGATAGCTGTGCCAGTTATATACTTTCCAAATAATTCTTCTGGTATTGCTGTTATATCTTTTTTGTTGTTGAGTTTAATTGTTGGAGTGGTCGGAGGATTTTTGTTAAGTATGCGCTTTGGGGATATTAAATTTTTCTTTGGTGATTATTCTCAAGCAAAGGAAAAAGTGAAAAAAAAATACCCGGTTGTAGTAGAGTATCAAAATATTTGCGAAGAGGAAGAAAATATTACAAAAGAAATTGACGATTTGAAAAAAAGTGAGCAACAGTATAACACAAATATAAAGGGATATTTGCAGGCAGTGACGTCCGCACAGAATTCTATAAAAAAACAAATAGCCGCTTTAAAATAATTGTTACATTAAAAGATAATTGATGGTTAACTTTTAAAAATGTTAATTATGATTTGTTCTCCACCCTGCGTCATAAAACTTATGACGCAGGATTTTTGTACTTGACATAAACACACACGTGATATATAATGCCAACCATGATGATACTTCTCCTGTCTGCCGGTGGAGGGAGACGATAGGATGGAGAACACGCAAAAGAACATTGAGAAAAATTT
>NZ_QUDR01000020.1 GCF_003477605.1 Clostridium sp. AF37-5
GAGAACCCGTACCGTTATTGTGGGGAATACTACGATAAAGAGACGGAGGAAGTTTATCTGCGGGCAAGATACTATGAGCCAAGTGTAGGAAGATTTATCACAAGAGATACTTATACCGGGGAAAGTAATGAGCCGCTGAGTCTGCATTTGTATACCTATTGTGAGAATGACGGGGTGAATGCATGGGATCCGAGTGGACATTATAAAATTAAGATGAAGCATATAAATGGAATGAAATGGAAGAAAAATTGGAAGGGAAGGAAATGGACTAAAAAGAATATTAGCATGATGAATGCTCTTTTAAAAAAATATGGTATTAAGAAGAAGAAGAGTATTGCATTGATGATGGCAACCTGTGATCAAGAGAGTGGTCAGGGAAGAATTATGCAAGAAGAGGGAGATGATAATTATTGTAGGAGTCATGGATATACAGTATATACTAAAGGTGCAGGATATATCCAAATTACAGGAAATGATCAACTTGATTTTTTGTCATATATAGGAGTTAAACCTAAGACAAATAGGACAGAGCAGATTTCAAAAAAATATGCATGGGAGGCTGCATGTTGGGAATGGGGGATTTGTCAAAAAGGTGGTCATAGTATGAATAAATATGTTAGTGATCATGGGAAAAGTATATCGGTTTTTTTGATTACTCAGTATTATATTAATGGATGGCCTTATAGTAAAGGTGATAAAAAATATGAACAATTTAATTCTGATATGACTTCATTACGAAAGAAGACAAAGAAATTTTCTTATAATAGGAAAAAGATAGTAGTTGATAATATGAAATATAGGGCACCAAGTAGATGGAGCGAGAGAAGTAAATCTTATGAAAAAGCTATGAAAGTGTTCTATGGTAAATGATGTGATAAATTTATTTACCATTGAGATAGGATGTGATATGTTTGAATATGAAAAGAAAATGGTTATATATTATTTTTAGTTGTGTATTTTTGGGCTTTTTGTTATTTGTTGTTAATATTTTTACGACGGAAAGGAAAAAGGAAAAAAATACTGAATTTCCAGTAATTTATAATGTCGAATATATGGAGTACAAGGAAGAACAATGGGACAGATTCAAAATTTATGTGCCATATGTGGAGAATCTAGGAAACCAAGATTTAGAAAAGACTATAAATAATGTTTTAAAACAGGAAGCGGTAACATGGTTGATGAATGATAATATATTTTCGAAAGGTCATAAGTCAGAGAAACCACGTGTGATATGTCAATCTAAGCAAATATTATCAATTGAATTGCCCTATAGAAGTGTTGGTGGCAGATTCATATCGTTTGTAAATCATTATATTACAATTGATATGCAAACTGGAAGAAAAATTACATATAGCGAATTGATAGAAAATGAAGGTAAATTGATTGATTTGTTAAGAGATGGAAAGTCAATTTTCTCTGATGGTACAATATATGATAATAATCAGAATGAGTCAGATCTATATATAAGAAAAAAAATGAAGGAAATGTCAAAAGATGATATAAAAGAACTTTTAGAACAGTGCAAAATGTCACAAGAGGATATTTTATTATATGATGAGGGGAAAGGAAAAACTACTGTTGAGACACGTGCGGATTTTTATATATCAGAAAATGCTTTTAGTATTACATATGTAGAGGGAACATGCCGTTACTATGTATCCATTGGATTAGAGATATTAAAGAAAGAAGGGGTAATTAATATGGCTTATTTTAGTTAAATTGCTATTATTACAGATTATTAGGCAGAAGTATCGTTCCTCTAAGTCGTGATACTACCCAGGAGTTTGACAGGTGAATATCGAAAAAATTACAAAAGTGTCCCCTCATTCTGCAAAAATCGACTTGAGTATTGCAATTGTTGTGTTTATTGTAAAATATAATTACCGAAAGTTGCAAATGAGAATTGGAGAATGTTGCAAAACATTCGTTAAAAACTCTCAGGAACGGTGTAGCGCCTGAGTGGTAGCCACCAAGTATGAGTTTTCCAATGAAAAGATCCATTGCAGACATATCCAAAAACCATTAACCTTGTTTTTGTTGTAGCAAACAAATAAAGACAAGGAGGAAAGGAGAATGTCAACTACAATGGATCAGATACATCATATCAGAGATTCATGAATCCAAACTGGACCCGTTCAAACCTCTGATTGATGAATGGCTGCTGGCAGACAAGCTTGCACCTCGAAAGCAGCGGCATACAGCCAAAAGAGTCTATAAACGCCTTAAAGATGAGGCAGATGGCTTTGAATGCAGTTACAGGCTTGTCGCTTTATACGTCAAACAGAAGAAAGAGGAATTACGGCTAAAGAGAACCGATGGCTACATTCCTCTTGTGCATCACCCCGGCGAAGGTCAGGCGGACTTTGGAACTGCTGATTTTTACGAAAACGGCAGGCTTCATCACGAAGCCAAGTATCTTGTGCTTAGTTTTCCATACAGTAACGGCGGCTTTCTCCAGCTTAATTACGGAGAAAACATGGAGTGTCTTCTGGAAGGTCTGGTTGCCATATTTGAGCACATCGGTGGGGTTCCCACTGAAATCTGGTTTGACAATACCAGAACCATTGTCACCAAGGTTATTAAAGGTGGCGGACGAGATGTAACAGAGCGTTTTCAGCGCATTACCGAATCAAGCCGGTATTCATGAATCCCGAATCCGGATGGGAAAAGGAAAACGTAGAAAACAAGGTCGGCTACCTGCGTCGTAACGAACTTGTACCGGTTCCCCGCTTCAATGATCTTGCAGAAGAAAATCGTCATCTTCTTGAACGCTGCGAAAGCGACATGCAACGTGAGCATTATGATGACGATGATAATCGTTTTATCAGCGAACTGTTTGAAGAGGATAAGGCACGTTTGCGGCCACTCCCTTGCGTACCATTCGACACGGCTCTTTACACGACCGCGACAACAGATAAATATGGCAAGTTTACCCTTGATGCAGGAAAGCACCGTTATTCTGCTTCACCGGCTTTTTGTGAGTCAATCGTCAATCTTAAGATTACATCATCTGCTGTGATTGTCATGGATACCGACATGCACGAAATTGTCCGTCACAAGCGCCTTTATGGTGATGAGCATGAAAGAATGGACTGGCTTCCATATCTTACATATATCGCAAGGAAACCACGCTCTCTGCGAAACAGTGGCATTTATGACATGATGCCCCAGACCATGCAGCTTTACATGGATAACTGCGAAAGCAGGGAACGGGGGCGGGTCTTAAAGGTTCTTGCTGAACTTACGGAAAGAACAGGATTTGCCAGCGCCGTTAAAACAGTGGATGAAGCAGTCCGGCTGAATGCAACAGACCCGGACAGTCTGCAGAGCCTTTACAGACGAACTTATGCAGATGTACCGCTTCTGCCTCCGCTTGAGAATAAAGCTTTACTGCCACAGCAGAAGGTCATTCCCTTTAGGAACGATCTGAAGATGCTGGATGTTGCCCTTAAGAAGGGAAGATATTTCCTATACCTATGACGCCAACAATAACCGGAAACAGATGACAATCGGAAACAAGACAACCGCTTATCAGTACAACAAAAACGACGAACTGCTCCGCACCGATACGCTGCATACCGACACGGAGAAGAACGATGTGGTAATTTACAAAAATGATAAGAACGGGAACCAGCTTGCTACCGTGAACCGCTCTGAAATTCCGACAGAAGCAAAGGATACGTCTTACATCGATGTCGATGTGACGCTGGGAGACAATCAATTGAACGATAACGTAGTAAACCATTATAATGCTTTGAATCAGCTGACCGAGACGCTTACGAAAAACTATAAGGATGGTATCATAATGTTAGAATAACTTCTTTCTAGGTGATTGGTCTTTAGTATCTATCAACTCAATTATACCATATCTAGTCAGGAGTTATTTGCTTTTAAAGAGAAATGTGTAGTATTTATGTGGCTTGTGGCGTTTTGCAAACGCCTAATCTAAAATATTTTATACGAGGAGAATTGAGGATGAAAAAAAATATTATTTGGGGAATTAATATTATAGTTATTATTATAATTGTGTTTTTGGTGAGTTGTTTTTTTAGAAATAATGCAAACGAAAGTAATGATATTAAAACAGTGAAAAATACTGCAACAGTAAAAAAAAACGGTACAAGATGGTAATTATTCGATTGGATTCTATAGTTATGAAAAGAAAATCCGGAATAAGACAAAAAAGTGCTGGATACCTTTTGTGGATTTTGCTAGTTTAGAAACAACAGATGAGAACCTAGAAACAACAGATGAGATAAATGATATTTTGTTTGATAGTGCTACAAAGTGGATGAACTATTGTTTTGTAAGCTCAGTAGCAGAACGAGAACAACCAGTAATCAGGTGCCATAACGATAGATATTTGTCAATTGAATTAACATATCGTACTCATGCAAACAAAGTTTTTGAAATATGTAATTTTATCACAATTGATTTGAAAAGAAAAAAAAGAATTTTTTTAAAAGACATTGTGGATAAGAAGACAATTATTAAAAAAATGCGAGAAGGAACAGATGTTTATTTAAAAGAATTTGCGGTTTTGGATAAGAAAGAGAATGAGAGGGCAACTTTACGGTTTCGTGAATCCTTAAAAAAGACTCCCATTACAGAGTTAGAAAAAATGGTGGATGAATGCTCTATGGATGAAAGTATGTTTCCATCTGTATCTAATGCAAAAAGAACCGGTCTTGAAAATAAAAGTGGATTTTACATACAGGGGAATATACTTGTTATTGATGATGCAAGAATGCGTCAACATGGTAGGATAATTATAAAAAATGTAATTAGCTAAGTGGAAAGCGGTAAGTACTTCCTAATTATATCAGCTAATAGGATATAATTATAAGGATTTTTTAGTTGTATAGTAAAGGATAAGTATGAGCAGAAAAACTTGTTATTTTTTTTGAAGAAAGTTGGAGAAGAATAATCATCATATATATGTTAAGAAATTAAAGATGTTAATGTGGTAAAACAAAATGTATATAATAAGATATTTGCGACAAAAAGTTCTTGGTATAAATAGAAAATGATTACGAAGAATGTCCTTAAAATGTTTTGTGACAAAGATGCTGATAGCATGATCTAAAATATTATTAAGGAGTAATTAAGGAGATAAAACAACTTACGATAGATACAGATAGGGAATCTCTCAGTGTAAGTAAGAGAGACGTCCAGTTTACATAGTTGCAAGATTTAAAGAGATTTGTTGACCGTCTGTATTGGTGTGAAGGAGAGTAGAAATTATATATGAAAAAAAGCATGTGTGCTAAGTGGTTTGAAATAAAATTATGGAAGAAACTAATAATTCTTTTCCCTATAACTTTTATAATTATTTTTGTTACTCTTTTTGAGACAACACCTGTTAATTTGAATGCTTCTAATATTTCAGAAATATATATTGGCATGCATAGTATGATGACGGATGATATTATTACTGGAAAAGCGTCGATTAAAGGGAGAGAAGATGTTGAAAATGTTGTTTGTAGTTTGAATCGAATAAAAGCAATTCGTGGAAAATATTCTGCTGAAGAATTAAGTGGTGAACCACCACAGGCAATGATTACTTGTTACGGTGAAAGCGGTAAAGAGATTTATACAGTTAAATTTTATGATGGTTTTATGATGGTAGACAATGAATTATATAGGATTACTGGCAAAGTATATAAAGAATTAGCCGAGTTGTGTGACAAGTATGGAGAGTGCCAAATTAATTGAGTAAGTCAGGGAAATTGTGAAATATTAGGAAAAGCAAATTGACAAAATCTGTGTTTATTAATATAATAGACACAGATTTTTGTTGTCAAAGCGTTATATTAAAAGTTATGGATTAATAAGGAGGGGATGAAGCTATGGTAGGCGTCAAGTAAGTTTTACTGAAACATTTATTTGTTCGTAGTAAATTATTTAAGGGAGGATTGTTTTATGATTTTAAAATTAATTAAGTACAGTTTAACGATGTTATTATGTTGTATAACTCTTATTTCATGTGGACAGGAGAACATTTCTACAAATAAACCGGATATTGGCAAGAAGGAGAATTATTCTACCGGAACGCCGGATATAATAGAAAATTCTTCGTTACCAACTCAGACTCCGAAAAAATCAAAAGGCAGAAATAAATCAAAGAGAGGGGAATTACAGGCAATATATGGGAAATGGAAAATATTAGATATGGTTGGATACGGGTATATTTATGGAGAATTTTCAATGAAAGATTATGTAGGAGGGACTGTCACTATACGTGAAAATTATATTGAGACTAATCTGCCATTGGGTAGGTGGAAATTAAAAAATCCAATTTATAAATTGGAAAAACAAAATGAAGAGGATTTTTGGGAGTATAGTCATGCTAATATTCATAGTGGATTTGGTTTTAAAAGCGAGAAAATTAAAGCAGTAACAGTCTTTGATGATAAGGATGAATGGGATGAATTTGGAAATATATTTTGGATTAGAGATAAAGACCATCTGATATTTTTTGGACCTGTTTATTTTTTGGCAAAAAGAATAGAATGAGTACATACTTAGAAATTTTACAGAGGATTCATACGAGGGGAGTATGGATGAAGATGGTTTTAATTTATTAGAAGGAAGCATGGAAAAAAACACAGAGGAGTATTTTGGAATGAAAAAAGTAAAATACATTATATTAGTTGCAGTGGCAGGAATATTGATTTTTTGCTGTTATCGGATTGTATTTGCACCACATTCTTACCGGGATGTTGTTTCTCGGGAAATAGATAATATACAGCCAAGTATTAATACGAGTTCTTTTGAAAGTTTAAGTGTACAGAAGTTTAATGATACAAAATATTATTTAGATGAGAATAATGCACTGTGGTTAAAAAGTCCAAAGGAAGAGAAAATTTGCGTTAGACAGGTTGCATATTTTCTGGTGTGGCAAAACCGTTTGATATATACAACTACCGACAATATAAAAGCGATATATGAAATGCCTCTCTTAGGGGCCAATAAAAAGTCTGAAAAGAGGGTATCGGAGGAGGCACGGATTATATTTTGTGATAATCAATTTCTTTATATTTATACGGCTCAAAAAATGTTGCTTAAATATGATTATTCATGGAAGGAAATTGAAGCAATTGATATGAAGAAAAAAGGTGTGGAAGTTAATTTTGAAAGAGCATGCGTTGTGAAAAATAAAATTGTATTTTGTACAGAAAGTGATGGTGCGGATGGTTTTGATATGTATTTGTTTGATTTAAAAACAAAGTACATACAAAAAATTCCTTTTTCTTCAAAAGAAACAAATGAGTATGCAATAAGGAATGATGTTGTTCGTTGGAAAGGAGAAATCTACTACATGAGATGTAGTTATAATGATGGAGATATGAATAATTCACTTACACGTGCAGAATCAATTGACGATGGAATATATAGATTAGATTTGGCAAAAGGAAAATTAGAAAAGATATCGGAAGATGTAGGGGAATTCTTAATAGTGATTGATAATAATCTATGTGTTGTTAGGGATTCGTTTATGTTTGGTATGACGTACAAAAAGGTCCAATAAACTGCAACATTTATAAGTGCTGAATCGTTGTATTATATAAAAGGGAAAGAGTTGACAGAACAAAAAGACTGCTAAAAGAAAGGGAGGAACAAAAGGGATGGCGCTCCGGTACAATAAAAAGTTAGTTATAATAATGATTATGTTAATATTGCTTAGTTGTACAAGCTGTGGTGTGAAGCAAAGTAAGGATAAGCAAGAGGCAAAGAAAAAGATAACAAGAGAGGGGGATTATTCCTATGCAAATTCTACGGATATAGAATTTGTAAAATCAAAATTTCCCAATATAGAAGAAATTAAAGCTGTATCATATATATATGAGAAGAAAAGTAACGATAGGGAGATTGGATTAGAATGGATACATTTTGAAGGCATCATAAATATTGGTGAGAATTTCTCGGAAAAAATTGCAAGAGAATATGATTGGGAACCGTGTGATACTATACCAAATTTATCAATAAAGACAAAAAATACGGATTATATGTATTGCGAGGAATTTACGGATGACTATACGTCCGATTCATTTGTTGGAGAATTCTATTTTGTTCCAAGTAGTAAACAACTAATATTTTATGGGGAGTATTAAAGAAGTTAATTTATATGCGAGGGGATTTGGATGAAAAAAATCATTTTAAACAGTATATGTCTGTTAGGAATAGTATTACTTTGCTCGTGCAGCAATACGTCGGTATCCGTAGCACCGAGAAGCGAAAAAACACCTCATGCGACGGAAGAAAAATCAAAATCACATGAAACGAAAACGGAAAATGTTAATACCGATAAAATGCAAGGGGTTTATCTACGCAGCTGCAAACCGGTTTGGCAATATTCTCAGGTGTATGACGGAGATTACTATTATTTAGTAACGGATGGTAATTGGAACTATACGGTAATGAAAAATAAAGAACCCATTGGAAAGTTTTTAATTCCCAAAGGCGGAATCATGGGGACTTTTGCGGTAGAAGGCGATAAGGCGTATACTATCATATATTCAAATGATGAGGATGAATTATACCCTACATATTTAGCGCAGATAGATTATAAGAAATCCAGTATTAAGAAAATAGATATTGATTTTACTATATTAGACCGTGTGTATGGTGATGATAGGTTTGATTACATGCAGATACAAGATGAAAAAATATTTTTTGATAATCGTGAGAAGTATCCGGACGATATTTATCATTTGAATCCATATAAAAGTGGACAGTTTAGCATGTATGATATAAAAAAAGAAAAAATGACAGCACTCAATATACCAAAAGAGATGCAGAAGGCATTGCCCCATGTAAATTTAGTTGGAAATGCTTTTTGGTATGCAAATGAAATCAAGGGGAAAGTTGCTATCTATACTTATAATTGGAAGACAGGGGAGCAAAAGAAAGCTGCATCGAGTAAAATAGACAAAAAAGCAAAAGGAAATTTGATGATATATGTGGATGAGGATTACATATATTGTAGTGAGCTGGCAATTCCAAGACATGGTGGAAAAGCGAAAAAGGTTTTGAAAGATGCAGTAGTGTGTCCCGAGTATTGGTATGGCAATAGGTCGGGCAGCAGGTTTTTTTCGTCAAATTCTAAATATCTTTACTATTTAGATAAAAACTATCATTTGAAGAGATATGACAAAAGAACCGGATCGGTGAAAGGGTATGGGAAAGAGAAGTACATGAGTGTGGATTGTACAGAAAAGGGAGTGTATGTAAAAAAATATAAAAAAGTTATGTTTCCGGGCTATACCGGGTCTGGGTGGTATTACGATGATGATATCGAGGATCCTGATGTAAAAGAAAGAACAAAACTAAGATTCTTTAAGGAATAAATAAGGAGAGTTAAACATGCTTTGATGCTAATAGAGGAAGATATTGCAACATTTTTGAAGGGTGAATCGTTGTATTATATAAAAGGAAAAGAATTGACAGAACAAAAAGAGAGGGAGGAACAAAAGGGATGGCAATCCGGTACAATAAAAAGTTAGTTATAATAATGATTATGTTAATATTGTTTAGTTGTACAAGCTGCGGTGTGAAGCAAAATACGGATAAACAAGAGGTAAAGAAAAAGATAACGTGGGAGGGGGATTATCCCTATGCAAATTCTACGGATATATTTTGTGTGGAGAAAAATAATTTATTTTCATATGACATAAACGGAGAAAATAAGAGAAAGCTAAAGGCAACAATGGGGGAAGGGTGCTTGATTCGAGTAACGGATGATTGGTTGTATTTTAAGAAGGAGATTAAAAAAAATACCCAATATGGGATAGAAATTGAAGCAGTATGCCGCATTCCTTTAAAGAAGGGGAGAGGTGGGAGAAGTGTATTAGCAGGCAAAGAGCAAAACGTTGTGGAGCATTTGGATGGAGTAACTGAAGCAATAGTCGTAGATAAGTATCTTGTTTATTTACGCTCTGCATCATGTGTAAACTATAATAATTCTTTAGTGGGGAGTTATATTATACAACAAGAAGATGAGATTTTTTTAGTTGATCTGAAAAATAATAAAACAAAAAAGTGCATCGTTCCAAAAGAAATAACAAGTCTAAAAATACTGGAGTGGCAAGTGTTTGGAAGTTCGTCGAAAGGAATTGTATGGGGAGAAGAGGCTTTGTTTTATTATGATATTAAACAAAACAAAGTTAGTTTGATTAACGAAAAACAGACAAGTAATGTGGCATTTGACCCATTAAAGGATGAAGTTTATTATTGCAAAGAAAATCGCCCTCAAATAATAGAGAAATATAGTATTAAAACGGGTGAAAAGAGTGCGATAATAACCAAAAAAGAAGTTTTACCGGTGCTTGTTAATTGCCTGTGTGTTTCTATGGATGATATAAAAAAATTTAGCATAGAGGAATTGTATTATAGTAAAGAAAAGATTTATTTTTCGGTAAAAACAAAAGTGAAGGGCGGTTACAATAGAGAGGTATTGTTATCCTATCAAGTAAATAAAAATTTAGTGCTTTATGAGCCGGAATTGGATAATGCAAAACATTTATATTTGTCGTGGAATGAGAAAAATGTATTTATGATATTGTTAGGTTGTGTTCAAGGCAAGTGGTTTTGGCAGGACGAAAATGGGTTGCTAAAATATGATAGCAAAACAGGAGCTGTCCGGTTATGTGATAGAGATGGAATGGATAATGAAATTTATGCAATTAAGAGTATGAAAGAGTTGAGAAAGTGGGATGAGTAAGATTAAAAAAATTGGTTTGGCAGGAGTGGTACTTGCAATTGTTTTTGTAGTAGCTTTTATCTGCTTTAATAGAAAAGAGAAAAATAAAATAGAAGAAAAGGAAACAAAGAAAAATGAATGTGCAGAAATGCAGTTGTTTGAGTATCCAACACAAATTCCGGATATCAATGCACAATCAGAGGGCTTAAAGATGATTTGTGCGGATAGAACGGCAAAGTATTGGCAGATTAGCGAAGGAAAATGTTATACGATGCAGTCCGATGGTGATAGAAATTATATAGTTCTTTGCAATGGAAATACAATTGGCGGTTTTTCTTTGTCTGATGGTTATATAGCAGGACTTGTAAGATACAAAAAAGAGTTTTATGCACTGCGAATATGTGCCAATGAATATACGGATAAAGACACCAAATTTGAAGAGGCCGTTTATAAATGGAGTATTGGAAAAATAGATTTTAAGAACAATGCATTTGTAGAAATCTTTAATGCTAGTGAAAGCAGGTCGGACTCCCAGATACCGGATGCTTATGATGTGTGTGTTTATAAGGATAAAGTTATTCTTTATTACCAAGAGAAAATACATATTTGGAACATGACAGGAAAGAAAAACAAAGCCGTTATAAATGCGCCACATCTACCGCAAGGGGATTCGGATTATACGGTATATGATAATAAGATATTTTATGGTATCCACGATGAAAATAAGATAAATTTGTACTATTTTGATATGCAGAATAATATGGAAAAGAAATTTTATTCATATGTTAGCAAAAATGCAGTTAAAAATTGTTCTGTCAGTATTAAATTTGATAATGAAAATTTGTATGTGTCAAATTGCATGGTAAATAGACAGGACGGAACAAAAAAACAAATCTTTAACAACGCTGTCAAAGATGGCGGAGATGTATTGTTTTCATGCACAAACAAAAATATATATTATTTGGACAAAGAACGTCAGGTGCATAAAATAAACAAGGTGAGTTTAGCGGATACAATTGTATATAAGAAAAAGGCGTCCGATGTACAGACATCAAAAGATTGTTTGTTTATTAAGAAATATGACGAAGAACTGGAACCTGATTATGAGACTGATTATGGTGAAATACAAAATTGGGATGTGCCGGACAAATGTAGAGTTGTTCAGATGTCAGAGCGTGGGGGAAAAGCAGTGCAGGTGGGAAAAATCAATGAAAATATGGCGGACTGTCCGGATGTGAATGCGAATAATTATTTCCAAAGTGTTTGTGATGCTTCGCAGTATTCACAGGTAGTAAATGGGAACTACTATTACCTCCGTATGGACAAAACGAAAAATAAGTATTTTGTGTATAAAAATAGGAAAAAGATTTTGACGTTTACATTGGGAAATCAAGAAAGACTAATTGCCTTTGTAAGATATAAGAATGCATTTTATTTTGTGAAACAGCGCGACGATGATTGGGAGGACTTATTTAACATATATTCTGCAACTATATACAGGATTTCTGAAGAAAGCCAAAGACCGGAAGTTTGCTTTGAATGGAAAACGAGAATTGGATTTTTGGTCACTTTGGACGAACAATCATCATTTTTTAATAAATGTTTTCTTAGTGGTGGAAAATTTTGTTTTGTAAGACGAAATTTCCTTTATGGAATTCGGTTGACAGATGGAAAACTGGTTGATTTTAATAACGTATCGAAAGGCACGAAAAAGAGACTTGGTATCTCTTATAAAACTAAAGTACAGTATAGTTCAGTGCTTCGTGTAAAAAAACGTATGTTAAAAAGTGCATATATTCAAACAAGAACTTTATATGATTTTAGCAGTAAATATTTGCTTTACATAGATAAAAAGTTTAATCTGTGCAGATATGATATGAGTAATCAAAGTGAAACGGTAATTGCAAAAAAATGTGTTGGAGTGGCCTGTATAAAAGGGAATATATGTGTACGAAAATACAAGGCTAATATGGCATATTTGAAATGTGATGAAGATGATGAGGCAGAGAGCATATATGACAGTGATTGTCCAATTTATCAAATGACGATGGATGGAAAGGGCATTTGTACATTACGTTAAGCTGATTCGGCTGAAGTAATTTAATTATGACGATTCTCGTGGTGGAATTTTTTGATTACCGAAGCGTTATTGATTAATACGGAGGATGTAAATGAAAAAGAGGAAAATAAAACAGAAGAAAAGAAAATGGCTTTATGTTAGGGGCTATTCAAAAGAATGGGAATTTCTTGAAGACAACGATAAGGAAGCATCCGATGAATGGAGTGATGTACTGTATCGAATTCGCTGCGTGGATGGAAAAGTTGAGAAACTGGAAGAAAATAACCCGGTAGATGAAACAGAAATGAGGTGAATTGTAGCTGTGGAAAATAAATATATCCAATACGATGCAACATATTGAGGGCTAAATTGTTGTATTTGAGGAAAACATAAATTGACAAAATCTGTGCTTGTTAATATAATAAATATAGTTTTTATAGTGCTAAAGCGTTATATATCAAATGATATGAATTAATGAGGAGGGTGTGTATTATGAAAAAAACTAAAAATATTCTAGTTACGGTAGGAATTGTAATTTTACTTGCGGTGATAGTCTATGTTCGTAGCAGGATTTCTCCATTGTTTGGTAATTATAGTGTTGAAAAGATTGAAAAAAAGGTAGAAGCAAAACCAACGATGGACACAAAATCACAAGAAACAAAAAAGTCTCAGGGGAAAACTGAGACTTTACAAAAAGGTATCAATTCGTATTGGAATATGCAAGGAAGTGGTAAAGTTAAATTTGATGCGAGTGCAGGTTTTTATGATGAATGGGGAGATATTCCGGCTTTGAAGTATAAAACAAAAATGAATTTTATAAAGATTGCAAAACTAAAAAAAGGCATTCTGTATCACTTGAAGATTGAACAGGCATCAGATCTTAAGATTCCAACAAAAAGGCTTAGCCTTGGTTATTTTTATGTGAAAAAAAATAGGATAATGCGTATATGGGAAAATAACGATTATGAGGCACAAGGAAATGTTTGGACGCTGTCGAAGAAAACGTTAAATAGAATCATAAAGACCAGTGAGATTCCAAAGTATAGTACAATTGTTTGGCAGAAAAAGACATATAAAGATACATTAAAACACGATAAGATAGACTGGCATCAGTACTTAAAAAAGATTCAAGATTCGCCTAAAAAGAGACTGCGTTATGGTGGCTACTATCAATATCCACAGCATTCAGGATATTGGGAGACTTTTATTTGGGAAGAAGGAACTGGGTTGATTTTTTACCAGAGTGGATATAGAGATGGGGTGGAATGTATTAGGTTGAAAAAGAAGGGTGTGAAACTTCCAAGTGATGTATGGTATGATTGAGGTGATTTTACTGCAACATTCCGGAAAGGTGAATCGTTGTATTTGAGAAAGTGTTGATTTATATGAGGGGGTATCCGAATGAAAAAAATATTGTTTTGCCTGTTTTTGGGCATCAGTTTACTTGTTAATGTTGTTTTGAGTATATTTGTATTAAATAAAGAAAAAACATATGTGCAATTATCGCAGGACAAAGTAGTTTCTGTAGATAATGCTAATCCGATTGACAGCTATTTTGATAAGGTGATGAAACAAGATATGACATACGCTGAAATCAGGGGCAAGCAAAGATTATACGGGAAATTATAGGAAACGGAATATGAAAATGTGATACACTGGTTGAGTGAACGGTGTAAATATGAGGATGATAAAAAAAGCATAGAAAAATTTGATTATCAGGTGAAAAAATACATAAAAGAGGCACAAGCTGTTTTGCAAATAAGTAAAGCAGAAACAAATTCGTTGAATAAATCACCGAGTGAAAGAGTAAAATCCTTGGGTGAAACAGCAGAAACTTTACGTGATGAAGGAGAACTTTACCGAGATATTTGTTTACAAATAATAGAGAAGTCCGGTAACAAGTATAGTTTTTTGAAAAGAGATTACGATAAAGTAATTATAGAATAGTTGGTGCACAAGTAAATGCTGTACCTGAGTTTATGAAAGATTACAATTTGGGCGGCATAAATTACAGTGAGCCATTTTCAAAATTAAGTGTGGAGGGATAAAATGGAGGAACTGCGTTACAGCAAAAAAAGAATAAGGATTTATATTGGTACTTTATTGGGAGTTATTCTGGCAATAGGTTTGATAATAGTATGTAATCACTGTGTATCTGAAAAGAAAAGTGATAGCAAATATAATGAAAGCATAGAAACTAATGGGAGTATTTTAAACAATATTGTTTTTGGTGGAGAACTGGCAGAAGAAAGTGGAAAAATCTATTATTCAAATGCAAACGATAATTGGAGTTTATATCGTAAAAATTTAAAAGGAGAAACAGAACAAAAACTGCATGATAATAGATGTGACAATATAAATATAGGAAAGGGATGGTTATTTTGCAGAGATGTTAAAAATCATCAAATTATTAAAATGAGATTGGATGGTAGTAAAAAACAGGTTATTTATAAGGGAATAATTGACAATTTGGCTTATTATGGAGATTACCTATATTTTTTAGAGGAAAGAGAGGGAATACAACATATAGCCAAAATTCGATGTGATGGAAGTGAAAAAACATACATTTATTCCAATCGTGAAGATAGAATTTGCAATCTTATTTTAGTACAGGACTGGATTTATTATTACAGCATGAATGATAAAATGATAGAAAAGGTAAACATTGATGGTTCATCTAATACAAATGTTGTGAAAGCGGAAATGGATTTTTTTATAGCGGACAAAAAAGGAATTTATTTTGCCGACAAAGAGAAACAAAAAGTTTGTTATGTGGATTATGACGGAAAGCACTTATCTGTAATCAGTAATAGTTGTCCAAGGTATATGTACATTTTTGAAGGACAGCTATATTATTGCAATGGAAATGATAGTATATGGAAAGAAGAACTTCGAGAAGATAAATCCGAAAAATATGTTGATAAAAAAGTGTTACGTTTTTACAAAACCGACAATGTATTGTTATATTATTATATAGAAAAAAGCGGTAGAGAGGAAAAAATATGTCAACAAATTTTAAGCCGTGAGAGTATACAGCCTGTTAAGGTTACAGATGAAACGGGGAAAAAATGCACGTTGAAACTTGCTAAATTAAATGAAAAAGATACGGGAGTATATTTTAGAGAGGCTGATCCCACGAGTGTGTTCGGGCAGATTGATAATGGGCATTACTATTATTTGAAATCAAATAGCAAAAGGGAATATAAAATTTTTAGAGATGAAGATGTTTTTGTGGGAGAATTTACGTTGGATTATGGATACATATCCGGTTTTGCTAAATATCAAAATGATTTTTATGCTTTTATAACAATAGAAGAAGGAGAAGCGGAGGTGGAGACAACGAGACAGGCACTTGTTCGTGTCGATTTGAAAAACAAAAAAGTTCAATCAATTATAGATGATTATGAAAAAACAGAAAATGCGGATTCACAGGACAATTATTTTCGGGCTGATCATTTATATGATTATTCAGCACTTTATCAGCAATGCATATATCATGATTCAAGAGATGAAGTGATAGACAAAAAGTTGGATTATCAACCATATAAATCCGGCAAATCATTACAAAGATTTAGTATTAATAATAAGAAAAGGACAGAGAAGATTTTATCTACATCGAATATGAACGAGGCTAAGCCGTACCTGACTTTTGTTGATGGACAGATTTTGTATGGAAGGCAGAAAGGGAAAAAAGTATATTTATATGCTTATGATTTAAACACAAAAAAAGAAAGTGAAATATTATGCTATAAAAGAAAAAAGGCATATAAATGTTATGGAGTACCGCCCTTTCATCCAACTAACTACGATTGTGTTTTTGTGACAATGGATGAAACATATATTTATTGTCAGGAGTTCGCAATTCCCCGCAAAGGTGGGAAAATGCGGCCATTATTGAGAAATGCTGGAGAATATTGGGGAGGTCAATTTGCATTTTCTACTAATAGAAAATATATTTTTTATTTGGACAAGAAGTATCGGCTTCATCGAGTTGATAAAAAGACAAGAAAGGATGTTAAATTATCAAAGAAAAAATGGATGTCAGTGTATGCCACAGATGAAAAGATATATCTAGTGGAGTACGATGAAGATATAGTGGGAGCATATTGGCAGGAAGATGAGGGGGATGTAGTACAGGACCATGATTATCCGGGTGAAAATGCTTTATATTGCATGGATTTCCAAGGTGATATGAAGAAAGTAGGATGAAACATTTATGAAGGGAGATAAAATGAGAAAAAAGGGGAAATTAATAATTATTTGCTGTATTTTATTTGGAATTATGTTATTTATAGGATTGGCATATTGGATATTGATTTTTATTCCAAGAGAGAGGATGAAAGGATGCTATTTTGGTTATGAACAAATGCCAATAATGTCAAACGAAAAATATACTGGTAAAATTGATGCAAAAATGGAACATATTCTAATTGAAGATCATGCCGGAACAAAAGTTACAGAGCTTGATTTATTAGGTAATAGCCCAGATCAAGTGGTGTTAGGGGAGAAGACCTTTTTTTTACTATATCGATGGGATGACCAAAAAGGAACTGGAAAAATTGTTCAATATGATTACAAGTCAAATAAATTAAAAGAATGTAGGGTGTCTAATGTTGCAACAATCGCATGGAAAGACAACTATTTATTTTTTGGAAATTGGGATTTAAAGGATGATTACCGTTATTATTTTGAATCTTATTATAAAGGATTTTATGCAAATTGTTATATAGAGGAAGAGAAATTTGGAAAACAGCCGAAAAAAATAATAAAGAATCATGACTGGGGATGCAAAATTGGAAATACCAAGATGTATTATCATGAAGAGGGCTTTTTTTCAACAGAACCTTCATGGTTAGATTATGCAGGAACCTCAACGGGAAATTTTACGTTGGATGATGTGAAATCTAATTATCAGGCAGAAACAAAGCAAGAGAAGATTAATCGAACTTTACTTGTGAAGGAAATAGGGCAATGTGGTATTTCAAACCCTAATTATTTAATAGTCGAATACCAAATGGGAGATAAGATTTATGGTGTTTGTAATGTGTTACGAGAGTATATTCCAGCATATCCGATTGAGTCAAAGGATGTGGTTATGGCGTGCTGTTATAAAATTAGTAAAAAAAATAATAAGTTGAAGATATTAAAAAAGCAAAGTTCCAGTATTGCAATAATAGCAGAAAATGATGAATTTGTTTATCAAACTGACAATAAAATTATCAAGAAAAATTTAAAAACAGGAGATACACAAACAATATTTACATTTAGCAAGTATTTTTCTGCAAATATAGATGTGCAAGGGGATTATTTGCATATTTATGAGGGAGATAGGAGCAGCTACATAAAGTGGACGTAGAAGGAGGTAGATTGTTGTCAATGAAAACAATGAGAATGTGGCGGAAACGTATGGCTATAATCTTTTGTTGTGTAAAATCAAAAAAGAACTTTCGCAGAACAATACAGATGGCAGTGCTAGTTACCAGATCGTAGTAAACGAATATGATAAGTCTGGCAAACTCGTGGAAACAAAAAGCAAACAGTCTGTATTGGTGTGAAGGAGAGGAGAAATTAATGCAAAGTATTTTAGTTCAATTATTAATGAATAAAGAATTGTTATTAATATATGAGATAGCATCATTTGCTATTTGAATTATACTTCTTTATGTAACAGAGAAAACACAAATATACTATGATATATGCATTTTTCTTGTTGTTGCGTTTGATTGTTTTATGATAGGGTCCTTTTTGGGGGAACAATTATTTTATAATGAGGTCTCTTTTTTTGTAGGAGGACTTATTGGGATGTTTCTTTTGATATATATACATTTTAAAAGCAAAAGTGTCATTAGAGAGATTTTTTCAATGTTGACAATAGCGAAAATTTTGATAATTATAAAAAATTTTACGACGCCTCATGAGTTGCCGGAGCAGGAATTAGAAGTTTTTAAGATATCTTTTATAGGTGCTCTTTTGGCAATTATAGTTATTGTAATTATAAGAGAAGTTATTAAGCGGCGCGGAATGTATGACTTCAAAACAAATGATAGTTACTATAAAATATTGTGTGTGCATTAGACTGGAATGAAAATTCAAGTGGCTTATTTTTTATCCTTAATACCATATTAAATATAAGAGAATTTTGGTATGTGATATTGTAGCCGTTACCGTTGTTTGTGGTGTTGGTACTGTTTATTGCAAGTAAATTGTCAGTAAAAGCGGTAGTTGGAATGTGTATTGCAGACTATGTTTTATTCGTAGGAAAAGAACTTTTTTATGCAAATCATGGGGGACTATGTTTTTTTGAAGTTTATGGCGTGGTAGAAATTAATCTTTTGAGAATTGCATTGTGTGTTATGTTTAGTCTTATAGTAATGACATACAGAATTTTGTTACAGCAGTTGACAAACTCCCCAAATTAGACTAACATAACAAGTGTTATGATGAAAAACAAACAAGAAACCATTGAAAAAATTAAACAGGCGGCGTTGGAAGAGTTTTACGCCAATGGATATGCAAAAGCAAGTCTTAGGACAATCTGCTGCAGGGCGGGTGTTACGAAGGATTCCGAGAGCGTGTTGAAAAAATGATGGAGCAGTCATTTCTTACATATTACCGGAGCCAACTTAAGACAATGCCGGATAAAGGATTGATAAAATATTGGCAAAGCAGCGGCTAGACAGTTGTTTGCGGATTGTAAAAGAGGATTATGACATGGAATACAGCCTGTGTTTAGTGAAACAGATTGGTATTTACGCCGGAGGCGGAACCGAAAGATTAATAGAGAGTTTAAGAAAGCTTCACAGAGACTAACTGTGGAGCTTTTTTTACAACATAACAATTCATAACAAACGTTACGAAAGGATGATACGATGAAAGAGAAAGTAAGTGTGACCGGTGTGCCGGAGACAATGATTCAGACTTTATATGCGAGGGCAAAGGAATCGGAGAAAGACAATCCGATGATTCAGGATGATATGGCAGCAGAGATTGTGTCAAAGCTGGATTACGATTTTTCTAATGCGGATAAAGATAAGGCGATGAGTTATGGTGTAATCGCAAGAACGATTGTACTGGATGAGATGGTAGAGCGGTATTTGAGTAAAAATGCAAAGACCGTTGTGATAAATATTGCCAGTGGTATGGACACAAGATGTTACCGAATGAAAGGAAAGTATCTGCGCTGGTACAATGTGGATTTGCCGGAAACAATGGAGATAAGAGAAAAGTTTCTTACGGAAAACGGGCCGATTTATCAGATTGCAAAGTCAGCAATGGACGCATCCTACACGGATGAAATCGTGTGTGACGGCGAAAATGTATTGGTTGTGATTGAGGGACTTTCTATGTATTTACAAGAAAAAGATGTGCTACAGATGTTTTCCATTATAGAGAAAACTTTTCCAAAAGTTACCGTTATGATTGAGACGATGTCGCCGTTTGTCGTGCGTCATATAAAGGAAAAATCAATTGAAGGCAGTAATGCAAAATTTACATGGGGTGTCAAAAACGGAAAATTGCTGCAAAAGCTTGTTCCGGCATTTTCATATAAACAAGAAGTAAGCCTGATTGAAGGCATGAAAAAAATGATGCCGATATATCGTATTATTGGTAAAATTCCTGCAGTCAAAAATTTTTCAAATAAAATTATTGTTCTTGAAAAAGAATAAAAGTTAATGAGGTAAAAGTACATAGCCTATTGACTTAGCATTGCCATCTGCCTTATGATAGAGCAAAGAATAAATGAAAAGAGGAAAATTATGAACATCGATGAAATGTTAGAAATTAGCGATTGTCCATTATGTGATGGCGGTGCGTTATTAGAAGAGGAATGTGGATGTAGTTATTATGTATCATGTCTGGATTGTGGATGTCATACGGTAAATATTGATTTCCGTTCGGATGAAGAGCGCTTGGATGCCGCCAAACGTGCAGTTATGCTTTGGAATACCGGAAAGGTAATATCAAGCAGTCCTGGCGAATGAGAGGCTGCCCGTGAATGTCCTTATGAACCGTTTCTAAAAAGCTTTCATACAATAAAATAAGAAACATAAGGCGGGCAGATACCGATGAAGGAAAGGACAAAAGTAATTGTGGACGACACAACCATTTATGAGGTGGATTTAGCGTGTTATGAATCTTTGACGCCGGAGGAAAAAAGAAAATATTTCCCGCAGGCATGGAAAGAGGAGAACGGTTCTATTGGACGGAATCATTCATTTCAGACGAATCGTAAATAAAAAATGAGGCGGTTATCCGCCCCATTTTTTTGCATTAAGCAATTTTCAATTAGCAGCCGCAGCCGAATCCACCGAATCCGTTATTGCCTCCGCAGCAGCAGAGGATAATGAGAATCCAAATGATGCAGCTGCAATCACCGCCCATGCCGCCGCCAAAGCCGTTACCACAGCCGCCGCAGCAAAGAAGTAAAAGGATAATAATCCAGCAGCAGGAAGAATTGTTCTCGTTGCAGGAGCATCCTCCGCCACAGTTTGTTGCTGACAAATCACTCATAGGTTTGCCTCCTAAATTTCATTTACACTGTTATCCTATGCAGGGTGGCTTGGGTGATTTACACAAAAAAATGAAAAAAAAGACGGAAATATTTTATTTGCATATAGACAGAGAATATACTATAATATTGACAGCATTATGATTAGTGATAATATGGCTTTTTTGCGTTAGATAGTGAGAGAAAAAAAGATAAAATGAAAAAGAGGGATTCACGACGATGAAACGATATCAGTGGATGGGGATTATGCTGAGCCTTGTTTTGCTTCTGTGCTCGTGCGGTACGGACAAAGAGGTTGAGAAGAAAGCCGGCGAAAGTACGAGTACACCGT
The DNA here is from genome assembly GCF_003477605.1 of Clostridium sp. AF37-5. Lineage (GTDB taxonomy): Bacteria > Bacillota > Clostridia > Lachnospirales > Lachnospiraceae > Eubacterium_F. The sequence goes on from NZ_QUDR01000020.1 coordinate 21,602, forward strand.
CTGCAACAGCGAGCGTTACGCCGTTGATTTCAGAGGATGAGGCTTTTTCAGAGGCAGAGAAGATTGTAAAAACAATGACAATTGAACAAAAAGTAGGACAGATGTTTTTGGTGGATTTACTGCAGTTAGATGTATCACCATCGGTGGACGGAACCGCTTATAAGGCGACGGACAGCATGAAACAGGCAATTATTGATTATCACCTGGGTGGCGTCTATCTTACGAAGGAAAATATTAAGTCGCAGAAGCAGACGAAAAAACTGGTGCAGAATTTACAGGCGAGCGTTGTATCAGGAAGTGCGCTTTACGTTGCCGTAGAGGAAGACGGTGGTGGAGAAAATTCCATTTCTGCCAAAGTTGAGGATTTAAAAGATACCGGTTATGTTACCCCAAAAGAAATGGGACAAAATATGACGGCAAACCAGATTTATGAATCGGGGAAAACGATTGCCGGAGAATTGACGAAAATCGGTATAAATCTGAATCTGGCGCCGGTGGCGGATTTGGCAAGTGCCCAAAATCCATCGTATGCAATGCGCTGCCTGGGAAGTGATGCGGATGGCGTGGCAGATTTGTTGGATGATTTTGTAAGTGGCATGCGCGAGGGCGGACTTTCCGTGACGCTTAAGACTTTTCCGGGAATTGGTAATGTTTCTGCGGATGTGACAGAGTCAATTGCCGAAAATACAGACAGTCTGATGACGATACGTGATACGAATTTTGTGCCGTATGCGAGCGGGATTCAGGCAGGCGCTGACTGCGTGATGGTGAGCAATGCCGCATACAGTAAGTTGACGGTGAAAAAAGTACCGGCATTTATGTCGCAGGATATTGTGACGAAACTTTTACGGGAAGAACTCGGATTTGATGGAATTGTTATGACAAGCCCACTCAATGATAATGTGATAGAGAACAATTATACAAATGAATTTGCCGTAGTGGAAGCGGTAAAAGCAGGATGCGATTTAATCGTCCTGCCGGGGAATTTCAAGGAGTGCTATGAGGCTTTAATTACTGCCGTGGAGGAAGGCAGGATTGATGAAAAAGTGATTAACACATCCGTCCGGCGAATCTTACAGAATAAGATTCAAAGGGGCATACTTGTGTTAGAATAAACAGCAAAAGGAAGGACTTGAAATGAACTCACAGGTTGATGAAACTTATTACGATGGACTGCATGAAGAGTGTGGTGTTTTCGGTGTCTATGATTTGGATGGCGGTGATGTTGCCTCCACAATTTATTATGGACTTTTCGCTTTGCAGCACAGAGGTCAGGAAAGCTGTGGTATTGCGGTCAGCGATACAAAAGGACCGAAAGGAAAAGTATTGTCTTCAAAAGGCATGGGACTTGTCAATGAAGTCTTTGATTCTGAAAAACTTGAAAAACTCAAAGGAAATATCGGGGTTGGACATGTCCGTTACTCGACGGCAGGTGCGAGCAATGGACAGAATGTACAGCCGTTAGTATTAAATTATGTCAAAGGTATTCTTATGTTAGCACATAACGGAAATCTGGTAAATGCGCCGGAACTCCGCAAAGAACTGGAATACACAGGGGCTATTTTCCAGACGACCATTGATTCGGAAGTCATTGCGTACCATATTGCGAGAGAGCGTTTGAAAACAGGTACGGTAGAAGAAGCTGTGAAAAATGCGATGAAGAAATTAAAAGGTGCATATTCACTTGTGATTTCCAGTCCGAGAAAATTGATTGGTGCCCGCGATCCATTTGGTTTTCGCCCTCTGGTGATTGGAAAACGAGATAACAGTTATCTGCTTGCCAGCGAAACTTGTGCACTCAATGCTGTTGGTGCAACATTTGTCCGGGATGTTAAACCGGGTGAAATTGTTATGTTAGACAAAAACGGTATTACATCGGATGAAAGTCTCTGCAGGGTAAAACCGGCAAGATGTATTTTTGAATATATTTATTTTGCAAGACCGGACAGTTATGTGGATGGTGTGAGTGTTTATAATTCACGTATTATGGCAGGAAAAATCCTTGCCCAGATGCATCCGGCAGAAGCGGATATTGTCATTGGAGTGCCGGATTCCGGAAATGCGGCTGCGATGGGATTTGCCTTGGAGTCAAATATTCCGTATGGTGTTGGTTTTATCAAGAACAGTTATGTGGGAAGAACATTTATTAAACCCAAACAGTCTGCCCGTGAGTCCAGTGTAAATATTAAGCTGAATGCCCTGAAGGAAGTGGTTAATGGCAAGCGTGTTGTGATGGTCGATGATTCGATTGTGCGTGGTACGACGAGCGGTCACATTGTAAAAATGCTCAAAGATGCCGGAGCGACTGAGGTGCATGTAAGAATCAGTTCGCCGCCATTTTTGTTTCCATGCTATTTTGGAACCGACGTGCCAAGCTGCGACCAGCTGATTGCACATGACCACACGGTATCCCAGATTTGTGAGTTGATTGGAGCGGATTCGCTTGGTTACTTAGATGGCGAGAGACTGCCGGAATTGATTGAGGGAGACACTGGTTACTGTGATGCGTGCTTCTCCGGAAATTACCCGGTAGAGCCGCCAACCGAAGATATTCGTGGAAGTTTTGAACCGTAAATAGGTGTTAAGGAAAAGCCCTGGCACTATTTTATAAAAGGATAGAGAAAGGAAAGAAAGAATATGAGTACAGACAGATATGTAAGCCCGTTGTCGGAGAGATACGCCAGCAAAGAAATGCAGTTTATTTTCTCGCCGGATATGAAATTTCAGACTTGGAGAAAATTATGGATTGCATTAGCAGAAACCGAGAAAGAACTTGGCTTAAAGGATGCAGATGGAAATCCACGTATTACAGACGAGCAGATTGAGGAGTTAAAAGCACATGTGACAGATATTAATTATGATGTTGCAAAAGCTCGCGAAAAAGAGGTGCGCCACGACGTAATGAGCCATGTATATGCATATGGCAAACAGTGTCCAAAGGCAGCAGGAATCATTCATCTCGGAGCAACTTCCTGCTATGTTGGTGATAATACAGACGTCATTATCATGACCGAAGCACTTAAATTAGTAAAGAAAAAACTGGTGAATGTCATTTCCGTATTATCTGATTTTGCAATGAAATACAAAGACCTTCCGACGCTTGCATTTACTCATTTCCAGCCGGCACAGCCGACAACAGTTGGTAAGCGTGCAACGCTTTGGATTCAGGAACTTGTGATGGATTTGGAAGATTTGAATCACGTGCTGTCTCATATGAAACTTCTTGGTTCGAAAGGAACTACCGGTACACAGGCAAGTTTCCTTGAGCTGTTTGACGGTGATGAGAGCAAATGTAAAGAAGCGGACAAACTGATTGCAAAGAAAATGGGATTTGACGCATGCTTCCCTGTTTCCGGACAGACCTATTCCCGTAAATTGGATACTCGCGTAGTAAATATACTTGCCGGCATCGCAGCCAGCGCACATAAATTTTCAAACGATATCCGTCTTCTTCAGCATTTGAAAGAAGTGGAAGAGCCATTTGAAAAGAGCCAGATTGGTTCCTCTGCAATGGCATACAAGAGAAACCCAATGCGAAGCGAAAGAATTGCATCCCTGTCCCGCTATGTGATGATTGATGCCTTGAACCCGGCGATTACATCGGCAACTCAGTGGTTTGAGAGAACGCTCGATGATTCTGCAAATAAGCGTCTGAGCGTAGCAGAAGGCTTCCTCACAATCGACGGTATTTTGGATTTGTTCTTAAATGTAGCCGATGGACTTGTTGTTTACGATAAAGTAATTACAAAACGTCTCATGTCCGAACTTCCATTTATGGCAACCGAAAATATCATGATGGATGCCGTAAAAGCCGGCGGCAACCGTCAGGAACTGCATGAGAAGATTCGTGAGCTTTCCATGGAAGCAGGCAGAAATGTAAAAGAGCGCGGCTTAGACAATAACCTCTTAGAGTTGATTGCCGCAGACGATGCCTTCCCAATGACTTTGGAAGAATTGCAGAAGACCATGGACCCAAGTAAATATGTTGGCCGTGCACCAAGTCAGGTAAAAGAATTTGTTGAAGACGTGGTCACACCAATTCTCGATGAAAACAAAGACTTGCTTGGAATTAAAGCAGAGATTAACTGCTAATTAAGGAAAGTAAGTATTATGTAGACAAAGTTGGTGCTAGGACTGTTCTGTTGTCCCAGCACCATTTTTCTTTGTTTGTGGGTTTGCAGCAGTTGTGGAGCAATGGAGAAATCCATTATATATAAGCATCAAAAGTCTTAGGCAACGCTAATCCGTTCAAAATTAAAAAAGAGTTGTACAAAATAGAAAACCACTTGCAAGCAAAGCAACCATAAAGTAGAAAATCTGGGAAAAGAGTTGTTTTGTCTGGGAAAATTCGATTGGAATTTTAACAAAACTCAGATTAAAGGAATAAGTTTGCGCTAAATGTTCGCTGTCAATTCCTTTGGATTCCAGTAATTCCGTAGAAAAACAAAAAAAGTCCCACCGAACACTTGACACAAACTGACACAAACACCCACTAGTTTCTTCCCTCATCTTATGATATAATCATACCAAATGACAAGGAGGTGGCGTTATGCCATTATTAAATAAAGAAAAAATGATGGATGGTTTTGGCAAGGCAGTTGACGCCGTGAACAATGCGGCAGACAAAGCCGGCAAGTACGCCAAAGAAAAAGAACTGGACAAGAAAATTGACCATGCCGCAGAGGTTGTCACCAAAGAGGCAAAAAAAGTTGGTAAAGAAATCAAGAGTGTATTTTCAAGCGAGAAAAAATAGAAGAAGAGGATTGTAAATTATGTGGATTGCAGATGGATGGAACGATTATGAAGTGTTAGATACTTCGGCGGGAGAAAAATTAGAGCGGTGGGGTGATTATATTCTTGTGCGCCCGGACCCGCAGGTGATTTGGAACACACCGCATAAAGTAAGAGAGTGGAAACAGAAAAACGGACATTACCACAGAAGCAATAAAGGCGGCGGACAGTGGGAATTTTTTGATTTGCCGGAGCAGTGGGAGATTTCCTATGGAAATCTCAAATTTCATTTGAAACCATTTCATTTTAAACATACCGGACTTTTCCCTGAGCAGGCGGTAAACTGGGAGTGGAGCGGAAATTTGATTCGCGAGGCAAAGAAGAAAAATCCGGGAAAAGAAATTAAGGTGCTGAATTTATTTGCATACACGGGTGGCGCGACAGTGGCATGCGCCGATGCGGGGGCAGCTGTGACACATGTGGACGCATCAAAAGGGATGCTTACCTGGGCGAAAGAAAATGCGGCAGCGTCCGGGCTTGCCAATGCGCCGATTCGCTATCTGGTGGATGACTGCGTAAAATTTGTGGAGCGTGAAATTCGCCGGGGCAATCATTATGATGCGATTATTATGGACCCGCCTTCCTATGGAAGAGGTCCCAAAGGCGAGATTTGGAAAATAGAAGAAAAAATTTTCCCACTGGTACAGCTTTGCACGAAGGTACTTGCAGACAAGCCATTATTTTTCCTGATTAATTCTTATACAACAGGATTACAGCCGGCGGTGCTTTCTTATATGTTAAATTTGGAATTAAAAAGCCGTTTTGGCGGAACGGTTGAAGCAGATGAAATCGGATTGCCGGTGCGCGGTAAGCAGGGACTTGTTTTGCCGTGTGGCGCAAGCGGAAGATGGAGCCGTAAAGAGAGAGAGTAAGAGGAAGGGGTGAAGCGATGAAACTGATTCATTGTGCGGATTTGCATTTGGATTCAAGCATGACGACGCATTTGACAAAGGAAAAAGCAAAGGAGCGAAAAGCAGAATTACTCGCTTCTTTTAACCGGATGATGGAGTATGCCGACAAGGAAAATGTGTCGGCGGTTTTGATTGCGGGTGATTTGTTTGACCGGAAAAATATTTCGGCAACGGCACGCAATGCAGTTTATCATGCGATTTCGACACGCCCTGAGATGACATTTTATTATCTGAAAGGAAATCATGATGTGCGTCTTTTTTTGCCAAATGGCAAAGAATGTCCTGAAAATTTAAAATTGTTTGGTGAAGAGTGGACCGCTTATGTGCAGGCAGATGAGGGATGCCGTCTTGTGATTAGCGGCGTTGAGTTGTGTGAGGAAAATCATGCGCTGATAGCCAATTCGCTGACTTTAAACCGTGAGGATGTAAATATTGTGATGCTTCACGGACAGGAAGCGGAATACGCTGCACAGGACAAGGCGGAAGTCGTGCCGCTGCGTGATTTGCGTGGCAAGGGCATTGATTATCTGGCACTTGGACATGTGCATGGTTATAAAAAGGAAACACTGGATAGCCGAGGTGAGTATTGCTATCCGGGGTGTTTAGAATGCCGTGGCTTTGATGAATATGGGGAGCATGGCTTTGTTCTTTTAGATGTGGATTTGGAAGAGAGAACCGTGGCGAGTGAATTTATCCCATTTGCCCTTAGAAACGGTCATTATGTAGAAGTCGATGTCAGTGACTGCATGAGTACAGCTGAGATTATGGATGCCATCAACGAGACGGCAAAAAAAGAGCATCTGCCACATGAGGATTTTGTGAAATTTGTATTAGTTGGCGAGATGGCACTTGCCAGTGAAAAAGATTTGGATTATTTGAATCAATGGATTCAGGATGATTATTATACCGTGAAAGTGACGGACAAAACAAAAATCCGAATTGACTATGAAGATTATCAAAACGATGCGTCACTTCGCGGCGAGTTTGTTCGTCTGGTACAGGCGGATGAGAAACTTTCTGACGAGGAAAAGGCGCAGATGATTCAGTATGGCATACGAGCTTTGGAAGGGGAGGAAATCGAGTGAAATTATTACAGTGTAAAATAGAAAATTTCGGTAAATTAAGCGATGTCTCCTTTGACTTTTCAGAGGGTGTCAATACATTCTGCGAGGAAAACGGATGGGGAAAAAGTACGCTTGCGAATTTTATCCGAATTATGTTTTTTGGTTTTTTAAATGGTAATAAACAGGACAAACTGGTGAATGAAAGAAAGCGTTATTTCCCGTGGCAGAGTGCGAAAGGCGTGTATGGCGGAAGTGTTAAATTCGAAACAGAGGGAAAAAGTTATCAGCTAAACCGCGTGTTTGGGAAAAAAGACAAAGATGATATTTTTGAACTCTATGACCTTTCGACAAACCTTCCGTGCGAGGATTTTTCCGAGAATATCGGTGTTGAATTATTTGGTATTGATGCGGCATCCTTTGGCCGCACAGTATTTTTTTCACAGAAGGACTGCGAGTCTGCACCGACCGACGGGATTCATGCGAAACTTGGCAATCTGATTGAGCAGACGGATGATATCCACAATTTTCAAAGTGTGTATGACAAATTGAAAGATACCACGAATAAAATGACGCCAAAAAGAAAAACCGGTTCGCTGAACAGAGAAAAACGTGAAATCGAAGAAAGAGAGCAGAAACTTCGTGAAGAAGAAAGCATCCGGCAGGGGATTTTAGAGGCGGAAACTTATTACAAGCAGTGTGAAGAAAAAGAAAAAGAGCTTTCCGAGGTGATTGCTGCGGAGCAAAAGAAGCAGGAAAAACTTAGTAAGGCGATGGACTATGCGGTAAATAGAAAAGAGTATGACACACTTGTGTCTGCCAAAGAGCAGGCGGGAAAACAGTGGGAAGACAGTAAAAATGCATTTCCTTACGAGGATAAAATTCCTTCGATGGAGCAGATGGAAAAATGGCAGAAGCAAAGACGGGAGTGCGAACAGTTCCGTGAGCAGATGGTGAGAAATCAGCTGACTGGCGAGGAAAATGCACTTGTGTCCTCTGTCAAAGAACGGTTCGGACAGGAGATTCCGGAGGATGAAGCACTGCAGTCGATGGAGGAGGCTCTTACCGAATATGAATCGCTCAAACAGACCATTCGCAAAGGAGAGTTTACCCCGGCGGAACAAAATGAGTGGGAAACGCTGAAAAAAAGCTATCCGAATGGAATGCCGGCGAAGGATGAATTGCTGAAATTAAATCGAATCTGTGAAGATGTCCGACATAAGGAGGATCAACTTGCAAATGCGCAGACAACAGCCCGTGCATTAAAGCAGGTGGCGGCACAGAAAAAGCCGGAAAAAGCGTCACCGCTTCCACTTGTTCTTGGCTGTCTTGCGTTGGTTCTTGGTGTGGGGCTTAGCTTCGTACAGGTGCTTGCCGGCATGGCAGCTTTTGTTGTTCTGGCACTTGCCGCCGTGGTTCTTTTTGTACAGCAAAAAGGGAAAAAACAGGAAGAAGATTTAAGTGAGCAACCGCTTTTGGAACTTGAACAGGAGATGGAACGGGCAAAAAGAGAGATAGAGCAGGGAAATGAAAAGATTTCTTTCGTGCTTTCTGCCTATTTCCCGGAAGGAATTTCCGGCGATTCCCGCGATGTGATTCAGCAGATGCAGATGGATACGATAGCCTATGAGACGCACCAGGCAAAGAGCGAGGCGGTAAGTGAAGAAGATGAGGTTCGTTATCAGACTCTTCAAAAATCGCTTCGTGAGTTCATGGATGGTTATGTAGAAATGGGAATTTCAGAAGAGCGGTTTGCATTTGGCTTGTCAAAGCTTCGCAGCGAACTGAAACAGTACCGTCGTCTCTGTGAAAAACTGGAAAGTTTTCTGGGGGCAAAAAAGAAATACGAGCAGGCAAAAGAAGAATTTGTACTTGGCGGAAAAGAGTATGGTTTGATTTTTGAAGAGCCATTTGACGAGGAACTGCAAAAAATTGCCGGGGCCATCAACCGTGTTCAGGTGGCAGAGCAGTCATGGCAGGCGGCAGGAAAAAATTTGTTACAGTTTGAAAATGACCACGATATGGAGCGCATCCGCCAGACAGATAAGCCTGAGGAAAAGGAAGGCCTGAGCGAAAGTCACGAGCGTGAAAAACGGTGGATGACCGAGCAGGAAACCAACCGCAAAAATATGGCTGCATACGAGAAACAATTAGAGCAGCTGGAGGAAAAACTTGATGAACTTGCAGAAATCCGTCTTGAGTTAGAGGAGCGGAAAGAGCACTTTGCAAGCGGCAATAAGAAGTATGAGCTTTTGCTAAAAACAATGGATAAATTACAGCAGGCAAAAGATACGCTGACAGCGCGCTATATTGAACCGGTGCAGAAAGGTTTCACGAAATATTACCAAATGGTAGATGGTGGCGATGCTAAAGATTACCGATTTGATGCTGGCGTAAATTTGACTGTGGAGGAAATGGGCATGCCGCGGGAAATTCGTTTTTTGAGTGAGGGACGCAAAGACCTCGCCGGAATCTGTGCGCGTATGGCAATGGTAGATGCCATGTATGAAAAGGACAAACCATTTCTTGTTTTTGACGATTCCTTTGTGAATCTGGACGACGAAAAAATGCGTCATGCGCTTACCTTTTTGAAGGAAGTCGGAAAAGAATATCAGGTTATTTATTTCACATGCCGGGAAAACAGAAAGGCATAAAAAGGAGGAAACCATGCGTTTTGTAATACAAAGAGTCAGCAGTGCTTCTGTCACAATCGACGGAAAAGTACGTGGAGAAATAGGAAAAGGTTTTGTTGTGTTAATCGGCATTGGAGAGGATGATACAAAAGAAATTGCAGATAAACTTTTACACAAACTTTTGAATATGCGTATATTTGAAGACGAAAATGGGAAAACAAATCTTGCCCTAAAAGATGTGTCCGGCGAACTGCTTATGATTTCCCAGTTCACCTTATATGCCAACTGCAAAAAGGGAAATCGTCCATCTTTTACAGACGCCGGCAGACCGGAGATGGCAGAGCCGATGTATGAGTATATATTGGAAGCCTGCCGCAAAGAAATCCCGGTGGTCGAGCAGGGGGAGTTTGGTGCCGATATGAAAGTTGCCCTTGTGAATGATGGGCCGTTTACAGTCGTGCTTGACAGCAGGGATTTGATGTAGGATACTTATAAAAACATAGAAAAAGAAGCTTATTCGTGAGAGACTATAACGCAAAGCGTTATCCCGTCTCGATACGAATAAACTTCTTTTTCCATTATATTCAGAACTTTTATGTACCCCTGTTCGCTTTTTCTGGTGTAGCTCTCTATATACACAAGTTCCTTTAAACACTTTCTCTCGCCACCGATACTGTAATATATAACGGATATATCACAGAACGCATCTACCCAAATTGCTTCTGAGAAGTCAAGGTCCCTGCTTATTCGCTTTTCCTGAAATTATGTAGTGAATATCATCCTCCCTTCTGAAAATTTCAACTCCGTTTATTATCATAGCACATTATGAGCACCGTGAATCGTAAAAGTCGTGAACGGCACAAAATTGGGAGTGAACGGACACTTTTGTATAAAAAATATTATTTTTTGCATAATATACATTACAAATATTCCCTATTTTGGGACGAAAATAGATGTTGAATGTAAATTCTTGCAGGAAAAAATTTTTCAAGGGTGATTGACACATTTTTTTCGCTGTGCTACAATACATGGCAAAGCGATGAAGGAAACGATTGTTTATGCAGTGACTTTACGACAGGGAGAGGCGTCATGGACTGCGAGCGTCTTGCGGAAGCGGTAAACAGGAGAACATTCCGGAGCTGATGAGTTGAAACGGTTATAAGAGGTAGGCTCATCCGGGTGACACCGTTATTGGTTGAATGAGTGGAGATACGACGGGGTGTCTCAATGCGGGTGGTACCGCGGGTTTTTAGGCTCTTATTTTGATGAACATTTTTCCCGTCCCAGAAGGCAGAGATGCTTTGCTGGGACGTATTTATTTCAAAGCAATCTGTCGAAGGCAGGTTGCTTTTTTTTGCAACCTTCAAAATCATTTGGTGGAATCATGTGAAGACACATGGGAATGGAGGTTACTATGGAATATTTAACAGGAAAGACAGAAAAAAAGACACTTGGCATTCAAGACATTTTAGCCGGTGAGTATGAGGGAAAAGAAGTAACGGTAAATGGTGCAGTTCACAAAATCAGAGACATGGGCGATGTGGCGTTTGTGGTTTTGAGAAAGAGCGAGGGGCTTTTGCAGACCGTTTATGAAGATGGCGTTACGGATATTTCGCTGAAAGAATTGCAGGAAGAAGATACCGTTTGTGTGACCGGTGTTGTGGCAAAAGAGGAGCGTGCACCGCATGGATTTGAAATCCGCCTGCGTACCGTAACCATTTTGTCAAAGCCAACGGAACCAATGCCGATAGCTATTAACAAATGGAAAATGAATACCTCGCTGGAAACAAAATTGGATTTGCGTCCGCTTTCTCTGCGAAATGTAAAGGAGCGTGCGAAATTTAGAATCCAGGAAGGAATCATCCGTGGATTCCGGGATTTTCTGCATGAGCAGGGCTTTACCGAAATCCATTCGCCAAAAATCGGCGCCAGAGGTGCTGAGGGCGGTGCAAACTTATTCCGTCTCGAATATTTTCATAAACATGCTGTGCTTGCACAAAGCCCGCAGTTTTACAAACAGATGATGGTTGGCGTGTTTGACCGTGTCTTTGAGGCGGCGCCGGTATTTCGTGCAGAAAAGCACAACACAAAGCGTCATTTGAATGAGTATACTTCTCTTGACTTTGAGATGGGCTATATTGACAGCTTTGAAGATATTATGGAGATGGAAACCGGATTTTTGCAGTACACGATGGAACTTTTGCAAAAAGAGTACAAAAAAGAATTGGATCTTTTGAAAGTCACACTGCCAAAGGTTGATAAAATTCCACAGGTTCGGTTTGACAAGGCAAAAGAACTCGTGGCAGAAAAATACAACCGGACAATCCGCAACCCATTTGACTTAGAGCCGGAAGAGGAAGCACTGATTGGACAATACTTTAAGGAAGAAATGGATGCCGATTTTGTGTTTGTTACCCATTATCCTTCAAAAAAACGTCCGTTCTATGCGATGGATGACCCGGAAGATACGACGTATACACTGAGTTTTGATTTATTGTTCCACGGACTTGAAATCACAACCGGTGGACAGCGCATTCACGATTACCAGACGCTTGTGGACAAAATCGCGGACAGGGGAATGACGCAGGAAGGCATGGAGCAGTACATGATGATTTTCAAACATGGCATGCCGCCACATGGTGGACTGGGAATTGGAATGGAGCGCTTAACAATGAAACTGTTAGGGGAAGAGAATGTTCGTGAGACGACCTTGTTCCCAAGGGATTTGAACCGTCTCGAACCATAAAAGAAAGGAAGTGTTTGTATGGCAAATCATATTTCAGATGAAACAATTGAATATGTAGGAATTTTAGCAAAACTAGAATTGAATGAAGAAGAAAAAGAACAGGCAAAAAAAGATATGGAAAGTATGCTCGATTACATTGACAAATTAAACGAACTTGACACCGAGGGCGTGGAACCTTTGTCTCATGTGTTCCCGGTTCACAATGTGTTCCGTGAGGACGAAGTGACAAATGGAGATGATAGAGAGAACATGTTGAAAAATGCACCGCAGAAAAAAGAAGGAACATACATGGTGCCAAAAACCTTTGCTTAATAAGCGGAATGGAGGAAGCATATGAGTTTAATGAGTTTGACGGCGGTTGCACTCGGAAAAAAGATTCAAGCCGGGGAAGTGACTGTAGAAGAGGCAGTATTGGACGCCTTAGAGCAGATTGAGAAAAAAGAAGATACGATTCACAGTTATGTTACGGTGTTAGAGAAAGAAGCTATTTTAGAAAAAGCAAAAGAAATACAGAAAAAAATTGATGCCGGTGAGCTGACAGGCCCGCTTGCGGGAGTTCCGGTGGCAATCAAAGATAATATGTGTACCGAGGGCGTGCTTACAACATGCAGTTCCAAGATTTTATATAATTTTGTGCCAACGTATACATCGGAAGCAGTAAAAAATCTGGAGGCAGCAGGAGCAGTTATCATCGGAAAAACAAACATGGATGAGTTCGCGATGGGAAGTACAACAGAGACCTCTGCTTACGGAATTACGAGAAACCCACACAATACGGAGCATGTACCGGGCGGTTCTTCCGGTGGTTCCTGTGCGGCAGTTGCGGCGGAGGAATGTTCCTTTGCCCTTGGTTCAGATACCGGCGGTTCTATCCGCCAGCCAAGTTCATTCTGTGGTGTGACCGGAATCAAGCCAACGTATGGTACGGTTTCCCGTTACGGGCTGATTGCTTACGGTTCTTCACTTGACCAGATTGGTCCAATTGCTAAAGATGTAACCGACTGCGCAACAATTTTGGAAGCAATTTCTTCCTATGATAAGAAGGACAGCACCAGTGTGGCACGTGAGGATACCGATTTCACATCGGCACTTGTAGATGACGTAAAGGGAATGAAAATTGGTATTCCAAAAGACTACTTTGGAGAAGGACTTGATTCCGAGGTAAAGGATGCGATTTTCAAGGCAGCAGAAGTTTTGAAACAAAAAGGAGCAATTGTCGAGGAATTTGACTTAAGTCTTGTTGAGTATGCAATTCCGGCGTATTATGTCATTGCTTCCGCTGAGGCAAGTTCCAACTTGTCCCGCTTTGACGGTGTAAAATACGGTTACCGCACAGAAGAATACGAAGGACTTCATAATATGTACAAAAAGAGCCGTTCCGAAGGCTTTGGTCCGGAAGTAAAACGTCGTATTATGCTTGGTTCCTTTGTTTTAAGCAGTGGTTATTATGATGCTTACTACTTAAAAGCACTGCGTACTAAAGCATTGATTAAAAAGGCGTTTGACCGTGCATTTGAAAAATATGATGTGATTTTATCACCGGCAGCGCCAACGACAGCACCTAAAATTGGAGACAGCTTAAGTGACCCATTGAAAATGTATTTGGGTGATATTTATACGATTTCTGTAAACCTTGCCGGTCTGCCGGGAATGACAGTTCCTTGTGGAACGGATAAAAATGGTCTGCCGATTGGTTTGCAGCTTATCGCTGATTGTTTTAATGAGAAGAAAATGATTCAGACGGCATACACATATGAACAGGCAAAGGAGGCGGAGTAATCATGGCAAAACAGTACGAAACAGTGATTGGACTGGAAGTCCATGTGGAATTAGCAACGAAAACGAAAATTTTCTGCGGCTGCTCAACGGCATTTGGCGGTGCGCCAAATACTCATACCTGTCCGGTGTGTACCGGTATGCCGGGTTCTCTGCCGGTATTAAATAAACAGGTTGTAGAATATGCGATGGCAGTTGGTCTGGCATTAAACTGCGACATTAACCAGTATTGTAAATTTGATCGAAAAAACTATTTTTACCCGGATAACCCACAGAACTATCAGATTTCCCAGTTGTATCTGCCAATCTGTATCAATGGACATGTTGAAATTGAGACAGCCGGTGGCAAAAAAAACGTTGGTATTCATGAAATTCATATGGAAGAGGATGCCGGCAAACTGGTACATGATGACTGGGCTGACTGCTCCCTTGTGGATTATAACCGTTCCGGTGTGCCTCTGATTGAAATTGTGTCAGAGCCGGATATGCGAAGCGCAGATGAAGTAATTGCGTATCTGGAAAAACTTCGTATGACCATTCAGTACCTTGGCGCATCTGATTGTAAATTAAATGAAGGTTCGATGCGTGCGGATGTCAACTTGTCAGTGCGTGAGGTTGGTGCGAGTGAATTTGGCACCCGTACCGAGATGAAAAACTTGAACTCATTTAAAGCAATTGCCCGCGCCATTGAAGGAGAACGTGCACGTCAGATTGAACTGTTGGAAGATGGCAAAAAGGTTGTGCAGGAAACAAGACGATGGGATGACAATAAAGAATATTCCTATGCAATGCGTTCCAAAGAGGATGCGCAGGATTACCGTTACTTCCCGGACCCGGATTTGACGCCGATTGTCATTTCCGATGAATGGATTCAGAAGATTAAGGACAGCGAACCGGAGTTTCAGGAGCAGAAGGCAGCGCGCTATGAAAAAGAATTTGATATTCCTGCCTATGACATTTCAATTCTTACGGCGAGCAAGAAGATGGCAGATTTGTTTGAGCAGACGGTTTCACTTGGAGCAAATCCAAAGAAAGCATCAAACTGGCTGATGGGCGAGACGATGCGTCTTTTAAAAGAGAAAGAAATGGAGCCGGAAGACATCACTTTTGCCCCGGAGAATCTCGCAAAGTTAATTGCCCTTGCGGATAAAGGAACGATTAACTCCACCGTAGCAAAAGAAGTCTTCGAAGTTGTTTTCACAGAGAATACAGACCCGGAGCAGTATGTCAAAGAGCATGGACTTGGTACGGTCAGTGACGAAGGAGCTCTGCGCGAAACGATTGAGAAGATTGTAGAGGAAAATCCACAGTCTGTTGCCGATTATCAGGCAGGGAAGAAAAAAGCAATTGGTTTCTTGGTTGGCCAGACAATGAAAGCGATGCAGGGTAAAGCAAATCCGGGTATGGTAAATCAGATATTGACAGAGATTCTTGATCGGAAATAATAGAGCCGGTATTTTTTGGGATTCCGGTAATTTAGGAGAAAAACATTTGCGTCTCGTGGGCGTTCTCACTAGTTGAGTGCGTAGCGGTATGGGCACTGAAAGTACCAGTGCCACATACCGACGTACTCAAACCCACGAGACGCAAATGTTTTTCTCCTAAATCACTGGAAGCCCAAAACCGTACCGTAATTACCTACTATGAGGATGAAGTATCGCCGGATGAGATGGTTATGTGTTGCTAATAGATGCGGTTATAAGGTAAAGAGAAACTGAGTCTGGAATGATGGGGTGACAAAGGTTTTCTACGAAATTACGGAAAGTTTAAAAGCGGCAATGAGCATTTGATACAAATCAATCGTATGCAACCTAAATTGCTGTCAAACAAAAAAAGAGTTGCATAATTTTTTGTGATTTTCTGAAAAAAACAACTATGAAGAAGAAAATTGGCAAAAAACGTTGTTTTAACAGCCTAATTTTCTCTGCTTGATTGAGATTATGACGCCAAGATGCAACCATATAGGACAAATTAAGGAAAAAGAGTTGTCTAGGGAGGAGATAGCAGGTGTGTGACAAATGTTTTCTACGAAATTACGGAAAATTCAAAAGTGCCAACGAACACTTGACACAAACAATAATATGGAATATTTGACAATAAAATGACACGTATGATAAAATGATGATATCTGTGAAGTGATTCGCAGATGCCATTATTTATTTTAAGGGGGTATTTTATATGAAGAAAAGATGTTTTAGGCTGTTCGCCGGGGTGTTAGCGCTTGCGGTTATGATGACCTACACGGTTATCTGGAATCCGAGCCAGGCAAAGATGACAAAGAGCAAAGATGTAAAAAAAGTTGAGGTTACGAATGTCCAAGGCAAAAATATCACACTTGGTAAAGGCAAGAAACTGAAACTTTCCGTGAATGTTATTCTAAAAAAAGGAAGTAAGGCAAGCAAAGCGGTCAAGTTTGAGTCTTCCAAAAAATCGGTTGTTACGGTTTCTAAAAAGGGCGTTTTGAAAGCCAAAAAAATAGGAAAAGCTAAGATTACAGTGAAATCCAAAGCGAATCCGGCGAAACAGGTAAAATTTACTGTTACCGTTGCAAAAAAGAATGTTTTGATTAAAAAAATCAGCATGAAGAAAAAGTTGACACTTCATATGCCATTGGTTGAAGAAGAGGACGATTCCGATGATGATTCGGATGATGACACAGAGGATTCTGATGAGGATTCGGATGATGAAGACGATGATGATGAAGATGATGAGGACGAAGAAGATTATGAATTTGAACCTCGCATTTCTCCATCCAATGCAACAAACCAGACATTGAAATGGACCAGTTCCAATAAAAAAGTGGTTAAAGTAGATGAGGATGGTTATGTTTATATCGTAGATGCCGGTAAGGCAGTGATTACGGCAATGGCAACTGACGGAAGCGGTGTAAAAGCAAAATGTACCGTTACTGTTATAGATGATGCAGATACAGATGATGAAGATGACGATGAATAATGGAGGCTTATTATGATTGAGATGAGAAGAGAAAAACGCTGGCCGGCAAAATTGAATTTGGAAATTTCCAATTTATTTAAGCAGGATCACGTAAAGGTGGAAAATATTAATGCACCGATTGAGGTAATTGATGTTTCCAAAGCGGGCATTGGTTTTCGTTCAGCCAGTGTACTGCCGATGGGGTATTACTTTAATGCGAGACTTACTTTGGCAGAAAACGATTCGCTCAATTGTGTTGTTCGAATTATCCGTCAGCAGAAAAGCGGAGATGACTATATTTATGGATGTGAAATTGTAGGAACGGCATCCATTATGGATTATGTAATTAATGATTATGCTGCGTCTCTGCAAAAATAATAAGAATGAAACAATGCACCGGTGCTTAGAAGGAGCCTTTTTTGCACCGGTGTTTTTATTTTGAAAAAAATTTTTACAAACCCTATTGACAAAGGTAACACAAGGTGGTATCTTTAGTTTAGTCAATGATTAGCACTCTTTGATAGTGAGTGCTAACAAAAAGAAATCGAGGTGGTATTTTGGAACTGAATGAGAGAAAACAAAAGATACTCGAAGCGATTATTCGTAATTATATGGAGACAGGCGAGCCGGTTGGTTCCCGAACCGTTTCCAAGTACACGGATTTGAATCTTAGTTCCGCAACCATCCGTAATGAAATGTCGGATCTGGAAGAGATGGGTTACATTTTACAGCCACACACTTCTGCCGGCAGAATTCCTTCGGATAAAGCATACCGACTATATGTAGACACGATTTTACAGAGAAAAGATGAAGAAGTGTCTGAGATGAAGGAGTTGATGGTCGAGAAGGCAGACAAGATTGACCTTCTGTTACAGCAGGTTGCAAAGTTACTTGCACAGAATACGAATTACACTTCCATGGTGACCAAGCCAAAGTATCAGCATAAGCGGATTAAGTTTATCCAGCTAAATCAGATGAGTGAACGACAGCTGCTTGTGATTGTTGTTCTTGATAACAACCACGTAAGCAACAAGTTCATTAACCTTATGACGGATGCCGATGAGAATGTGATTGCTCAGATGAATTTTTTGATGAACACGGCACTCACCGGACTTGATTTTACTGAGATTAACATGGCGATTATGCAGCAAATCAAGGAAAAAGCAGGGGAATACGGAGAATTGGCATCCAGCATTTTGGATTGTATTTCGGAAGTTATGACAGAAGAGGATGACTCAGAGATTTACACATCGGGTGCCACGAATATTTTGAAATATCCGGAGTTATCGGATAAGGAGAAAATGACCGGACTGCTTTCCACATTTGAAGAAAAACAGATGTTGTCAGCATGGGCCAACGATGAACCACCGGAGGATGACAAAGAACATGGCATTCAGGTGTACATTGGTGAGGAATCACCGGTAGAGTCAATGAAAGATTGTTCCGTTGTAACTGCCACGTACCGAATTAAAGAAGGCGTTTATGGAAAGATAGGTATTGTCGGACCAAAGCGTATGGACTACGAAAAAGTAGTTGGCACATTGGAAAACTGCATGCAGCAGCTAGATGACATATTTAAAAAGAAATAGCGAGGTGAAGTGAATTGGCTGAAGAGATGAAAAACGAAGACGTTAAAGAAGAAGTAAAGGAAGAAGAAACCGTAGAAGAAACGGTGGAACAAGCCGATAAAGAAGAAACAAAAGAAAAGAAAAAAACGGAGAAGTCAGAAAAAGCGGTTAAGAAGAAAGCAAAAAAAGACAAAAAAGATGAAAAGATTGAAGAGTTGAATGACCGCCTGATGAGAAATCTGGCAGAGTTTGAAAACTTTAGAAACCGCTCGGAAAAAGAAAAAAGTGCCATGTTTGAAATTGGTGCGAAGTCAGTTGTTGAAAAGATGCTTCCGGTTGTGGATAACTTGGAGCGAGGTTTCGACGGACTTTCCGAGGAAGAAAAAGAGACACCATTTGCCAAAGGAATTGAGGCCGTTTACAAACAGCTTCTTACCGGATTAGAAGAAATCGGTGTGACACCGATTGAGGCAGTTGGTAAAGAATTTGACCCGAATTTCCATAATGCCGTTATGCATGATGAAGATGATTCAGATGCATCCAATCAGGTCATTGAGGAATTCCAAAAGGGTTATATGTATAAAGATTCAGTAGTCAGACACAGTATGGTTAAAGTGTTAAACTAATAAAGAAAATAACAGTCATGGTATAGACAGAAAGGAAGTATTATTATGAGCAAGATTATTGGTATTGACTTAGGAACAACAAACAGTTGTGTAGCAGTAATGGAAGGTGGTAAACCGGTTGTTGTAGCAAACGCTGAGGGCGCAAGAACAACCCCATCTGTTGTAGCATTTACAAAGACTGGTGAGCGTTTGGTTGGTGAGCCGGCAAAGCGTCAGGCAGTAACAAATGCAGAAAAGACCATTTCTTCTATTAAGAGACATATGGGTACGGATTACCGTGCAACAATTGATGACAAGAAATACACACCACAGGAAATTTCCGCTATGATTCTTCAGAAATTGAAAGGCGATGCAGAGAATTACCTTGGTGGTGAGAAGGTAACAGAGGCTGTAATTACAGTTCCTGCTTACTTTAACGACGCACAGCGTCAGGCAACCAAAGATGCAGGTAAAATTGCAGGTTTGGATGTAAAACGTATCATCAACGAGCCAACAGCAGCAGCACTTGCTTATGGTTTGGATAATGAAGGCGAGCAGAAGATTATGGTATACGACCTTGGTGGTGGTACATTTGATGTTTCCATCATTGAGATTGGTGATGGCGTCATCGAAGTACTTTCTACTTCCGGTGATAACAAACTTGGTGGTGACGACTTTGATAATAAAGTATGTGACTACATGGTTTCTGAATTTAAGAAGGCAGAAGGTGTAGATCTTTCTACTGATAAGATGGCAATGCAGCGTTTGAAAGAAGCAGCAGAGAAAGCAAAGAAAGAGTTGTCTTCTGCAACTACAACAAACATTAACCTGCCATTTATCACAGCTACAGCTGAGGGACCAAAGCACTTTGATATGAACTTAACACGTGCAAAATTCGATGAATTGACCGCTGACCTTGTAGAGAGAACAGCAACACCGGTTCAGAACGCATTGAAAGATGCCGGTATTACCGCTTCTGAATTAGGAAAAGTATTGTTAGTTGGTGGTTCAACACGTATCCCTGCTGTACAGGATAAAGTAAAACAGTTGACCGGACATGAGCCAAACAAATCCTTGAACCCGGATGAGTGTGTAGCACTTGGTGCTTCGATTCAGGGTGGTAAACTGGCTGGAGATTCCGGTGCCGGCGACATCCTTCTTCTGGATGTAACTCCATTGTCACTTGCTATCGAGACAATGGGTGGTGTGGCTACCAAACTTATCGAGAGAAATACAACAATTCCTACTAAGAAGAGTCAGATTTTCTCTACCGCAGCAGATAACCAGACCGCTGTAGACATTAACGTAGTACAGGGCGAGAGACAGTTCGCTAGAGATAATAAATCTCTTGGACAGTTCCGCTTGGATGGTATTCCTCCGGCAATGCGTGGAGTACCACAGATTGAGGTTACATTTGATATCGATGCCAATGGTATTGTAAATGTATCCGCTAAGGACTTGGGAACAGGAAAAGAACAGCACATCACAATTACTGCTGGTTCTAACATGAATGATGAAGAAATCGAAAAAGCAGTTAAAGAAGCTGCTGAATTCGAAGCACAGGATAAGAAGAGAAAAGAAGGCATTGATGCCCGCAACGAAGCTGACAGTATGGTATTCCAGACTGAGAAAGCATTGCAGGACGTTGGCGATGGCGTAGATGCAGCAGAGAAAGAAAAAGTACAGGCTGAGATTGATAAAGTAAAAGCAATCTTGGAGCGTACAACACCGGAGAACATGAGCGATGCTGATGTTGATGAGTTGAAAGCAGCAAAAGAATCTTTGATGACAAATGCACAGCAGGTATTCGCAAAAGTATACGAGCAGGCACAGCAGGCTGCCGGAGGTGCACAGGGAGCAGGCCCTGACATGAGTGGCGCAGGTGCCGGACCAAACCCTGGAGCCGGTGCAGCTCAGGACAATAGCGGCGATGACGTAGTAGATGGGGACTTCCGCGAACTCTAATGAGCCGTGCGACAAGGAAACAAATGATTTTCTTGTGCTTGCACAAGAGAAAAACATTTGTTTCCTTGTCATAGGGCGAATGCCCGCGATGATGAGCAGCGAAGCTGCGAAGAATCACGGCTCATTAGAGAACTGGGAGCTGCGAAGAATCACGGCTCATTAGAGAACTGGGAGCTGAGAAGGGCGAATGCCCGCGATGATGAGAATCACGCGGGTTATTTGCACGTAAAAGGATAGAAAGAGAGTGGAGGAGACATGGCAGACAAGAGAGATTATTACGAAGTCCTTGGCGTAGACAAGAATGCCGATGAGGCAGCGCTGAAAAAGGCCTATCGTGTATTAGCCAAAAAGTACCACCCCG
Source organism: Clostridium sp. AF37-5 (assembly GCF_003477605.1). GTDB lineage: Bacteria > Bacillota > Clostridia > Lachnospirales > Lachnospiraceae > Eubacterium_F. The sequence goes on from NZ_QUDR01000020.1 coordinate 42,953, forward strand.
ATACGAATCCGGGTGATAAAGAAGCAGAAGCAAAATTCAAGGAAGCTTCTGAGGCTTATGCCGTATTAAGTGACCCGGAAAAGAGACGCCAGTATGATCAGTTTGGTCATGCCGCTTTTGATGGTGGTGCCGGTGGCGGCGGTGGATTCACCAATATGAATATGGATGATATCTTTGGCAGTTTCGGAGATATTTTCGGAGATTTATTCGGTGGAGGATTTGGCGGCGGCAGAAGCCGGCGTGCAGATCCGAATGCCCCACAGCGCGGAGCAAATCTGCGGACACAGGTAAAAATTACATTTGAAGAAGCTTGCTTTGGTACGGAAAAGGAAATTGAAATTCCATCCAAAGTTGAATGCAAGACTTGTGGGGGAAGCGGAGCCAAAGCAGGAACTAGCCCGGTCAAATGTGAGCGATGCGGCGGACGAGGACAGATTGTTCAGACACAGCAGTCACTTTTCGGAATGGTGCAGAATGTTACTACATGTCCGGCTTGTGGCGGTAAAGGTACAATTATTAAGGAAAAATGTCCGGCTTGTCACGGACAGGGTTATACAAGCAAAAAAGAGAAATTGCAGGTCAGCATTCCGGCAGGAATCGACCACGGACAGAGCGTTCGTCTGCGTGGCAAAGGAGAACCGGGCAAAAATGGCGGTGCCCGCGGTGATTTGCTTGTAGAAGTATATGTAGAACGCCACAAAGATTTCCAGCGTATGGATTATGATATTTACTCAACCGTACGGATTTCTTATCCAAGAGCTGTTCTTGGCGGAGATGTGGTTATCCCGACAATTGATGGCGATGTCGCATACAATGTAAAGGCAGGAACGCAGACCGGTACAAGAGTTCGTTTGCGTGGTAAGGGAGTTCCGTCCCTTCGTAACCGCAAAATGCGAGGAAACCATTATGTGGATTTGGTTGTGGATGTGCCGACAAAGCTTACCAAAGAGCAGAAAAAACTGTTAGAGCAGTTGGATAAGTCGTTTGAGGACGAGGAAAATAAGAAAAATAAAAAGCACAAAAAATAATCGTATAGGAAAGAAGCCTTCTGTTTATACTAATCGAAAACAGGAGGCTTTTTTTATGATACAGACATTTCGAATTAATACGATACGAGGAAGAGAGATTTTAGATTCCAGAGGAAATCCAACGATTGAGGTAGAGGTAAAATTGTGCGGGGGGGCAGCGGGCAGAGCATCCGTTCCCTCCGGGGCGTCTACGGGGGCGTTTGAAGCAGTGGAACTGCGAGACAGTGAATTGCCGCGTTACCGTGGAAATGGCGTAAAGCGTGCGGTAGAAAATGTCAATGACATTCTTGCCGATAAACTGGAAGGAAAAAATGCATTAAATCAGGTGGAAATTGATACGCTGATGATACGTGAAGATGGAACCGCAAACAAAGCAAAATTGGGTGCTAATGCCATTTTAGGAACATCGCTTGCTGTGGCAAAGGCGGCAGCAAAACAGCTCGGTGTTCCGTTGTATCAGTATCTGGGCGGACCAAACGCGCGTGTTATGCCGATTCCGATGATGAATATTATGAATGGCGGAAAACATGCGGACAGTAGTTTAACGATTCAGGAGTTTATGATTATGCCGATAGGAGCATCTTCCTTTCATCAGTGTTTGGAGTGGTGCGCGAATGTATACGCTACCTTGAAGAAACTGTTGGCAGAAAAGGGATTTGCCACCTCCATTGGTGATGAGGGTGGATTCGCACCGCATCTTGCTCATGAGGACGAGGCGCTTTCTTTTATTACAGGGGCTATTGAAAAAGCAGGATACCGTCCGGGCGAGGATTTTTCGATTGCTATGGATGGTGCCAGCACAGAAATGTATGAGGAGGCTGTAAAGGCAGGAAGACCGGGCGAATATTTATTCTGGAAATCCGGTGAGTACAAAAGTACAGATGAAATGATTGATTTTTGGTGTGATTTGTGCCGCAGGTACCCAATTGTTTCGATTGAAGACGGACTGGCAGAAGAAGATTGGTCGGGCTGGCAGAAACTCATGGATAAATTAGGAGATAAAGTGCAGCTTGTTGGTGATGATTTGTTTGTTACAAATACTAAACGTATCGAAAAGGGAATTAAACTTCAGGCGGCAAATGCGGTCTTAATCAAGCCAAATCAGATTGGAACCGTGACAGAAACTCTCGAGGCGATTCGAATGACACAGACGACCGGATGGAATGCCATTGTCAGTCATCGTTCGGGTGAAACGGAAGACACTACGATTGCAGACATTGCAGTCGGCATGAATGCCGGGCAGATTAAAACCGGCGCACCGGCGCGCACAGACCGGGTGGCTAAGTATAACAGACTACTTCGGATAGAAGAGGAGCTTGGTGAATGTGCTATTTATGGTGGAAAAAAGTAAAAAACCGAAAAATTCATAATAAAAGCGCCGAAAAACTCAAAATGAAAATGCCGAAAAATTTAAAATGAAAGTGCCGAAAAATTTAAAATACGCTTGCGAAAAGGCGTGAACACGTGTAAAATATAGTTAATGACGAGGGGGAATCATTATGGATTATATAAGAAGAATTGTTGATGATGTGATAGATCAGAGGACAGAGGCTTTTAATGCAGTTAGTATAACCGGCCCAAAGGGATGTGGAAAAACAAGGACAGCGAAAGAGCGTTGTAAAACTGTTATCGAATTTCAGGATGAAGATAAAAGAGAAGGTTACATTGCTGTGGCAGAAACAGCACCAAAACTATTCCTAAAAAATCCAAAACCGATTTTGTTTGATGAGTGGCAGGATGCGGTAAAAATTTGGGGTACAATAAGGAAAGCCTGTGATGACAATCCGGAGAATGTGGGGGAGTATTATTTGACGGGGTCAGCGAGTAAAAAAATTAATACACCGCATACGGGGACAGGAAGAATTACAGAAGTTACCATGTACCCTATGACATTATTTGAAACAGGGGAATCTAGTGGTGCAATATCTTTGTCAAAAATCTTGAATGAGGAGAACTATGATATTGATGGTATCATGTCTGATTTAAAATTAGAAAACTTATTCTTTGCTGCTTGCAGAGGTGGTTGGCCAAGGTGCATGGCATTAACAAAGGATACTGCGAAATTAGAAATTGCAAAAGATTATTACAGACAAATTTATCAAAAGGATATATCGGCTATCGATGGAACGAATAGAAATCCTGAATGGGCCAGAAGTCTATTGTGGTCATATGCCAGAAATATGGCTACAACAGCTAAAAGAAAAAATATCTTTGCAGATGTAAAAGCAACTCAGAATGTTACGGATGCTACGCTTGCGTCGTATATTGATGCATTAGAGGCATTGTTTGTGGTCAAAGATATTGATGCATGGACTCCACATCTTCGTTCCAAAACGGCAATTAGAGCTGCAAAAAAGCATATATTTATTGATCCTTCCATTGGTCTTGCTGCATTGGGAATTAACCCGAATTATTTTATAAATGATTTGGATTTGTTTGGACACGTATTTGAAAATATGGTATTAAGGGATTTGTTGGTCTATGCTGAGAAACACAATGCACGTCTTTTACACTACACGGATGATACAGGATTAGAAGCAGATGCGGTATATCAGATGCCTGATGGAAGATATGCACTTATTGAAATAAAAATAGGAGTAAATAAAATACCGGAAGCTGAGAAATCGCTATTGAAATTCAAGGATGTTATTCAAAAATACAATCAAAAGGCTTTGGCAAGTGAAAGACATCCACGAGATGTATATAGAGAACCTTCAGCGTTAATTGTAATTTGTGCAAATGCGAATATGGCGTATACAACAGATTCAGGGGTAAAGATTATACCTGTTGGTTGTTTAAAAGACTGAAAAAACAGTCGCTTTGATTTTAAGCAAGGCGACTGTTTTTTTACATGGTGATATTTTTAACCTGTGTACAAATTTATTTACACGGAAAAGCCCGCTTCATTAAATTATACAATCCGTGCAGATAAACGACATTTTGGTGGCCGCCACCTCCGCGGTTTACAGCATCTCCGCCCATGGTTTCATAATAAATGTGCGGAACATTATTTTTTTCCAAGGCCTTATGGTAAAGGATAGGATTGTTACCTACCGTTGTGTCATTTTTCCCTTTTACAATCATAACTAACGTGTTTTCTTTATAAGCATCCGGCAGTGTGAAAGTATCTTCGGTAAAAATCCCTTTTTCTGCACTATATGGGAGAACGCCCGGAGCGGGACAAAAGGCACCGATATAACCAAATTTATCCGGATGTTTAAATCCTGCATTCAAAGCTTCTCTGCCACCCATTGAGAATCCCCAGACGGCTGTATTGAGACGTCCGGTTTTGACGCTGTAATGTTTGTTAATAGCAGGCATTAAGCAGTTTACGATATCATTGACACAGTTATCATAGGCGTCATAGGTTTCTTGGCTGTAACCGTTTCCCTGACCGGATTCATTTGCACAAATATTAGGAAATACCATAATGACTTCATCCATTACATCATTGGCATAGCCGTTCCAAACAACATCTGTGGCACCATCTTGAGCAAGATTATAGATGCCCCAGCCATAACCGTGTAAACCGTAGACAACCGGATATTTTTTCTTTGGATTGTATCCATCCGGAAGTCCAACTAAGGCTTTTCTTGTCACTGTTTTTCCTTCTGCTACAGCAGTGGACTCGTATTCGAATTCCTCCGTTGTTCCTTTTACTCCATCTTTTCTTAATGCACCTGCCGGAACGGTTACATTTGGTTTGAAAATATTTTTCATAAAATTGTAGAAACCATGCTGGTAAACTGCTTTTTCATGGTTGCCACTGCCGCTGCCGCTTGGATCACCACCCATCGTTTCGTAGTAAACATGAGGTGTGTTTGTTTTTTGCAGAGCCTGATGATACAAAAGTGGGTGCTGTTTTACAACATCATCTTTAAATCCTTTTGTTATCTGTACATAAGTGTCATTTAAATATTCGCTTGGCAGCGTAAATGTGGAATCCGTATAAAATCCGGGTTCAGTAACTCCATTCATCGTGTAAGGCAAAAGACCCGGAGCCGGACAAAAAGCACCAATGTAACCAAATAAATCCGGTCGCTCAAATCCAATTTGCAAACTTACACGTCCACCCATAGAAAAACCGCAGACAGCAGTATTTTCACGACCTGTCAGTGTAGAATATTTTTTGTTGATAGCAGGCATAAGGCATTTTGTTAAGTCATTGATAAAGTTGTCATAGGCTTTGTAATGCTCCAAACTAAAGCCGGTTCCTTTTCCTTCTTTGTTTGCACAAACATTAGCAAAAACAACAATGGAATCTTTCATATCATCATTTGCCATAGCGTTCCAGGCAACATATTGTGTATTGTCTCCGGTAAGAGAATATTCGTTACCGAAAATACCGTGCTGCATATAGATGACAGGGTATTTTTTTGATTCCGTGTATCCTTTTGGCAGTGCAACGCGTGCATGACGTTTTACTGTTTCGCCCTCTGACACTTCTGTAGAATCGTAGTAGAATTCTTCCAGAGTGCCACTGTTAGCCTCGTTTTTTTTCATGAATCCGGATGGCAGATCAGAATAATCCGGATTTTCTGTTGGACGTGGGGTGGCAGTAGGCTTCGGAGAGCCGGTTGGAGTAGGGGGCAGTGTTGGTGTGGCTGATGCTGTTGGTGCAGTCGTTGGTTTTTCACCGGTATTTCCGGAATTTGTGGCTGCCGGCTGCGCACTTGCGATCGACTTTCTATTTGATACTTTGCTCTTTATTATAATTGTAACGACCCCAATCTTCTTAGTTTTTTTCTTAAGTTTTTCCTTTACGGTAATTTTTGTTTTTCCGGCTTTTTTTGCGGTAACAACTCCTTTTTTGTTTACCGAAACTTTTTTGTTAGAAGCCTTAAATGTGTACTTCGCTTTTTTCTTTTTTCCCTTTATTGTAATCTTTTTCTTTTGTCCTACGGTTAATGTGATTTTTGTTTTTGCTAACTTTGCCTTTGCAAAAACATCTGCCGAGAACAACGGGTTCAGGGCAGATGCTAAAAGTGCAAAGGACAAACTGAAGCAGAGAAATGTTTTTTTCATGTTTCAGAATCCCCTTTCTTTTTTACTTGAAAATACGTTTTAAGAAATTATACAAACCATGATGATAAACGGTTGCCCAGTGGCCACCGTTTCCTTTGCCTGCAGGGTCGCCGCCCATTGTTTCATAGTAGGAACATGGGATGCCGGCAGCCTTTAGTGCATTGTAATAATTGGTTGGATTACTGCCAACAACTGTGTCGGTAGCACCTTTTGTAATCTGAATGTAAGTACTGTTTATGTACTCATCGGCAAGTTTTAAATCTGCCTTTGTAAGCATGTCACCGCCATCTAAAGCACCCGGTGCCGGGTTAAATAATCCGATACCGCTAAATAAATCAGGACGTCTTATACCAATGTTCAATGTCTCGCGTCCGCCCATAGAAAATCCACAAACCGCCGTGTTTTCTCGTCCGGTCAGTGTGGAATATTCTTTATTAATGGCAGGCATTAATACTTTTGTTAAGTCATTAATGATGTAGTCATAATAAGAGGCTGTTTTTGCATCTGTGTTAAAATTGCTTTTTCCTTCTTCGTTACAGCATACACATGGGTAAACGACGATACATTCTTTGACATCACCATTGGCAATGGCATTCCATACCACATACTGTGTACCTGCACCATCGTTAAGAATTCCGTTTCCGACCATGGATTCCGGCGTGTCGCTTAATCCGTGGAGCATATAAACAACCGGATATTTTTTTGCCTTTGAATAGTCTTTTGGAAGAACAACCATAGCATAGCGGTCAATTGGTGTCTTTTTTGTAGATTCATCGTCACTGATGTATTCTGTTGATTCATATTCAAAGCGTTCTACTTCTCCTTTGTTAGCCTGATTTTTTGCGGTATAACCTTTTGGAATATTCGAAAATTCAGGGTTCTCAGGAAATGGAGTAGGAGTGACTTTTGGAGTCGGTGTTGCAGTAGCGGTAGCGGTCGGTTCGGCAGTAGGTTCATTGCTCGGAGACGCCGCCGGGGTAGCTGTAACGACAGGTGTTGGCGTATTAAGTGCCGGAACTGTCGTGTTTTGTGCTATTTTCTTTTTGATAGTAACCGTAATGGTTCCCACCTTTCTTGTTTTTTTCTTCAACTTCTCTTTTACTGCAATTTTAACTTTGCCGGCTTTTTTTGCGGTGATAACGCCGGATTTACTTACGGAAGCTTTTTTGTTGGAAGCTTTGAAAGAATATTTTGCTTTTTTCTTTTTTGATTTTATCGCAATCTTTTTCTTTTGTCCAACGGTTAATGTAAGTTTCTTTTTGACCAGTTTTGCTTTTGCAGCCGCTGTTGCCGGAGTAAAGGCACTAAATGTCGATACGGCAAGCGCAAAGCATAAACCGATACTGATGGTTTGTTTTTTTAATATGTTCATGGTAACCCTCCTCATATAATCTTATGGTTATACTTTAGCATAGTGTGATTAGTATGAACATGATTTATCATGTCCAAAATATGAATTATTCACGCTTTTTGTAGAGGATGATTTGACTACTGTTCACTATTATGCAACAAATACGGAATTAACTCCGATTGATAAATGGATTGTAAAGATTCAATTGGAAGATTTATAAAAACTTTGAGCGTAGAACGCCCCTCCTATTGGTGGTGTCGTTTTACGCTCTTTTTATATGCCGAGATTTGGCTTGCTTGGCACGATTTAAGGTTCTTTTTGAGGGGCGTAAGTCGTCTGACAATTGTAAGTAAATATATTGACTTTGCACTTTGATTGTGCTAGTATATATACAAACAAGGGTGGGGCGCAGCAGATGTTCTCCTTGTAGTGATAGAAATAAAAGAATTTAGGTAATTAAGGAGGATACTGTTTGGGAGCAAAAGATTTAGCAGAGAAAAATTTACTACAATACAAAGATGTATTTTCAGACATTGTGAATGTAAACCTATTTGGTGGCAGATGTTATGTGTCGGCGGAAGAGTTGTCGAGAGAACCCGGCGAGTTGATTACGAAAGCCGTTTCAGATGAAAAACTTCGCCAGTTGCAGATGGATGTGCCGATGAAGTGTAAGAAGAACAACAGAAGTTTTTTCTTATGTTTGGAGAATCAGAGTGACAAAAATAACGTTATGCCAGTACGGGACATGGGATATCAGCATGCCAAATATATGGAGCAGATCAAGGAAGCGAAGGAAAGTAATCGGAAAACCGGCAATTATCCAAACCCGATGACAAAAGAACTTAATGATTCACAGAAATTAAGTCCGGTCATCACTCTGGTTTTGAATTACAGTCAGAATGAATGGGGAAAGCCAAGATGTCTGAATGATATGCTGGAGTTTCCGGAAGATATTGGTGAAGAACTTACAAAATGGATACCCTCGTATTCGGTTTGTGTGATTAACCTAGCCAGTCAGCCGGAAACGACAATTCGCCAGTATCAATCGGATTTTAAATACATAGTCCGTTACCTGTGCTGTGGAAACGACAGAAAAAAACTGGATGAATATTTCCAAACAACGGAGTTTCAGTTAGACCACCCGGAAGCTTTTTTGGACTGGTTGTCTGCGGTGACAAATGACAGGAGATATCGGAAAGCAAAAGAATTAATTGAGACAACAGAAGGAAAAGGAGGAAAAATCGATATGTGTGTATTGTTAGATATGTATGAAGAACGTGGAGAAGCGCGAGGAATAGAGAAAGGGATTGCGCAGGGAGAAGCACGAGGAATGAAGAAAGGAATTGCTCAAGGAGAGGCGCGAGGAATGGCAAAGGGGATTTCGCAAGGGATTTTACAAGGAATTTCACAGGGAATCGAGGAAATTAACGCATTGTACCAATGCTTGTTGGCGGATAACCGAATGGAAGATATACAAAAAGCAATCATGGATACAGACTACCAAAAAGAACTGTTACAGGAGTATGGGATTGGAGAGTAAGAGGAGGATACCATTTGGGAGCAAAAGATTTAGCAGAGAAAAATTTACTACAATACAAAGATGTATTTTCAGACATTGTGAATGTCAACTTATTTGGTGGCAGATGTTATGTGTCAGCAGAAGAGTTGTCGAGAGAACCCGGCGAGTTGATTACGAAAGCCGTATCGGATGATAAACTTCGGCAGTTACAGATGGATGTGCCGATGAAGTGTAAGAAGAACAATAGAAGTTTTTTCTTATGTCTGGAAAATCAGAGTGACAGAAACAACGTTATGCCGGTGCGCGATATGGGATACCAGCACGCCAAATATATGGAGCAGATAAAGGAAGTGAAGGAAAGCAATCGAAAAACCGGCAATTATCCAAACCCGATGACAAAAGAACTTAACGATTCACAGAAATTAAGTCCGGTCATCACTCTGGTTTTGAATTACAGTCAGAATGAATGGGGAAAGCCAAGATGTCTGAATGATATGCTGGAGTTTCCGGAAGATATTGGTGAAGAACTTACAAAATGGATACCCTCGTATTCGGTTTGTGTGATTAACCTAGCCAGTCAGCCGGAAACGACAATTCGCCAGTATCAATCGGATTTTAAATACATAGTCCGTTACCTGTCCTGCGGAAATGACAGAAGAAAACTGGATGAATATTTCCAAACAACGGAGTTTCAATTAGACCACCCGGAAGCATTTTTAGATTGGCTGTCTGCGGTGACAAATGACAGGAGATATCGGAAAGCAAAAGAATTAATTGAGACAACAGAAGGAAAAGGAGGAAAAATCGATATGTGTGTATTGTTAGATATGTATGAAGAACGTGGAGAAGCGCGAGGAATAGAGAAAGGGATTGCTCAAGGAGAGGCGCGTGGAATAGCAAAGGGGATTTCACAAGGGATTTTACAAGGAATTTCACAGGGAATCGAGGAAATTAACGCATTATACCAATGCTTGTTGGCGGATAACCGAATGGAAGATATACAAAAAGCAATCATGGATACAGACTACCAAAAAGAATTGTTACAGGAGTATGGGATTGGAGAGTAAGAGGAGGAAACAGCCATAGAACAAAAACCTTCTTCATTTTTCCTTGCCAAATTTTTTGTTCCGTCATATAATGGAAAAAAGAAAGGTCGGAGGATAGAGAATGACACCACAAGAGATTTTTGCAAAGAGTTTGGTTACTTACGATAAAACCAGTCGCTCGAATGATTCTTTTTATTATCATTTGCCATATCACAAGGATTATGATTTGTGCAACTGGAATCCGATGCGTATGTATAGTGGTAATGTAATTAAATATTATCAATATCATTTGTCCAAACCGGTAATCCTTTTTACGGATACTGATGAATGAGATAGTTTATGGCATCCTGTCTTCCTGAGGGGGTGCCATTTTGTTGCATAGAAAAAGGTGAAAGGGTAATATTGTATTTATGAACGCACAGAAGTTATTTTCAAAAAAATGGATTGTGTTTGCAACGGCGGTGTTGTGTACCTTGCTCTGGGGAAGTGCATTTCCCGGTATAAAAACCGGATACCGTATGTTTCGGATTGCTAGTCAGGACACCGCAGACCAGCTTATGTTTGCCGGTGCGAGATTTTTGATTGCAGGTATTTTGACTCTTTTGATTTCTTTTTTTGTGGAGAAAAAGGAGCATAAAAAGGAACGGAGAAAGCAGTGGCCGAAAGGACAGATTGTACTTGTAGCATTTGTCCAGACTGCTTTGCAGTACGTTTTTTATTATATTGGTATGGCGCACGTGACAGGAGTAAAAGGTGCAATTTTGAATGGGAGTACAGCGTTTTTTTGTGTGGTGACGGCATGCATTTTTTATCATGAATCAATTAATGGAAGAAAAATTGCGGGGTGTCTTTTGGGCCTTCTTGGCGTGTTTGTGGTAAATCTCGGAAAAGGGAGTATTGGCGGTTCGTTTTCCTTTTTAGGAGAAGGTTTTATGCTTTGTTCTGCTGTGTCATCGGCACTTGGCTCGCTGTGTAACAAAGAGGCGGCAAAGAAAATGGGACCGGTTACTCTTTGTGGGTGGCAGCTTATTCTGGGTGCGGTTTTGTTGATTGGTGTGGGTTTTTTATTTGGAGGGAGAATTTCGATTTTGGAAGTACCTGCCACCGGCTGGCTGCTGCTTTTGTATTTAGCATTCTTGTCGGCAGCAGCCTTTTCCCTATGGACTGTTTTGTTAAAATATAATCCGATGGGTAGAGTGACAGTTTTTAATTTCTTAATTCCGGTATTTGGAAGCCTCTTATCAGTTATTTTTCTGAAAGACAGCCTATGGAATGTAAATACGCTTTTTGCACTTTTGCTTGTATGTGCAGGAATTTATTTAGTCAACCGTGAACCAAAAAATATTTCTAAATAAGAATATCGCCGCCACATGCATCCAGTGTAATTTCAATTGAACCATTCTGCACCATATAATCTTTGCCGGATAGTGCACCTTTAAACTGTGTTTTTGGTCCCTGATACGGAATATGGAGAGTTGTCGACTGCTCATCGTTATTGACGGCTGTAATCACGTCTTCATTTTCATAACAGCGTGCAAAAGCATATTGGCGGTTCGTAAGAAGAAGTTCTTTGTATTCACCATAACACAATGCTTTTTGCGCTTGATGGATAGAACCGAGTTTGGCAATCAGCGCAGTCAGCGGATTGTCAGTCATTGCATCGGCATAGTCACTAAGTTCTAAGTGTGGTCGGAGTGAAGCATCGGAACCTTGTTCTTTTTTTCCTTCGATACCGAATTCGGAGCCGTAGTAAATAGACGGAATCCCCGGAAGTGTGTACATCAAAGTGTAGATTACGCCGAGATGGTCTTTGTTTATTATCTTACTTGCAATTCGCTCAACATCATGGTTGTCGGCGAAACTGTACAATTCCAAGTTCCGGTAATGGCATCCACCCATGTCATAAAGACGCTTTACTGTGTGTGCAATTTCAAAAAAGTTATGCTCGTTGCAGCCGGACCAAAGAGCTTTATTCAGGTTATAATTGGTTACAGAATGCAAAGTTTCCGAATTAACCCAGCGTGTATATTCGCCATGAATGACTTCGCCCATCAGCCAGAAATCCGGTTTTACTTCATTGGCAACCTGACGCATTCCCTTCATAAAATCAAAATCAAGAACATCTGCTGCGTCAAGCCGGATGCCATCAATGTCAAATTCAGAAACCCAGAAGCGGATTACATCGTAAATATAATCTTTTACCTGTGGATTCCACTGGTTCAGTTTTACTAACAGATTATAACCGCCCCAGTTATCATAGGAAAATCCATCGTTGTATTCATTATTTCCACCAAAATTCACATTGCAGTACCAGTCTTTGTATTGTGAATTCTCACGGTTTTTCTGCAGGTCTTTGAAAGCAAAAAAATCTCTTCCTGTGTGATTGAAAACACCGTCAAAGATAACCCGCACTCCTTTTTCGTGACATGTACGGACAAATTCTTTTAAATCGTCATTGTCGCCGAGACGTCTGTCGAGTGTTCGGTAATCCGTTGTTTCATAGCCATGTCCTACGGATTCAAAAAGCGGTCCGATGTAAATTGCATTGCATCCGATTTCTTTTATATGGTCAATCCATGGGAGCAGCTTAGGAAGCCTGTGGATAACCTCGCCATAATCATTCTGCGCCGGTGCGCCCGTTAATCCCAAAGGGTAAATATGATAAAATACTGATTCGTCATACCAAGCCATGTTTATTCCTCTTTTCTTTGTGAAGTATTTTTACTAAATTATTATAACATAAAATGCTACTGTAAAGAAGTCGTTTCGCGACTTTTTGTGGCGCGAAACGATGCTTGACATGACACATGCAACAATATATAATATAAATATCTAGAAAAGCAATGGTTCAGACTTAGTATCCAGATTCTATGATTATTTTATAAAAGACTCTTGCTTTATTCCGGAAAAAAGAATAGGGCAGGATTGTATATAAATGTTCCTGCCTTTTGTGACAACATCACAGGAAAGGAGGAAATGATTTTATGAATCAGACAATATTTGAAAACCTGCCTCAGAAGATGAATCTTATCAGTGATTTGTTTTCAAGAGTAGTGTTCCGAGACAAGGAGGCCTGCCAAGACTTAGTGAAGATTATTCTAGGAGAGGGATATGAGGTTACAGGGGTGACGTCGCAGTATGATATTACCAATCTGCAATTTCGCAGTGTGGTACTGGATATTCTAGCAGAGACGGCGGGAGAAGAGCCGATTCATGTGGAATTTCAGATATCCGATGATGACGACCATATGCGGCGTGTGAGGTACTGCAATGGAAGTATTGATACACACCTTTTACAGAAAGGGAAAGCGTATAAGGAACTGCCTGATGTGTACCATATTTATATTACAATGAACGATTTTATTGGAGGCGGTCAGACAGTGTATGAAATTTTTCGTACAGTACGTGACAGGGAAGGAACATACAGCACGCAGTATCCGGTGGAAAACGGAGTGCATGAGTTGTATATCAATTTGGAAATTCCATTGGATGATGGCAGTGAATTAGACCATTTACTGCGCTACATAAAAGAAACAACGGAAGAAAATGAAGATGCATGTTTTGGACA
>NZ_QUDR01000021.1 GCF_003477605.1 Clostridium sp. AF37-5
GAACATAACATACATAAAATTAATATCATTGAAATTATTTTAATTTTTTTCATGGATATCCTCCTTAAATTTAATATTCATATATAATAACCCTCAACAAAATCATTTTTGGACAAAAAATCACATTTTTTATAAAGTTTTTTTCAGCTAATTTTCCCGTGTAACGCTTTTGGCCACTTTCAGCAATTCTTCTGCCGAAATATTCCCGACACCTGTCACCGTAAATACATATTCATCCGTTGCCCATATAATTGTCTTTTTCTTCTTCTTATTATTTAATTGTCCCTTCCAACCATTAATTGTTACTTCCTTTCTGCTTGCATTTTCTGAATCAATTGATATTGTTCCTCCCATTGTGCTTTGTCCAAATGTCAAAAACTGTTTTTTATTCTTGGCATAATACATATCGTATGTCCAATTTTCCTTAAGACAGCCTTCTTCCCACTTTGAATACCCATCTGGTATATATGCCGGACTATAATATGTCTCAATTTCATCGGGTGGCATTTGAGCCACCGACTCAGCCATGCGAATCATCTCATCCCGTTCCACTGCTGCTTTTGTTGACAACTGAAATACATACTCCTCTGTTACAAATCTTAAAATGCTTTCTTTTCCTTCGTATCCATACTGTCCTTTATATCCATTAATGGCAAGAATCTCCTGATCTGCCAACTCTAAATCAGCAGTCGTTTTCTCTGTTTTAATCAATTGCTCAAAGCAGATACGCTGCTTCTCCTTTTTGTAAACTATTTTATAGGACTGTGTCTGCCAATCTTCGCCATGCTCTTGAAATCCTTCTGCAATATATGTCAGATGGTATCTTCGCTCGATCTTTGCCGGGATGTTTTCTTTTTCTTTTGGGGATGCAGTCTGCACAGGATTTTCTACATTAAAATGAAAATCATCTTCATTTTTACCTAAATTCACATCCCAGTTTACTATTGCCTGACGGACTTTTTCCATCGCATATGTAGAAACAGCACCTACAAGCGATACGATAAGAATAGCCGCCGCAATTCTTGACCACTTTTCCCAACGCTTTTTTTTATGCGCCAGCCTGTGTATCTTTTTCTGATCCATTCTTTTTTGGGAGGTTTCAATCCGCTGCTCTATCTTTTTATCTTCGCAGATTTTCAACAATAAATTTAGTTCTTCTTCCCTAACTTCTTTTAATGCCTGACGCAATTCCTCTGTGCTAATCTTCATAAGTCACCCCCATATCTGCCAGTCTATCCTGCAACATTTTTTTGCCTCGTTTCAATCTTTTATATATACTCTGCTCTTTCATCTCTAATATATCAGCAATTTCCTTTGGTGTATACTCATCAATTAGAGCCAAAAACAGACAATCCCGGTATCGCTCTGGCAGATCACGTATGGCCATTTTAACTAGTTCTTGGACTGTTTTAGTTTCATTTGCTCTTTCTGGTGATGCCTCAATACGGACATCCTCTAGCGTAGCCAAAAGTTCTTCAACCTGTATTCCTTTCTTCTTCCTTAGCATATTTAGAGCCAGCCTCTTAGTTATAATAACCACAAAATTTTTTGTTTTTGGACTAGATGGATCAGAAACTTTTGAAATATTTTTATCAATACGAATAAATGCCTCCTGCAAAACATCTTCTGTATCTTCAAAATTTTGTAAAATACTATAGGAGACTTTGTACATAAGTTTATAATACAGCTCATAAATCTGGTTAAATTTATCATCCGATGCCATATAAAACCTCCTAATATATAAGAGTAGGGGTTCAGTACCCAACAGCCAGTTGGCATTTCCCCCTCTCATTGTTTAAGCACCCTTTATTATTCTGATTAAAAATTATAACATACGGATATATATCTTTCAATGTACACCAAATCTTGAAAAATGCGAAGCAATTTGCCCCGCATTTCATTACACTGTCTATTAGTTTATCTGTTCCATTCATCTTTATCTGCCTTATAAACAGGGCAACTATCCCTTGCACGTTCTGGTGTGTTCATATCCTCAACGAAACTCTCCACCGCCTTCATATACACCTCTGCCTGTCCCAGCGTGCATATCCGGTTCTCCAGTGTAATCTCGTCCCTTATTTCCAAAACATTTATGGCTTGTTCCGTCTGCACATTCCATAAGTACCACAATGAATGTTTATGCCCATGCCACCAGAGAGGCGAAACGGACTTCCGCAAGGCTTTTGGATAAGGTGGTGGGCGGTAATTAAAAAAGTTTCCCTTGTTTTGGTCTTATGAGGGCAAAAACAAGGGAAAACAGTTGGTTTGATGATGTAATGGGTTTGACAGATTGCATAAAATGGGGATTTGGGTAAGGAATGTTAGTTTAATAAAAATTATATGTTATGGTTTGTATCAAACAATTTATGTTAGTTTTTCAGGGTTCCAACAATTCACAAAGAAAAGATTTACGTCTCATGGGTACGAATGCGCGGGTATCAGGCTATGCGTATTTTGCATGCCGATACCCCTGCGTATTCGTCTTAGCGGGAGCGCCCATGAGACATAAACTTTTCTTTGTGAATTGTGGAAACTGAAATAAGCATCCATAAATATTTATCACAAACTATATCAACTGTATCTTACACTAATTCATAGCAGTGTCGAGAAGAATTATATTTCTAACTGCTTCTACTGAATCAGCAACAAAGTCAGCTCCGGCCTCTTCCAGTTCTTCTCTACTGCCGTAACCAAATAATACACCGGCGCAATCGATTCCGTTTTTCTTTGCCCCGATGATATCATGGGAGCGGTCGCCGACCATAAGAACTTTCTTATTATTATATTCTGCTGGAATCTGTTTTAAGGCATAAGCAATAACTTCTGCTTTGTCTGTGCGGGTTCCGTCCATATTAGCCCCGGCGATATAGTAAAAATAGTTGCTCAATTCATAATAATCGAGAATTTTTTTCGCATAAATCTCTGGTTTTGAAGTGGCAACGAGACAGAGAACACCCTGTTTTGTTAAATCACGAAGGAGCTGTTTTATTCCCGGATATACTTCATTTTCGAACATTCCCTTTTCTTCATAATATTCTCTGTAATAGGAAACGGCCTGCATGGCCTGTTCCCTTGAAAAAGAATAAAATTTCTCATAAGACTCGTGCAGTGGCGGTCCAATAAAACGATAAAGAGATTCCCGTGGCTGTCCTTCAATTCCATATTTTTTCAGAGAATACATCACCGAATTGGTTATTCCAAGTCCGGGATTTGTCAATGTTCCATCTAAATCAAATAGTACAATGGGATATCTCACTTTTTTATCTCCTTCTTCCAAAGTTTAGTCATTTCTTCTACAACCTCACGAATCGATTTTCCTTCGCAGTCTACTACATAATCAGCATATTTTTCGTATAACGGTTTTCTTTCCTCATATAAATCCAGTAAAGTCTGTCCTTTGCGGATAGAAACGCCGCGCTCCGACAAATCTCCCAGACGATTTTTCAGCTCCTCATAAGATAATTTCAAATAAAAAACCGCACCGATTTCATGCAGATGCTGCATAGCTTCTTTTCCATACACTGCACTTCCGCCGGTTGCAATAATTGTTCTTTTCACATCAATAGATGCGTTTACTTGATTTTCTATCTCATTAAATCCGTCAAGCCCTTCTTTTTCAATAATTTCATGAAGAATGCACCCCTCTCTCTCCTGAATCACCAAATCAGAGTCAAGAAAAGAGAGTCCTAATCTTTTTGCAAGTACAACACCAACTGTACTTTTTCCCGCTCCCGGCATACCAATCAGTACAATATTTTCTTTCATCTACCGTATCTCCTCCTGAAAAATTCATTATCCGCGCCAGATTGAAAAGGCGGTATAAGCTAAATACATTACAATCATGGTAAAGCCCTCTGCCCGGTTAATCCGCTTTCCGGTAATCACAAAGCCAAAGGCAATCAAACTTACTGCAAGCAGTACACACAAATCCACGAAAGAAGCCATTGAAATCGCAATCGGATGTATGGCACTGGAAACTCCTAAAATCAACAAAAGATTAAAAATATTCGAGCCAACCACATTGCCGACAGCCATTCCGGTCTCACCTTTGGATGCCGCAACAATTGATGTCACAAGTTCCGGCAGGCTTGTCCCAATTGCAACAATCGTTAAACCGACTAATGTTTCACTCATGCCCCACGCTAGTGCAATATTTTTTGCATGAATTACCACAAGCTGTCCTCCAATAATAATTGCTGCAAGGCCCAATATAATATAAAGAAGGCATTGCCACATCGGCATCTTTTTTGCCTCATCATTTTCTGTTTCTTTATTCTTTTTTGCGAGATAAATCGTATATGCGAGATATAATACAAACAACGCAATTAAGATAATTCCATTCCAGCGGTACAGCACACCGCCAGACGCATTCATATTTCGATAATCCGGCACTTTACCGACAAAAAACAGATTACCGGCAAGAATTAACAAAATAAGCGTTGCCACCAAAGAAATCGGATAATCTCTCTTCTTAATTCCGGAATCTACCGGCAGGGCTTTCATCATCGCACAAATACCAAGAACCATCAAAAGATTAAAAATATTCGAGCCAACCACATTGCTGACTGCAATCGCATTGGAACCGGAAATTCCCGCTGATACACTGACCGCAAGTTCCGGTGCACTCGTTCCCATCGCCACAATCGTAAGTCCGATAATGACTCCGGGCACCTTAAAAATCCGTGCCACTCCGGCACTTCCGTCAACAAAGACATCTGCTCCTTTAAGCAGCAAGACAAAGCCAATCACCAGTAACAAAAGGTCTAACCACATTTTCATTTTCATTCCTCCATTCTTTTTCCTGCCACCATAAAGTCTCAGCCAAGTAAGTTTAGCTTATGCCACAATAAAAGCGAGACTTTACCGCAACACAAATAAAACACTGTGCCACAATAAAAGTCTCGCTTCGTAGAATATGTACCGGAGTCAGGCTATCTTTTTTGATACCCGCTCGTGTATTGACGATATCATATTACGTTTTTAAAAACGCAAGCTACTCCCCTTTATTCGTAGTTTACCAAACTATAGCATAATTATACGAGAAACGCAACATTTTTTTATTTTTTACCAACTTCCGCCGCCACCGCCGCCGGAACCACCACCGGAAAATCCGCCGCCACTGCTGGAACTTGGTGTCGAAGTCATACTTGTCATCGCCGTAGACATGGTCGAAGACATAAAATGACTAAACATAATATAATCAAATGCGCGGTCATCCTCGCTCGAATACCAATTCGGTGCTGACATCGTAAGAGACTCAAATTTCTTCATCCACTTACTCGACACGTCAAGGACATAAGTATACGGAAGTATATCATAAAAATACTCCGGATTTTCTTCCACAAGAGCCTCTAGTTTATCCTTTTCTGCTGTAATCAGAAAATTGCGGAAACCTAAAATGCGTCCAAGGATTTCTGTGCCATACGGTGTTCGTTTAGACAAGAAATCATGGAAGAACATTGCCACAAAAGAAGCTCCCAAAGCAATAAAGTAGGAAATCCGGTACAATGGGTCAACACACTGCATTGCCGAGTTCATAAAGAAATAATATGCAACTGCCGCACCTGCTAACAATCCCAAAAAGATACCGATTCTAGGCAGTATTTTCCCTTTTCGAAATAGGAAAAAGGAACCTAACATCACGGCAACACCAATGCCAAGTGGAACCAAAAGTCCAAATATCGTGGAATACTCATAATTTTTGACCGGATAAAAACCGGCAAAAAGACAAGCTAATATCGACAGCATCCACAAAATCCAGCCCTTATTAATGGAATTCGCATAAAAAAGTTTCTCTTTGTTTTCCCTGGAATTCACTTCCGATTTAATCGAATTAATCGTTTTATAGAAGGAATCTTCCAAATCAATTTTGTCAACACGATCAAAAGAACTAAACAAACCGTCCATAAAGAGTTTCTCTGCCTTATTCATACCATTATACTCTAATCTCTTAATCAGCGTAAAATCTTTTTTATTTGGTCCCTGATGAATTTCAATATAGCCTTTTTGTGCCAAATCAACAATCATAGAAACGACATCTTTTGAAGACACATATCCCCGATAGGCAAATGCAAGTTCCACACTATTTAAGCCATCCGGCGGATAAAATTCAACCGTTTCAACAACCTGGTCATCACGGCCGAAAACAAACCAAAGAAGAAATGCCACAATAAAAGCTAATGCAGCAAAAACAATTCCTACATATGCCATCCACGGTGTATGTTTTACCTTTATAAAATAACCTTCCGGCAATGAAAGACGGACATTCACGCCTTCTCCGGCACCAAGGGCAACGCTCGTATCCAGCTCTCCATAAATCGTGTTTCCATCAATCCCATAATACAAACCATCCAACTTTGATTCACCGTAAGCACCATAAGACATTCCAAGGTTATTTTCATCAAAAGTTTCAGGCATCTCAATGGAAAATGATACATTGGAAATGGTAGTCTCCCATCCCGTACCAATTACATTAAAATAAAACTCGTCCTCATTTGGCAGCACATCATTCCCCATCACATAATTATAGGAAATATTATATTCATATTTTCCGGTAATTTCTACGTCTTCATCACCAAGGCGAACATGCAGATTATTACCTTCTCTGGAAGATTCATACTCCTCGTCTCCGCAGTCAAGGTTCTCCACTCTTGCCACAATGCGGTTCGAACTGCCATCTTCACGCTTTACATCATTAACAAGTGGAATATCACGGTATATACCATGACTTTTTGACTTAAAATTTACTTCTATATGCTCTTTTATTTGATAGGTGTTATCCTTTGTCACCTTCATATTTACCTCATATTTATCAATAGTAAAATTTGCCGCCTTCGCATTCATTGGAGCAGCAAAGAAAAGGGAAAGAACAATAAAAACACCAGCAAGCAGAAAACCTTTTATTTTCAATCGAATTTCACCTTCACATTCTGGCGCTCTGCCTGGCTCTCAACCTCAAACATCGGTTTCTTCTCAAAGTGGAACATACCGGCAATAATATTTGTCGGAATCGTCTGTACCGACATATTATAACGTTTTACCGTACCGTTATAATATTTTCTGGAATTGGCAATATCCTCTTCCACTGCCTCCAACTGATTGCTCAAATTCATAAAGTTCTGGTTTGCTTTCAAATCCGGATAAGATTCTGCCAACGCCATAATGTTAGGTATTACGCTGGAAATAGCGGCTCCACTCTCAATTTTCTGTTCTTCAGTCATACTGTCGTAATTGCTTCCTCTCTTTTCAATAACAGCAATCAGAGTTTCACTTTCATGTTTTGCATAACCTTTTACAGTTTCTACCAGATTTGGTATCAAATCAAAACGCTTTTTTAAATAAACATCCATCGTAGCAAATGCCTCTTCGACATTTACTTTCTGTTTCACAAGTTTGTTGTAACTACTGATTACAAAAATAATTAAAAGTAATACAACAGCACCAATAATAATTCCTACTAACATGTTATCCCTCTTTCTCCGGTTTTTCCGGGGTTATTATAAATCTATTTTAAAGTACAGTATCATCCATTAACACTGCACGAATTTCTTCCTCCGATACGCATCTTGCGTACGTTTCTTCTCCAAATGTCATGACATCGCCGATTCCTTTTTGGAAAACAAAGCGAAGTCTGCCATCTCTTACTTTTTTGTCCGTGTACAATTTTTTCACTAATTCTTCACGGTCAATGTACTCCGGAATTCGAACCGGAAGTCCCACTGCCTGCTGAAGTGTAATCACCCGTTCACACTCTTTTTTTGACAGATAGCCGGATCGATATCCAAGCAAAACCTGCGCCGTCATACCAATTGACAATGCCTCACCATGCAAAAGCCGGTAATCACTCACAGTCTCAATGGCACGCCCTACCGTATGTCCGAGATTAAGAATCTCACGAAGATTATTCTCCTTTTCATCTTTCATCACGACTTCATACTTGACCTTACAGTTATGCTCGGAAATGTATGTACAGGCTTCTTTGTCGCAGGAAAGGATATCCTGCCAGTGTTCTTCTAAATAAGTAAACAATTCATAATCCGCAAGACAAGCATGCTTAATCGTCTCCGCAAGTCCATTGATTAAATGACGTTTCGGAAGTGTCTTCCACGCATCAATATCCACATAGACTTTCTTCGGCTGATAAATCAAACCAATCAGATTCGTAGCCAAATCGGTATCCACCGCTGTCTTTCCACCAATTGAAGCATCTGCCGCAGCAAGAAGCGTCGTTGCATAATGAATCACCGGCACACCTCTGCCAAACGTTCCAGCCAAGAAACCGGCCAAATCCGTCACGACACCACCACCGACTGCAATGACACAACAGTCACGGCGGTACCCCTTCGCCAACATGGCATCCTCAATCTCTTCTTTTGTCTTTCTTACTTTACTTTTTTCTCCCGCCGCAAACACAAATAAATCTCCCTGATATCCGGCTGCAAGGATTTTCTCTAAAACCGGTCTGCCATAAACTTCATCCACATTCGAATCCGTAATCACAGCAAACTTCTTTTTATTTCCAACAAGACCTTCTTTTATGTCCTGAATCATATCATCTATCAGTCCACAGCCAATCTGAACATCATAAGAGTCATCTACCACTTTTTTCAGTGCAACATGAAAATTACTCATATGTCATTTTCTCCTTTGCCATATTCATTTTCAGTATACCGTATCTTGCCTTTTAGCGCAACTAATCTTATCGCATTTCTTGACATTATTCACAAGAAATGATACTATTTCATAGAATAAGAAAATGATAGAAAAGGCGTCGTTTGCCTATTTCAAAAACATGCGTTAAAGGAGATATTTACTATGTGCGGAATTATTGGATATGTAGGTCTTGATGATGCAAAAAAAGAACTGTTAAAAGGCTTACAGGCATTGGAATATCGTGGCTATGACAGTGCAGGTATTGCTTACTGCCAGCCAAATGGAATAAAAACAATCAAAACGGTGGGAAAAGTATCTTGTTTAAAAGATAAAGTTGCCAAAGAGGCTGCGGATGATGTAACCACCTGCGGTATCGGCCACACCCGCTGGGCAACACATGGTGGCGTATCGGATACAAACTCCCATCCTCACACTGCCGGAAAAGTTACTTTGATTCATAACGGAATCATTGAAAATTACAAGGAATTACAGGAAGAACTTGCTGCAAAGGGAAAAGAACCAATCTCCCAGACTGATACAGAAATCGCCGCAATGGTAATTAATGACTGTTATACCGGTGACCCGGAAGCTGCTATTCGTAAAGCCATTTCAAAACTGGTTGGTGCCTATGGTTTTTGTATTATTTTTTCCGATATCCCGGAAACCATCTATGCGGTAAGAAACGGCAGTCCTTTAGTTGCCGCTCATACAGACCGTGGCTCTATCATCGCTTCTGATATGGTTGCTTTGGTCAGCCACACAAAACATTATTTCGTATTAAAAGAAGGTCATATTGCGAAGTTGACAAAAGATGAAATCATTGTAAAAGACGAAAATGGCGAAGTGTACGGACCTTATATCCATCACATCAGCTGGGATATGGCTTCCGCAAAAAAAGGCGGTTATGATTATTTCATGATGAAAGAAATCCACGAACAGCCGGAAGCACTCCGCAACACCATTCGTCCTCGTATGGTAAACGGACTTCCTGATTTTTCTGCAGACGGCGTTGGTGATGAACTTTTCACTGATGTCAACCGAATTGTTATCACTGCCTGCGGTACGGCAATGCATTCCGGACTGATGGGCAAAAACATGATTGAACGTCTCTGCCGCATTCCGGTTACCGTTGATATTGCTTCGGAGTTCCGCTATCAGAATCCGATTATTGATGAACATACCTTGCTAATCACCGTTTCACAGTCCGGCGAAACCGCAGACACACTTGCTGCTCTCCGTCTGGCAAAAGAACGTGGTGCCAAAACACTTTCTGTTGTAAATGTAAAAGGTTCTTCCATTGCCCGCGAAAGTGATTATGTACTTTATACTCATGCCGGTCCGGAAATCGCAGTTGCCAGTACAAAAGCATACAGTGTTCAGGTTGCTATTATGTACTTGATTGCTTTCCGCTTTGCATTGGTAAACGGAAAGATTTCAGAAAAAGACGCTGCTGGCTTCATGAAAACCATGATAGATACGGTTGACAAAGTGGAGGATGCCCTTACTTACGACCAGCAGACGGAGCGCATTGCCAAACGTCTGACATCCGCTACGGACATCTTTTTCCTTGGACGCGGATTGGATTACGCATTGTCCTGTGAAGGTTCGTTGAAGTTAAAAGAAATCAGCTATATTCATTCGGAGGCTTACGCTGCCGGCGAATTGAAACACGGAACAATTTCATTGATTACGGATAATGTTCCGGTTATCGCTTTGGCAACACAGCCGGATGTTTATGCAAAAATTATTTCTAACGTACAGGAAGTACGCTCCCGTGGTGCGAAAGTTATCCTAATTACCGGCGCTGACGCCAGTGTCGATGCCGCTTTATGTGATTATCACATTGTTTTACCGGAGACAGACCCACTGTTTGCACCATTTGTAGCTACTGTCATTTTACAGTATCTCGCTTACTATGTATCCGTTGAAAAAGGTCTTAATGTTGACCAGCCACGTAACTTAGCAAAGAGTGTTACTGTTGAATAACATTTAATAAATGAAAATACAAAAACCGGTGAGAACAAAAACGCTTTCGTCATGTTTCTCACCGGTTTATTATTTTTTATCTGCTAATCTTTTATTTACTCGACACTGATGTTCTCGCCCTTTAAACCATTGAATGCTCCTTCAATCTTAGCATCTTCATGAGCAATGAGCCATTTGTTTCTTGCTACAAGCAATGGGTCTTCTTTTGCTCCTTCCGGTTTTACTTCCAAATCCAAGTTTGTGTCTTTTGGAAGAACAACAACACATCGGAAGTTATTTCCATCTACACTGCAAGGTGCATAATGAAGTGTTGTCGCATAAACTTCTGCTACTGTTCCTTTTGGAAGAAGAAATGCTTCAATTTTCGATGTATCATATGTATAATCATCTTCAATATCCTGCTCGCTTCCAATCAAAAGAATCAAGTCGGTGCAGGCAACATTTACTTCGGATGAACGATGATACTCAACAGCATTCAATAAATGATTATTTCCGTTGCAGTAACCAATCTGAATTGGAAGTCCGCCATACAAACTATCGGTAAATGCTTTCATGACTGGCAATTTTTCAATCTCTTTATCGGATGGGATATAAATAACCGCATCGTCGGGACACTCTGTCTTTTCCATCGCCGTCATCAACTCAGCCACGTCATACTCTCCGGTCAATATTCTTCCGTATTTGCGAAAACTTTTGTCTGTTACTTTTTGAATTTGAATACTCATTAAAAAATACCTCCTAAATCGATTGTTTTTCTCAATTATAACGACTTATCGAAAGGATGTCAATAAAATGACCTGCAAGATTTTTCTTGTCACAATATTATCTTTTTGTTATAATTATTACACTATATGGAAGGAGATATTATATGACCACACAACAAATTCAATGTATTATAACTTTAGCCGAAGAAGGCAGTTTTTCCAAAGCAGCAAAAAAACTTTTTGTTACACAGCCTTCCATTAGTCAGCTTATAAAAAATATGGAAACCCAGCTTGGTGCGCCGTTGTTCGACCGGTCTTCTTCTCCAATTCAGCTAACTCCTATCGGACAGGCCTACTACGATGCAGCCAAAAAAATCTTATCGACGGAGCGCGAATTAGAAAACCGTATTTCCGATATTAACAACTTAAAAACCGGTTCTTTGACGATTGGTACTACACCTTTTCGTGGCTCCTGTATGCTTCCAAAAAGTTTTGCCGCTTTTTCGAAGAAATTCCCGGATGTAGAATTAGATGTCATCACAGATAATGTGAAAGAACTTCAGAATCTTCTCCTGTCCGGAGAAATTGATGTCTGCATTGAGGCAACAGACTTTGATACTGAATTATTTTACACGGAAGACCTTGCAACCGAACATTATTATTTAGCAGTAAGCAAAGAAAATCCGTTTAATGAGACACATAAAGAACAACAACTTAAAACATCCGATATTGTTTCGGATTCTTCTGCTTTGTATAACAATAAAGAAATTTCATTAAGCGACTGTTTGAATGAATCTTTCATTGTTCTTGACACAAAAAATAATGATCCGGATATTACTGTAGATTTGTTCCAGCATATGAAACAGATTCCACAAATCAACCTGCGATGCTACAACATCGAAACGATGTTTCACTGGGTAAATTCTAATTTAGGAATGGGTATTATCCCGGATACGCTGATTCGTTTTGGAAACTTTGAGAATCATCCGATTTACTACAAAATCAAAGAGCCAAAGGGCTGCTTTGGCATTACGGAAAAAAAGATTGTGGTTGCCTATAGTAAAAAACACTTTTTAACACAGACAGCCCCAATCTACATCGACTTACTGAAACAACTGATTGGTCAGGGAACTTGGAAATTCTAATACTAACATCCAATCATCAGCCGCAGGTGAAATTGTGAGTAATCCCAATTTGCCGGCGGCTTTCCTTTTCCTGCATAAATAACAAGATGATACGTTTCTTCGCTACCATCTCCCCCTACGTAATGACATACGGGATTTCCCCAAGCCATACTCGCATAAGCATCCGCTCCACACACTTTCTGACCGTCCAGCATAAATACCAAGCCCGCCTCATTTTTGATACTGTCCTGCCAAAACTCCATAAGCATCATTTTCATGGTAATTTCAGTATCCAATATTACATCACCCGGTTTGGTATCAACCATTTTTTCAGACAAATCCATAATATAGGAATTTCGGAATGCTCCTAAAAATGCGGGGGGTTCCGGATAATAATCTTCCATCACATTTTCTTTTTGTTCTTTCTCCTGAAATAAATTTAGCAGCTCAGAAGTAATTATCTCATGTCCAAGTGGTGTCGGATGCACATAATCCAAACCATATTCTTCCCAGGTCAATTCCCCTTTTTGAATCTTGTCCGTAATAGTTTTCCCAATATCAACAACCGGTAAATGATAATGAGAAGCCACTCTTTCCATTGCTCCCCTTGTACAATGACCCTGGTCATTGCAAAACAAAAGAATAACTACATGCGCACCTGCCTGAATTAACTGGCTGCAAATGCCTTCCGTAGACTCCCATAAATAACGGTCTCCGGTATCATTCATCGCATAATCCAAAAAAACAAGGTCCGGTTTTTCCTCAATTAATTCCTTAACCTTATATAAACCATTTGAAGACATTGTCCCGGACTGTCCATAGCGAAGAACCGAAACTTTTCGCCCATTACTAAGCCTCTCTTCAATTTTTTGTTCAAAGAGAGAAACAAAACAAAGTTCTCTTTTTACCCGCTCTCCCTTTGATAAAGAGCCTCCTAAAAATGCTACCTTAAGTTCTTTTCCTTTTTTTTTTTGTAACACATCACTTATGTAATTTACAGCGTCCATGTACATGAATTCCTCTCTTATTTTTTCCACCATTTTGCAATCCACTTACCGGATTTTGATAAGTTTTTATAGCTTATCTTATCTGTTTTTCCGCATTTCGATTGAATGAGTGCGGAAGTTTCATTCTTATTTGAAATGTTCCATGCAATATGTCCAATTTTATATTTTTTAAGAAGTTTCATCCATTTTGACGCACTTTTTTTGTCGATTCCACCATTTCCCGAAGCATCACAAATGCTAAACTCCGATACTAACATAGGAAGCCCCGACTGATAAGCACTTTTACATTTATTACGCAAAAAATCCGTATGCGTTGCCGCATAAAAATGAAGCGAATACACAATGTTTTTCTCTTTCAGCGGACTCTTTGCCACCACATCAACATCCTGCGACCACGTTGGAGTTCCCACAATAATGATATTTTTCTTGTCATATTTTCTTATTTTTTTAATTGCTTTTTTTGCATAAGGCTTAATATCCTTTGCCCAGGTTACATTTCCGTTTGGCTCATTACATATCTCGTATAATATATTATTTTGCTTACCATATTTTTTTGCATACCGGGTAAAAAACTGAAAGGCCCGTTTCTGACTAGTCTTAGGATTTCCGTCACTTAATATATGCCAATCAAGGACAACATACATGCCTAGTTCCGTGGCATATCGAATTCCCTCATCCACTTTCTGATATAAAGATTTCGAATAGCCAGCCCCTTTATCACTATATAAAGCGAGACGAATCGTGTTCACTCCCATCTTTTTAAAACTCTGAAAGCAGCTCTTATTTACATACTGAGGAAACCACGCAATACCATGCGTGCTAACCCCTTTTAACTGAACTTTTTTCCCATCTTTATTAACAATGTTGGTTCCAGACACCTTTAGCTGTCCCCATTTTTGAACCGGCGTCGCTGCTTTTGTATTTGCACTCATAAAAAGGAAAACAAAACAAATACCAAAAGTAAGAAGCCATAACGGCCTTTTTTTCATACAATCTCCTCCATTACTCCATCACAAATTCATCTTCAATTTTATAACATGTTCCATCGATTTCAACCCATACCGGCATCTTAGATGGATTGTAAATACGTTTACCATCTGCGGAAAATACAAGATTTTCATACGCATTTACGTAATCATAAATTTCGCCGTTTGTCGCATACCAGACATCATCCTGTTTTGCTACTTTCTCCATAAAACGGTCCATGCGCTCCCAGTTGTTATTTCTCTCAAATTCAAACGTATGTCCCCACACATAGAACAAAAGTGGTCTTTCTACGTTTTGTTTCGAAACAAACTCGTCTGCCAAATCAAACAAAGCTTCATCATCATGATGACATGTCGGATTCCAAGCAAGCCAATTCTCTGGCAAGTCAAAATTTTCTGTACTCTCAACCGTACGGCAGTAAGTAATTCCGCATTGTTTTAAAACATCAATTAAAGTATCGTCGTACCATCCATACGGATACGCCATCCCCCGTATGATTTTTCCATACAAACTTTCTAGAGATTTGCGGCACAAAATCGTGTCTTCCGCCATTTCAAGCGGAGTTAATGAGGTCATATATTTATGCTCATTACCATGGTTTGCCACTTCTACAAGCGGATGTTCATACATTTCTTTGGCTTTCTTTTTCGTAACCAAACGATAAGTTTCCCCCTCCGGATAAGTCGTTCCCTCTTTTGCAAACCATCCGGGAATCAAGTTAAAAGTAGCCTTCATCTGATACTTTTCAAGTAGCTCAATCAAATCTGCATCTTCTTCCATGCAGTCATCATAACTAAGTGTCACTGATTTTTTCTTTCCCTCCGGGAAACGCATAAATCTCTTATTCATCAACAATCTCTCCTCTCATACGGCGTGCTGCCGCTAAAAAAACTCCTTGATTCATGTAAATAAACAACCATTTGGAATAACCGTAATTTTTGCATATTTCTATATCATTTTCATCCACGACGCAATTTCGTTCAGAATCAATTAAAATTTCCTTTCCATCCGGCATCTTCTCACTATAAAAAATATAGTCACAAAATCGAAATACAATCTCTGCCTTTGTCTGCTCTTCTTCCCTCAAATCCGGACAAACCGAAGCAATAAAATTGCGAAGATAATAAGCATCTTCTTCCTGATTGTTTTCTTCTATTGCAAAACTTTTCCTGCCCTGCAGAGTCTGTATAAGCTTATTATCATTGGCATCATTTTTCATGATTTTGTACGAATCCGCCTTTCCACGCACGCCAGCCAGTGCATCATAAAACGCATAGGAAATTGTCTGTCGGACATTATGTTCTTCACGAAACATACTCTCATACATCGCATCAAACACTGCCCCCAGCACTTTAACACTCATTGCCTCCATCTGCGCCTCCGGCGTAAACCGCATAAAGAAATTGGTCCGGTTTCTCCACATATAATAATTGATAAAGGTATTTTCCTTCTTTGTATTCGCCCCCATTTGATGTAGCGCTTTTGCCTCTGCCAACGTAACAACACGGTATCCTGCCAATTTTATACGATATCCCCATTCCATATCATCCCAGTATATAAAATTATCTTCCGGCATAATCCCGACACCTTTTTGTTTCACTGTATCTGCCCGTACCATAACGGCACAGGTTGCCACCGTGTCACATTCAATCACATCAGGCAAACTGCCATCTTCCGGCATGTCCGCTCCAATCGTTTTTGCCGTGCAGTTGTCAAAATCAATGAGCAGTCCACTCTGCTGAATATAATCCGGCATCTGTGTGTGGTAAACACGGCATCCTGCCATACCGGTATCTGTATGCTCTTCCATGTAATGATATAAAACAGAAAGTGCATTTTCGTCCACGGCTGCATCATCATCTAAGCACATAAAATAAGAATACCCTTTATCCCTGACGATTCGTAATCCGGTATTAAATCCACCGGAGCCACCAAGGTTTTCTTTATTTTCAATTACGGTAATCCGGTTTCCATATGCCTTTTTTAATGCCTCTGCACTTCCATCAGACGATGCATTATCCACAACATAAATATCAAAATTCTTCTCTTTGCTTTCTAAAACACTCTGTACGCATTGCAGTACAAAGTCCTTTTTGTTGTAGTTACAAATTACAACACCTATTGGATTCATCTTTTCACCCCCAGTCCTATTTATTTTACCATAAGTGAATACAAATGAAAACTATTCTTTTTCTCCAAGTTTGTGTCAAGTGTTCGTTGGCACTTTTTTTGTTTTCCGTAATTCCGTAGAAAAGCTTTGCGTCTCGTGGGCACTCCCGTTTAACAAACGCGAAAGGGTATGGGCATGCAAAATACGCAAGCCTCATACCCACGTGTTTGTACCCACGAGTCACAAAGTTTTTCTACGGAATTACCGGAATCCAAAGGAACTGGCAGCGAACATTTGTCACACACTTTTTGCTCTAACACCTTGAAAGCAACTTACGCCCATGAAAAAACCGATAAAACAAAGCCAAACGCACCAAATTCCGGTACAAAAAAAAGTGAAAACGCCCCCTCTAATAAAAGGAGCGTTTTACGCCAAAAATTATTTTATACAATTCATCTATTCGCTATCGTCTGTATTTGCATCTTCATCTGTCTTTTCCACATAAAGTTCAGCATTCTTCCCATTGGCATAAGCGTCATATGCACGAATTCCAATATAATATGTTTTACCGGCCTCGCACGAATAAATGATCCTGAAATTTTCATTTGTACCACTATCATCATTGTTTGCAAGCAATTCATAATCCGCTCCCAAAAGCTGTCCATATGTATCGTATGACGACCCCGAGTAAAAAGCATATGTTCCACTTTCTTCCGGAACAAATTTATAATAATTGTAAATTTGAGAGTTTCCGGCCTTTAAAGACACTTGAACCGCTTGATCCAAAGTGATTGTTCCACTCAGCATGTTACTTTTTTTTAAATTCTCTGCTTTTACGGCAACTTTACTGTCCACAATCTGAAATGATATACTTTGGCTGATTACTTCCATTCCATTAATAGCTTTTCCTATGAGATAATAAGTTCCCTTCGGTAAATACAGCAAAGATCCTCTTCCGATCTGCGAACCACCCTCTTCATCATACCAGAAAACACCTGATAAATCGTCTGCTGATGTAATTTCAACCGGATAGATATTTTTCAAAACAAATGTTTTTTCCTCTGCCTTTGTAATAATGCAGTTTTCTTCTAATACCTCACTGGCACTTTCTCCTGACATTTCAACAGAATAAGTTCCCTCAATTACATCTGCATACCATTGCTCCTTTGATGAATCATATTCTGCATAAAATTTGGTTTGATAATTATTTGGTTCTTTATCATATAGCATCATAGAACGCGCCTGTTTATATGTCCCTCCGGCGGAATCTAAAACATTACATATAATCCGGAACGTATTTTTCACATGAATCTGCCATTTAACAACAACCGACTTCGCCGTATCTTTTGTATCCGTCACTTTTACATACACGGTTTTATTCCCTGGCGTACTATTGTGAAATCCAATTCTAGCAGCCTCATCAGTATCATCTGAATAATAATCCTCATCAATGTATGCACCCGGATCCGAGTTATCTGCAATTTCAAATGTATAACTTCCGCTTCCTCCCGCAACTTCAATCGGGTTTGATTCCTGATATACATTTCCTTTTGTATATAAAAGATAAGAATCCTCCATACTTGCCACGAGTGTATTATTGTCTCCGATTATCCATGTTGTTTTATATGTATACTGACATCCCAGTTCATCCTCATATTGAATCTGATATGGATATATGCCTGCCTTTGTTGGCTGTCCTGAGAAATTAAGACAGTATCCATCGACTTCACTTTTCTCATAATGATAAGTAATACCATCCGGAACCTGAACCGATTTTACATTGAGGTATCCTGCTGTTTCCGTTTCAAGATAACAATACTCAGACACCTTATCTCCCACTTCATATGTATAGATGGTTTCCGGTATATAACTGCCTGAACTTATCCCCGTATAAACCGCTTCTTTTGACAATTCTCCGGTCATTGTCATAACAGAAATCTTTACAGTAAAGCCTTTTCTAATATAATCTTCATTATCAATGGTCAGCGTATACACTTTCTGGTCGGATGTAGAAATCTTAGTAACCGCACATTTATGATTATATTTTCCGGAAGAATATTCTTTCATCATAACCGTAAATGCAGAAGCCGGAAGCTGTTGAGCTTCACTTAATACAACTTCTACCATCGTTGAATTCAAAATCCGAAACGATGTAATCGACATGCTTTTCGTTTGATCCTGCAAATTCTGGTTTGGTGTATTGTTTGATGGATTACTCGGTTTCGTATTCTGCACCGTATTCTTCTTTGACGCCTTTGCTTTAACCGTAACCCTGCATTTTAATTTAGTCTTAGCAACCTTTGCCGTAATAACTGCCGTTCCTTTTTTCTTTGCTTTTACCCTGCCTTTTTTTGAAACGCTTGCAACACTTTTTTTACCGGAAGACCATTTTACCTTTTTCTTCGTGTTCTTCACTTTCAGTGTCTTACTTTCGCCCACGCTCATTGTAAGTTTCTTTTTACTTAGTACCGGCTTTTTCGCTTTTGCATATCCCTGATTTGGCATAATCAAAGAAATCGCCGCAAACAGTGCCGCCGATGTGCACAAAATTCTTTTTTTCTGCATACTGCATTCCTCCTATTATTTTTTGCTTGAATTTTCCATACAAGCTTAGAGATTCCGGGAAATTTTAAACTACCTTTTTTTCATTACCTCTTCTTCATTACCCCTCTTGCTCCGCTTTCTTTTCTGCATTCAATACAACGGTGCTGTTTCCATTTACAGTAAAGTTTCCGGATACTTTGTAATCTCCCAAAGAATTCAAAAGACTATACTCTTTAAATGTTCCTTCGGTGCTTTCCTCAACTTTTCCATAAGCGGTAATGTCATTATCACTGGAATCATAATCATATGTTACTACTTCATAACTTCCAGCCGGCAGATATACAAACATGGAATGATCTGCATCATAACTGTCATCATAATCAGAGACGCGGTATGTTACTCCATAGGAACTAATCACATCCAGATGCGATACAGAATATCCGGCTGCTCCGGCAATATTCGTTGCAATATTTACCCTGTATACCGGAAGTTTAAAGTTTTTCACTGCATTTGCATAGAACATATTTCCAACCGAATAATCATAGGCATTACCACCGTAATATTTATCTCCGGCATAGGTATAATAGTCACCCGGCAATGTTCTGGCTACATATGTTCCGTCTTTTTCTGTCCTTACATAGAATGAACCATATCTTCCATACTCATCTGCTTTAGTAAAACCGGTCACATAACCGTATTTAACAGGCTGACCTGCCGCATCTACAACCTTACCGGATATGGTAACACCGGCAACAAAATTAAAGGTAACCGCATCACTTACTTTCAATGATTCATTATTGTCATCCGTCACCATTACATCAAATCTGTAGGTTCCCGGATTAATTGCAACCAGATTGTAGTCTTTGTCATAACGCAGTTCAGACAGGCTTTTTCCGTTATATGTCACGTCATATGAGTAGTCTCCGCTTCCTCCGGCTACATGTACTTTTTCGCGGATATTCGAAGAATAAATATTAAAACCACTTTCTTCATTTTGAATTGTTTTTGGGTCATTCGGACGATATGCCACTTCCGTTGAAACAGGCTCCGTTACAGTAACAATCTGAGTATCAGAACCTACAACAAAGATAATTTTCTTTGTAAATACGGTTCCCTTTTCATCATATCCACTCAAAACAGCCGTCGTTCCACGCTCGATATTAGCAAATTTGCCTCGTACTAAAACTTCTGTCTTATCCTCGCTAAAATAAGCTTTCAAGCCTGATGGAAGTCCTGTCAGTGAGGTATACGTAATCGACCCTACTGCATTGGAATTGCCAATTTTAAAATTGTTGCTGTAGCGGTCTTTTCTGTCTTTATTGAATTCGACATAATAAACCTCTGTATTTCCTGCATCTCCATATCCTGAAATATTGTCAATATAGATTTCAACCGATTTATTCGTTGCCAGAGCAGAAATTGTCACTTTCAAATAATCTGTCGCATATACCTGCTCTTTTAATGTAATATCATAAATCTTCTGATCATTTGTTGTCACGCTTTCCACATGCTTGGTTAAATATTTCGTAGACGAAGCACCGGAACGAGTCTGAACCTGAAAATCAGCTGCAGACAATGCTTTTTTACCAGTCAGAATAACACGAATCACATTTTTTCTCACAGCAGAAACACTCGCAATTCCAGCACCGACTTTAACGGTAACACTAGCCTTTTTCTTACTTCCCTCAACTGCCGATGCCGTAATTTTTGCAGAACCTTCCCGAAGTCCTTTAACAACACCTTTTGATGTCACAGTAGCCACTTTTTTGTTGGAACTTGTCCAAACAACTTTCTTGTAAACATTTTTCTTAGGTGTTACTTTTGCTGTCAGTTTTTTTGTTCCGCCCGCTGACAAAACAAAATTCTTGCTGTTAATTTTTACCTTTTTAACAGCCGCTTTTTTTACATAAACTTTTAATACGGTTTTCTTTTTCTTGTTCTTCTTTGATGTAATCGTAATTTTTGTTTTTCCCGCTTTTACACCCTTTACAACACCTTTGGCTGATACCGTAGCAATCTTTTTGTTTGCCGATTTATAAGTGACTTTTTTATTTGCTTTCTTATTCGGTTTTACCTTTACGGTCGTTGTAATTTTAACTTTTTTACCTTTTGCCACATATACATTTTTCCCTGATGGTGCGGATGCTGTCACTTTCTTTACACTGGCTTTTTTCGCCTGAGCATCACTTGCGTTACATACAACTGCTGTTGAAAGTGCTGCAGCAAAACTTAACGCGCCAATAAATGCTTTTGTTAATCTTCTATTCATTTAATATCCTCCCTAATAAAATTTCATTTCCCGGAATCTCTAAACTTGTATTTTCCCTTGTTACCGCTTTCTGTTACTCCTCCCTTCGTGATATAATTACAAGATTATAAATAGTATAACATTGTTTCTATGTGACGGCAAGCCTTAATAACTACCATGGCAGAGTGCCATCAAATTCTGCCGGTTTCCTTGTCTGCTGAGGCTTCACAGTTGCTGTCGGCTTTATTCCTTTTCCAACAACAATTATCTGAGTATACTGTTTGTTTTCATAAAGCGTTTTTCCACCCTTTATTTTTTGCGAAATTATGTGTCCCTTATTTTTTTTTGAACTGTTCTTCCATTGAATCTTAACTTCCAATTTAGCATTAAGGGCATGAAGTTTTTTAACAGCTGCTTTTCTTTTCATACCAACCACATTACACATTTGATATGTCTTAGACACCGGCACTTCACTTACTTTAGGACTCGCCGTTACAACAACCTCTGCCGGTATTGACACCATTCCACCTTTTTCTAGTGTTTTATAATTTATCAGACTGACAATCACACCACACAAAATGAGTCCTGGCACACTGCAAAATTTTATCCATCTTGAAAAATTTTTCTTCTTTTGATACAAAACTGCGCACAACTCCTGCATGGATGAATATCTTTTTTTTGCGTCCACAGCCATTCCTTTCATAATAGCCTGTTTCTTGTATCTCTCCATATCAATATCTTTAAACTTCCAAAGTGGCACAACCTGGTCACGAATCAGTCTTCTTACTGATTCATCCGGTCTTATCCCAGTAAGCATAAAATATATTGTTGCACTTGCGCCATATACATCTGTATATGCTCCTTTTTCTGAATTTTCTACATACTGTTCCTCTGCTGAATAGCCTCTTTTAAAGAAAACCGTCATAGTTTTATTATCGCGCATCTCTGAAAACCTTGCGGCTCCAAAATCGATTAGCACCGCCTTGTTACTCTTTGTCAAAATAATATTGTCTGGTGAAATATCTCGATGAAGTAATCCCTCTTTATGGATTTCATTCATCGAATAAAGTATCGGTTTCATAATTGAAAAGACCTTTTGCGGACTCATAGGGCCATCGCGTTCTACAATCTGTTTCACATTTTCACCTAAAATTCTTTCCATTACCATATATGCCGTTTGATTTTGATAAAAGAAATCTTTTACCATGACAATGCTGTCCAGCCCCTCAAAATGTGCTAAAGTTCTTGCTTCGTTTACAAATTTACTAAGCCCCTGGCGGTACAATTCTCTTGAATTTCCTTTATAAACGGCAATTTCTTTTTCACCATTCATACGCATTGCGTAACGTCTTGGAAAATATTCTTTAATTGACACTTGCTGCTGCAATATCTTATCAAAACCTAAATATACAATTCCACTCCCGCCCTCATCAATAACATCCAGAATTTCATATTTACCATTTAATTCTGTCCCTTTTTTCAACCAATATTTTTCATACTCACGCATTATTCTTTTTCTCCATATCAAAATACCTTTCTAAAGCATCTGCCAGAGAATACATCTCATCTTTTTGAAAACAATTACACAATATCCCATCCAGTTCATACTTATTTTCGTCTATAGCTGCCATCTGACACGCATTTAAAATATGATTTGCAAAACTGATAAACTCACTTTTTGCTTTTACCCAATCATAATTCTCACTTTCCATACGTCTAACATATCTTTTTTGCGACAGGCACAAAATCAAGGGGAGCAAATCCTGCCTTGAGATTAATAAACACCTTCTTTTCTGTTGTTTAATTAATTCATTCCGATTTTCAAGACTGGGAGTAACAATCAAACGCATCAATTTTTCCTTTTGTCCCGCAACATTTAATAAATCTGATAGATACTTATCATCCATAAGGCGAATTTCTCCCTGCTTTCTCCTTTTGTTTTCCTGTCTTGTCCTTTTTTTCAAGTCTGTATACAATTCAGCCAGCAATTCTGTATTTGAATTTACAGAAATATTTGAAATTTCCACTAACTCATGAATTGTTTTTTTCATTTGCTCAGAAAGATTATCATTCTTACTGCAATAAACACTTTTCAAATATTTCGGAATTGTTTTTTTGCGGTTTTGGATATTCATATGCCATTTCTGTTCCCAGCGTTTAAAAGAAGTTTCCGCCAGTAAAGTTTCTAAATAATCTTTAGCGTCTATTTTTATTTCATGTATCACTTCTTCTTTGATTGTCATAAAATAATCTAAAACGGTTTTGCTGTATCCTTTAAAATCTTCTACACGTTCCAGCATCCACTGCAAAAAATCATCCACTCCAAGTTCACAATTTTTTCCATATTCTTTCCAAATATTATTGGTACAATTTTTCTGTTTTAGAGAAAATTCATAAGGAATGGATTTTTCAAATTTTTCTATTATTTCCAAACATTGTACATAGGACAAATGGTGATAAAACCCATACATATAAATCATTTCTCTATAATCATTTACTTGAAAATCCGGTTCACAAGTCACATAAACCAATAATTCCCTCATTTCTTTATCCGATAATTTTAAAGCAAATCCCAGTTTAAACAATCCCTCACGGTTTGGCCTTTTTTGTCCTCCTATTCCAAACCACTTCTGAATTGTTTGCGTTGCTGCAATTCGTTTACCATTTTCTCCTGTAAGTTTTAAGAACATGCGGTATGCCTGATAGCGTTCTTCCTCTGAAAAAACATTATGATCTTTTTTACATCCCAGCATTTTCATTAACAAAAAGTCATCTAAATGATAGTATCCTTTTTTCATGATATCTTTTCACCTTTATAATTTTATTTTGTATATTTTAGACCAAGGACTTCTTTTTTGTTTTCCTGTATAAGTTCTTGCCTTTATATAAACCATATATCCTGAACTAATATAGCGAAACCGATAACGTCCTCTATTTTTCTTAATCGTCCTCTTCTTAAAGTTAAGTTTAGTATATTTTTTATCTTTTCCAGTATAAATTTCCGCATATTTTCCTCCATACTTTTGGAAACAGATTTCTAAATATCGTTCACCGGCATATGTTTTCTTTTTTGTCACAAAAAGTTTTGGTTGATTATAAGAAAAAGTTTTGGCGGAAACAATTTTAGCAGTTTTCTCCTTTCCAGTTTTCAAATTAACGACCGGTATAATTTTATAAAAATACCTTTTTCCTTTTCTAACAGAACCATCTATGTAGGTTTTAATTCTACCTGTTGTTTTTCCTATGCTCTTATATTTTCCTTCTGCTTTTGCACTCCGAAATATTTCATATTTATCCACACCTTTAAGAAGTTTCCATGATAATTTAATTTTGTTATTATTCATGCACTTTGCTTTTATTCCTTTAACTGTTTTCTGTGTGTTTGACATGACAACTGGTACTTCCGTCGGCATATTAGACGGCATCACTGTCGGAGTTACCGTTGATGTTATCGTTGGTGTTACAGTCGGCACTGCCGTTACAGTTGGCGTTGGTGTCACAGTCGGCGTTGCCGTCACAGTTGGCGTTGGTGTCACAGTCGGCGTTGCCGTCGATATTAGTGTTGGAGATGGCGTAGGCACTGGATCATATTGACTAAAATCCTCCCTGCTGTCTACCTTTTCCTCCCAAGCAACAATCTTATAGGAGTACGCACCTAAAATCTTTCTATTGTACCAACTGTTGTATACCGATATAAAATCTCCTGGGTTCATCGCTGGAATCCATGCACCGTACACGGTTTCAAGCAGATTTCCCTGTTTATCATAAAATGCAATTTGAGGCTTTACCGGACGTCTCCACTGCTTTGATTCATTTTTCACCCGAAGAAGAGCAGACATATTCCCATTTTTCAAATTTATTCTTACCTCATCTAACGCAACCCATCTGTCATCAATTATAAAGCTTTTACTCATTTCCGAAGAATTATTTGATAACTTTGTCTCTTCTCCCGTAAACCATGGATTATCTTTTACAAAATCTGTTCTCGTCGGCAGTGGCTCTTCTGTCTTTGAAATTCTATTATCATCCCATATCTCATCACTGAGATATTCTTTATCTACATCTAAATTCTTACTATGCCAGCCTGATGCATACCAATCATATGCATAAAGTGCATGATCAAGCGTTGCACTCGCATAAAACGGCACTGTTTGTCCTGACTCTACAGGACTTACAATTCCTCCATAAGTAATAATTTCCTCCCCTTTCTTATTTTCAAAATGCATATCAAACGTAAGGATAGGCAAATTTATATCTGTTATATTGGTCACATCTGCCAAAATTGATATTTGACCGCCGCTATATATAATCCGCATGTTGGAAAACTTATACCCACCCATAATTTTGGAACAAACAATATTCGGTGAACAATTAATCCACATATCATCTGAATACTGTTCAACCCAGTCTACACGTCTTTGATACTCAAGATAACCTGCCGGTATATCTCCTATTTTCATTTGATAAATTCTTTCTCCATCCTCTGAAATATATTCCATATACCATGACTTTGCAAATATTGCTGTATCTTCATTATACGCGTAACCATCCGAATTCATCTGCAGCTTGCCCGATGACCATACAGAACCACTAGGCAATTTACCAATTTCAGCAACAAAACAACTATACACCGTATCATAATATCCATTTGTAACACCAATTGAAATTTTTAAATCTTTATAATCCTTTTTTGAAGCATTCTTCACCTTGATTTTCATTGTTGTAATGCCATCTTCCCGCTGTAAATTAGATGGCGTTACTTCAAGCCCCTCATAAGTTTTCATTTGATACATTTCAGAACTATTATTAACCAGCTTTTCACCGTCCCAATCCACCCAATTACAAAGATACTTCCAATCATTATCAGAATCCTCTTCAAACGCCTGCGCTGGCTGAGGGACTACAAATATGCCTATAAGTGATATAATAAGAATAATAGATATTAATTTGTTTCTTTTCATCCTCATAACACACCTCTCTCGCCTTATTTATATTCAACAAACGAATCAATCGCTTTTGGTTAATTATAACACATATTGCAATTTTAACACACACCTCTATTATATTTTTTCCTAATTTTTAACGAAAGAGAAAAAAGGACGGCTTTAGCCGCCCCTTGTTTACTTCAGTATTACACTGGTATTTGAATCTGCCAGATACAAAACCGTTCCTGCCGGACACTCTGTCTGTACTTCTTTCTGAAGCCGTTTGTTTGCTATAAAAGTTCCATTTGAGGAATGATCTTTTACTATGTAACGATTGGTTTGTGCATTGTAACTTATAGAACAGTGAATGTTACTTACATGCGGATTACGAAATACTATATTTGCCTTGTTTGGATTTTTACCCAATATAATTTTGCAGTTTTTTGGTATTACATAATCTCTTTTTCCACGCACTTCTCCTTTCAATACACATACATTTCCCATTTTTTCTTTTACCTGCTGTTGTGCCGGTATCGGATTTTTTTGCGGTGTCAATACGGGTGCAGATGCCGGCTGTGGTGTTGGCACCGCCTGTGGTGCCGGTGTCTGTACCGGCTGTGGCACAGGTGACGGCTGTGGCGGTGTCTGTATTGGAAATGGCTGTTGTACCGGTGTTGGTACCGGCAATGGCATAGCAGCCTGTCCGGTCACAAAATTATCTGTGGCATTCTTAAATAAAATCGTTGAAATAAGCTGTAAAAAAGCGGCTGCCAAAAAGGAACACACCAAAGAAATTATCACTACCGATTCTAATATATACCATCTCAAATAAATATGGCTATTTCCAATAATATATTTTCCAACATAAAACCCTGCTCTCCCAGAAAAAATAATCCAGAATATAATTCCGACTTCATTAATAATACCCAAGGTAATGGACGCTCCTTTATGATTACTCCCACGTTTTAAAAGTACAATTGCAGCAAGAAAATTTACACATGCACCAATCACGAAAAACAACATAGTTCCTGCAAACAATAAGTGCATTTGAGTATCTCCAAAATCAAAAATACTCTCTTGAAACAACGCTACAAAAAATGACAAAAACGGTCTTCCGGCAAAAATGTTTCCTAATGACATTGTCATAATCCACGAAACCACATCCCAAATTGCCATTACCAAGCTAATACCTGCTGTTATCGCAGCAAAAACTCCACCAACTGTATTTCTTGTACTTCTCATAATTCTACCTCCAAACTTCTATCCTAATTTGATTCTTGTTTTACCATCTGCTAATGTTAGTACCGTTCCTGCCGGATATTCAACAAACATATCTTTTGGCAGACGATTCGTTCCAACAAAAGTTCCATTTAAAGAATGATCCTTTATAATATAGCCGTTTGTCTTTTCATTGTAACGAATACTGCAATGTACATTACTGATATGCTCATCTTGTATAATCAAATGGCATCTTTGTCTGCTTTTTCCCACCAATATTTTATTGGCTGATGGCAGTTTATAACCTGCCTGTCCAATAACCGGACCACTCGTAACCACAACCCGTCCCATTGGCGGTGTAACATTATTTTGCTGTATGTTTACTTCCTGCCATGGATTTTGCTCCTGCAAAGGTTCCTGTTTTTCAAATTCCAAGTCTATTGTAGGCGGAATCACTTGATCTATAGGATAAGGCGGCATTCCATGTTCCTTAAGCTGCTCTTCTTTTTCTGCCGGCTTTTTCGATATTACAATTGCCAATATAATTAACATTGCCGTCAAAATAAACGTCACAGCCGCTAATACAAGACATAAATTTTTAAAACTCTTATCATAAGCGTTAAAGCCTTGAATCAGTCCATTAATACTGGAACCAATCCAGACAAGGGAAACAACAACATTTATAATTCCACAAAATACATAGAGCCCATTGGTTTCTCTTTTTTTCTCCCGAATTAATTTTGCCTCACAAAATAACACAACACTTCCGCCTCCGGAAACAATCACAAAAAGAGCCATTGCCGTATGAAACCATGCAGCGGAATTAGTAGTCAAAAACCGCCAGATGAAATTTGAAATAAGCCGAAATGCATCTGCTTTCCATGCCACCCATTCAATAACAAGCAACACTAAAACAATAGCATGCAAAACAGCAGCAACATAAGATAATACACTCCATTTTTTTAATTTATCACTCATGTTTATTTTCCCCTTTCCTACCGTTCAAAAATCCATGTTGATTCATGTTGCAGCAATCTGCCATCCTTTAAGTAATACTGTGCCTTACTGTTTTTTTCCGGTTCTTTTTGTTTGCCATTCCATAACACAATACCGCCACCATATCCATCAACAACTTTCCATTTCGGATTCTTTACCTGCTTTTTAAAATCATCATTCTTTTTCTTACATTCTTCCTCTTCACTCTTTTTTTTCGCTATATACTCTACATCATAGCTGCCATTTGCATTAAGAGATAGAATCATTTGATAACCATTTTCTTTTTGAAAATCTTTTTCCTCCTTTTCCATTCCCTGAAGCTTAGTTGTTGTCCACTTGCCAACATAAGATTGATTTGAGCACCCGGTAAGCATGCACAAACCAACTGCCATCAAAACAACCACTGCTCTTTTTAACTTCATGTTTCTCTCCTCACTTTCTTTTTTATTTCTATTTTCCACTTGACCACCAAGTTTTATCACCAATCACATCATAATACCGTTGCAGTGGAACAATCGTTCCATCTCGAATTTCAAAAACTTCCCATAACACTCCACTGCGATTTGCCGGAACATAAAAAGTCTGTATCAAACCATCCTTTCCGTAAACACGAACCGCCGCATGAGACCTTGACATCTCATAACTGTCCTCATTTCCGCTGGAACAATTACTAAAATCCGCCACATAATATTTGTACTGTCCTTCCTTAACAGAATCAATTGTAACGGTTTCCGGTCCATACCCCTCCCGTTCATCGACATCCAAAGACGCTGAGCCATCCGGTAAATCTTTCTGATAATAAGCAACATGGTAATCCTCATCCTGCTGTCCCATATTTCCCGGTGTAAACAAATGAGAATCCAAATCGTTCGGTGTCTCTCCCCAAGTTAAAACGATTCTCAATTCATTTTCATTTAACTGTTTCGATAAATAGAGTTGTGTTAAATTTTCCGAGCTGCCGGAAACAAATATTGTTTCATAAGTATCCACATACCCTTCTTTTGAAATCTGTACCGTATACATTCCGGAAACTAATGATAAGTTTTCCCTGCTGTTTTCAGAATAAAACTGACTAACCGGTTCACCATCCCTATGATTAACACCAGTACGGATTGTAACCGAAACGCCTTCCAGAGAACTCACACTAAGAGCATCATAAAATTCCAGTGCATACGAATATTCTGTATCCGATTTTTCCGATAGATACACTGGCTGCTGGCTGATGTCTATCTTATCTTCGTCTATTTCAACATCATAAATTTCTTCCTCCGTAAAATCCTCTTTTGTAACAGCAAGTTCATAACCAGCCTCTCTTGTCGGCACCAAAATATTATAGTAACCCTTGTCATTTGTTGTACCACCATAAACATCGCAGTTATATTCTGTTGATTTCAAGGTTACGGAAGCATCTGCCATACCGGTTCCATTTTCATCACACACATAGCCGCATATACTGCTGACACCTTCAAAATGATTCACCTTTTCAAATGTATTATAGGCACGGTTAAGCATAACTTTCTCGCAATTATCATATTGTTTTCTTTTTTCTTGTGACAATTTTGAATACTCCACTACTTTTTTATGCTCTGAAAGTGCCTTCTTTTCCTTTTTGCCATAACAGTAATTG
Organism: Clostridium sp. AF37-5; assembly: GCF_003477605.1. Classification (GTDB taxonomy): domain Bacteria; phylum Bacillota; class Clostridia; order Lachnospirales; family Lachnospiraceae; genus Eubacterium_F. The sequence continues at coordinate 30,129 of NZ_QUDR01000021.1, forward strand.
ATTTCACCTTCCGCATTTACAATTCGCCAGTTTACCATCGTGTCATTATGAAATAAATATCTCACACCTTTTTTGCTTAATTTCGCATAAGACGGTACATAATTAGTATCCTCGTAACAATAAATGAAATTTACTTTTCCATCATCCGTGAAATAATACTCGGTAATATGTAATACCGTCTCATCTTTTTCAATACTTACCATCTTATGAACTTTGTCACTCTCCGGATGATGATATATTTCATATTCGATTTCATTCTTTGTTTTTGCGTGAATAAACTTTTTATGTGTTACCCGGTAAGTATTAATCTGATTATCTTCCTCGTTATTTTCATCTGCATCTTCCAATGTATAAAACAACGTCTTATCCCATTTATACTTGCCACTTCTTTTGCCTGGCACATAGTTTAATTCATCCACATCAATCTGACGGCTGTTATTTATATCCGCAGAAATAATTTCCTGTTTGTCATTTTCTTTTGAAGAATCCGGGGACTGACCGTTCAGATTCCGAACCGAGCACAGCAAATCATCCTGTTTAGAACGTGTCTGAATCTGGCAGGTAGAACTTACACTTTTGTCCGTCCTGCTTTTTGCCGTCAAATTACAGGTAACTCCATAATCATTTACGACAATATGTCCATTACTTCCTACAATCACCTGATTCGAATCACATGTCCACACAACATCTTTTTCTTCTATGCCATCCCTCTGTAAATATTTCGTCATGTCCATTTCTTGCTTGGTATCCACCCAAAAGGATGGCGCGCGAAACGCAAGTGACTGAGTAGTCGGAGTCTTTCTATTTTGCACATAATTTACTTTTTCATTACTCTTAGAATACATTGCCAGATAAACAATAACAGCAGCTAAAAGCAACAAAAAAATCCCAAGAGCAGCACATGTTGATTGTATACTCGATTTTTCATTCTTCATACAGCATCTCCCCCGGCTTTCTAAAACCTTCTTATTTTTTCAACCTTGCAATATAGGATTGCAAACCTCGCAAAAATGTAACAACCGAATTATAGTTATACATTTTTACCCGCAGTTTTACAGTTTCACCGGCAAAGGATATAAGCAAATAAGTTCCCCGCCGCAGAAAATACAACAAGGTAAATAAACCGGCATAGAACAATCCCGAAATAAGAGCTCCCACTAAAGCTTCACCCCCTGCAATTGCTCCAATAATAAGATTAAATATAAGCAGAAGACCACCCCATATAAAATACGAAATTGGATTTTCGTGCAGAATCTGTGTGCCGGAAATTTCTTGTAATTCTACAATGGTGTTTTTCGTATCAAGTCCTCTCGATAGAGTAAACCGATTTTCTTTCGCATAAAACCTTTTGTTTGTAAAAAACACTCTGGTAGAACCAATACTTCCATCCGCAGCCATTGTCGAGACATATGAATTCTGAAGATTCATAACAATCTGCTCATCCGAATCAACGATTAATTCATTTCCTCCGGATGCCGGCTGCTGATATCCCTGTTGATACCCTTGCTGCTGATAATTTCTTTGCTGCGCATTCGTACCAAATTGATAACCACATTTATTACAAAATGCTGCGTTATCATTTAACACATTTCCACACTTTGGACAACTCTTACTCATAGTAAATTCCTCCTTAAAATATGTATTGATTACCGCCACCTCTTTGTCAGCGGAGGCGGATAATTCTCTTTTTTTAATCGTTATGCCTTGATTGCCGGTAACAGTTATAAGCACTAAAACAACCAAAAGCAAAATACACAGACTAAATGTTATGTACATTCCCACAGAAAGTATTTCTTTCCACAGAAAGCGGAGAATATTTTCTGCCGGTTTAAACCCTGATAAAATCTGTCCAGGAACACCCCACAAAAAAATACTGCTGCAAATAATACCAAAAAGCCCATATACACCGGCTGCAATAATAGGTACAAACTTAGTTCTCTTGAAGCAAAAGAACATCGTTTGCGGTATCAGCATAAGCATCGCAAGCAGCAATACAAACTGCCAGACTTTGAGTATCCTGCGTTTCATCTCAGAGCCTCCCATTACTTTAATAAAAACTGTTCCTCTCCATCTCCCAAAAGCAATACCGTTCCCGGTTCTGCCATCGAATAAGAAGAAGCCGTTACCAGTCTGCCATCTGCCATTTTTGTACCTGTTGAAGAATAATCAATCACAAAATAATTCCCCGTCTTGTCATCGTAGCGAATTCCACAGTGCCGTCTGCTGATTCCCCGATTATCAAAAACAAGCATACTGTATGCCGGGTCTCTTCCCAGTACGATTTCCTCTCCTGCATTTACTGTGAGAGACTGCCCTGCATATTGTCCACAGATTCCTGTTAAAGTTCCACAAGCAGCTGCTTTTGCATCCCCCGGTAATGGCATATTCTCTAAACTTTGATTTTGAAAAAATTCCACTTTCTTCTCCCGCCTTTTCTGAACACAAGTAAGGATAAAGAAAACACTTCCTGTAACACACAGCATACATGCCAGAATAAAATTGGCATAAGCACCGATTCCCCCTGCATGATGATAAACTTCTTTGATAAACTGTGAACCGACACCGCGAATGGCAAGCATTTTTTCAGAAATCAGCGAAAAAGAATGAATACTGCCTCCTGCCGCCCGCCAGATTGCTCCCGGTACTGCAAAATACAAAATTAAGTCAAACAAAACTGCCAAAGTTCCGGTAAGCATTACGCCAAAAGAATACAACCGTCTTTTTACAATACAAAAAACGAGAAATCCGGCTGCTATGAGAACCGGCAGATAAATGAAACACCCCATAAGGAAAAATATCTTTCTTCCTGCATTCTTTTGATTTGAAAAATACTTTTCAAACTGAATTTGCGGCAACACAAGCGGCGTATTTTCTCTCAAACACCATCTTCCCCATGTAAAGCCGGAAAATGAAGTCTTATTTCCAAACCTGCTTTTCATTTCTTTTTCATAAGACGCTACCCATGCATTTCTTAATTCACTATCTTTTTGATAATTTGAAATAAACGTAAATGCACCGGCGGCATCTGCTGTAACAGCATCCTGTTTTCTTGCATATTCATGTACGTTTACCGCAGCATCCACATAATCATTTCCGGATAATGTTATCCATGGAATAAATGCGGTTACAAGAAACAAAAATAACAACACCATTCCAACAATCCACTGTCCGATTTTTTTGCCTTCTGTCACTTACACCACCTACTTTTCCTTACAACAAAGTTTTTCCAACGTATCGATTACCACCCGGTCATTTTTAATCCGCAAATTCTTATCCAATTCCATCATCCGGCATATCAGTTGAAAATAACCTTTTCGAATTTTTACTCCATGCTTTTTAGGTGGTATTAATTCTGTTTTTTTTGACGACAATCTTGTGAGTGCGTCTGTCGGGACATGCCCCGTCAATAAATAATAAAATGTTGCTCCCATAGCGTAAATATCCGTCCAAGCTCCTTCATCTTTCGGAATGCCTTCTTTTGCCGTGCGATACTGCTCCGGCGCAGCATAATTCTTTTTTAAAAAGGCAGCCTGCAAAACCGGTTGTTTGTCCGTCATATACTTTGCCGCTCCGAAATCAATTAAAACCACTGTACCCTCTTTGGTACAAATAAGATTGCCCGGCGAAATATCACCATGCACAACATAGTTTTCATGAATCGTACAAAGAGCTTTCATGACCGACAGAATAATCTCCACCGCTTTCCTTTCGGAATAAGGCTCATACTGTCTTTTTTTCATTCTTCTTCCCACACTGTCTCCCTGCAAATATTCCATCACAAGGTACACCGTATCATTGGCTGAAAACACATCATATATCGTAACAATATTTTGTGCATGAATGAATTTGGCAGTTATTTTGGCTTCTTTCAAAAAACTCTTTTTTCCATAAAGAAAAGCATTTAAATATCTGGAATTTTTCACCTCCAAAGCATCCGCTTCCCGCTCTGCCCATTCCGACGGAAAATACTCCTTTACCGCCACATTTCTCTGAAGCAGTAAATCCTCACAAAGATAAGTGATTCCAAAACCACCCACACCAATGCAGCCAATCACCCGGTATCTTTCATCTAAAAGAGTATCTTCTGAAAGTACATGTTCCGGCTTTTGTTTTTCATTTAAGTATTCCAGTTTTTGAATGACCTGTTTGGGATTTTCTTTTGGCAGCATAATCCATGACAAAAAATCTTTTTTATCCATATCTTCCTTCATGGAAAATACCAGCACATAGACTTGTTCAACCGGAAACATGGAGAGCACCACAGGACATCCTTCCTTATCTCTTTGCTGTGAAAATCCCCACGCAATCTGTAACAATTGTGTAAGACTTCCGCCAACCGAAGTTATCATATAGCATCGGATATCCAGTAAACTGTCATAGGTGCGCCAGATTACAAAATCTTTTTTCTTTAAATAACAATTCCCAAGCAAAAATCGTTTAGCAATAATTTTCCCCTGATGCCAGCCGTTTTTGTCTTCTTCTAAGGGCTTTTGCGGACTCCAGCCACAAACCGGACATTCGTCTCTTTCTCTGTCCCATTCCACAAAACAGCCCATGCAAGCCTTTACCTCCATGCCATCCTCCTATGATTGTTTTTCCTTTTCTCCTGAAAGTACCTCACCGTATAAGTCATAATACAAATCTGCCATTCGCTGATACCTATCCTCTATCTGCACCGATAATCCCTTTTTAACGGCCTGAGATTTTTCTTCCGAAACATTCACACCCATTTGCTGCAGACTAACCATTTTGTCTTCACTCACCCGTTCATAGGCACGCTGTGGTTTCCTGCCGGTCAGCAGATAAAAAATGCTGCCGCACAAACTGTAAACATCGGTCCATGGACCTTGTTTTCCATGAGAGTCATATTGCTCAATCGGTGCATAACCATGCTTCAGTAAAACGGAATGATCCTTTCCTGAGTGGTATTCTTTGGCTGCACCAAAATCAATAACTTTTGCTCTTCCCTCTCTGGTTACCATAATATTATCTGGGCTAATATCCCGGTGGATAATATTTTCCTTGTGTACCTCGTTGAGTGCCGCAATCACTTCTTTTAACATCGGAAATAAAACATCGGGTGGAATCTTACCGCCCAATTGCTTGGCATACCGGCGCAAATCAATTCCTTCAATATATTCCATAACAATATATGCCGTATTATTTCCATAGAAAAAATCACGGACCGAAACAATTCCGGACATCGTATAAAAATGCGATAAATTTTCTGCTTCTTTGATATATGTTTGCAGCCCATGCTGATACGCGTATTTTGCCTGCTCCGTATTTTCTGTAAAAACGTTTAAGGTGGCGGTTAAGGACGAGTGTGATATCGTTTCCGTAATTCCCCGCGAAGCAACTCCTCTTGGAAAATATTCTTTAATACACACCCGCTTGCTCTGATAAAAATCCCAGCCAATATAAGTAATACCAAAGCCACCTACACCAATCACTTTTCCTACAAGATATTTACCATTTAATATCTCATAAGGCGGCAGACTATTTTTCACCTGCTGATACGCCGGCAAATAAAATCCGCAGTATGGACAGGGTTCTTTTGGCATATTTAATTCTTTCATGCATCCCATGCATAAAACATTGGGGTCTACCAGTCTTTTTGCCATTATTTTTCACTCTCCCGTCTGCTGTCATTAACCATCCACAACTTCATCGGCATCTCCTTCTGTAAAATCTACTTCATCTTCATCGGATGGTTTCTTTTTCACACTTTTCTTTTTCATGCTTTTGGGCTTTGTTGTAGCCGAACTTGGCACCGGTGTCTGTGTAGGCTCCGGTGTCGGCTCTACCCCTTTGCTCTTTACTAAGGTAATCTGTTTGTCCTCCCGGATATTAATGATTTGTCCTTTCTCAGGAAGCTGGGAATCCACTTTTCCTTTTGATACAGTCGAATAATTCTTACCACTTTTTACAACAACAGGAACCGTTATTCCTCGCGCCTTCAAAAGTGCCTTAGCCTCATTTACAGACAGTCCTGTAAGTTTTGGCATTTTTTTCTCGTAATCACTTTTTTTACCAACCGAATAAACGAGCACAACCGGGGAAGCCGATTCTCCCTTGGTATACACTTCTCCCGCACCAACGGTCTGCGATACCAGTGACCTATTCGGGATTTCATCCGAATAAGTCTCTTCTACCGTCACTGCAATTCCCTTATCCTCAAAATAGCGAACCGCATCCTCTCTTGTCATAGAAGCACAATCCTTCATTGTAAATTTATTCGTACCACCACTTACCGTAAACTGTACCGATGTATCGCCTGACACAGCACTTCCTTCGACTACACTCTGCTCAATTACCGTGTCCTCTTCTTTTTGTGTATCGTACTCATAGATTGGCTCGGAAATATTTTTAATTCCCGTATTGTTTAACAACTGCTTGGCTTCCTCCAAACTTTTTCCAGTGCAGTCCGGCATTGCCTTCATCTGTTCTGAAGTCTGAACCTTCGCATTGTTTTGTTTCACATACCATGTCACCGCTCCTGCCATCGCACCTGCCAGTCCTATGACGCATAAGATTAAGAGCACTTTCGTACCTGTTTTCATTGCCAAAAGATGTGAAACCAATCGCCCATGCTCCGGTGGCGGCGGTGGTAAAATCCACTCCGGCTCATATACCGGCTGGAAGTTCTGTCCACCAAGCGCCTCCATAAAATCCCCTGCCGTCTGCAAACGATACTGTGGCTTCACATTAAGACAGCACATCATAGCAAGTTCTGCCTGCTCCGGAAGTTCAATTCCCATACTGGATGGTGGAATCAGTGAGTCCTCGTTTACCCGGTTATTTGCCGGAATCGGTTTCATTCCTGTCAACATACGATAAAACAATGCTGCCACAGCATACAAATCCGTATAAGGCCCCTGTGGTGCCGTTTTACTGTACTGCTCAATCGGTGCGTAGCCCTGTTTCAATACGATTTCTGTTCGTATATTAGCAAGCTCTGACGCATGTTTTGCGGCACCAAAATCAATTAATTTGATAACACCTTCATTGGTGACAAATACATTATCCGGTGCAATATCACGATGAAGCACACCTCTTTTATGAATGTCTTTTAACGTATGCAGTACCGTAAGAATAACTCTTCTGCACCACTCATAATCCTTCTTGTTACCGGACTGTTTGAGAATTGATTTTACATCCATTCCCTCTAAATACTCCATCACAATATAACCGGTTCCATTCTGCTCAAAAAACGTATATATTGCCACTACGCCTTTGATGTCCTGAAGGTTTGCAACACTCCTTGCTTCCTCCAAAAAGCTTTGAAGTCCTGTCCGGAAATGGTGAGCCGATTTTGCATCTTTTGGTCGAACGGTAATTCCATCCGAATCCCTTTCACAAATCTGTCCGGGATAAAATTCCTTAATTGCCACTTTGCATAAAAGCGTCTCGTTCCAGCCAATGTATGTGTTTCCAAATCCACCGGAACCAATTGCCTTCCCCACAATAAATTTGTTCTGCAGCACCGTTCCCGGCTGTAAAAACTGCGGCGGTACGGCTTCCAAATCCAAAGATGCTCCACAGTGTGGACAAGTATGTAATTTTTCATTTTCTATTGGCTGCATACAGCCGTAACATCGTTTCATAAGATTCCTTTCTTTGACGATAGTTTCTATTCATTTATTACAGTATCAACATCTTTACTCGCACTATCAGGTTTTTGGGTCGTTTTTGGCTTTGCAGGTTGTGAATCCCTCTGCTTAGGCACACTAGTTGCCTGTGGCACCGGCGTTGCATTTGCCTTTGTCTCAATCACAATCTTATACTTTCCATCCTTTTTAAATACCTTTTCCGGTTTTCCATCCACAAGTGCATATACATTTGTAATCACCGCATTACTTTCCGGACCTTTTATCGTCACATCATAGCTATATGAAATATCCTTTAAAGCACTCTTTACCGCTACCGGACTTTTTCCGGACCAGGAAACCAGTTTATAAACCGTATCAAATGGAAGTTCACTTGTTTTACTGTCATCAAACGTCTGTCCCGCTGCAATATTCTGGTTTACAATATAGCCAACCCCTTTGACGGAATCTAACGATACATAAGCAGCATTATAAGAAGGAGTTTCCTTTCCAATGAATTTCTTGCCTCTGTACTTAGCAAGTTTTACACTGTTAATATATCTTCCACGGAAATTCTTCATAACATCCTTAAAATATGGGCTCACATAATAGTAAATGGCATCCACATCTTTTAAATCAAAAAAGGTATCTTTCTTTTGACCGCGAATCTCTTTGGCAGAAATAAATTTTCCTTTAACTGTTATGCCATAAACATCCCGGTAATTCTGGCGGTTACTGTCAACCGCATCCTCACCTAACCCTTCCGTTGCCTCTTTACATTTGTCACTGCTAAGTTTTAAATACGTCGCTAACGAGTCCACGTTACCATTCATATTTTCCGCCACCGTTCCATAGTTACAGCGTTTACTCGTAACTAAAGAGCACAGAATCTTTTTATCTTTTCCCAGTGTTCTTCCGCTTACCGGATTCTGCACAGATATAATTTCATCCTCTTGATTTGGGTCATACATAACGGCATTTACTTTCAGAGAAACCCCATCTTTTTTCACAAGTTCTTCCGCATTTCCATACGTCTTACCAATGATATTGGCAGCTCTCACTTCCGTACTGTCTCCCGTGTCAATGGTATCCGTCATTTTCTGGTAAGTAACAACTCCGCCAACACCGACAATCACACAGGCTAACACAGCAACTAAGCCTTTTGCCCACTTCGGGAATTTACCCACATCATTTTTCTTATTTTTTACATGAATCCGCTTAACCTGAGCACTGTTTAATTCTTCTAAAAATACCTGTGCCGACGGCGTACGGTCTTTCTGATACACATTAAGTGCATTCATCATCGCATTCTCTATATTTTGCGGAATGGAGATTCCTAACTGCGTTGGTGTTTTTAATTCATCTAACAAAGCTCTATCGACAGACTCTACCGGCACCTTGCCTGTAATCATTCGATACATCACTGCTCCCAGTGCATAAACATCGGTCCATGGGCCGCGGACGCCACGGCTTCGATACTGCTCCTCCGGTGCATAACCCTGTTTCAAAATAATCGCAAGGCTCTTGGAATTTGCCGTCGTAACATAACGGGTTGCTCCAAAGTCCATCAGTTTAATCTCTCCCTCCGCCGTAACAACAATAGTTTCCGGTGAGATATCACAATGGATAATGTCAAGCGGATGCACCTGACATAAGCCGGTGAGAATTTTAACAATAAATGCTTTCGCTTCCTCAGCAGAAAAAACCTTGCCATCATCAAGAATCTGCTGCAACGTTTCCCCTTCCACATATTCAGAGATTACATAACCGGTATCATTTTCCGCAACACAGTCATATACCTTGGCAATTCCTTCTACCGCATTTAAGTGCTGTATCCGGTTTGCCTCATTCAAAAATGTCGTAAGTCCCTGCTCAAACTGTTCAAGCGCATCACCGGAGTAAATCGTAACTTCTGTTTCCCCTTCTGCGCGGGTTGAAAAATCGCTTGGTAGATACTCTTTCACAAACACTTTCCGGTTGTGCTCAGCATCCATTCCCAAATAGGTAACCGTATATCCACCATAGCGGATAACACGCCCCACAATATATTTTCCACCCACTACGGTTCCCGGGTCTAGATAATACGACTCCTGACGCAGTGTCGTTTCATCGTAACCACAATGCGGACATGTCGTACAATTATCCTCTATATTCGTCATACAACCCATACATAATTTCATGTCTGACTTCCTCCTTTTTCTATGCCTTTATCTTCACCGGTTTTGACTCAACGGTTATATCTCCATATTTTGCACGAAGTTTGAAATAGCGGTAAGTTCCTTTTTTCATATTGATTTTTGCACCGCTTTTCTTACTTATGGATTTCACTACTTTTAACTGACTCTTTTTCTTTCCTACTAACACTTCTATTTTCCCTGGTTTTGCAAAACCTTTCCCATAGGAATACGACAATTTGAATGAACGGTACACGCCTTCAATATATCGCTTTGCCTTTCCCCGTACATATTTAATTTTCGGTGTCGGCAGATTACAGGATAAGGTGACCGGAAGTGCCGCCAGTTCTTTTGTCTCTCCCTCTTTGGTCTCCATCAGTTTTACAGAAAGATTTTTTTCTCCCAGAAAACATTTTTTCAAACGGAGAAAATTTCCCAATTTACTGTAAGTAAGATATTTTTCATCACCTTTAGTAAGCGAAACATCCAACCATAAATTTTCTTTTTGCGGAAGTTTTCCAAAGAAATACTCTAATGACAAATTTTTATTAAGTGTCAATTTTCCATTGTCAATATAAGAAACATTGATGAGGCGCCACTCTTTTTCTTCCGAAGAATCGGTTTCTGTATAGGCACAGCGATATAGGGATATACCAATTGGCTCTACACCAAAAACAGCACTGTTTTTAGTCGTTTCCAGCCAGTTTCCTCCGTCTTTTTGGAAACGGAATTTGCCTGCATTAACCCCCGTCAACTCAACTTTAGTCTCAAACTGGTCTTTCGCTTCATTATAAACAGGGGCATTGTCCGAATCTACAACTTGAAATTCTTCCGCACGTACCTCACCTGCCGGAGCTAAACTGCCTGCCACAAGGGCGAACATCATAAAACCTGATAAAATCTGTTTTCTCATTTCTCTTACCAATCCTTTCTTTTAACGTTTATCTTTTTTCAAATTTCTAAGAACAAAGGTACTTGCCACACCGCATATCAGCATGATAAGAAGCAAAATAAGCCAAGTATGCCATAAATGCTCCGATGTTCTTACAAAAAAGTCTTCATATGGTTTTGCCGGAATTTTCATCAATTTCCCGGTTTCTGTCTCAATTTCTTTATACGGAAGAGCATTCAAATCTGCTGTATTTCCAAGACACTCCATCGACCATCGGCTGACCGTGATTTTGGAAATGACAAGTGCCCCGTCACCTAGCGCAAATAAAACTCCGGAAAATAATAACTGAACAATTAACACAAACGGTGCAAATGCCATAGCCCGGTCTGCATTGCGCACAAGAGACGATACAATCAATCCCATCGATGCCGAAGCAAATATCGTAAGCACCATAGTCAGCCAGATTTCCATTCCCGGATGACTGCCCCAAATAGTTCCTCCTTTGGCAGTATGCTCTAATAAGTTCAAGAAAATAGTGGTCAAAAGCGTCGCCTGTATAAGACAAATAATTCCCTGAACAATGTATTTGGACAACACATAGCCGGACAACCGCAAATTTCCCATATACTCTCTTTTGAGAATGGCTCTCTCCTTACACACTTCCTGAATCGTGTTAAACAATCCAATCCATATGCCGGAACAGGAAAGGGCAAATAAAATTGACTTTGTATCATCAAAGTTTACAAAAGTTCCTTCCTGCGCCACCAAAAACAATAAAAGTGCAATGGCAACCGGCTGAACCAATAACAAAAGCAGTCTTGAATAATCATTTTTAATTAAGTTCATATACCGTGCCGTCAAGACTCGCAGCTGCTTAAACCACGAAACATTTCGCCTTGCGGAATTTTTTATAAACATATCTTCTGCCTTTGTAAGTGCGGGTTCTTCCTGCCTTTTCTGCCAGTAATTTTGCAGATAATAGCCATTCCAGTTATCTGTATTTACAGCAAGTTCATTGTAGATTTCCACTAAATCCTGTTTTCCGAAATATTCATTCATTTCCGAAGGTGGTCCACAATAACAAATCTTTCCTCTCGGTCCCATAAAAATCACCTTGTCGCACAAGTGAATACTCTGTGTAGTATGTGTTACCATGATGATTGTCTTGCCTTCACTCTTTGACAACGAAGCCAATGTATGCATCAGACTTTGTTCCGTATCCGGATCTAAACCGGATGTTGGTTCATCTAAGAAAAATAATCCGGGGTCAGCCAGCAATTCAACGGCTATACTAGCTCTCTTTTTCTGACCACCGCTTAATTTTCTGATATAGGTATCCGCATGTTGCGTAAGGTCTACCATCTCAAGCACCTTATAAATCCGCAGTTCCATTTCTGCCCTTGTTGTGTCGGATGGCATTTTCATTTTTGCTGTATATAACAGCATCTTTTTCAGTTTCAGATTTTCGTAAATAATATCCTGCTGCGGAACAAAGCCAATCATGTTTTTCAAACTATTGAAATTCCTTCTAAGGTCAATTCCATTACAGAAAACATTTCCTTCAATATCTCGGTCAAAGCCGCTCATAGCATTCATTACCGTCGTTTTTCCAGCACCGGAACCTCCGATAATTGCTACAAACTCATTGCTGCCAATATCGCCATAAACCTGATTAAGAATTTTCTTTCGTCCGGCACCTCTGCCTACCTCTTTGGAAATATTTTCAAGCCGGAGAGACACACCGCTCATAGCCCCTTGGTACAACAATTTTCCATCGACAACAAAGAATAAAAAGTTTGCAATCTGAATCATGTCTTTTTCTGCAATCTGCTCATCGCGGTTTACTCTTTTGCCATTGACATATACGCCATTCATGCTGCCATAATCGATGATGGTATACACACCATTCTGGTTCATGATTGCTGCATGCTTTCTCGAAATTCCAGGGCTGTCCATCACAATCGTATTGTCATTGCCACGTCCAATCAGTGTAAGTCCCTCGGATAAAGTCTGGCACTGCCATGCACTTTTTTGCAGTGAATCTGTCAGTATAATAACTGCCGATTGATTTGACACATGATTTTTTGCATCAATACGGAGAATCCAGTCTCCCGATTCTTTCTGATAATACTTTCTCGGCTTCATACATTCATAAATTTCACCACGGTATAAATACGTTCCATTGGTACTTCCCACATCACCAACATAGGTTTTTCCATTTGCAAATTTAATTTTTCCATGGACTCCCGAAATGGTCGACATGGGGATTACAATATCACAACGGTCTGGGTCTCTTCCGAACAAAATACGGTCTTTTCCAAATACCTTCAAATCGTAATCATAAAAGTTTGTACCAGCAAGTACAATCATCCGGCTTGTCTGCCTGTTTTCCGAATGCGGACTTCCTACATATTGTGTTTGTTGTAGCTGTTCCATAACCTGCTCCCTTTATCCAAGTGACTTAGTTTTCCTTTTTCTCCTTCACGTACTGCTGGCAGAAAGTTTTTACCCCCAGCGAATCGCTTACATCATTTACATATAACTTACTCTGAAATTCTTCCATTTCCGCTATCCCTTTTCCAACCAGCACACAATCTCTTTTCTGGTTTACCAGCTTCTGAAAACAGCTTAAGGACTCATTATACTTAAAAAATTCTTCAAATGCTTTTTTCTGAATTGGAAATGGCGTTGTGCCATCTGCCGCATAGAAATTTCCCTCAGCCGCTTCACTCATCAAAATCCACATAAAACGCATACAGGCATTCTGTTTGTTTTCAGACGATTGTGCACTAATGGCATATTTTTCATCAAACTGCACAAACATCTTTCCATCCTGTGTTAAAACATGCGCACGGTAATCCGTGACTGAATTTTTCTGAATTTCCTCAGAAACTGCTTTGCGCTGAATAAAGTTATACAGAAAATAACGGTACTCAACATTGGCAATTGTACTATTTCCCTGGTCAAGCACATTATTTGCTGCTGTCACCATTCCGCTTGTTGCCTCTCCACGCCTCGAAACATCAAAAAGGTAAGAAGAAAGATTTGTGACCATATTGGTATCCGGCTGCAATTTCCCGGTAGAAAAATCAAAACAATCCGGGCCGGCAAGAACTGCCATCTTTGCAATCGCACCATAATACTTCGCAAAAGTATATTCCGTAGAATCAGCAGCTTTATTTTCTTTCACTACATCTGCTATCTCAACGGCATCACTGTTTTTATACTTTTCATCTGTATAAAAAACACTGTCCTTTAAGCTGTTTTCCGGTTTTTGTTCATACTGTTTGCCAAAAAGCAAAAGTGTATTGATACCGGTAGGCATTTCATTCATTTGTGGGAAACATTTTTCATACTCCGTTAAGTACAAATAATCCTCCCGCTCAAGTTCCTCTAACACGTTATCCTGATAAGATACCAGTTTGTAAGAATCCAAATCCGATACATTATCAGAGAAAAACATATCCGGCATTGATTTATTTTCTTTTGCCTTTTTCAATTCCTGTGACATCGTTGCATCCGGATTATCCTTTGTAATATTAACGACATTCACTGTGATTTTTTTATTGTCCTGAAGCATCTGATTTACCCGCTCACTTGCATTCTCACTTGAGACAAAATTCTTCGATGCAACGGAATCGAGCATCTCCTTCTGCTTTTCATTTTCCACCCAGATTGTAATGGTATCCTTATGTAAGGTTGTATTAAAAATCCTGCTTTCTTTTTTTAATACGGTAGAAAAAAGTGTAAAACCTACTACAACCGCTAACACCAAAACGGATACCAGACTAATTGTCCAGTTTCTTCTCCTTCTGCGTTTTTTCTGTTTTACTTTTGGATATTCCGCCATTCGTTTACTTTCTAAGGCATCCTCAAACTGCTGTATACTCTGAAAACGCAGTTCCGGACGAACTGCCATTGCCTCCATAATAGCACGGTCAATGTTCGGTTCAATATCCACTCCCAGTTCTGCCGGAGATTTAAGACTATCTTTAAATTCTCTTTCTGTGGCTTCCATTGGTTTGATACCCGTAACCATCTGGTATAAAATAGCGCCAACCGAATAAATGTCCGTAAAAAATCCCTGCTTACTTTTATCGCGGTACTGCTCCGGTGCAGAATATCCGACTTTGATGATTTTCTCTCCTGCCATTCCCTCAGAGCTGTCATTTAACTGAGCCGCACCAAAGTCAAATATTTTAACATTTCTCTCATCCGAAATAAATATATTATCCGGACTGATATCACGGTGAATAATTCCTTTTGCATGAATTTTTTTGACCGCTTCAATAATCGGATGAATTACATTTAATGCAACTTCCGGCTCCATCCGCCCCTGTCTATCCAAATAATCTTTTAACAATACACCATCGACATATTCCATAATGATATATGCCGTATTATTTGCCTCAAAAAAGTCATATACATTCACAATATCTTTTGCTTTTCCAAACTGGGCAATACTCTGAGCCTCCATAAGGAACCGCTTCAACTGTGCCTGATACTGATTTTGTTTATCCCCTGATAAAAGTCCTACACTACATTCACCCGGCGCACGGTTTACTAAACCTGCCGGATAAAACTCTTTTACCGCGACAACAACACCAAGTGTTGTATCAAAACACTTATAGGTAATTCCAAATCCACCAAATCCAATGGCATTTCCCACAATAAAATGATTTGCAAGGATTGTACCCGGTGTCAGATAATGAGGCTGCTTAGGTTTTGTTCCCTCTACATATCCGCAAAAAGGACATACCTCATATTGTCCTTTTACGCTAAAACAATTCATACATAATTCGCTTGCCATATTCTACCTCTTTCATTATTCCAGTCGAAACCGATTTTCTTCACTACCAAAATCAAGAATAGTTCCCGGTTTCAGGCAAATCTCCATGTTCTGCGGAAGACACTCCTGCGAACCATTTGTAAAACTGCCGTTGCTGGATGTGTCAACAATTTTAAAACACTCTTTATCTCTATGAAAACTTATGACACAATGTTTTCGACTGACTTTCTGCTGGTTTTCAAAAACTAAATCATTATCCGCAGTTCGTCCAATCCGAATGGTTTCTCCATCCTGAATTGGAATTTCTGCTCCCTTATAAATACCGGCAAGACCGACCAGAACACCTCTTACCGTCTCAATCTTCATATTTTCATCGCCGGTTTTCTCTGCCGGACTGACAATGTTATATCTCATATTTTGCTGTTCATTTTTAATTTCCTGCACCTTAGGAATCACATCGGAGGTGACCGGTTTCTTTCTGCGTGGCCGCACAAAGAAACTCACAATCCCAAGAACCGCCGCTGCTATAGAAACGGACAAACTGATAAAAAAGGCATATCCCCAGCTAACAGAAGTTTCCCCTGAAATATTCCAAATTGGTGCCAGAGAATCAATCACAAAAAACAGCGTAATGTAAGCCCCCGCAATTACAAGGGAGAAAATCCCGGATAAAATTTGTTTGGCGCTCCCTACTAAACCAATAATTCCTGCAGCAAGTGACAATATCACCGGCAGAACTAAAAGTCCCCACACAACAAACATGACCGAAACTCCAAACACATGCGGATTCGCCGAATCCGGGTGAATTACATTTTGTAAATACTGAAATGCTGAAAATTCCTTTGTTCCATAATTGGTATGTACAATTTTGGTCATAGGCAGAAAAAATACCGCCAAATTCACAAAGAGCAGTAATGCTCCTGCTATTCTTATTCCTTTTGCACTACGGTCCATCATTTTCCTCCTGTTTTTCCTTTGAATTACTCGTTATTTTTTTTACTTAATTCTTCCAGTAAAGTGCTCCAATTAAATCGCTCTCCACACAATGGCATGAATAACAGATTTACATCGCCAACCGTAATCATGTCATAAGCTTCCAGTTTTACCGGACTGAGCACAACTTCATTGTTTCGATATACCAAACCACTGGAATCTCCCGGCTGAACCAAATACAAATGTTTTTTCGGTTCATATACAACAATGGCATGGCGGTTTCTGGATACGCTTTTATCACCAACTAAGGCAATATCCATCTGGATGTCACGTCCAATGAAATTTTTACCAACTTTCAAATGGAAATCCTGACCTACATGAGCACCACCCATCGCAATTAACCATCCCACACATGGAGAAGAAATGGTATTCACCTGTGGTGCATTTACTACGGATGGATTCGGGCTTGCGGCATTTGCGCCGGTAACACCTGAAAACAAATCATCATAAAATGCTACCGTATGGTCATCATCTTCTGTCCACTCCGGCTGATTAACAGTCGGCACTGTTTCAGTTGCGGCAAATGTATCCTGTGTCAACGGAATTGTCGGCTGCTCATTATAATCATCTGCATAAGGTATTGTTGGCTGTTCAATCGGCGTTCCTCCGGTCGGAAGTGTTACTTCATCGGCCGGCATAACCGGTGCCTGCCCCCACTGATTTACCGGTTCCTGTGGCACCGGTACCGGTGACGGTGTTGTCATATCCTCTGTAAATACTGTTGTGAGGCTGTCATCTGAACCAGCTCCCCCCTGACAATGTGGACATACCGCATATTTTTCCTTGTCAAAAAAGTGCCCCTTTTCGCATCTGCTTAAATTCATAATTACTCCTTTCTGCGCTTTTGCGCCTGCACCTTTGTGCTTATCTTTCTTTGTTAATAATAGATTCTTTATATTGCAGTATCGCTACGGAGGGTATTATCCTGCGAGTGAGTGTTTCCTGTGATAGCGGCATTCACAAGTGTTTTTGCCTTATCTTCCATCGAAACAATATCACTCACTATAATCCCGTGAATCTGCTCATCCGACAGGGTCTTTGTAATCCCATCGCTGCAAAGCATAACTACATCACCGTACTGCATCTCAAATGGCTGTGTATTCACATCCATAAGATTTACATTTCCAATTCCAAGAAAACTTATTAATGCTTCTTTTTGCCGTTTTGCCATCGCTTCTTCTTTTGTCATCTGACCGTTGGCAACCATCTCCTGTAAACGGAGCCAGTAATTATGGTCTCTTGTTACCTGTCTCATCTGGCTTCCACGGATAATATAAATTCTACTGTCACCAACGGATGCCCAGTATAATTTATTATCTTCTGCAATCACCGCAACCATTGTTGTACCGGAACCTTTTCCGTTTTCTTTTGGAAAATTGTAGATTGCCTCATCAATTGCTAAAATCCCTTGTCTGAAAAATGTAGGAATATCCACTGAAGCACTTTTCTCTATCTGCTTAAATGCTGAAACTAACATCTGGATTGCCGTCTGACTTGCTTTGCCGCCATCCGCCATCCCGCCCATTCCGTCACATACCACAGCTAATACTCTGGTCTTTTTATTTGCTGCCAGTTTCTTGCCTTTGGATACATAAACAGCATCCTGCTGGTACTGACGATTTCCGGTAACGGTATACGATAACGTTGCTAGTTCCGGCACCATACGCTGTACTCTACCGGTTGACGGTGAGCTAACCGGCTCCTTTTTTACCTCTTTTTTCTTTCCAAACACGATTCATTCACCTCCAAAAAAAATAAATATCTCTGACTCTGTGTCTGTAAATAAAACCATTCCCCCGCTTTCAATGTGACGGATTGTCCCATCAAAAGTGCTCCAAATTTGGTATATGTGTAATTTCTGGAATAGTTTTTTACATAAAACTGATTGTTTTCTGTATCGTAAGTAACCTCACAATGTTCGCCGCTGATTTGCGGATTCGTTATGACGTACTGGCATTTCGCTCGGTTTCTTCCAATTTTTATCTGATTGTGTATCAAATCAATTCTTTGATTTTCTCCTTGTCCCTGCAATATGATGAAAGCAAAACTTTTCTGTCTGCCATCTGACACAATTCGATGTGACAGATGCATTTCATGTACAAATTCTTTCATGTTCCTTGTACGAGTCTGCCACTTTTTTTGCAGTGCATGATTTATTGCCGCATTGATATGGCTTGGTATGTGAGGCAGCAATTCTTTAAGTGGCTTTATTTCAACTCCTGCTTCCCGGTCCGGTGCCGTCGGCAGCTTCTTCCCACTTACCACATAGTAGTAAGTGGCAGCAAGACCATACACATCCGTATGCGGTCCCTGTCTGCCTGAACGGGAATATTGTTCAATCGGTGCAAAACCGGGTTTAACCATAACGGAAATGCTTTGTGGGGAATTGAGTGCAAATTCTCTCGTTGCACCAAAATCAATCAGTTTCATTTCCCCTTTATTGTCATACATAATATTGTCCGGACTGATGTCTCGGTGCAGAAGATTTTTCTTATGTACACGATGCAGCGAATCTCCAATTTCCTGAACCATCTGATTGGCAAGGGCAATTGACAAGGGCTTGTTTTGTTCTCTCATATAGCGGCTCAATGTAACACCCTGCACATACTCCATAACAAGATAGGCGGTTCCATTCTGCTCAAAAAAATCTCTGACATTCACAATGTGTGATTCTCTTTGAAATTCCAGCAGGATATTTGCCTCTTTCACAAACACATCTTTCCCGTGATAGTACAATTCATCCTTTAACTGGCTGTTTGGCTCAATCTGATTGGTTCCTGCCATACGCACCGCCCATTCAACAGGAAAATATTCTTTGACTGCACACCGCTGTCTGAGTCGACTGTCAAATGCCAGATAGGTAATTCCAAATCCGCCAATTCCCAGTACACGCCCCAGAAAATATCGGTTTTTCAGCAGTACCCCGGCTCGCATAGCCCGTGAATCAACAGCCGCCTTTTGTTCATAACCACATTGGTAACATAAACGACCATTAAAACAATCACTTTGAAAACAATTAGGGCAAAACAAATTTGTTTTCATCTTTTTCCCTCTTTCCTAGCCGCTCTATTCTTCCTCTGCCTCTGAAACAGCTTCTGCTTTCATCGTATGGAAAACAAATTTTTCACGTCCGGCAGTAATGATATCACCATCCAAGAGCATCCGGCGGTTCGTCATTTTCACACCATTGACAAATGTTCCGTTCGTAGATTCCAAATCTTCAATGTAGCATGCCATTTTCGTTACTTCTATCACAAAATGCTGTTTTGAAAGACGCTCATCATCAAAATAAATATTACATATATCCGAACGCCCAATAAACAAACTGCCCTCGACATTCCATTCCACATCCTGAATTTTTCCGGCACGGTCGGTAATGGTAAGCCGAATTAGTTTGGAATCTGCTTTTAATAAATCATCCGGATTTATTTCAACAACTTTTTCCGGTTTTCGCTTTGTAATGTTAATTACGATAACACCGATAATAAGAACCAGTGCAATAAGGGCAATCCACCAATACGAACGGACAAACTGTTTCGTCTGTTCAGACTTTTCATCTAAACCGGTAAATTTAAAATTGTATTCCTGATTAATCGGATTTGCCTCTTGTGTGTCATCATGAATATTGGAACATATCAGGGTATATTCACCCGTATACAAATCTTCCTTAAACGTAAGCACAACTGTGTTATCCACGCTATTGTAATTTACATTGTTAATTGCCCACACCCTGCCATTGTCATCTTTACTTTTTGATTTCACAACATAATTGGAAACTTTGTCCGCGCCAACTACACTGCCCGAATTGTCCGTCAATTCAAACGTAATCGCATTGCTTTTACTCTTTTTTATGTTACGAATAACCGGTGCTTCTTTATCCGGTGTCGAACGACTGTAGTCAATACGTCCGCTCACATTACCACTGCCGCGTTTTTCACTTAAGGTAATTGCACTGATACCATCCAGTTTTTTATTGTTTGGTGCTTCCATTTTCACAACATACGTATGATTCCACACAATATCTGAAAATGTTTTAAATCCTTCTTTTACCTGTTTTTTTGACGTATTCCAGTGACACTTATCAAAATTGTAGCCACGACTGTTCTTTTCTTCTAAAATTTGATAGGTCGCATTCATTTTTTTCTTGTTTGGCTTTTTTGCTTTATTCTTTAATAGAATTCCATACACCGGAACCATCGATTTTTTTACATTTTCGAGTGTGCTTTCTTTGGAATTATCTTTTCCCAAAGAGTCATCTTCCCCGTCTGTCACCAGTAAAACAACGGTCCTCTGGCTTGGCTGTGCATCGGCATATGCTGTCAACACTTCATTTAAAGAACGATACAGTACCGTTCTGCTTTTGGCTTCTTTATGATACGGAATCTTGTTTATTTTCTTGATATCTGATTTGAGCGTCTTTGTTTCATTTCCCGACACTGCCTGATTTC
Organism: Clostridium sp. AF37-5; assembly: GCF_003477605.1. Lineage (GTDB taxonomy): Bacteria > Bacillota > Clostridia > Lachnospirales > Lachnospiraceae > Eubacterium_F. The sequence goes on from NZ_QUDR01000021.1 coordinate 51,014, forward strand.
CATTTCTTAGCACATTACTCTTTTGACCGCTCGCACGCAAAGTTCCCACTGTATATAATGTCATTTTGTCCTGTGCTTTCATGGACTTTCTCAGTGCTGCAATATGTTTTTTGGCCTCTGAAAACTGCCCCTTATCTACAGACCCGGAGTTATCCACAAGAATAATGGTATGGAGTCCTTCTTTACTCTCTTTAAAGGAGACTGCCAAATCACTCTGTTTTAAAGAAATGGTATTTCCGATTGTTCCATTAAAAACCATGCTGTCAGAAGCCTTTGCTCCAACAATGTAACTGGTTACATAAGGTGCTGCATCACTTTTTGCCATTTCCAACAAATACGGTGTTTTAAAATATTTTGCCTGCACTTTGATTGTGCAGCAAATCAGGCACACTGCAAAAATCAGACAACTGTTTTGTAATATTTTCTTTACTCCTGCCATTTTCTCTCCTCCTCACAATATGGAATGAATACCAATTCCGTTTTTCCAATTGTAATAACATCACCTGCCGAAAGTTTGACTGCTTCCCCAGCTAACTCACCTGCCACATAGACGGTATTTCCTCCCTCCGGCGTCACATAAAAGGTATTTCCTTTCGGGTCATAGGTAACCGATGCATGCTTATTCCTTGCAATCGTTTTATCATCAATCAACACAACATCCATCGTATTGCTTCTTCCGATAAAATTTTTTCCGGCATGAAGTCTGTAATCTTTTCCTCTCTCCTCCCCCGTCTGACATACCAGCCATCCGGTTACCGGCTGAACACCTGCCATGCCAAAGAATCCAAAGGAAACGGTTTTGTCATCATCCGAAAATCCACCAAGTGCATCCACCGGTATTTCACCCCCGATGTTTTCCTGCACGATTTCACCTAACTGTTCGCCAAGTGATAAATCTGCATCCATGATGGATACCGTTTTATCATCCTCCTCAACATTGTCAACCATCAAACTCAGCGTTTCATTCTTTTTCTTACAATGTGGACAACTCCGAAACACATTCGGGTCATACCAATGTCCATTTTTACATTTAACAGCCATGGTTTCTCCTTTCTCTGCCGTTTATTTACCGAACAAAAACAGCAATTGCCGTGTAATTATCCATGTTAGTTCCTTTTCCGTTCTGCCTGATAATCTGCTCCATGGAAGACAGCCATTCCTTTGGCGAACGGGATTTTTTCAAACACATCCCCATCTCTTTTTCCTCAATCAATTCCCAAAATCCATCGGTACATAATAAAAAACTGCTTTTCGCTGATATATCAAATTCATCCATGATTTGATATTTGGGTGTATTCCATTCCGTTCCCATTACCCGCAAAAGGCGGCTTCTATCCTCATGATGGCGAATATCCTTCTCTTTTATTGCACCGCTGTTTACTAACATTTGTGGAACGCTGTGGTCTTTTGTACGCAGCTTATATTTATTTTTTTCAAACCAGTAGATTCTGGAATCTCCCACATAAGAAAACTTTGCTTTTTCATCCTTGATTTCCAGACAAGTTAATGTCGTTTTCATGCCGCTTTCTTTATGTTCCTGCCGCTGCTTTTCCAGTAATTGGTTCTGACTTTTCATAATACTGTCTGCTACCGAAAGTCCCTCTGCCAAACACTGTTTCATGGTCTCCACAACAAAAGAGGACGCCACTTCACCATCACCGTGTCCACCAAGCCCGTCACATACAAGAAAGTATTTTTTTTCCGGCAGTTCGAGGATTCCATAAGCATCTTCATTCGTTTTTCGTTCCCCTATGCTTGTTATCACATCATAGGAAATTTCATAACTTGTTTTTTTCATCTATAACTCCTTTAACTTTCATCCCAGTCTAGCACCCTCATTTTTTCTCGTTCCATTTTATCACGCCATGTATTCAACTTTTTTCCTAATTTTTAACGGCGAGCCAAAAAAAAAGAGCTGCCTGTACGCGATAAACTTCTCTATCTGCGTTACAAACAGCTTTTTTTTGCTATTTCATTTTAGCAATATTTTTATTTGTAATATTTTTAAATTTTATTTCGCCTCGGCACGCTTTTTCTATTCTGTTATAATCTGCCTTTGTGACTTTCTTTTTTCCTAAATATGTTCCACTGTACTCAACCTTATTTTTGTCCATGTATTCTTTTTTGTTGACGAGGCTTACACAGACAATTCTATTTTTCTTGATTTTATATTCTGCATAAAGATAAGGCATAATGCCATTTCCGTTATCATCCGTATATCCGGGGCCTCCTCTGTAAAATGCATAACTTTTTCTGGAAGGCATCCGTGAAAGTCCGCCAAAACACGGATAATTATCTTTTGAACTAGGTCCTTTTATTTTCACCAGTTTCTTATTGCTCTTTTTGCATGTATAATAAAGCATTTCCCCTGTTATTTGACCATCTTTTTGAATCATAAGCTCCGGAATTCCATTTCGGTCTATGTCAACAAGAGCAAACTTAGGTATCGAATATTCATCGTTACCTTTTCCTACATACTTCTGCAAGACCTTAGTATATTGTTTTTTTACCTTCTTTGACATTGCATTTGATTTCGGTGCTGAAACTGCAAGCCCAGCAACCAAAAGAAATACTATCATACATTTCATTCTTTTCATACTATCTACGTATAATCCAATTATCCTCTTTTGAGGGTAATGGATTATTCTCCTTTCTCC
>NZ_QUDR01000022.1 GCF_003477605.1 Clostridium sp. AF37-5
CAGATGTCTGCTCAACTTAAACTGCGCGGATATCATGTTGGACGCCGTAAAGCAAGCAGATATATGCGTGAAATGGACATTACATACATTCCAATGAAGCACGGATTTCTTTACCTGACAGCCATCATCGACTGGTACAGCCGTTGTATCGTTGGCTGGGATGTTGATGATACTCTGGATACCACCATGGTCATCAACGCCTGTAAAAAAGCATTTAAAGTAGCTAAGCCGTTAATCATCAACTCGGATCAGGACAGCCAGTTTACCAGCGACAAATACATCGACTTTATTCGTAATAGCGGAATCCGTCAAAGCATGGATGGCAAAAGCCGATGGGCAGATAATATCATGATTGAACGCTGGTTCCGCAGCTTCAAGTATGAGGAAGCATATCTTACGGAGTATGCTAATCTCAAAGAAGCAAGAGAAGCCATCGGAAGGTATATCTACACCTATAACTTTGAAAGATGCCATCAGTCCATTGGGAACAAACGACCTGCCGAGGTATACTATCCGGCAATGCTTCTGGATGCAGCCAGAGCAGCCGCATAATATAAAAATCCGGGAGATGCTTCACACATTTTCCGTGTAACTCGTCAACATATCAGTTCATTATAAAAATATCAAATTTTTGTCTTGACAACTGAGCCATTATAGCCTACGGACAAACTTCCAAAGGGCAAGAAGCCATGCCTCTCCCTTCGTGAATTGGAAAAACAGGTAAACACAGATTTGGATTTGCTTGTAAATATCGTGGACGGACAGATGATAGTCTGTGAACTTGTAGACCGATATTTGAAAACAAAGACCGGAGTAAGGCAAAGCACGAAGCAGGGATATGTTACAGTACAGAGATTACTTGCAAAGGAAGCATTCGGTAAAAAGACGATACGAAGTGTTAAAACTTCCGATGCAAAGCTGTTCCTTATAAAATTGCAACAGGAAGATGGGAAAAGCTACAGTTCCATTCATACCATCCGGGGAGTGCTACGACCAGCCTTTCAGATGGTGGATGATGATGACATTCTTGTAAAGAATCCATTCGGATTCCAGCTTGCCGGGGTATTGGTAAATGATGCAGTTACAAGAGAGGCAATCACAAAAGACCAGATGAGAAAGTTCCTAAAGTTTGTGCATGACGATGTGGTGTACTGTAAATACTATGAAGTGGTGTACATACTCTTTCATACGGGAATGCGAATATCAGAATTTTGTGGCTTGACGCTGAAGGACATTGATCTTGAGAACAGAACTGTAAATATCGACCACCAATTGCAGAGAACATCGGATATGCGATACATCATAGAAACTACAAAGACGGATGCCGGAACAAGAGTATTGCCGATTACAGAGGATGTGGCACAGATGTTTCAGGCAATCATCGAGGACAGAAATGCACCGAAAGTGGAGAAAGCTATAGACGGCTATAGCGGATTTCTATTTTACGATGATAATGGAATGTCACTTGTTGCAATGCATTGGCAACACCGCTTTAATCATATGGTCGGCAGATACAATGACATCTACCGGGTGCAGTTGCCAAATATCACGCCTCATGTATGCCGACATACCTATTGCTCCAATATGGCAAAATCGGGAATGAATCCAAAGACATTACAGTACCTCATGGGGCATTCGGATATATCAGTCACAATGAATGTGTACACGCATATCAATTTCGATGATGCAGAGGAAGAACTGAAACGAATGGAAGAATTCAGAAAAGCACAGGCAGAGATTGAAAAGAAAAACGATGCAAAAGCGGTATCGCAGAAAATGTTTAAAATAGTGTAGTATTGCTATACGGTAGAAACGCTCCGGGTTTATTGGGGCGTTTTTTCTATGGAAAAATGATGAGGGTGACGATATAATAAAAAGACTGAAAGAGAGAAAGTGGGGAATGACATGAAGATAAAGAAGCGAAATATAGAATTAGCTACAAGTGTAAGTATTATTATGCTTTTGGTATTAGCATATGTTCACTTTGCAGATGAAGAAGAATTGTTTCGTGTAGGAAATAGAATTGAGGAAATACTGCATATTTATACCAACATAAGCGTTGTGAAAATGCAATCTTTTATAGAGGTTGTTACATCCGGCGTATTAGGAAGTGCGCTTGTTGCACTGTTTTTTTATGTGCAAGATTATTATTGTGAACGAGAAAAGGAGTTGCACAATGCAATAGAACATATAAATGAATTTAGTAAGACTTATTCAGAAATTCCATTTTGTAGATACTTTGAAAATACGGATTATGCTAAATTGGCAAGAGATTATTATATAGAATATTATGATAATGAATTTCAGCTGGAAGTGAAAAAAACAGCGGATGATTATTTGAAAACAATTCCAAAGGCTGCTAGAAGAGTTTTGAAGGCTGAAATTAATAATAAAAAGTTTGGTGAGAGCTATGAAGCAAAAAGTAAATTAGAGAAGTATTTAACGGAGAAATTCAACGGAGTAGAAGCTGAAAGTTGTAAAGAATACATAGAAGCTGAATTAAAAACCATTATTAAGGAAATCGATTATAAAATGGAAAAAGCCATAAATGCTTATCAAGGAATTATGGAACTGGATATGTCAGAGTTTGAAAGTTTGGCTGACTCTGTAACAACATTTAAGAAATATGGCATTTTCAAGAAACGTTTTTTGAAAAAACACATGCTTGATATAGCAATATTTCCACATCTGCAAATTTCGATAAAGGATTTGGTAACGGAACAAAAGAGACATGTTAAGGTTCATAAAGGGGTGTATAATAAAGTGTTAGCTGCGTATATGGTTTGGGATGAGTATAAGTGTAACACAGAAAATGTTTTAAAGAGAATTGTGAGAATTTTAAAGCGTACACAAAAATACACATACTCTCAGTTTTCTATGCACAATTATTCTGAACTAAAAAAATATAATAAGAAAGAGTTATTGGTAATGCTTATGATTTTACAGAAAGCATTTTTGGGTACGGATACAGCACAAATTTTGCCAGAGTACGAGCCAATTTTGTTTTCTTATAATAAAGTTGTATATAATATTACAAATTTATCGAGAATATTATTATATGAATTAACGGAACGATATGAATATAGAGATATTCGCACTTTCGCGATGGTGAAAGATGCCTATGAAAAAAATCAACATATATGGAGTAATTCATATTCAGGTGAAGATTTAAATAGTGATTTTTTTCGAATATAGGGGCGGATATGCAAAAATCTTACATAGATGAAGAATGCATCTTGGGATGCTTGGAAAGATTGGTTGAAGAATATATAGAACAGGAAGATTATAAGTATAAATTTGATTTTTAGTTTTCAAATAATCATGAGGTTGAAACTTCTATTTTATCTAAAATGATTTTTATGAGATTACTAGAAATAGATAAAAGTAAAGTAAAATGCATTTTTTATCTACAATTAGGATTGATGAAACAAAAGTATCTTTTGATATAATGAACAATCCTAAAGCTTCAAAACGTGATTTTTATAGACTAGGAAGCATCGCAAAAAGAGTGGGTGCGAGTAATCTTTTTAAATGGGAAGAACTTAAATACACGATTGGGAATTTTGCACCGATACCCAATGCTCATAGGAAAGGTTTACGACATCTTCAATTTGTCCATAATAATAAAAATGAGAAATGGGATTTCTTATTAAGTTATTGTAAGGAATATTGGGATGATTACTCTTGTGATTTATATCCAACTTTTAGAGATTATATAATAAAAACGGCACAGCATTTGTATATTAAAGATGTATTGGAAGATTTTAAGTCAAATCTTAGGGGGCGGCAAATAGAGGATGTTAAAACAAATGAATTTGAAAATTGGGATGGCATATTAAGAGATAAAAGTAAAACGTGTGAACTAATATGCTTGTTGACTAAAACTAGGGGAAGGATGATAATTTCATTGTTAAAGAAGAAAAATCCTTAGTAGTAAGCCTTTTCCTTTTACTACTATTTCTACTACCAACAGGTAGTAACAACTTGCATGGTTCTGCTCTGATTTGCCACAATCACACATTTCAGAGCAAAAATACAAACAACAACAAAATTCCCGGAAACCCTTGCAAAACAGGGCATTCCGGGGCAAAACAAGGAGAAACGAAACTATGATAAAAATACTATTTGTTTGCCACGGCAATATGTAATAATATGGGGGCAAATGCCTATGATTATAATGCCTGCGTAACTGTACTATAAGAAATACACCTTTTTTACACCTTTTGCAATTCAAAATAGTTAAGTCCTAATATGATATAAAGATGCATAAGCACCTCGGTAAAACGAAGTGCTTTTTTTCAACCCTTTTTTAGATGGAGGTGAGTTAGGTGGTAAAAGTAAAATTGCAGGGAAAGAAAAATGAAGTAAGGAGAATGCTAAAGTTACTGCAGAAAAATCCAAGATGCAATATCAGCTACATATCGGATTTTATGAGATGTGACAATGAAAAATATCATCGGATATATCTTGGAGTATACCCAGTGAAAAAGACGAAAAATGTTGTACAAAGAATTAGTTAATGAATCTGAAGAATACGGAGGGTCAGAATTATGTGTAAAGTAATAGCGATTTGTAATCAGAAAGGCGGTGTATCCAAGACCACCACAACAGTAAATCTTGGAGTTGGAATGGTAAGAGAAGGAAAAAGGGTGCTTGTAATTGACGCCGATCCACAAGGAAACCTTTCCCAGAGTCTGGGTATTGAAAATCCGGACGAATTGGAGATAGCACTACCAACCATTATGGAGCAGATTATCATGGACGAGGAGTTTGAGGTGTCAGAGGGAATTATTCATCATGTGGAAGGAATTGACCTCATGCCTTGTAACATTGATTTATCCGGTGTGGATGTTTCTCTGGTTAATGCAATGAGCAGGGAGTTTGTGCTAAAGACCTATGTGGATTGCATGAGAGAATATTACGATTACATTCTCATTGACTGTATGCCAAGTCTGGGAATGATAACGGTAAATGCTCTTACAGCATCCGATAGTGTGTTGATTCCGGTGCAGGCTGCTTATTTACCGGTAAAGGGTTTGGAGCAGTTAATTACGACAATCTTCCGGGTTAGAAAGCATCTAAATCCTGGGATTCAGTTTGAGGGGATTCTTATTTCCATGCTGAATGCAAGAACTAATTATGCAAAGGATATTATTGAACTGATTACTGAATACTATGGTGAATCCATTCCAATCTTTGATAGCCGGATTCCTTTTTCTGTAAAGGCCGCAGAAACATCAGCAGCCGGGGTAAGCATATTTTCGCTGGACAAGAAACATCCGGTGGCCGGTGCTTATGAAGAACTGACAAAGGAGGTGCTTGCTCATGAGTAGAACAAAGGCATTAGAAAAAGTGAAATTAACAAGGTTTGATGATTTGTTTGGTGGTAAGGAGGAGCCTGTGGTAGAAGCCGGAGAAGTTAAGCAAATACCAATCTCGGAACTTCATGAGTTTCACAACCATCCGTTTCAGATTCGCTCAGATGAAGAACTGGAGGAAATGATAGAAAGCGTACGTCAGCATGGTGTGTTGGTGCCGGGAATTGTACGATCACGAAAAGAAGGCGGTTATGAGATTATTGCAGGACATACAAGAAGACATGTTTGTGAACTGCTTGGTATTGATACCATGCCGGTTTTTGTAAAGGATTTGGATGATAATGAAGCCAGTCTGATTATGGTAGATTCCAACATCCAGCGAGAGAACATCTTACCCAGTGAAAAGGCGAGAGCCTACAAAATCAAGTACGATGCCATGAAGAACCAGGGCAAAGAAGGAAACAGTCTTCAAAAAATGTCGGAGGAAAGCGGCGAGAATTATAAGTCGATACAGAGATATATCTGGCTTGCCAGACTAAATGATAATCTTTTAGGAATGGTAGATAACAAGAAACTGGGTTTTATCCAGGGGGTAAGTTTATCGGTTCTTTCCAATAAAGAGCAGGAAATGGTTTATGATGCGATTTGCCGGTATGAAAAAAAGTTGTCGACGGTACAGGCTAATACCATAAAGCAGTTGAGTGCAGATGGAAAATTGGATGAAGAGACATTGGAACGCTATTTGTTTTCTGTTGAAAGGCACAGTAAGAAGAAAGATATTACTCTGAAAAATGAACGATTGGCAGAGTATTTTGAGGAAGAAACCACAGAAGATGAAATGATGGATGTCATTTTTGAATTACTGGAGAAATGGAAACAAAAGAGAGGAAGTGAAGAAAATGAATAAGATTATTTTGCTGGGGAATATGACGAGAGAACCAAAGACAACAAGGAAAAAAAATGAGGATGGCAGCGAGATGGTTATTACAAAGTTTGACCTTGCGGTAAATCGCAGAAATAAGCAAGAGGGAAATGCCGATGCAGATTTCTTCCACTGTACATCCTTTGGCAGACAGGCAGAGTTTGTAGAGAAGTATTTTCATAGCGGTTCCAGGGTGCTTGTGGTTGGTCGTGTACAGAATAATAATTACACGACCAAAGAGGGAAACAAAGTATATGGTTTCAGCATTATTACTGAAGAAGTCGAGTTCGCACAGAAGAAAAGTGCAGGAAACACAGTAGCCGATGCAGATGATTTTTCGTCTGCTGGAGATGAACAGGTACCATTCAAGAGCAGGTAGGTGATAACATGGCAGAAGGTTTCTTCCGAAGTAAAAAAGGTTTTACAGTCGTTCAAAATGAAATAACAAGAGATGTAAAAATTTCTTTGAAGGCGAAGGGATTATATCTTGTGATACAAGCATATATCTCTATGCCGGATAAGAAATGGACAAAAGAGGATTTCAGAAATCTGACCAAAGAAGGAAAAAAGGCATTTGACAGTGCATGGAAAGAATTGAAGGATTTTGGATATTTAAAGGTTCATTTCATGCCGGATAATGGCAAGTGGAAGACCGAGTATGAATTGCTGGATGAACCGGATTTGGGTCCTCATACGTTATACCATAATAGTGAAGGAGAGGTTTCCAGTGATAATCTGACACGTGCAGAAAAGAAACGTCAAACGCAAACGGTTACGGATGAACATTCATCTTTTCAAGCAGATAATGCGGATGAAGATACAGAAATTGGCGATTCTGACCGTTACCCCCTTTTTGGTACTAACGGTAATTCTGACCGTTACCCCCCTTTCGGTAGCAACGGTAACGGTAGTAACGCTTACGGTAGCAACGCAAACGGGGGTAACAATAATAAAGACTATAATATAAAACCTGATTTAAAACCTAATATAATAAATCCTAATCCTAATCAATATCAAGAAGAGGATGCGAGGGGAGAAGAGTATCCCATGGAGTTTATTGAACATCATTACGATCTGGATGAAGAGTTTGTGTCTTTGTATCAGGAAAGGCAGATAAACACGATGAAGGATGTCCTTTATGATGCTTTGAATACCCAAAAGCCTGTCATTCGTGTGATGGGTGAAGACAAACCGGCAGCTGTTGTGAAGTCCAGACTTTTGAAATTGGACAGGCTTGATATTGATTATGCCATAGAACAGTATAATAAGCAGGTGACAAAAGTAAGAAATCATAAGGCATATATGCTTACGGTTCTATATCAGGCAAAAGCACAATGTGATTTGGATATTAGTAATCAGGTCATGTACGATTTTTATGGAGCCGGTCAACTGGAAGATGTAGGAGGTGATGACAATGGGGAAGAAGAGCGAATGTATTCGGGTCCCGATACTGCTTCGTATGGATAATCCAAGACACCAGTTGGTTTACAACATTTTGGAGAATGTAGACAACAAAAGTGCTTACATACGTGAGGCGGTGATTTATTATTATCGACATAATGGAATTTCGATGAAGTCAGATGACATTCTGGATGATATTCGAAATGTGATACAGGAATGCAAGGAGGAACTTTTAATCGAACTGGAAAAACGTTTGGAAAGTCATTGATTAAAAAATGTTTTAGAAAACTACAAAATACGATATAATCGAATTGCTAGGAATGACTAGCGTACAGCGAAAGGCGTGTGATTTTTATGAAAAGAATAATTGTGAAAATAAGTATTGTGTTACTTTTAATGCTGACAATGGCTGGTAGCAAGGAGACAGAGGTTTCTGCCAAGATTAAGACAAAGAAGATTACCATTGATCTTCGTGGTGGAAATACGGCAATTAGAGAACCGGAAATTGTCAGAAAAGCCAAAGTGGTAAAAGTGAAAAGCAGTAAGAAATCTGTAGTGAAAGTAAAATTCAAAAAGAGAAAGAAAGAGATTTGCTTCAAGGCAAAGAAGAAAGGAAGTGCATTGATTACTGTTTCTTGCAAAATGAAAAATGGCAAGACGAAAAAAATGAGGTACAAGGTCAAAGTAATAAAAACGAAAGCACCCACTGATTTGGAACGAAGCAAAAAGGCATTCGCAATTCAGAACCAGTATCGGAAAGCCAAAGGTGTTAAGGAACTTCAATGGTCCGATGAGATTTATGAGTTCTGCCGATACCGCTTGAAAACCAGTGGATATGATAATCATGCCAATCTGGGAAGAGATATGAACTCTTACTTTGGGGCATTTGCAGGATGCAGAGATTTGTTTTTCTCAGAGAATCTGACAACGGGGTGTTCAGCAGGAGATGCAATGGAATCATGGAAAAAGAGTCAGGGGCATTATAGAAACCTACTGGCAGAACGACATGTGTGTGGGGCGATTGCCTGTTATAAAGATATGTGGATTGCAATCTTTTATGATAAAGATAAAACTGATTTCATAAACTGGAAATCCTATCAGATAAAAAGGATGACCATAAAACGATATGATAACGGCTCGGGGGCTTATATTGAGGGTTCCGGATTTGCCTATTATGAAGAATCAAAGAAGGATACAACTTTGAAAATGGATAAGATTTCATTGTCAAGTGGAAAGGTTGTTTATCTGGAAATTGGAAAAAGTTATGTGTTTTATGAGCGCATTGTACCGGATGGATATGAGAAAGCAAAGACTGTTCATATAACGGTTGAAGAAAATGGGAGCAATGAGATTGTCTTGAGCAATTAAATAGTATATAGATATAGGGAAAAGTCCTTTAGTGAGTAAAAAACTAAAGGGCTTTTTTATGTATACGAAATCGGGTAGGAGTCATCCTACTCGATTTACAAGCGTTTGGACAAAATGTCCAAACGTGGTGATGTTGTCAGAGAAAGGAGAACTGTATGAATGAACTCGAACGTGCTCCACCGAAGCGAAGAGGGGCGAAGTAATCTAACAAAAACAGAAAAGAGGTAAAGAAGAGTGAAAAAGAAAGTAAGAAGAATTATATCGGCAGTTTTAGCAGTGGTCATGTTATGCGGAATCATTCCGGCTAATGCTACGGTATCAAAAGCAGCAACAACAGCCAATGTCAGCTTGTCCTCGTTGGGACGAAAAGGAACCGTATCTTTTGGCTCCAAATCAAAATCAGGGACATGGTGGAAGATGCGTTTGGGTTCAAAAGAGGCGTTCTGCTTAAGCCTTGGACACACCTGCCATTCGGGAAATACTTATGCAGCAGAAAACAGTTATAAATGGGATCAGGATACGGGCGGTGAAAAGCATGGGTATTATGCGAAAATTATCCGTTGGTATGTGCTAAACGGGAAACGTACGCAAAAAAGTTTTGTGATGAGTCAGGCGTTGATATGGTCGGTTTCCGAGGGGCGTAATTCCGAAGCACAGTTAAAGGATGTGATTAAACAGGTAAGGGAGAAAACTGGCACATATAGTTCTAAGACGGTCAACGAATTATACAATTCCATCTTTGAACCAAGTGGAAACTGGGAAGCCTCGGCAACCATCTGGCAAAAGACCGGAAACAGTAAAGGGTATCAGAAGTTGATTACGGTTGATGCGGAAAAGCTACCACAAATATATACACCTACTACATTGACCGATACAACTTATTATCGTCAGAGAATTACGGTTAAGAAAAAAGACGAGGATGGAAATGGACTGGGAGGCATTCAGTTTACCTTAGATGCAGATAATCTGGATGATTTGTATTCTTTTTCCGTGTCAGATAGAGATGGTGTGGAAAGCAATAGTGCCGATGATGATAATGAAACATCCTTTAGTCTTACCGGATATACAAGAGATTCCGGAAGATTGGCATATCGCATGACATATCGTTTGCAGACGATGGATTACTATTATTATACGGATAGTGATTTGGCAGATATGGATAGTGATGCGAAAAAAGCTGCTAAGAAGTTTTTGACGGATGATTTGGAACTGGATGAAGGGATTGATTTTCCATCTGATTTGACTAAGGCATCTGCACAGAAAATGGCAGCACAAGAAATCAAGGATTTGATGGATAACATTTCTAACACCTATACTTTGACAGAAAACAACACCGGAGAGAATAAGCATCTGATTGTGGACCCGACATATGCGAAAGGCGTAAAAATTACGTTGGACAAAGATGACAGTTGGCAAAAAGATTCCAGTGGTGCATGGCCGGAGAGCGACGATGAGATTCCATCCGATTATGAGAAGGCTTACATTACCGGGGTGACGAATCACTACAAAAAGGCTTCCATCAATGTGATTAAGGCAGATAAGTACAGTGCGGACAAAAAGGCACATGGAGATGCTTCTTTAGAAGGAGCACAGTTCCAGTTATATGCAGATAGTGCTTGTACAACAAAGGCTACTGTATACAACGCAAATGGAGCAAAAATGACTGCCGGAGTCTATACGATTCAAAATGGAAAAGTGACTACGGATTACCTTCGCAGTGGTGTGACCTACTATCTGAAGGAGATTAAGGCACCTGTTGGGTACAATTTGTCTACGGAAGTGATACCGATTATGGCAGATGCTTCCGGTAAGACAGTGGAATATACCAGCGAGATTTCTAATGCGGAATATGGAAATAATCCAATACTTGGAAAGGTAGCTATTCAGAAATACTATTCGGATGGGGAAACCGGATTGTTAGACCCGGAGGCGAATACCACATTTCAGGTTTATTTAAAGAGTAAAGGCAGCTACGAGACTTGTACGGATTACGAACGTGCCATTATCAAGACAGATAGTAATGGCTACGCAGTTACCGGCAATCTCTATTATGGTACTTATGTTGTTCATCAGGTAGATTCGGGAGATGTCGATGCTATCCATGTGGATGATTTCGATGTGGAAGTAACCGAGAATGGGAAGGTATATACCTATCCATTGAACAATAAGTTGTTTAAGGCATATCTCAAAATACTGAAAAAGGATAAACAGACGGAAAAGCAGGTGTTGAAGCCGGGAACTGCTTACAAGATTTATCGGGTAACGGACGATGGAGAGGAATTGGTGAGCCAGAGTTACAGCAATGGAAACCAGATGAAGACTGTTGATACCTTTATGACTGATGAATCCGGAGAAATCATGACGGTCAAGCCGCTTCGTTCTGCAAAATACCGAATCTATGAAGTGGATTCGGCAAATGGACTTCATATAGTGAAAAAGTTCATTGAAGTGGAAATTAACAGTAAAGCAGATAATTATGAGTCCTATGTGGACGAGGATGGATATACTCATGCCATTATTACAGTGACGTATACCAACGAGGAAACTTATGGCAAACTGGCAATCTCAAAAACCGGACAGATGCTGATGGGATGGGATTCCGAGAAAAGGGAATTTATCTATGCGGATCGTTCTCTGAAAGGAGCAGAATTTGAAATCTATGCCGACGGAGATATTGTGACGCAGGATAACCAGGGGGATACATGGTTTAAGGGTGGAGAAAAGGTGGCAACAATAACCACAGGTGAAAAGGCGGAGTTTACATCTGATTGTAAAGGTATTTGCAATTACTCTGTGGATGAAAATGATGTGGTTCATATTACATTACCGTTAGGAAAATACAAGGTAAAAGAAGTAAAAACACTTTATGGATATGTATTTTCGAAAGATAACGAATGGAATCTTGAGTTTACGTGGGAAAATGGACAAGACGAATTTGTACTGAACTCCACAGAGGATACCGATAAATCGGGAAGTTTGAATCTTCGCAATGAACTGGCAAGACCACAGATTTCTCTCTTAAAAGAAGATGCGGATACGAAGGAAACAGTAAGCGGAGCTGCTTTCTCCTTGTGTACAGCGCAGGATATTTACAATGTGGATGGAGAAAAGATTGTAGAAGCAGGAACGGAACTCACTACTTTGACAACCGGTGAGGATGGAACTGCCATCTGTGATATGATGTTACCGTTTCAGGATGAAAATTATGTGGTATCGGGAAGCGCAGTAAGTGGTTCTGCCGTTTCTGTAGAAAGTGCAGCGGTGGAAACAGGCAATTCAGAAGAAAATTCAATTTCTCAGGCATTAAATTCCGGGATGTACTATCTGAAGGAGATTTCCGTTTCAGACAGTTATTATTTGGATGAAGAGCCGATTCCGGTTCAGTTGTCTTATAAGGATGCAGTTACCCCAGTTATTTATGTGAACTGCCGGAAGGAGAATAAGCAGACTACAAATGAGATTGACAAGTTGTCAGTGGCAGATTCCAGTGAGATTGCAGGATGTAATCTGGTGATCACAGATGCAGAAGGAAATGAAATCATTTCTTGGACTTCAGGAGATAAGGATTCGGTCAAAGTATCGGTCACAGAGAAGGATGGATACTGTAATCTGAAATATTCTTTTGATGAGAAGGGAAATCTTCATGTCGGAGGATTGCTTCATGATAAGGACTATACATTGACAGAAACCCGCCCGGCAGATGGATATGTAACAGCGGATGCTATTGTATATCAAATAAGGCAGAAAAAGGCGGAGGATGGCAGCGTAAGTTCTGTGGTAAGTATTAAGCAGGAAGATGGAACTTATGTGGACCAGGCAGATGATAAAACAGTTATGGTGGATGAACAGACTCATATCCAACTTTTGAAACTAGACAAGAAAAGTGGTCAGGCTCTTGGCGGTGCCAAGTTCGTGGTAACGGATTCCGATGGAAAAGAAGTTATGAAGTTTGTGACAAAGGACGAGGCATACGACATTACCAGTAAACTGGTTGTAGGTGAATCTTACACCTTTACTGAAGTTTCTGCTCCATCCGGTTATCAACTGGCAGAACCGGTCAAGATAACGATTAAAGATACCAGTAAGGTGCAGACGGTCACTGTAAAAGATGCACCGATTCCTGACGTGCCGGATACACCACAGACAGGAGGAACACTTCCGGTACTTCCTCTTGCAGCAGGTTTTCTCGGAGTGGCAGCTGCGGCGCTTATGGTGTGGCGGAAAAGAGGATTGGTAAAGAAGAAATAAGAAACGTGTTGCAGAGTAAATGAAGATTTGGTATAATTTTAGTGTGGGGAGCAATGAGAGTTGTTCCCTACAAATCGGTATTTATAAAGGAGAATATTGATGAAACTATTTTTATGTTCGCACTTTTCAAGTGTGGGAAGTCTGATAAAGGAAGAAATTGAAAATAAGAAAGTCGCATTTATTCCAACAGCTTCACTGCGTGAAGGCTACACCGGTTATGTCGGCTCGGCTCGAAAATTATTCAAAAAGTTGGGAGCAATCGTAACTGAAATTGATATTTCAACGGAGGCTTATTCAACGATACAGTCTGTTTTTGAAGAAGCAGATGTGATATATTTTACCGGTGGAAATTCTTTCTTTCTTATGGACCAGCTCCGTAAAACGGGAACTGATGGGCTACTGAAAAAGGAATTGGCAAATGGAAAATTGATGATCGGCGAGTCGGCAGGCGCAATTATATGCGCTCCAAGCATCCAATATATCGAGCAAATGGATGAAAAGCCAGAGGACTACTCACAAGAAGATGATGCAGGGCTTGATTTGATTGATTTCTATGTTCTTCCGCATTATCTTACAGCACCATTTAAGAAAGTTACCGAGAAAATAATGACTGAGTTTTCGGATTTGAATCTATGCCCGATTAACAACCGTCAGGGAATTGTAATTGATGGTGAAGGTTCAAAGGTTATTTGCAAAGACTAATTTGAAAATTCCTGTTTTTGAAACTGGAAAATCGGAAGCTGAGGAGATAGACTATTGAGAACATATGAGAATAAAGACGAGCTTAAAAACGAGATAAATAAAAGCTTTGCAAAATATATTTCAGAATTTAATGATATTCCGGAGCATTTAAAAGATAAGAGAATTGATGAGATCGATCGAACTCCGGCAGAAAATCTTGCTTATCAGGTTGGCTGGACAACTCTTGTTATTAAATGGGAATCAGACGAAAGAAAGGGTATTCCTGTTAAAACTCCTTCGGATAATTTTAAGTGGAATCAGCTTGGCGAATTATATCAATGGTTCACAGATACATATGCTCAGTTGTCACTGCAAGAATTGAAAGACAGATTGAATGAGAATATCAACTCTATTTATGCAATGATTGATTCTCTGAGTGAGGAAGAATTATTTAAACCACATATGAGAAAATGGGTTGACGAAGCAACTAAAACAGCTGTCTGGGAAGTATACAAATTCATACATGTTAATACAGTTGCTCCATTCGGAACCTTTAGAACCAAGATTAGAAAATGGAAAAAGATTGCACTATAACTTCAAGTTTGGCGATTTGGTAAATCCCAATAAATTAATTTTATAGGGAACAGAAAATTTGAAGTTGGCGGAGGTATATACAATGAGATATTCATGGCTTGATGACTACTTGATGGACAAGCCTGCGGTCACAAAAGATTTTAAGATAGAGTGGAACTGGATTCGTTATTTTATAGGCGGAAAAATGTTTGCAGCCGTGCTATTGGACAAGGAAAGTAAACCATACTACATAAATTTGAAGTTGGAACCTTTGGAGGGAGATTTTTGGCGTACACAATATGAAGATATTGTGCCAGGATACTACTCAAACAAACAGCATTGGAATTCAATTAAACCGGATGGCACTGTGCCAGATGAGTTATTAAAGGAGTTGTTGGATAAATCTTATGAATTGGTTTTCCGTGGTTTGAGTAAAAAGAAACAACAGGAAACATTAATTACAACTTATTGTGGACTGGACTGTACAGGCTGTGAATGGAGAGAGCCTTGCAACTGTAATGGGTGTGTATCTTCAAAGGGATTTCCATTTCACTGCAAAGAGAAAGCTTGTCCTATAGCTAGCTGTGCCATAAATAGAGACATTATATTTTGTGGAATGTGCAAAGATTTTCCATGTCAGTTGCTGATAGATTATTCCTGCGACAAAGAACACGGAGATACTCCAAGTGGAGCACGAATTGAAGCGTGTCGACTGATAAAATCCTTGCTGAAAAAGTAGTTTGTAAAATTTCAGTTTTTGAAACTGAGAAATCAGAATTTGATGAGGTGTAATTATGGTAAGAATTGCAACAGTAAATGATGCAGAGCAATTAAATATCTTAAATAACGAATTTAATGGTGAAGGTGAAACAAGCATAGATAATATTGGAAATTCTCTTGTGAGTAATAAACAGGAGGTTGTTATCGTTGCTGATGAAGATGATATATTAGTAGGATTTGTATGTGTTCAACTTAAAAGGTCCTTCTGCTATGATGAATATATGCCTGAAATTACGGAAGTGTATGTTAAACCGACATATAGAAATAGAGGGATTGCGAGTGAAATGATTATTTTTGCAGAAAATTATTGCAGTAAGAATTATCCACTTCATAAGTACGAACTCTTAACAGGACAAGAAAATCTTGTTGCACAATCTGTATATAATAAACTTGGTTATGTAGATGATAATGAACTTCATTTATCAAAACGAGTTAAGAGATAGTCAAATTCTAGTTTGTCGAACACATGAAAATTTGAATTTGTCGATTTGTAAACTTCCAATTTTTCCAATCAACTGCTCACGCGGTGAAGAAATGAATGTATTTGAGAACAAATGAAATGAGGTATAGGTAATATGGTTGAATTAAGGAAGCTATCGCCAGATGATGGAAACGATATATATGAGCTTTTGCAACTAATTCCTAAAGATGAAAATGGCTTGATTAATAAAGCGAATGGTTTGTCTTTTGAGGAATATAAGCAATGGCTTATTAACAAACAGATAGAATCTGAACAAAAAGGCCTTGTGGATGGATGGAAGGTTCCTTCAACTACATACTGGCTTTATGTTGATAATGTGCCTGTTGGTTTTGGTAGTATTCGAGAATTTCTGACAGATGCATTACGAGTAGCCGGTGGAAATATAGGTTATGGAATAGCAAAACCATATCGGGGAAAAGGATATGGAAAAGAATTATTGAAGCTTTTACTTGAAAAAGCGAATGAATCCGGTATTGATAAAGTACTTATTACAATACATAAAGAAAATGTTGCATCAAGAGCAGTTGCAGAAGTAAACGGCGCTATATTAGAAAAAGAGACAGAAGAAAGGGCATATTATTGGATAGAAAGCGAAAGATAAAAGAAGACATAATAGCAAGTGGGGAAGAAAAATGATTGTAAACTTAAAGGATACTTTTAACAATGTCGTAACAATGTATGATGCTGCAAGACCAACATATCCATTAGAGTTATTGAATGATATAAAGGACTTCGCAGAAAAGTCTTTTTTTACTAGAGGATTAGAGATCGGAGCGGGCACAGGTCAAGCAACAGATTTGTTTATCAAGGTCATAAATGACCTTGATATCGTTGAAGTTGGGGATAAGCAAGTAGATTATTTAATGGAAAAATATAAAAGTGAGAATGTAAATACATATAAGGCGTATTTTGAAGATTTCAAGTCAAACAAGAAATATGATTTGATTTTTTCTGCAACAGCATTTCACTGGGTAGATGCTACTGTCGGATATCCTAAAGTATGGGACATGCTAAATGATAGTGGAGTTCTAGCGGTATTTTGGCATATGTCATCAGTTACATTACATGATACTGGCATTTTTGTTGGGTTAAATGAGATTAAAAAGAAATACTTACCAGAAGAATCTTTAGGATTCGATAAAGAAGGTATTGAGGGAGTTAGACAAAAAAGGATATCTCAAATCCAGTCTGGAAATTACTTTGGTATTCCTGTAATCAAAGAATATAGATGGATTGATACTTATGATGCTGACAGATATTCTTTGCTTTTAGAATCATATTCAAGCACACAAACCCTTGATGAAGAGCATAAAAAATTATATTTATCGGAAGTAAGAGATTACATAAACAGTAATGGTGGAGTGGTTGAAATGCCACAGCATGTAATGCTGTATCTGGTGAAAAAAGAATAATGGACAAATTCCAGTCTTGTGGAGAGATTGAAAGCAACAGAAGATTTTCAGTTTGTGAGGGAGAAGGTAAGCAGTACAAGTTGAGAAAATAGAACAATCGATGTTCTATGAATAGAACACCTTCCAACTATTTTCATTGGCATTATAAAAAAGCTGAATCCGTTTCAGCGTGTTGAAGGCGCAAATCTTACATTCAAATTTCCAAAGATGGTTGGCTGGGGCAACAGAAGCTCCGTTGGGCATAGTATATGCTGTGCGATTCGATACATCTTTGTAGGATTTGATGTTATAAACCTGATATTCGCCGTCTTCATCAGTGATGCGAATTTTCAATGGAATAATGGTTCCATCGGTTTTATGTTGGCAAATGACATCTGCTAAGGTGTATTTTTCTTGTATAGCTCCCATCGTTGGAACCTCCTGTCTTCATTGTATATAATATTATAGAACAAATGTTCTTGGTTGAAAAGAGGAAATTTTGCCCATGAAAAGATTATTTGTATCACTGAATTAAGTTACAAGGAAAAGATTCATATGAAACAACTAAATAACAGTTCAACCCCAAAGGGAAGAAAAGTATCTAAAAGAAGAATACTTTTCTTCCTTTTTTTGATTTTAGCAGTCATTGCTTCGATTCTGTTCCTATATCTGAAAAGAACTGTGGATCAGGAGAGAAAGCAGGACAAGATAGAAAAAGAGATTACCACGGAGAGAGAAAAGGATGGTGTCGGGAACCTCCACAAAAAGTACAAAGATATGATTGGGTGGCTAGAAATCAAAGGCACCGGCTTTTCTTATCCGGTTATGCAGACAGGCATCGAAGGTCATCATAAGGATGACTGGCAGTATTATCTTCACCGGGATGTGCATGGAGAGTACAGCTTTTATGGAACGCCTTTTTTGGATGTTCGCTGTACGACTGACAGTGACAACCTGATTATTTATGGTCATAACATCAACGGAAGACGATACTTTGGCTATCTGCAAAATTTCCGGGAGGAAACATTTTTTAGAAAGCATCCCAAGTTTTCCTTTACTGCAGTTGGTGAAAAAGAAAAGGAATACTGCGTTGTGTCTGTGTTAGAGACAGATAAATATGCAGATTATTATTCTTTCACGGACTACGGAAATGAAGAGGATTACTGCAGGATGGTAGAAAAGATTCTAAGTCACAGCAAGTTTCAAAGTGAAGCGGCAAAGAAGATGAAAAATGAAATTGAGGAAAGCGGTGCGGAAGCATTCTTTCGGAACTACCAGTTTGTGACGCTTTCTACTTGCCGGACAATGGATGGAAAGGATAAGCGGCTTATGGTAATCGGTTGCAGGAAACGATAATGCCGGGAGTTACTTTTTCGGTGGAAAACAAGGAGGAAAATCCTCTCCTCGCATAGGAAGCTCGGATTTTTGCTCCGCAAAAACAAAGGAGGAAAATCCTCTCCTCACATAGGAGTTCGGATTTTTGCTTCGCAAAAACAAGGAGGATAAAAAATGCACAAGGAATTAGAAGTTATGAAACCCCGCAGCAAGGGGCTGTGGAAACGGTGTTCTGCTCTCGTGGCAGGCATGTATTTTCGAATCTTGACGGTTTCACCGATGTTGGCAAAAGCAGCAGATAAAAAAAGCGACACAACGGATACCGGAGTGTCGGATGTAACTGATGGAATTGATGTTATCAAAGATTTGGTGCTTGGCTGTGTTGGTGGTGTCGGAGTTATCTTTCTGGCATGGGGCTTGTTGGACTTTGGTACAGCCTATGCGGCTCATGAAACAACGCAACAAAGCCAGGCGATAAAGAAAGTGATTGGTGGTTTGATTATGATTGCAGTTCCGGCAATTCTTAAGTTACTGGGTGTTTCGTAAGAAAAGGAAAGGAATCCTGCAAAGGGGGTGATGACAGTGGGATTATGGGATTCCGTTACAGGATTTTTTGAAGATTTAGGAGATTTTTTCAGTGGAAAAGATTTCTTTGAGTGTGCAGGATATGCATGGAATGACATGATGCAGTTGGCATCCGATGTGCTGACGAAGAATCCGGCAAAAGGTACATACAAAGATGTCTGGGAAAGTATATCTACGATATACACAACCTTAAATGTAGTAGCAGTATCTTTGTTATGTGTCTTTTTTCTTTATGGCTTTTGTCGGGACAGTTGTGATTTACATACGGATTTGACATTCGATAAGACGATTAAGATGTTTATCCGGCTGATTATTACATCCAATGTTCTTAGCATGGCACTAAGCTATATGCCAAAGTTTTTCTCATGGGGGAAGAGCCTGACACAGGCAATTCTTGGAGACAACGGTTTGTATATGGTATATGACTTTGATGGTGTGAAGGTATATGAAAACATATCCAGTGCAGATTTCGGAACGATGACAGCTTTTTTAACCAGTATACTGTTCTTTCTATTTACAGTGGTCTGTGGCTTTATCGTAGTTCTGACCGTCTTAAATCGTATCTTAAAGATTTATATGATTGCACCGTTTGCCGGGGTGGCATTATCTACTTTGGCGGCAGGAGGACAGACGGCACAGGTGGGATATTCCTATATTCGGACTTTCTTTGGATATGTGTTTTCCGCATTATTAATCGCCGTAGTGATTGCGATCAGTGGAAGTTTTATTGATACGGTTTCCATAGATACGGAAAATGCACTGATACGATTACTGGAGTATTGTTTGAAAATGGGGGTCATCGCATCCTCTGTAAAAATGTCAGATAGTGTCATGCAAAAAGCATTTGGTTTGTAGAAGATAAAGAAACAAGGAGGTAGAAGCTGCAAGCCACACCTCGTAAGCAAAGATTACTCGGTCACGGCTGGCAGCTAGCGTGGAGATGACAAAGACAATCAATCCGGATGTTGCAGCCTTTAAGGATGATTTCTTCAAGGGATTATCCTTCAGAGAGTGCATCTTCGGAGGCAGTGCATTACTTGTAGGAGTAGGAGGAATCTTACTTCTGCATTTTTATTTTGGAATGGGAATCAATTCAGCCATTTCAATCTGTATGCCGGTCATTGGAATTATCGGATTGTGTGGTTTTTACCACAAAAATGGTATGACATTGGTTCAGCTTGTAAGAAGCTCCATAAGGCTCATGCTTCAAAAGCCTTATGTATATGAAACGAGAAATTGTTTGAAAGAATGGGAGGAAGAAGATGAAGAAAAAGGAACAAAAAGAAATACAGGCAAACGTAGATTATGAGATTGTGCAAAAGAGAAACAGTAACAAACGACTCATGGCATACGCAAAAGCCAGTGAAGAACTGAAAAAGAAATAGCGTTTGGACAAAATGTCCAAACGTAAAGATTGGGTACAGGAGGAAATCAACCTATGACGAAATATGAAAAAATCTCTGTTCTGGCAAAAGAAACTGCCAGAAGTATCGGAGAGAATAAAGAAAGTTGGATGAATTACCTTGATGTTGCGTCGAGGTTATACAAGTATCCATTTGAGGACCAAATTCTCATATATGCACAGCGTCCGGATGCCACCGCCTGTGCCCCATTGGAAATGTGGAATGAGAAAATGTTTTGCTGGGTGAATCGTGGTGCCAAGGGGATTGCTCTTATTGACCAGGAAAGTGATTATCCAAGGCTACGTTATGTGTTTGATGTATCCGATGTGCATAAGGCAAGACGGATTGGGAAATCTCCCTTTATCTGGAATATTAGAGAAGAACATGAAGAAGGTATTCTTGCCGCACTGGAAAGGATTTATGGAACTACCAATCAGGATTCATCGTTTGAAGACAGGATTTATCAGATTTCCAAAAGAATAGCAGACGATTATTATGAAGAGATTGTGGATGATTTGATTGATGTTTCGGCAGGCAGCTATCTGGAGGATTTGGATGGAGATACCGTGTCACTTCGGTTGCGGGAGACGTTAGAGCAAAGTGTATGTTATACCGTTCTCAAGCGATGTGGCTTTGATATGGCAGAGTATGAGGGCGAGTTTCCCTTTGATTATATCCATGAGTTCAATACACTGCGTACCCTGTCGGTGTTAGGAAGTGCCACATCGGAATTATGTGAACCCATGCTGATTCAGATTGGGCGAAGTATTGCACGGTATGACAGAGAACTTGCGAGGCATCCTTCTCATGCCAGAGCAAGCAGAAAAGAAGCAAGGGTCATTAGAGAAGATGATTTTGTGATTGGATTGGATTCCAACACAAGTGACTGGTTTGTCTATGATAACGTGACAGCAAAGAACATCTGCTACTGTGATTCCGAAGAGGAAGCAAAAGAACATATACTGTGGATGGTAACACACAATCAGTTTTATAAAAACGAAAGGATGGAAAAAGAGAATGAACCTGACATACGAGAAGAACGGAGATTACCGGATTCCGAATCTGATACCAGACGAGGAGAAGCAGACCATGTTGACCAAGTACGGAATCCTGCGGAGGAATTATCTGAAGAACTACAAACGGGGGATTTACAGCGGAATGCTTCTGAACGGAGAATTGATGGGGCATTGTCTGGAGATTCAGGAACAGGCAGAACAGAGGTTAGACAATCTGACGGAGAAACTCATGAAGTCACAGGGAGTGACGGAGCAGTTGAAAGCGACCAATCCCTTGGAGTGGACAAGAAAGATGAACATGATTTATCAGCAGGCGGAGGAAGCGATTCTTCAGGAACTGGTTTATCAGTAGAAGAACTAGAAAGTTATACTCCGCCGGAAAACAGTCCTTACCGGCAGATGGATTTATTCTCTTTGATGTCGGAGCAGTTAGGCAATATTGCTGTGGCACAGGTGGAAAAGCCGATACACTTATCTTTCCCCGGAACTATTTCCGAGGAAAAGGTTGCGAAGATTCTTTGCACAGGAGGAGGGTTGGAAAACAGCAGAAAGAGAATCTTTGCAAAGTATGAACAGAGGAAAACACCGGAAGAGATGACGGATTTTTTACGCCGTGAGTATGGTTCTACCGGAAAGGGATTTAACTTTGGCGAAGAACAGATTTCCGTGTGGTTTGATGAAAACGGAATGTCAGCAGCGCATGGCAATTCGGCACTGGAACATACGGAATTGAAACTTTCCTGGGAAGAAATTGAAAAAATCATCCGAAGTCAAGTGGAGTCCGGTACCTATATGGATTCGACGGAGGCATATATGGTTGATTATTATGAGAGAAAGCGTATCACCAATCAACTGTATTTTTTTTATCGGGATTCCATTGGTGAGTTTCCCAAAGGGTTAGAGATAAGCGGATATAATTATCCGGGTGAAGAAGAATACCTGATGGATTTGCTTACGAAACCGGATAAGATTCAAAACATTGTAGCATGTCTGGATGAAACGCTGCAAAAGATTGAATCCGGGGAGATATCCATACGATTCCGGTTAGCAAAGAATCCTTATGAACTTCGGGAGGATGTTGCTGATTTATTGAAGGAACGGATTTCCTATCCCCTTGCGGAAAAAGTGGATGTTCTTACCGAAGATTTTATTACATCGGATGAAATTGATTATGTGCTTAGCAGTGGCAGCGGATTTGCACAGGGTAGTTTTCGGATTTATGACTTTTATCAAAAGGATCATACCGTGAAAGAAGCAGCTGATTTTCTGAAAAAGGAATATGGAACCGGTGGTTCCAACTCTGCGTTGGCGGGTTCGGATAACAGTTATAAGGATTATGACGCAAAAGGTATCCGTTTGAGAAAAGGGCACATCTTCACACCGGATGCGGAAGTGCTTTTATCCTGGAATGTGGTTGCAAAGCGGATTGAAAAACTGATACAACAAGGACGGTATTTATCGGATAAAAAGAAGACAGAATATGCAGCCTACAAAGAAGAACAGGAAAAAAAGGCACTGGAACAGGCAAAAGAGGAATTAAGTGGCGTAGATACTCCGGATGAAGAAGAGAGTATTCAGCCGGAAGAAATTCATGCAGAAAACTATGTGATTACCTCAGATGAACTGGGAATAGGAACCCCAAAAGAAAAGTTCCGTTGGAATGTGGAAGCAATTCAGACATTGCAAAAAATAGAAGCAGAGGAACGAATGGCTACCGCAGAGGAACAGGAAACTTTGGCACGATATGTTGGATGGGGCGGACTTGCAGATGCCTTTGATGAAACGAAAAGTGCATGGGCAAATGAGTATCAGGAGTTAAAAAGTCTTTTGTCGGATGAAGAATATGTTTCAGCGAGAGAAAGTACCTTAAATGCTTATTATACAAGTCCTACGATTATTCGGGGAATTTATCACACGCTTGAAAAAATGGGATTTGCCAAAGGAAATATCTTGGAGCCGTCTATGGGCATCGGTAACTTCTTTGGTATGTTACCGGAGACGATGAGAGACAGCAAACTTTACGGTGCGGAACTGGATTCTTTGACTGGACGTATGGCAAAGCAGTTATATCCGAAAGCCAATATCACGGTAGATGGATTTGAGAAAACCGGTTATCCCAATGATTTTTTTGATGTGGTGATTGGGAACGTACCATTTGGACAGTATAAGGTGCCGGATAAAAAATATGATAAGCAAAACTTTGGAGGAACAGGGTTCCTTATCCATGATTACTTTTTTGCGAAAGCCATCGATCAGGTGCGGCCGGGCGGTATCATTGCGTTTATCACCAGCAAAGGTACGATGGATAAGGAAAATCCGAAAGTCCGTAAGTATATTGCACAACGGGCAGAATTGTTAGGAGCAGTAAGACTTCCCAATACGGCATTTAAGGAAAATGCCGGAACAGAAGTGACGTCGGATATTATTTTTCTGAAAAAAAGAGACCGTGTCATTGATATTGAGCCGGATTGGGTTCATTTGTCAGAAGATGATAATGGAGTTGTCATGAATCATTATTTTACTGAAAACCCGGACATGATTGTTGGTTCGATGGAAATGGTCAGTGGTCCTTATGGTATGGAAAGTACTTGTGTGGCAGATACCTCTTTGCCATTTGAGGAGCAGTTGGAGGCTGCCTTTAGTCAGATATCCGGTGAGTATGAAGAAATTGAGTTGGAATTATCGGAAGAAAGTACGATGGATGAAGTGATTCCTGCCATTCCGGAAGTAAAGAATTTCAGTTACACCTTGGTAGATGAGAAATTATATTATCGTGAGAACTCCGTTATGAAACCGGTGGAAGCCTCCGAGGGAATGATTCGTCGAATCCATGGGATGGTTGCCATACGGGACTGCACCCAGGAACTGATACGGCTCCAGTTGGAAGAATATCCGGAGGAAGATATTAAGGCAGAGCAGAAACAGTTAAATGATTTGTATGATGATTTTGTAAAAGAGAATGGCAGAATTGTTTCCAAAACGAATAAACGGGCATTTCATCAGGACAGCAGTTATTGTCTTTTGTGTTCGTTGGAGAAACTGGATGAGGAAGGCAACTTCCTCGGAAAAGCCGATATGTTTTCCAAGCGAACCATCAAGAAAACGGAAGTGGTTACCAGTGTTGATACAGCCAGTGAAGCGTTGGCGGTGTCCCTGTCGGAAAAGGCAGCGATTGATTTTGCTTATATGTCAGAACTCACAGATAAGAGCGAGGAGGAACTAATTAAGGAACTTACAGGAGTTATTTTCAAAAATCCGGTTAGTGAAATCTGGGAAACGGCAGATGCGTATCTGAGTGGAAATGTCAGAGATAAGCTGCAGGTGGCCGGGGGTTTTGCCGAAAATGATGCAACGTATGCTATCAATGTGGAGGCACTGAAACGAGTCCAGCCAAGAGATTTGGATGCCAGTGAAATTGAAGTCAGAATCGGTGCAACATGGATTGAACCAAGATATATCGAAGATTTTATGCGGGAAGTGTTTGAAACTCCGTTCCATCTTTTGGAAAGGGATGTTATTAAAATCCAGTATTCTGACGTAACCGGACAGTGGAATGTAAAAGGAAAAAATGCAGACTACGGAAATACTCTTGTCAATATGACGTATGGAACGAACCGTCGAAATGCCTATCAGATTTTAGAAGATTCCTTGAATCTGAAGGACAGCCGGGTATTTGATACGGTCATCGAGGATGGCAAGGAAAAGCGTGTTCTAAACAAAAAGGAAACAACGATTGTGGCGCAGAAACAGGATGCCATGAGAGAAGCCTTTCGGGACTGGGTATTTCGTGACCAGGAACGAAGAGAGGTTTTAGTAAATAAGTATAACGTGCTGTTCAATTCCACCAGACCGAGAGAGTATGATGGTTCTCATTTGGTGTTTCCGGGAATGACACCGGATATTGAACTAAAGGATTATCAAAAAAATGCCGTGGCACATGTCCTTTACGGGCACAATACGCTGCTTGCCCATTGCGTTGGTGCAGGAAAGACCTTTGAGATGGTAGCTGCCGCCATGGAAAGTAAGCGGTTAGGCTTATGTCAAAAGAGCCTGTTTGTTGTTCCCAATCATCTGACGGAACAATGGGCCAGTGATTTCTTGAGACTCTATCCGGGAGCCAATATTTTAGCGGCTACGAAAAAAGATTTTCAGCCGGCGAACCGGAAGAAGTTCTGTTCGAGAATCGCAACGGGGGATTATGATGCCGTTATTATCGGGCATACACAATTTGAAAAAATTCCTCTGTCGGCAGAGCGTCAGGTTGCCATCATTGAGCGCCAAATTGAAGAAATCACACTGGCAATTCAGGATGCAAAGGCAGACAAGGGAGAGCGTTATACCATCAAACAGATGGAAAAGACAAAAAAGACGCTGCAGACAAGATTGGAGAAGTTAAACGATACTTCCCGGAAAGACGATGTTGTCACTTTTGAGCAGTTAGGTGTGGACAGGCTTTTTGTAGATGAAAGTCATTATTACAAAAACCTGTTTTTACATACTAAAATGCGGAACGTAGCAGGCATTGCCCAATCGGAAGCACAGAAGTCTTCGGATATGTTTGCCAAGTGCCAGTATTTAGACGAACTTACGGGAGGAAAGGGAATTACCTTTGCTACGGGAACACCGATTTCCAACAGTATGACGGAGTTATATACCAATATGAGATATTTGCAGTATGATACGCTGCAGCAAATGGGACTGGGACATTTTGATGCCTGGGCATCTTCCTTTGGAGAGACGCAGACAGCCATTGAACTTGCACCGGAGGGAACCGGATACCGGGCAAAGACGAGATTTGCAAAGTTTTATAACTTACCGGAGTTGATTTCTCTCTTTAAGGAATGTGCGGATATCCAAACACCGGATATGCTGGATTTGCCGGTACCGGAAGCAGAGTATGAAAATGTGGTACTGGAACCAAGTGATTATCAAAAGGATATGGTGGCTTCTCTTGCAGAGAGGGCAGAGGCAGTTCGTGACCGCAGGGTACAGCCGCATGAAGATAATATGCTGAAAATCACAAATGATGGAAGGAAGTTAGCACTGGATCAGCGGTTAATCAATCCGATGCTGCCGGATTCCCCAAGTTCCAAAGTAAACAGTTGTGTGGAAAAAGCCTATGAAATCTGGGAAAAGACATCAGAGAATCGGTCAGCACAACTTATCTTTTGTGATTTGTCTACGCCAAAGGAGATAGGGAAAACCACAGCCACGTTTGAAGGCGAAACAGTGGAAGCAGAGGTGTTTGATGATGTCTACCATGATATCAAAAGGAAACTGATACGGAAAGGTGTTCCGGAAGAACAGATAGCCTTTATCCATGAAGCGAATACAGAATTAAGAAAGACGGAGCTGTTTGGCAAAGTAAGAAGCGGACAGGTTCGTTTTTTGTTGGGGTCTACACAGAAAATGGGAGCCGGTACCAACGTGCAGGACCGGTTGATTGCGCTGCACCATTTGGATGTACCATGGCGCCCATCGGATATTGAGCAGCAGGAGGGACGTATTCTCAGACAGGGGAATCAGAATGATACCGTATCTATTTTCCGCTATGTCACAGAAGGAACTTTTGACAGTTATTCGTGGCAGGTGATTGAGAATAAGCAGAAGTTTATCAGTCAGATCATGACCAGCAAATCACCGGTGCGAAGCTGTGAGGATGTGGATGAAGCAGCACTTACTTATGCGGAAGTGAAAGCGTTGGCTACCGGAAATCCTTATATCAAGGAAAAGATGGATTTAGATATCCAGGTTTCCAAGTTGAAACTGATGAAGGCAAACCATACCAGTCAGATTTACCGGCTGGAGGATAACATAGCGAAGCATTATCCAAAGCAGATCGAAACGCTGAAGGAGCGTATTCGTGGATTTGAGGCAGATATCGAAACGGCTCATAAACATATGCCGGAGGATAAGGAAAGTTTCGTGATGAAGGTGGGAAGCCGGACTTACTATGACAAAAAGGAAGCTGGGACAGCCCTTATTGCACTGTGTAAACAGATGAACGCTATGGGGCAGACAGTACCCGTTGGAGAGTACGCCGGATTTGCGATGAAAGTTACCTTCGATTCCTTCAATCGTAAATTTGTTATGAGCCTCAAAGGAGAAATCAGTCACAATCTGGAAATCGGTTCGGACGCACTCGGCAATATTACCCGAATCAACAACGTGCTTGAAAACATGGATAAGGAACTGGCGGAAGCACGAACAAAGTTAGAGAACGTGAGTCATCAGTTGGAAACAGCGAAGATAGAAGTGCAAAAACCTTTTCCTGCCGAGCAGGAATTAAAGGAAAAGATGGAGCGGTTAGCAGCCTTGGATGCTTTGTTAAATATGGATGAGAAAGGAGAGGATGTTGTTTTGGATGAAGAACCAAAGGTGATGCCTTTGGGAGAGTGGATGGTTGAGCATTTGATGCCGGAATTCATGGAAGAGAATGAAATCACGGAAGAACGTGCAAGAGAACTTCTTGCGGATATGGTATCGGAAGAAGAGGACGAAATTGTCTGTTTTTCCACGGAGTTAAATGGTGCCAGTCTGGATGATGAGGAAATGCTAAAGCAGATGGCGGAATATATGGATGGCGATTATTATGCCATTCCCATATCGGAAAGTGATTATCTGATTGCACCAAAGACGGAACAGGATACCGTTGTTTATCTGCAGGCGGTACTTGGCCGTTTGGGTTCTTCCATACTGACATCTGAGGCAGTTACCACACATGCCGCTTATGAATATGATTCTTCTCTTCAGACCATGAAGCCGTTTAATCATGTGGGGATTTTGCAAGGGCTTATGGCAGTCGGGGAAGAAAAAATGACGTACCATACGGAAACCTTTCGTGAGGAAGCAAAAAAGGAAAAGAAACACTAAAAAAGGACAATAAGTCCGGAAAGAATGAGGTAAAAAAGATGAATTACAATGAATTTAAGGATTATGTCAAAGAACATGTATTAGATTATTTGCCGGAACAGTATAAAAATGCCAATATGGATATTCGCCAAGCGGTTAAGAACAATGATGTAGTACTGGACGGATTAACGATTTTTAATCCCAATGGGAATATGTCACCTACCATATATCTGAATGCGGCTTATGAGGAATATCAGCAAGGCATGGATATCGAAGAGGTTGTTGGAAAAATCGCAGATTCCTATATTGAACATATCGAACCAAGGGAGGAGTATCGATTCAACTTTGATTTGCAGGAAGTAAAAAATTATGAGGTGGTCAAAGACTTCATTTATCCCAAAGTATCCAATCTTCAAAGTAATGTAAATCGGTTATCGAATATTCCCTACACGCAAAAAGAAGATTTGGCAATTACCTATCATATCTGGGCGAATGGAAATGAGGAATCCATGGGTTCGATTACAATCAATAATGATTTAATGGAAATGTACGGTATTGACATGGATACCCTCCATGAGCAGGCAATGAATAACATGGATAAAATATCCCCACTTAAGTTTGAGTCAATACAGGAAACAATGGTAAAGATGATGGCATCTGACTTTGCACAGGAAGAAGGAATTCCGTTAGAAGAAGCAAAAGATTTAATCCGAGCGTCAATTCCGAACGATGGTCCGGATTTGTATTGTTTGACGAATGAAGTAAATGTTAATGGAGCAGTTTATATCATGCGTGAGGATGTTCAGCAGATGGTGGCAGAAAAACTCGGTGGGGATTATTATATTCTTCCGTCATCGGTGCACGAGACATTGATTCTGCCTAAGAGCGAAAATATGTCTTTTCAGAGATTGCAGACTATGGTACAGGATGTCAATGCAATGTGTGTTTCAGAGGAAGAAGTATTGTCTGATGGTGTCTATCAATACGATTCCAAAAGCCATACCTTCAGTCGGTGCGACAAGCAACCGGAGCTTACCTACAAGCAGGCACAAGGAATGACAAATAATATGGAAGTTAAGGAACTATTTGCCACGGCAGAGAACAAACAGGAATATGATTCGACTACTCCGAACCATACACATGAACCAATCAAGCACAAGGGACATTAGGAAGCGGGGGAAGATATGGAAGTACAAAAAACAACGGTCACAGAATTAGAAGCACGTTCTGTGACGGAACTGCAGGAGATAGTAAATGCTGCCAAAGAAGACACGATGATATGCGTGAGTTTGGAGGTGCCGGATGATGAGTGATGAATTAAAACAGGTGGATGTGCGTTTGAAATTGGTGGAGGGGAATGGTGTATACAGTGATAAACCCATTACAAATCCAGAAGAAGCCATTTCCGTAATGGCCGATGTGATGGCGGGACTAGACAGAGAAGAGGTCTGTGTCATCAATCTGGACAGTAAAGGACATCCCATCAATTTCAATGTGGTAAGCATTGGAACGCTCAATTCTTCCTTTGTATCCGGCCGGGAACTTTTTAAGTCTGCTATCCTGTCAAACGCTGCCTCCATGATTCTTTTGCATAATCACCCTTCTTCGGAACTCCAGATGAGTCAATCCGACAGAATGGTAACAGAAAAGATGATGTATGCCAGTTTGTTTTTAGATATCGAGATTTTAGACCACATCATTGTAGCAGGAAGAACCGGGGACACACTGAGCATAAGAGAAACTTACCCAGAGATATTTGATAAGAGCACTTATGCCAATGCGATTGTCCGAGTGGCGGATGGTGTGGAAGAAAGAGAAAACTCTTATGATACCGAACGTTTGGCTACCTATGAATTGTTCCAGATTAAGGAAGGAGGAAACGGGCAAGCATATCAGTTCATGGGAATGGACTTTGTGAAGAATAATAAGCTGGTGGTAGACAAAAACGATTATGAATCGGTGTATCGTGGGGAATTGAAAGAAGGAGAAACACTGGATACTCTGTATGAAAAATTCAACCTTTATCATCCGGATGATTTTACCGGGCATTCCATGTCGGTCAGTGATGTGATTGTGATTGAAAAAGAACATGAAAAAACGGCTTACTATGTGGATTCCTTTGGATTTACGAAAGTGGCAGATTTCTTGGAAGAGAAAAAATATCACTCGGCAGAGACAGAACAGGCGGTAAGTCGCTTCCGGGAAAAGACAAAGCAGTATTTTCGACCGTTCGAGGGGATGACCGCAGATCGTATAGAAGAAGAGGTTCGGGGATATATCCAAATGAAAATCAGGGAATATCACTTGCCGATTCAGATTCGGGAAGTGATGGTATATGGAAGCCGAAGCCGGGGAACAGAAAATGCAGACTCGGATTTGGATATTTTATTTGAATATGCCGGAGCAAGGCGGGAGGATGATATTTTCAATCTTCTGCATGAAGATGATTTTTGCATTGGAGAGGTAAAGGTCGATATCAATCCGGTTACAGAAGAACAATCCGGCGACTTATCCGAACGGTTGATAAGAGCAGAGGAATACATGGAGCAGGAGTTGGCTTTTCGTATTGAGGATAGATTTATTACGATTCAGTCTGTGGATGAGGGGTATGATTATACCATTTATGATGTGGATGGGAAGGAATTGGATGGCGGTGTTTACGACAATCCGGACATTTCCATTTATGAAGCCGTAAATGATATCGTAGAGGATTTGAAACAGAAACCGGATACCAATGGAACAAAGGGAGCAATCACGGCAGAATCCAAACTGAATCCTCTGAACTGCGAGGAATTTCTGGATGAACTGGAACGAAAAAGCAAGGTAGAGCCACTGCTTACCTTTACTGTAGCAGAATGTGGAGAATTCCATCAGTTGGGAGAATATTATGATGACATCACTACAGTAGAGGAGGCAATCGAAAAATGGGAGCAGTTAAAGGATAGTCCCCTAAACGGTGTGGCTTCCATTGGAATCTTGGCACACAAGCCGGGAGAAAACTCTTTGGAAGATGAGCAGGTTGATTTGGTGACAAGAAAGGTTCTTGACCTTGACATGCTTTGTTATTATCCCGCGATACGAAATGATAAGCGGGCGTTAGTGATGATTGCGGCGCTGGCAAGTCATTTGCCGGACATTAGCGTGATTGGGGA
This sequence comes from Clostridium sp. AF37-5, assembly GCF_003477605.1. Taxonomy (GTDB): domain Bacteria; phylum Bacillota; class Clostridia; order Lachnospirales; family Lachnospiraceae; genus Eubacterium_F. The sequence goes on from NZ_QUDR01000022.1 coordinate 31,507, forward strand.
AATCCCGTATGAACTTTCTCTGCAGATGATGCTATATGAACTAGACCCGGAAAAAGAGATTTTTTCAGAGGATGAGAGGGTGTTAATTGAAGAATATGCCCTCCAGTTTCGTGACATGAATCGCAGCAGGGAACTGGCAGAACATATCTGTTATCAGGAAGAATATGGAAATCAGGATGTTGCCCCGGTAGTTATCAAAGCCAGGAGAGAAATCCAAGAAAAAAAGGAGGAGCATTTACAGCAAAGGAAGAGATAAAGTTCTTTTTTTTGGGGGTGGATGGGTGTATAATAGAAAAGAGATATTGACGATATCATTGAAAAAGTTGGAATTTATAGGAATGGAATGAGCCTAACTGTAAGAAGTGATAATATGCATATTTTGGAGGAAAGATATGAGCATAGGAGATTCGTTGTCTGAGTTATTAAATGAAAAGGCTTTACAATTAGTGGAGTTAGATGGTAAATCAATAACTCAGCTTTTAGGAGTATATTGTAATAATTCCATTGTTTCATTATCAATAATTCCGTATATAGCATTATATTGTCGTTCTGCACAGGATTTTTTAGGTGAAAAAATAATGAACGATGAAGTAGACGAAAAAATATCAGATATAAGAAATGGGTTGAAACTTTATTCGGGCAGGTATAGCAAAGGAGTACGAGAAGTATTGCGGTCCGATAAACATCAAGATGAGATTTTTAGGAACCGATTAAGATTTTCGTTTATGAAAAACTGGAACATTCATTATAATTTAGGGGTATTTTTTGATGAGAGAAATTGCATTATTGGTAATTCACAACAGCTGAATTATTTTTTGAATGTTCCAACTGTGAATTTAACAATTCAACAAGAAATTGCTTTTGAAATGGGAGAAATGTTGGCGGAAAATTTAGCCAATACATTGACAGCCGTTTCCAATATGGATATAATTCAGCTTTGGGAAAAGAAAGGTAATGTTTCAGTCCGTTTGGGATATCAAGACATAAATACAAACAGACGAAATTCTTTTTTTGCAAAGACGAATAAAAAGGAAGTAAATCTGTTGATTCTCCATATTTTATCTACGATTAATTGCGTTGAACATTTATTCTCAAAGGGAGTGTCTTGTGACGACCAATGGTTTATGCGTATAGAATATATTGTTGCTCATTACGCATGGCAAGGGCTTAGAAAAATCAAACAACATTTCGATAGTAGCAATTCAAACTTGTTTTCGGATGATGTATCTATCTTGTTGGAAAATGGAAAGAAACTGTTTCCGTCAAATTTTCGGAATTGTATGATGCATTATGATTTGTGCTATGATGGTGTGCCAGCTATTTCGAAAGAGTATTATAATGAGAAATTGAAATTTTTCGGATTAGTTGAAAGCTGCTTTGATGGGAAATCTTCTAGTTGTTTTTTTGATGAACTGAGATTGTATATACAAGAGTTGGAGACATATTTAATGTCTTGGTTTCATGTTGACCCTCAAAAAATAAAGTGGGATTTATGAAATATAAGCAGATATATGAATAGGAAATGCAGGAGAAGAGGTACTCAGTATGATTAAAAAAATTATAAAGAAAAATTCAATGCGAAACTCTATATTAAAGTATTATAGAAAAGAGCGAAAAAAAAGCTATATGGAATTACCCATTATTAAGTGGTACATTTCATTGCTTCTTTGTGCAATAGGATGTTTCGGGATATCTTATTTTCTGTTCAAATTCCTTCGCCTTGAATGGTGGGCGTCATTATTACAATCATGTGGTGCAGGAGTTCTTACAGGCATGATAGTATTTGTGTTAGGAAATGTTCGAAGTCAAGCAAAGGAGAATATTGCAATAAAAGTTAAGAAGTTATCGAACTTATACAATATTTTGAAAAAAGTATATGATTCATTTCCAGACAGATCCCTTAACGTAATCAATGAAGAGCCTTGTAATTATTCAAATTGTGCACATGTGACAATCAATGCCGGTATTGAATATGTTGAGGAAATAAAAAAACTTGATTACTTTATTTTAAGGAAATTTTTAAAGAAGATTGATTTTGACTTCGACGAAAAGAAAAAAGAACTTATCAAATTAAAGAAAAAAATTACATCTAAAGACTTAAGTTATGGTGAGGCAAAGAGAATTAGAGATGAGGTGATTGTAATTATTCAAGAAGCTTCAATATGGTTTGAGGAGCAGTTGAACAGAGTGGAGACGCAGAAGCAGCAAATCAGGACATATCCTTTTTAGTATGTGCTGAAAAGGATATGTTACTATAGAAGAAAAACATATGTGAGAAAAACATAACATAATACCGATATAAGGAGGGGTTCGATGAAAATAACTTTTTCAACCATTAAAAGTGGCGAAATATTTTGTGATGATTTCCTTTGCCTTACTGATTTAAATGGAACAATTGAGTTTAAACATATGCAAACAGCAGGCGGAATTGCTGTTGTATATGCACCTAATGGAACAGGAAAATCAAGTTTGGCTAGTTTGCTTGATACAGAAGTAACAGATGAGAGTAGGAAATTTGTTGCTGCGGATGAGTATGGAAATGAAATTAAACCTGAGACGGGAACTTTTCATGTTATACACGATCAATTAAATAGAAACGTAATTCGTGGAAAAACTACGGACTATTTGATAGGTGCACAAATTCGTAGAGAATATGAATTAAGAGATAGGCTTAGTGTGGCATATCAAAATGCATTTAGTCAACTCAGTTCTAAATATAAAACAGATTACAAGGTGTCGAAAGTAGGAGATTGTATACTCGTACACATGCAGTCTTTGCAAGATACGGTACACCAAACAGCTTATCCGTTTATCCGTAGTATTGTAAATTCTCGGCAAAGAGGAAAAGACATTGATAAAGATAAGTTTGTTGAATTTATTCGAGATGAAGCCAATATTCCTAATCTTGTAGAACTGGATGCTGATAAAAGAGGTTTTGTAATTAATGATCTTGCCAAGCCGAAAGTAATAGAGAAAATTATTTCAATTCATCCATATGAAATTTTGCCAGATGAAAATACGATCTTAATTGAGCGGCATGATGATGCAATTGGTATATTGAAGAAATATCATCAACTCGATTCATGTGTGGTTTGTGACAGTCACATATCCGACGGGAGTGAACTTCTTGAAAGCAAGAAAGAAAATAGAAATAACATATACAATAATCTTGACTCAAAAACAAAAGAAATTTTGGATAAAGTTGTCTGCGATAGTTCTTTAAATAACGAAGACCCATTCGAAATTAAAAGAATTGTTAGTGCGTTTATTGCAGATGGAGAACCAACTGAACTAATTGAATTGCAAGAAAATCTAAAACGGCATATTATTACAATAGGTGACGAAATGATTAACATTTTGTGCCATTGTTTTGACGATACAAATTTCTTTAGTGACTATGATGAACATGCTCAATTGACAGAGAGCCAACCTGAACTTGATTCCGAGGAACTCATGTTTATTGAGAATATTATAAGTGAGAACATAGGAAAAGATATTACTATTATTCGAGACGAAGAAAATGATAGGAACTATAAGTTAATGATAGGGGATAAAGCTTTGCTCGGAACGGATCCAAAGGACATGGAACTAAGTAGGGGGGAACAAAATTTTATCTCTTTGACTTTTGAGTTTTTACTTGCAAGACACTCGGATAAAGAATATGTCATTTTGGACGATCCCATATCAAGTTTGGATTCTGTTTATAAAAATAAGATTGCATTTTGCATTATCAAATTTTTGGAAAATAAGAAACAACTGGTTCTTACTCATAATACGGATTTGATTCGTTTGTTAGATGTTCAACTTAACAATTGTTTCAATTTGTATATAATGAATAACATTTTGGATGGGACAAATGGATTTATTTCAGTTTCAGAGAAAGAAAAGAAGTTACTAATTAATCTTCACGATTTAGTATCCTTTTTTCAAAACAAAAACAATGAACTGGTAGATAATATACATAATAGAAGACATTTTTTGATGGCGATGGTTCCATTTATGCGTGGGTATGCTCATATTAGTTTGGATTCAGATGATCGTTATGGCCAACTTTCGGGAATCATGCATGGGTATGGAACTAATAATAGCTTGGATGTTCTTTCCGTTTACAATTCGCTTTTTGGAAATATATTTGATGGTGAAGAAATAATTAGTGTTTCTGATATTCTTGAAGTTGATTATAGTGCTTTGGATATTCTTGATAAGACTCAATATCCATTATTGTCAGATACTCTTGAACAGACACTTATTTATTATCATTTACGTATGAAAGTTGAAAAGGAACTGGTTGATGTTTTTCATCTTCGTACAGATGATATGATGATGTTAAATCAAATAATTCAGAAAGCATTTAGATGCAATGAAAATGATCCGAATTTTGAAAGAATGAGAGAGTATCGAGTATTTTTTACAAGTAGAAAGACACTTCTCAATGAGTTTAATCACTTTGAAGGAAACATGAATATATTTCAACCAGCCATAGATATTTCAAAAGAGTCTCTTAAAAAAGAGATGGAAGCAATTAGAAATAAATTGGAAGAGATTAGAGCATTTGTTTCTTCGCAGGAAAATGCCTAGAATATTTGCTATAAAAAGTAGAGTTATTGAATAGACAAGAGTATCGAACCACTTATGATTGGGATTGATATTGCAAATTGATATTTTGCTTAAAAAAGAATTACTTCGGTAGTTCTTTTTTTGATGAAGAAAAAGGAGGATTAAAACAATGTTAAAACTATTAAAAAAGGAAACACATACACCACAGACAGAACGGATTTACAAAGTTCCGCTGTGTATTCAGGACACCATACCCATTTATCGGATTGCGGAAAATGGAATCTTTGAATTAGAAAAACCAACATCCGGTTCAAAAAAGGGAATACACCAGTTTGACCGGATGTATCTGTTTGAGGATATTAACTTCTCAACACAGGATGAAGAGGAAAAGGAAGATACCTGTTCCAAGTTTGAAACGCTTCTGCGTTCCATGAATGTCAGCTATAAGATTATTGTATCGAATCATTATGCCGACAACAATAAACTGCGGGAAGAGATTCTTCAAAAGGCGGTCAGTAAAGAGATGGAACCTCTAGCTAAGGAATATCACAAAATGATAGGGGAGCGTTTGGAAGAAGGGCGGGGCGGCTTGCTGCAATCCAAATATTTTGTTGTGAGCTGCCGAAAGCCGGATTACGAAAGTGCAAAGACCTATTTTAATACCATTGAATTTTCCATTCAGCAATTATTCCACCGGTTGGGAAGTTGCCTGATACCATTGGATGCCACGGAACGCCTGCGAGCACTACATAGTTATTATCGCATGGGGGAAGAGGCATCTTTTTCTTTTGACTGGAATGAGTATCTGCACTTAAAAAGAGACTGGAGAAATGACATTATCAATACTTCGTTAAGGGAAAAACCGGAACATCTGGAGATGGAGGGTGGAACCTGTGCGTGTGTCATGTTTGTGAGAAAGTACCCCAATGGTTTAACCGACCAGTTTCTCAATGAACTTACCAATATGAATTTTCCAATTATCTATACCATGGATGTAGAGCCGTTGGATAACAACGTGGCTTACCAGATGATTATGAAAAAGTATATGGCTAATGAGAGAAGTATTAACCGGGAACAGGAAATGAAAAACGAAAATGGAGATTATTCTACCAATATCAATTATGAGCGGCGAAAACAGCAAAGAGATACGGAAGAGATGTTAGACCGGATTTCCTCCTTTGATGAGCGACTTTTGTATGTGGGAATTACGATTGTGGTAAAAGCAAACTCCATAGAAGAACTGGAGGAGCGTACCGAGAAGATTAAAATCATCGGTCAGACCCACAACATGGACATTGTGCCACATTCCCATAAACAGTTGGATGCATTGAATACTTCTCTGCCCACAGGAGCGAGATTTGTGGATACCATGCGGACGATAACATCCGAAGAACTTTCCATTTTTATTCCGTTTAATGTGCAGGAGATTAACGATAATCAGGGATACTGCTATGGATTTAATAAGGTGTCCAAAAACCTTATCATTGGAAACCGGAAGTTATTGAAGAATGGAAATGGGATGGTGTTTGGTGTCCCCGGTTCGGGAAAATCCTATAATGAAAAATCGGAAATGGGACAAGTCCTGTGCTTTTCTACGGATGACATTATTGTCATTGACCCCATGTCAGAGTATAAGGACATTGCGGCAGCATGGGGAGGACAGTATATCAATCTGTCCCAGTCTGCAGAAAATGTATATTATGTCAATCCGTTCCATGTGCCGGATGTGGTGCCGGATATAGACCGGTTTGTGGCAGAGAAAGCGGAATTTGCCTACGCTATCTGCGAACAGGCTTTGAAACCGACACCCCTTACCAGCCGCCACATAGCAGTCATTGACAAGGCGGTACGAGACATGTATTCGGAATACTTCAAACAGAAAAATGACAGACGGCGAAAGCGGAAGACTCGACTGGAGTCTCCAACGATTCGTACCATGCGTGATGGGATTGCGGAAAGAAGTGAGGGGAATGATTCTGCCATTGAATTGGTTGAGCAGTTGGAAGTGTTTGCGGATGGAACCTTAGATATTTTCGCAAGAGAGCAGTCCATTTCGGAAGAAAACCGATTTACCGTGTATGGCTTCTCGGAACTTGGTAAGCGTATGAGAGCTATGGCGATGCTTGTGATGATTGAGAGTATTACTGCAAAAATCAAGTATAACCAGTCGGATGGTGTTGCGACTTGGGTGTATGTGGATGAAATGCACGAGTTATGGGGAGAGGAGTATAGTCTTCATGCACTGGAAAAGATGTGGCGTGAGGTGCGTAAGAGGGGCGGTATCTGTACCGGTATGAGCCAGAACCTTATTGATGCACAGCGCAATCGTTCCACCAAAACGATGGTATCCAATTCAGAATTTATGCTTTTACTGGATCAGGGGACGATGGACAAAGAAGCTGTGGAAGATTTGTTTGACATATCAGCGGAACAGCTTGCCTGTGTCAATGGTGCAGACCCCGGAATGGGACTCATCCGTTTTGGGGATAAGATTGTTCCCTTTGATAATACCATGAAAAAAGATAGTGAATTGTATCAGTTGTTTAATACGAACTTTCATGAGATTGCAGGTACTACGAGATAGTAGGACTAAAATTTTTAAAAAAGCTGGTTTTCAAAAGTTCATGTCTGATGTATAATTAGAATAGCGAAAGAAGGTGAAGGTTTGAGTACAACAGAACAGACACATCAGCAGGATTTAGAGAGGCTGAAATTATTTCGATATATGGATGATGATTTTATGACTGCTTGTCTGGAAGATAATTATGAGGCTGTAGAACTTATACTTCGAATTGTTTTGGGGCAAGAGGATATTACAATCAAATCGATTCGGGTGCAAGATTCCATGAAAAATTTGCAAGGGCGTTCTGCTATTTTAGATGTTCATGCAGTTGACAATACAGGTAAAGAGTTCGATTGTGAAATCCAGAGGTCAGATAAGGGAGCAGGAGTAAAAAGAGCCAGACATAACAGCAGTTTGCTGGATGCGCATATACTAAAACCAGGGGAAGATACAGAAAATATTCCTGACACTTATGTGATTTTTATTACAGAAAACGATGTAATGAAAGGAAAACAGCCGATATATCCGGTAGAGAGATATATTACGATTGGTGAAGAGAAAGTATTGTTTGGGGACGGTTCGCATATTCTATATGTGAACGGGAAATATCGAGGAGATGATGAAGTTGGGAAATTAATGCACGACTTCTCATGTACCGATCCGGACGATATGAATTATGAAATACTTGCAAAAAAAGCAAGATATTTTAAGCAGGACGAGAAAGGAGTGGCTACTATGTGTAAGTTGATGGAAGATATGAGAAGTGAAGCAGCGCATGATAAGGTAAAAGAGAAAGCAATTCTCATGTTAAAAAATGGGAAGATTTCTTTTGATGAAGTATCGGTATTCTTTTCCGAATTATCCGATGAAGAAATCGAGGAAATCAAATCTAAAATTATGCATTTGGTATGATTTGTGCAGACCGAAATGGAGTGTAGAAGGGCTACTATGTGTAAGATGATGGAAGATATGAGAAATGAAGCAGCACATGAAGCTGCGCATGATAAGGTAAAAGAGAAAGCTATTCTCATGTTAAAAAATGGGAAGATTTCTTTTGATGAAATATCGGTATTCTTTTCCGAATTATCTGATGAAGAAATCGAGGAAATCAAATCTAAAATCATGCAGTTAGCATAATTGGTAAAAGAGATTAATAGGAAGGACGCATGGAACAGTAAAATGTGAACCATGTGTCCTTTTCTTTACAGATGAGGTGGTGAAATAACGTGGAGCAGTTAGATAAAGAGGTGATTGACGAACTTAGCGAACCGGCAAAAAGAGTTTTTCGTTCCTTAGATTATCGTTCCCAACGCCGGATGTTAAAGAAGGCAAAAGAGATGGGAAAACAAAAAAAGAGAAAAACACAGCAAAAAGAACGGATAAAAAAGAAGTCCATCACAAAAAAGCAAATAAAGAAAGAGCAGGCGAAAGAGAGAGGCAGTTCTACTAAGAGAAATCAAAGTAGAACTGCCTCTTTTGTCGGAACAGAAATCAAAGATACTTCTGCAAAGATATTGCAGGCTATGCTGCTTGGAACAACAATGAGTGAAGAAACTTATGAGAGTAATTCCGAAAAGCAAGGGGATACGACGGCAGGAAAAGTTTCTGCGGAAGTTACACAGAAATCCATGCGAGGTGTCAAGTATGGTGTGCGTTCGCTGTATCGCAAAAGACAGCAAAAGAAAATGCAGAAACAGGCAGCAAAGAAAAGTGCACAGAGTACCAAACAGGGGATAAAAAGTGCATCAAAAGCAATTCAGCAGATCGGAAAGATTATGACAAGCATCGTGCAGTCGGTGGCGGCAAATCCGGTGGTATGGATTGTCCTTCTTGTGGTTCTGTTGATGGCAGTAATTGTAGGTGCGATTGGTGCTGTGATTGGTTCCGGGGGTGCGGCTAACAGTGCAGAAGATTATACCTATCAGGCACAGGTGTCGGAACAGACAGAATCTTATCGTGACATGGTGGTGGACTATTGCGAAAAGTATGGCATAGATGATTACGTGGATTTGTGTCTGGCGGTAATTGAACAGGAAAGTGGAGGAAATCCGCCGGATGTGATGCAGACGGAGCAGTCTTACTATAATGTCAATCCACCGATTGATACGGCGGAGGAAAGCATTGACTGTGGTACGCATGAGTTGTCAGACTGTCTGACAAAAGCAAAAAGTAAAAGCCCCAACGACATCAAAGGCATTTCTTTAGCATTGCAAGGTTACAACTTTGGAAACGGGTATATTGATTGGGCACTAAAGAATTATGGTTGTTATAGCAAGGAAAATGCAGAAATATTTTCGCAGAAGATGTGTGTCGAGCTTGGTTACGATTCCTATGGGGACGTGGAGTATGTTCCTCATGTGCTGCGGTATTACATAGCCAATCCGGAGACTACGGTTACAAATGAAAGTGCGAACAGTATTCTGAAAGAATTAAAAGAGAATAATACGGCACCGGCAGAGGCTTGGGAAGTGATTGAGAAAGGAGCGTCTCTGATTGGTTCCGTTAAGTACAGCATGGAGCAACGACAGGTGGATGGCAGGGATAATCCGGAGTTTTTAGATTGTTCTTCTTTTACTGCATGGGCATTTCATAAATCCGGCATTACCAGTGTACCTTATGCATCTACCACAGCAACTTTTATATCTTCCAAGAAATTTGAGGATATCAGTGGGGATAAATTGCAACCCGGTGATATTGGACTGAAGAGTAAGACCGGAGGAACCGGCGGAGCGAATCATGTAGGAATATACTGTGGAAAAATGAAAAACGGCACCGTGGTATGGATTCACTGTACCAGTTCCAGTAGCACATCTCTGACCGGGAACTCGGAAGGAGCTATGTTTGGTGCCTATACAAATTTTACTTATTTCCGGCGGTTGAAAAAGTGGAACAAAGATTAGCATCACGTTTGGACAAAATGTCCAGACGTGAATATCAGACAGAGAGGAGAAGGATTAGCGTTTGGACAAAATGTCCAAACGTAGATAACAGAATGGAGAGAGACTATGTGGAGAAAAATACGAAGATTTTATTGGTATCGTAGGGACAGAGGACTTGGGAAACAGACCATAGCCATGGCAGTCATGCTTCTGCTTTTGGTTATTATTTTGGCAGGGGCGATTGCCAAAAGTATAGTACCCCAAAAGGATTTACGAAATGAAGCAGAGATACCGGCAAACACAGCAACAGGCCCAGCAATAAGTACATCACCTGCAACGGGGGCGGCTGTTTTAGAGGAAGAAACAGGTTCAAAGGAAGTGCCTTCAGATAACAACAAAGCGTTGGATGTAGATACTACTGGGTTAAGTTCTTTTTTAGGATTTATGTCTGAGTCTGCCTTTGAAGATTTGGAAAATCAGTTGACTGTCCTGTGCCAGAATCGGGGATGTAAGTCTGCAAAGAAATTGACCTATCAGCAGACAAAGAATAGGTTTGATGTGACAAGTTTTATTCTTTTGTCGGATGGGAGTGTATATCAGTGCGATTACAATCTGAAGAGTTGTGCGGTCGAATTTTCGCAGACAAGTTATACGGAGGCAGATATTCAGCAGATGAAAGAACAACAATTACGAGCAGAGCAGGAAACGTTGAAAAAGCAGCAACAGGAAGAAAAGAAAAAACTGCAAAAACAAAAGAAAGCATCTAAGAAACGTTCTTCCAAGAAAAAATCGAAAAAGAAGTCAGCCAAAAAGACTTCAAAGAAGAAAAAAAGTAAAAAGTAACCATATTTCAGGGGTATAAGGGGTGTCCCCTTACAAGATATGTGCATGGATGTGGACACATCATGCGTATCTTGCAGGGCTTGAATGAGAAGACAAAATGTATATTTTATGGTCATTAGATGCACATCAAAAACGCCTAAAAATAGCTAAAAATCAAGCAAAAACAGTACGTTTGGACAAAATGTCCAGACGTGATGAGGTAAGACAGGACAAAAGTTAGCGTTTGGACAAAATGTCCAGACGTGATGAGGTTAGACAGGACAAAAAATTTACGTTTGGACATAATGTCCAAACAGAAAGGGATGAAATTGTGAATGACATGAAAACAGAAATGCTTCGGGTACGAATGACGCCGGAAGAAAAGGCGGCATTACACAAGCAGGCAAGTTTGCATCGGAAGAGTATGAGTGAATATATCCGAAGTGTGGCTAAGTGTCCGCCGGATGTGACCAGGGATGAGTTTGATGCTTCTATCGTAAGGATGATTTATGAGATTAACAAGATTGGTGTCAATATCAATCAGATTGCGAAAAAATATAACGAACATCAATATGTCGAACCTAGTGCAGATTTGTTGGATAAGTTAGATGAAGTGTATGCCATGATGAAAAGCACCATACGGATTATGAAAGGTGGAAAAGATGTCACTGATTATTAAAATGGATGCCATTAAGACAGAGGAACATTTACGGAAATCCATTCCTTACATTATGAATGAAAAAAAGACAGGTGGATTGTGTTTTAGCAATTCCGGTATTACTTCGGAGCAGATTCTTGATACATTTTTTTTGACAAAACAAATACATCCAACACTTGGAACGAGACAAGGGTATCATTTCAAGTTTTCATTTTCCAAAGATGAGACGATAGAAGCGGAGCAGGCACTTCTATTTATAAAGGACTGGGTGGATGAATATCTGGCAGAGAATTATGATTATGCCTGTTCTGTCCATAAAGACCGGGAGCATATGCACATGCATCTGGTGTTTAATTCTGTAAGCAGAGATGGCGGAAAGTATCGTTATGAGAGGGGCGATTGGGAGAATGTTATTCGACCGCTAACAAACTGTCTGGCTCAGAAATATCATACCGGACCATTAAAAGAAAAGAATCCGGCGTTGGATTACTCGACAGATTACGACAAGAAAAAGGGAAATATGACAGGCAGAGAACGTGTGGAAAGAGATATGGATGAATGTATTTTGCTAAGTAAGTCTTATGCGGATTTTAAGAACAGAATGGTAAGAGATTTCCATTACCGGCTGCGGGAAGGTGTATCAAGGGAGCATGGTGTATATCTTGCCCTTACACCGCCGGGCAGAGGAAAAGCCATTCGGACGTATCGTTTGAGTGACGGATACATGCCGGTAGATATTGACCGGCGTATTGACGCAAAGGCAGGGAAATCGTTGCTGCAAAAAAGTGGTAAGAGAATACAAAGTGCTTCCAAACTGGACTGGGCAATGAGCCGCAACTATCAGTTTGTTCCGTATAAAGAAATGTCAGATTATCAGAAAGCCATGGTCCGACAGGTGCTAGAAGCAAGACGGTTGTATCGAAGAACCGGAACACCGCTCTATCTGCATGAGCAGAGTGTTCGTGTCGTGCAGCGGATGAAAAAGGATACCAAGCAATGTGGCATTTATATCAAACGAAAAGAAGTAAGAAGTACGCAAAGAGAACTGGAAAAAGTGATGAAGCAAAGCAGGAGGAATAAAACGTTATGACAGAAGAACAGATGAGTATGATGAAGAAACTGATAAAAAAACATGGGATTGGGGCAACCGATGGAGAGTGGTCGTTAGTTTATCTGGGAGTTCGATATGGATTGTCGGAACAACAGGTTGATGAATATTTAACACTGGATACCACAGAGTTATTGCTAAAGCATGAAAAAATGCTGTGTATCATTTTGGGAGTGGATGTGGCACAGGATAGTAAGATTCCTTTGATTGAAAATCCGGTGGGGAGATTGCAGATGATTTTTAAGGAACATTTTTATAAAAAGGAGTCTGAAAGCGGATATGAAAAAGTGATGCAGTATATTATCAAAGATACTGCTCTTTCTGCAGCGCAGATCGAGCAGTTAAGGAAGGCGGTAGAAGCCAAAATGCCGTCGAATGATGTTCTTGAAATGGCACAGAATCGAAAAGATGTGATGGAGATTCGACGCTGTATTGAATTTTATGAAATGATGAGGCAAAAAGAGGAATCGAAGGATAAATCAAAGAAAAGCAGGAGGGATAGCCGATGAGTGAAGAATTACAATCATTAGTACAAATTATAGAATTATATGGAAAAGGACTGGGAGGACTGGGACGGGCGCTGCGTTTTTCTGCAAAAGGAGCAGCAAAAGGCGTGCAGATTGCCCAGGTGAAGCGTTTACAACACCGTATGAAACTTCATTATGCCAGTGAGGGAACACATAACACGATGAAACTGTGTGATTTGGAAAAGATGACAGGTGGCAGATATGTGATTCTCAACATTCCTATCGAGGGTGAAAAAGAACTGATACCGTTTTATGACCGGCTAAAGAAGATGCGGGTTTCTTTTGCGGAGCTGCCGGATTTGAAACTGGGAGATGGTTATACCCAGATTGCCTATAATCCGGATGATGTGGAAAATGTGAGGTTAGTGATTGATTATTACAAAAAGAAATTGCGGGAAACACCAAAGGATATCGACATTGATGAGTATATGGCAATGGCAGGACCGGATGGCAGGGATTATCTGGAAGAACTTGCCGTCAAAGGATATGAAGGCATGATGCATGTAGAGCAGTTGGAGGAGATTCAGAATAGAATCAACGATAAGGACTATCTGCCAATCAGTATCAATATCGAATCCTTACTTTTGCGGGAGGAAAAGGATGCGTACATCTTTCGGGTTCCCCGTGAAAGAACAAGAGAAGCATCCTCCCGTGCAATTCGGGTCAAAAAAGAAGATTGTATTCTTTTGGATGAGGGGCAGACGGTGATTACCTGTCTTGCCAGAAAAGAGGATGTTTTCGGATATGTTCTTGATAACAGAGAAAATCCAGATTTTTCTGAACCGGTAAAACTGGATGTGAAGGAACTGGAAAAGGCATTTGCCCCTGTGGGAGAAGAACGAGTGGAACTGATTGGTAAGTTAAAACCAGAGTATGCGGGGATATTTCCTTCTTTTAATCAGGGGCAGGAGAATGAGGAACCATCTTTTGCCCCTAATTCTGTAGCTGAGAAATCCATGGAAAAAGTGCTGTCCATGGAGGCAATGAAAGAAAATTACCAAAGTACGGAGTACATTCCGGTTACTTTTGATATGGATACCCAGATGGTAGCAGAGTCAAAAAACATTTATGTGACTCATCTTCCGAAGGAACAGCAGGAATCGCCGGATATTTTGCGTTGCATCTGTCTGGACAAGTCAGATACAAAACTATCTGAGGATGGAAAACGACTCCATGCGTATCTGAAACGTTCGGAATCCTCAGAAATCACAGAGTATAGTCTGGATGGGAAGGCACTTCGTACTTATGCTAAGAAAAATGAAGAGATTGCCACAGAGTGTTTGAAACATCAGAGAAGTCGTTGGAGAAGTAATGACCCGTCACTTGAGAAAATATTACTACAAAAAGTTTCTAAACCAACAGGAAAGAAAAGGTAGGGATGAATCAATGAGAAAGAAAAAGGAAAAAAGCCGTGCAACGTATGTTGCCGGGGATGCCAAAAAGAGAAGATTGCGGATGTTAATAAAAGTGTGTGTGGTTTTGTTACTGCCCACACTTTATTTTTTTTATAGCCTGAGCGGATTGTATATCATGGATGTAGAACTGACAAACCTGAAAAAGCAAATCTTATGGTGTGTTCTTCATCCGCTGCGGGTGTATAACGATAAAAGTCTGAGTATGGTTCTGGTAGGAGGATTGTTGTGGATGATATTAAGTTTTTCTGCTTATAACCGCATGGATCATAATCGGATGCCTGGAAATGAGTTTGGTTCGGCAAAATGGGGAGAAGTTCGTGACTTCAATGAAAAATATGCGGCTAAGGATACCGGGAAAACTTCGGAGTTGTCTGCGGAGAATAAGGTACTGTCGCAAAATGTACGGTTTCGTTATGACTCCGATACACTGCGAAACAATAATGTTTTCGTGGTTGGCGGTAGTGGTGCCGGAAAGACTGCATTCTTTTTGACACCGAATTTGATGTCTTTGCATGACTGTAACGTGTATACCGACCCGAAGGGGGGACTGGCGGAAGAACTGGGAGCCTGGCTCTCTAAACAGAAAGACACTAGGGTATATACGCTTAATCTATGCGAAATGGACAAAAGCATGCACTTTAATCCATTTCCCTATATACGGAATAAGAGCGATATTACAAAACTGGTTACGAACCTGATTCAGAATACCAATTCCCCTAATATTAAAAACTCAAGTGCAGACCCCTTTTGGGAAAAAGCCGAAAAAATGTTTTTAGAGAGCCTGTTTCTGTATGTTTGGATGGAGTGCCCGAAGGCTTATTTTAATACAGAAAAAGGGAAAGTAGAGTTGCTGCAGCAAAACTGGAAATCCATTCTTTTTTTATTGGATGAGGCGCAGTTTTTAGATAATGACACATCCCCCAAACTGGATGAGCGTATGAACGAACTTGCCAGAAAGAAACCAGACCATCCGGCAGTGAAAGCATACCAGAGATACCGTGGCGGCCCGGATGATACAATTCGTTCCGTCATTATGACAGTAAATGCCAGGATGCAGCCTTTTGATAATGAGGAACTTCTTGAAATCTTTTCTTCTAACGACATTCCATTGGACGAGTTTGGTACCGGGATAGATGGAGATGGAAAGACAAAGAGCAATCTGTTCATTATTATTCCGGACGATGACGATACCTTTAATTTTGTGCCGGGAATGGTATATACCATGCTCTTTCAGGAATTATACCGGCAGGCAAGATTCTTTGGTGGGAAACTTCCGATGGATGTAGGCTTTTGGTTAGACGAGATGGCGAATATTAAAATGCCCAATAATTTTGACAAAATACTGGCAACCTGTCGAAGCAGGGGCGTGTACTGTGTACCGATTTTGCAGTCACTGGCACAGTTAAAGACCTTGTTTGCCGATGGGGCATGGGAGGGTATCGTTGGTAACTGCGATACTTTTATTTATCTGGGTGGAAATGAAGCCAGCACCTATGAATATGTCTCGAAGTTACTTGGAAAGTGGACGATTGATAAACGAACCAGCGGAGAGAGTAAAGGTTCCAGTGGTTCCTATAGTGCGAACTATGATGTTCTGGGCAGAGAATTGATGTTAGAGTACGAAATCCGTCTGTTGCCGGATGATGAATGCATTATCTTTGTGCGTGGAGAAAATCCAATCCGGGATAAGAAGTGGTTCCCATGGGAACACGAAAAATATCTGGAAGCACGGAAATGTGGAGCATTTGTTCCGGCGGAGCAGAAAAAGATACAGGAAAAACAGATGGAGGAATGCCAGTTTGTAGGTGATGCATCGCTAGCGTACCTGAAGAAACAAAAGGATAAGAGCGAAAATATCCAAATCTATGGGATGGATGCGTTTGCGTTTATGATGATGGATTTGGATGGGATGGGACGAAAGATACATCCGGTTCCGGATGAAAAGAAGTCTGCACCAACCATTACTGCAGATATGATACAAACGGCAATTGAAGTGGAAAAGCGGCAAGATGAAGAAGAACAGAAAACACGGTATCTTGAAAACTTTGGAAAAATGTCCTTGCTAGACATCTACTCTTCGGATATGACAGGTTCTATTCGGAGAGCTGTGATAAAGGAACTACTTCAGGTAGGGGCGAGTGATGAGGTGATAAAAGATATTGTTCATCCAAAGTTTTCAGAGGACCAGGTGATTCAGAAAAAGAAGATGTGGATGGAGATGAGGGGTGGTTTGGAAACCGATTGGCAATTATCTAGAATATAAGAAATCTCCCCAATATTAAGCCGACTAACGCCCCGCAAGTGGCTCTGGGTTTGACATTGACTCGCTTTCTTTTGGATGGTAGTTATGCCAATCAAAGGCGGTTTCCGTGTCCGGAATGTAGGTTTCCACTGCGCCGGAATCATGGTTTCCTGACGCAAGAATATACACCAGGGACATAAAAAGTAAACACACCAAAACAAGGCGAAGTGACTTCTCCACCCGTTTAGTGACTTAATAGTAGCTACCTGATACAGGGAGCATCAGATTTCCTTTTGCTATCTACTATTATTGGCATAAGCGGGTTTAGGGGTGCGGACGAAATCCCCTGCATCACCTAAACTGGAATTTAGTTTGGCAGTTAAAATGAAACAATAAATTTTTTTTCAAATGAACCATTTGATGTTTTAAATCATCTTATATATGTAAGCTAGTTTACAAAGGAGAGTGCTGAGATGATAAGTATTGATTTTCATTATGAGACATTTTTGTTATTATTTTTAGTAAGTGCGTTAGTAATATGTATAGTATTGAAATTAAAAAAGAGAAAATTTTATGATTTTATTTTTAATTTATCTGTGTTATTGTATGTATTGCTATTGATAAAAGTAGTTTTTTTACCAATAAGAATTGTTTCGGACCAAACAAATTTTGCTATTTGGGAGGAAAATACAGGGAATTCATTGCAACTTGTTCCGTTTAAGACAATTATTCGGTCATTCTCAATAGGAGAGTGGAAAATGCAAGTTCTAGGTAATATATTACTATTACTTCCAGTTCCGATTTTTATGAAGTTACAGAATACTAAAAATACGTATTCAAACAAAAAACTGTTTTTGGTTGGATTAGCTTTAAGTTTTGCTATTGAAGTAATTCAATTCTGTATAAATATTTTAACTGGAGTCACAGAAAAAATTAGTGACATAGATGATCTTTTGTTGAATTTATGCGGAGTATTAGTTGGTATCATTCTTGCAAAATATGCTACAAAATTAAAAAAAATATTGATGAAAAAGGAGAGTGTAAAATGAGATTAAAAAGAACAATGTCGGTTTTGTTTTTTTGTACTATTTTCATGTTGACGTCTATCACAGTATTTGCAGCAACAAAAAGTCGAAGTAGTACATATAGTATATATCATGGAGTTTATTCTACGAATATGTCTATGAAAGATAAGGTTATTGTAAAATTGACCCCATCACAATGTAGTAAAAGTGACTTAGGACTCTATTTGGAGAAAAAATATTTCTGGGGATGGAGAAGTCCTGGAGTTGGTACTAATTCAAAAGATGTTTCATCCAAGTATAATTCTACTACAACTTTGGGCGGGGGTGTTCCGTCAGGAACATATCGAGTTTATATTAGAAACTGGGATGGTGTAAATCAAGCAAAGGGTAAAGTTGTATTCACGTGGACTAAGTCTTAACATATATGCTTTTGCGTATTATTGGTGGGAAAAAATGAGAGAGGATTGTGGATATGGAAAGCGAAGAGTTTATTTCTAGAATAAAAGAATATAAAAAAGAAATGTTTCTCTTGGCAGTTAGTATTGTGAAAAATTATCATGATGCAGAAGATGCTGTGGCAGAGACTATGTTGAGAGCATATGAAAAAATCCATACATTAGATGATAAAGAGTATTTTAAATTTTGGATTATGCAAATTCTTGTAAATAACGCTCGTATGATATTGAGGAAGAACAAGAGAGTTGTGTGCACGGAGGAAATGGATAGATATATGCTAGGAAATTCAGAATGTATATCGGATGTATGGGAAACTGTTCTGGCTTTAGAAGATGAACTTCGTACAATTGTTGTTTTGTATTATTATCAAGGGTTCAAAATAAGCGAAATTGCCAATGTATTGGATTTACCAGAGGGAACAATTAAGTCTAGGCTTTCCAGAGCAAGAAAAAATCTAAGAGAATTATTAAATTAGGTATTTGGTTAAAGTAATAGAGAAAGGATGAATAATAATGAAGGATTATTTTGATGTAAAATTTTCAGAGTTGTTACAGAAAAGTGAATTTGAATTGCCGAATTCATACGAAATGCGCTTTCAGAATACACTTGAAAAAATTTCTGCTAAAAAAGCGAAAAGATATTTTCTTTTGTTTCATTCCAAAGTTGCTGCGGTAATTGCACTGTGTGTAGTTTCTTTATCTTTGTCTATTGGTGCCGGAGCTGCTATTAACTTATATATACAGAGAATGAATTCTCTTAATGAAGAAGAAATGTTGACGTATAATTCTGAGGTACAGAATACTGATAAAGAGGCAGATAGCTTTTCGAGACAGTTATCTAAGTTAGAACGTGATAAAATGTTAGAGTTTAGAGAAGAATATGAAACTGAAGGAAGGTTTCCAACGAAGGAAATACTAAAAGTGCAGAAAAAAAGTGAAGTTGTCCACGGTGAACTTTGTTTTTGTGTAGAGAATAGTACATTCTATTTACCAAAACAGGAATTGACAGATGATGAGCTGCTCCAAATAATTGATTTTATGGAGAAACGTGATTATAGTGTCAGAAAGAAAAATTCGGTTTCAGAATTACCATCATCGGAAAATGAAAAAGTAAGTGAAGATGAAGCAGTAGAATTTGCGAAGAAAATATTAGCGGATGTTTATAATCTTGATATTACTTATGCTGATGAAGAAATTGAATTTGAAACTACTCAGAATTCAAAGGGAGAAAAATTGTCAAGTTATTTTGTTTACTTAAAAAATAGAAAATGGGAATTTGATGCCACTGTTGAGATAGATTCTGAAACTGGTGTGCTCAATGGAATTGATATAGACAATAAGTCTAAGGAAGAATGTATTTCTGGTATAAAAGTTGAAAAAAAACGATATCAAGAATATGGTTCTGAAATAAGGCAACTTTATGAACATCTTCAATATGGGAAAAACATTAAGAAAATGTGGGTTACTTATAATTATTTGGAAGATGGAACTTTGAATCGCGGTAATGTGAAATATGTTATTGAAACTGAAGATGGTAGAGGTTATGTATTCATATACAGTATCAATGCTGATATAGTATATGATATATACCAGATTCCTGATATTGAGTTTTTTGAGAAACAAGAAAAGCGAAACACTAAGGTAAATAGGAAAAATGGGATCTTGAGAGAAAAAATAATTTTAATGTAATTTAAAAGTGAACTTTGGGCATATTCCATTGAATGATTGAATATGCCTATAAGTGTTTACAAAATAGAAATAATTTTTGTTCATAAGCAAAATGTATTTGTGAAACTAAACAGAATACAGGAATAAATAGGAGGATAATTTTTATGATTACTAAAGCAAGAAAATGGATTATGGTAGCTTCACTTATGCTTACTATGTGTTTTGCTATTAATAATAGCACTAGCGCAAAGGCGGCAGTAGTTACAGAAGTAGCTACGCAAAATCTTAAACTAAATAATGCTATAAATGAAGCGAAAAATGAATATGAAGGGGACGTGATTGGCGTAGGAACCATAGAATTGGGCTCTGTGACATTATCTAGTAATAGTTATCAAGTTGCATCGACTAAAAGTATTGCAGAAAATGGTAATATTTTTGGAAATGGTGTAAGATTGAGAAAACTACCTAAAAAGACAGCAACGATCCTCGAGTTAATGTATAACAGGGAGCGAGTATGTATAAATTATACTAAAAGCGCAAAAGAGTCTAATGGAAAATGGTATTATGTAAAAAGAGTTAAAACAGGAACATGGGGCTGGGTTAATTATAACTATCTTTGTCATTGGGACTAGTAAAATTAATTGGATTTAGTTTTGATACTACATTTTGCTTTGAAATACATAAATCTTGTATAAGTAATTTGATGCAAGTAATTTAAATAATTGGAAATGGGGCTGTCGCAAAGTGATATGCTCCCTTCTAGGTAGACAAGTGAAATAATTAAACTTGTTACTT
>NZ_QUDR01000023.1 GCF_003477605.1 Clostridium sp. AF37-5
TCCGTCTCCGTTTATATATATTTTCTCCAGCACTTCCTCGTCATAGCTCTCTGCAATAAAATCAAACACTTCCTGCCATAACGCCTTCGTTCCTTTCGTCCCAGCATAGTCCCCACCAGAGTAATGGCAGTTTACCAGTTCATGCTTACTCCCATCGAAACTTACATCCGGATAGACATAGATAAACTTTGGCATAACGGTATTGGTGCGTGGCTTTTTAATGTCACCCTTTTTTTCAAGATACTGCAGTGAAACATGGTCTTCATCTGCATCGATATACAGACGGCTTACTCTGCGTTTCTCCTTCAGCGGCTCCAGTAACGGAAACTCAAGGGTATGAAGCTTATTCATTACAGTTTCCTTGCTTACCTCCTGTTTCCCGATACAGGCATTGATTCCGCCTTTCCGGTAACTGCTTTCCACAGCCTCCTCCAGTATTCTGGCTTCTGCATCCTCTGAAATACGGGCATGCGATTCCAAGCCCATGAGACGATCTAACAGATAGCAGTATTCCCCGGGTTCTTTATTGTGAAAATACGTCCTACTGTAACAGATTTCTCCCAGACTGGTCAGAAGCTTCGTTTCATCCCGGCGTTCAATGTACCAGCCTTTTCGCAGGTCCTGTCGTTTACGCAGCAGTTCATCATAGCTTTCCAGTTCTTCTTCAATCAGGGAAAGCCCTAACTTCGTTACCTCTTTAGTCACTCCATAAACCATTTCTGCAAATTTGGTAAGGTCATCTGTATAGTGACTAAAAATTTCTGTTAAATTTTTTACCCCTTGTTCCTGAAAATGTTGTATACTGTTAATCATGAAAGCACCCTCCTTGGATTGTTGGTTTGGTCACCTTAAATCCTAACACAGGAATCCGGTGTTTTCTATTTTTTTATTTTCCTACAAAAACTTTACTCTAGCTTCATAAATAATTTTCTCGTTGCTATTTACAAACACACGTTGTCTCTGGGCTATAACCTTATTCTTGATTTTCTCACATGATAACTCATTATCTGTTGCATCCAGCATGGCTCCTGCACCTAAAAGAATTGTTAATAATTCTTTATTCACAGATGCGTTCATTTTTGCTTTCTACCTTCCGTCATCGCCTGACACATCTTCATAAGTTCAGCCACACACTCGCTCTCCGTCATTGTTTTCACATTAAACCCATATGCTTGCATGACAACTCTGTCATTATTCCAAAATCATACAAGGTAGCATTCGGCATAAGAAGATTTGAATCTCCACAAATCACATCTGGTGACATAAATCCTAAAGGTATGTATCTGCGATTCTGCGATGAATGTCTTGGAATAATGATATATGTATCCTCCGGTTGTCGAACTTCCCCAAATAGCATCGGATATTCAGCAAGTTTTTTAGTAGCTTCACGATTACTATTTTCACGAAGCAATTTCACTTTCAAGACCGCATCCATAACTGGTGGAACTTTTTTGACTTCGTTAGGTGAAATATCCTTTAACCAAAGACAATACCTTTCTTTATTATGTAAGAATTCTTTTGCTCCAATAAATGGTTTAAACATGCTTCTTGCAAGAGGATATTTCTTAACTATTTCTTCTTTGTTTTCAAAAGTAAAATTCCTCCATCATTCGGCATACTCCCAAAAACTACATTCGAAACACTACTAATGGTTTTTTTCTATTTTCGATAAAAATATCGGGTGCTTCTATCAAATATGCGTTAATATTGTCTACAAAGGTACTGAAAAGAGGTAACAGAAGAAGAAAAGGCGAAGGACGGAAGTTCTTCAACCACAGGAATGTTACCTGTGGATTTTTTTTGTTATAAAGGAAAACAGATACTAGAAAATTCAATTTAAGTACCAAATATATCATAGAATAATCTTACAGATAGGGCTATAATTAAAATATTATTTTAGTCAATTTACAATTTAGAAGGAGGTAATTATGCAAATAGCAAGTAGAAAAGTAATCGCAGGCCTTATGGTTTTGGCTCTTTGTATCACAACACTATCCAGCGCCGGAAGTGATGTAGAAGCAAAGGCTAAGGCTTCTCTTAAGACCAAGAAGATTTCTGTTAAGGTTGGAAAGAAAAAGAGTATATTGATCAAGAATAAAACTAAGAAATATTCTTATTCTTTTACCAGCAGTAACAAACAAGTGGCAAAAGTAACATCAAAAGGGAAGGTTACCGGAATAAAAGCTGGAAAAGCGACTATAACAGTAAAAGAAGTTTTGAAAAAAGGTAAAAAGAAAAAAGGTAAAAAGAAGAAAAGAACATTGGGAAAGGTTAAAGTTACGGTAACTGGCATGAAAAAGAAGAATGTAGCAACGCCAACACCGGAAACGGTAAACAAGGCAACACCTACAGCGACACCTACAGCGACACCGTCTGCAACAGCACCGGTTGAGCCGACAGCATCAGCAACGCCAGCCGCATCGGAGCCGGCAACACCAACACCGATCGTAACGAGATCTCCTGCACCACGTCCAACATTGGCGCCTGGTATGCCGGAATTAGATAAGAACAATCTTACTGTAGCGGACTATCCGGGTATTGCATCCGATGTGCCGGATCTGGATATAATTCGTGTTGGTCAGAACTACTACATGGTAAGTACAACGATGAACCTTGTTCCTGGTGTCCCTGTTATGAAGTCGACAGATCTTGTTCATTGGGAAATTGTAAACTATGCATGTAACCGTTTCCCGAACAGGGATTTATTTAATCTTGAGAACGGACAGCAGACATATAAGAATGGTTCCTGGGCAGCATCATTAAAATACAATGAAAAAACAAAACTTTTCTATGTAATCTACAATGTTAACAATGATGGTTTTTATTGTTACACGACACCGGATATCGAGAATGGTACGTGGAAAGCATATTACATACAGACAAGTTTCCATGACCCGGCATTGATCTTTGACGGTGACGGAATGTATGTTATCTACAATGGAAATAACATTCAGAAGATTTCTTTAAAAGAATCATCGGCAGAAGGTGGAATTGGAAAAGTTGTAAAAGAAGGCGGTTCAAGAGCACTGTTTAATAAGACATTGGGCGGATTCAAGTGGTCTTTATGGGAAGGTGCTCATGCTTATAAGATTGGTGATTACTATTACCTTATGATCATTGGTTCTTATGGAAGCTGGTTCCGTAGAGAAGTATGCTATAGAAGTAAAAAATTGTATGATAGTAAGGCGTCAGACTGGGAAGCTCAATTGATCTTTGAAGGCTCTACATATGAGTATGGAACCGGTATCGCACAGGGTGGTATTGTGGACACGATCTATGGTGACTGGTATGGATTCCTTTTCCAGGATCATGATGGTCTTGGTCGTGTTCCGTCTATACTTGCTGTAAACTGGGATTATGTTGATACAAAGAATAACAAGTATTATCCAGACTGGCCGATGATGGGTTACTATGATGATAAAGGAAACTTTGTAAATTGTCTTGGAACAAGCCAGAAGGTTAAGAATCCACTTACTATCCAGTTGAATAAGAGTGATAAGGAAAATTACATTGTTGGTGATGATGATTTCTCCTATCCGGATTTTAAGGAAGGTGACAGCCTAAAGAAAGTATGGCAGTGGAACCATAATCCGGATGACGCCAACTGGTCAGTAACAGAAAATCCTGGTTATTATCGAATTAAAAACGGTAAGGTAGCAGGGAATATCTGGTTTGCAAGAAACTCTCTGACACAAAGAACGGTAGGGCCTAACTTTACATCAGAGACATGCGTTTTGACAGAAAATATGAAACCGGGTGATTATGCAGGTCTTGCTGCAATCAGTGCACACTATGGAATGGTTGGTGTAAAATGCGATGAAAATGGTAACCGTTACGTATTCCAGGGCTGCAATAGTGATACGAATAGTGGTGCAAAGGCGAAGAAAGAGGATAAGATAAAAGAAAATGCTGTTTCTAAAGAAAAGATCGAAGGAAACGCACCAGTATATCTTAAGATTGAGTATGCCTTTAATACAGGCAAGACAAGAGCAGATAGAGCAAACTTCTTCTATAGTTTAGATGGAGAGAATTGGAAGAGCATAGGCGAAACATTCTCACTTGGATTTGATACTGCGACAACATTTATGGGAACAAGAAGCTGGCTTGTAAATTATGCAACAAAAGAAGCTGGTGGATATGTTGATTTTGATTATTACAAAGTAAAATAAAACGATACCATTTCTGCCGGCAAGATTGTCTTGCCGGCAGTTTTTTTATTGTGCGCCTTGCGGCGCACGTTTCTAATGGGTGAAAGTCCCTAATCCGCCCTAGTAGTGGGAAGGATACAGCCAAAGACAAGGGTGTCCATCGTGAGGTGGAATCTGAAGGAAGTCGGATGGCAAATCTCTGGTCTGACGAACAGAAATCACATCAGGCTATAGTTAAGGATAAGGTTGCAATACAAACTAAAGTCCAATAACTACTCGGAATTAACTATGGTAAATGTGGCAGATAGGTGGAGAGAAAGAAACGTGTGGTGCCAAGGCAGATTCATTTGAATTTCCACCTTTCCAGAAAGCAGAAATCAGATAGATTTATACGAGAATCGTAAAAAATGAAAATTTGTTAGAATTTTGGTTAGAACAAACGGAATTTTTGCAGTTTTTCAGAAAGAAAAAGGCTGAAAAACACTCATAAAATAGAATGTTTTCAGCCTTTGAAGCGAAGTGCATACAAGCGTTTCTCCGAAACGCTTGTCCCACGGCTATCGCCGTATATACGCGGATTGTGATGCGTCTGCCTGCGAGCAAGCTCGCGTCAGCCGCCCACACCCCGCTATGCACTTCTCTTAGCTATCGTGCGGATAACAGGACTTGAACCTGCACGGGATTCCCCACTAGAACCTAAATCTAGCGCGTCTGCCAATTCCGCCATATCCGCAAACAAGTGAAATTATAACAGACAAGAGATAGGCTTGTCAAATTTATTCGTGCAAAATGGGAAAGATAGTGTTATACTTATTACAAATGATGTTGGAAATAAAGAGAGAAAGGACGATGAGAGTATGGGAGCATTAGTAGCACTTGGTGTATTTACGGCGATTGCCATTGTAGCAGTGATTGTTGTGGTTGCTGCGGTAGCTGCGATTGTGGCAGGCGTTACGGATTCGACCAAAGAAGAAGAGGTATAAAGGATGGAACAGTCAAAGAAAACTTCATTTGATTTTTATATGCTGCCACTGGTTCTTGCCGTGGCAGTTGTTCCCTTATTGACAATGATGACTTCGTATTCATCGGGAATTGGGAAATATACATGGGCGTCCGGCGGTTCATTTGTTGATTTTTTTCTTGGCTTTAAGCGGGGAGCACTGATTCTTTTAGGAGCTGTGATTATTATTTTGTTTTGTGCTGCGCAGTGGATGCGGGTGCAGGCAAAAGCGGTGTGGACGACTAAAAATCAGAAAATTGTTTTGATTTTACTGGCAGTATTTTGGGGTGTTACCGCAATATCGGCATTGCTTGCGGATGAAAAAATAGATGCGTTATTCGGTGGATTTGAGCAAATGGAAGGCGTACTTGTGGTGACTGCTTATGTTGCTCTTTTTTGTCTTGCTTATTTTCTTTTATCGAGTGAAAATAAAATTCAAGTGATTGTACATGCGCTATTAATTGGGTCGCTGATTCTTTCTGTTTTAGGGGCGTTACAGGCTTTTGGTGTGGATTATCTGGCAAATGATGTCACAACGCCTTTTTTTACCATGTTTATGCATGCGCTGCCTAAGAAGTTTAATGGAATTACGGCAAGTTTTGGAAAAGGGGTTTCTTATGCAACACTTTACAATCCTAATTATGTTGGGTCCTATGTGGCACTTGTGCTTCCGCTTACCATTTATGAGGCGGTACAGGATGGAAAAAACAGATATAAAATTGTGGCGGCGGCATCCGCTGTGTGCCAGCTTATTATGCTAAAGGGTTCCGGTTCGCTTGCCGGGATGGTTGGTGTAGGTGCGGCAGTATGCGTGGCGGTGTTGTTTTTGTTTTCGGATATCCATAAAAATAGGAAGATTCTTTGTGGCGTATTTGTTGTGGCAGTCGGACTTGTAGCTTTGTTTTTGTGGAAAAATCCGACATTCTTTCGCTCTGTCATAAAGGGAAATGGAGAGCCGTGCAGCAGCCATATTTCTTCTATGATTTCAGATGGCACGAGTGTGAAAATTACATTGCATTCAGGGAAAATGATTACGCTTCGGTGGGATGCCGATGCAACGGTTTACGAATTTGAGGCTTTGAATGAGAATGGAAAAAAGATTGAAATGACAGGCGATTCCTTCAGTGGTGTTAAGTTAAAAGGGGATGCGTATCAGGGACTTTTGTTTGAGGCGACTAAGCGTCAAATTACGTATCAGGAGCAGAAAACTTATTTTGATGTATTGCGTCTTACGGTGGATGATAAATATTCGTGGGATTTTGCTATGCTTGGTGTGGGGCTGCGTTACATTAACGGAGTTGGGAAGCCGGATATGCTTCACTATGTGGAATCTTTTGGTATGGAAGGACATTATGATTTTGCGTCAAACCGTGGCTATATCTGGTCGCGCACATTTCCGCTGTTGAAGCGTGCATTACTTCTTGGTGTAGGTCAGGATAATTTTGCGTATGCATTTCCGAATGATGATTATGTAGGAAAAGTGAATTGTGGTTTCAATGAACAGATTGTTACAAAGCCACATAATATGTACTTGCAGATTTGGGTTCAGGATGGACTGCCTGCGCTGCTTGCATTTTTAGCGTTGTATCTGCTGCTTTTTGGCAGAACCATCCGTAAATGTTTCAAAAAAGGAAAATGGAATCATAGTCACAAAATTTCTTTGGCATTTCTGTGTGGAGTTAGCGGATATTTTGTGGCGGGGCTTGCCAATGACTCATCCATCTGCGTGGCACCGGTATTTTGGGTTTTGTTTGGGGTGGCGTTTACTGTTTTACGCAGCGAATAAAAATTTTTGAAAAAAATTAGCACTCATCTCTTGACAGTGCTAACAGCGAGTGCTATATTATAACTGTGTTATAGATATGATAGAACATACAAGAGATTGTATTTCACTGAAACTGAAGGGAGTGAACGACATGAACATTAGTAAATTTACACAGAAATCAATGGAGATTGTAAATAATCTTGAAAAGACGGCATACGATTTTGGAAATCAGGAGCTGGCGCAGGAGCATTTGTTATACAATATGCTGACGGTCGATGACAGCTTGATTGTCAGTCTGTTAAAGAAGATGGACATTGACCCGGTCGTTTTCCAGGCGCAGGTGGAAGGCTTGATTAATAAACGGCCAAAAGTAGAAGGCGGTCAGATTTACGTTGGCAATGATTTGAATAAAGTTCTGATTTATGCCGAAAACGAAGCAAAGGCAATGGGTGATGAATACATTTCCGTGGAGCATTTGTTCTTAAGCATGCTTCGTAAAGCATCACCGGAGATAAAGAAGTTATTTAAGGAATTTAACATTGACAGGGAAAGATTTTTGCAGGCTCTTTCTCAGGTGCGTGGCAATCAGAAGGTGACGACAGATAATCCGGAGGCAGTTTACGAGAGTTTGTCTAAGTATGGAACGGATTTGGTGGAGCAGGCAAAGGACCAGAAATTAGACCCAGTAATTGGACGAGATGAAGAAATCCGTAACATGATTCGTATTTTGTCGCGAAAGACGAAAAATAATCCCGTTCTGATTGGTGAACCAGGTGTTGGTAAAACTGCCGTAGTTGAGGGATTAGCACAGCGTATTGTGCGCGGCGATGTGCCGGAAGGTTTGAAAAATAAACAGGTATTTGCACTGGATATGGGTGCTTTGGTAGCCGGTGCGAAGTACCGCGGTGAGTTTGAGGAACGTCTGAAGGCAGTGCTTGAGGAAGTGAAGGAAAGCGATGGACAGATTATTTTGTTTATCGACGAACTTCATACAATTGTCGGTGCCGGAAAGACAGATGGTGCAATGGATGCCGGCAACTTGTTAAAGCCAATGCTGGCGCGTGGTGAACTGCACTGTATCGGTGCGACAACATTGGATGAGTACCGTATGTATATTGAAAAAGATGCAGCTTTGGAACGTCGTTTCCAGCCGGTAATGGTGGAAGAACCGACGGTAGAAGATACGATTTCAATTTTGCGTGGATTGAAAGACCGCTATGAAATTTTCCATGGAGTAAAAATTACCGATGGCGCACTTGTGACAGCGGCAACACTGGCAGACCGTTACATCACGGACCGTTTCCTGCCGGATAAAGCAATTGATTTGGTGGATGAGGCGTGTGCACTGATTAAGACAGAACTTGATTCGCTGCCGACAGAACTCGATGAGACCCAGCGAAAGATTATGCAGCTGCAGATTGAGGAAGCGGCTCTGAAAAAAGAAACCGATAACTTGAGTAAGGGACGTCTTACTGAACTGCAGAAAGAGTTAAGTGAACTACAGGAAGACTTTTCGGTTAAAAAGGCACGCTGGGACAATGAGAAAGCAGCCGTTGATAA
Organism: Clostridium sp. AF37-5; assembly: GCF_003477605.1. GTDB lineage: Bacteria > Bacillota > Clostridia > Lachnospirales > Lachnospiraceae > Eubacterium_F. Next base: position 8,474 of record NZ_QUDR01000023.1, read on the forward strand.
AATTCATCAATTGAAAACGGAGATAGAAAATACGAATAACCAGATTGAGATGGCGAAAAACAGCGGTGATTTGGAGCGTGCATCGGAACTTGAATATGGCGAGCTGCCACGTTTGCAGCAATTGATGGACGAAGCGGAAAATGCGGCTAAAACAAGTGACCAGCAAATGGTACACGAAAGCGTTTCGGACGAAGAAATTGCTCAGATTATTTCTCGCTGGACAGGAATCCCGGTTGCTAAATTAACAGAGTCGGAGAGAAATAAGACGCTGCATCTGGATGATGAGCTTCATAAGAGAGTGATTGGACAGGATGATGGCGTAACAAAAGTGGCAGATGCGATTATTCGTTCCAAAGCAGGCATTAAAGACCCGACTAAGCCGATTGGTTCATTTCTCTTTATGGGACCTACCGGTGTTGGTAAAACCGAGCTGGCAAAGAGCCTTGCCGAGTGTTTGTTTGACAATGAAGCCAATATGGTTCGTATCGACATGAGTGAATATATGGAGAAATATTCCGTGTCCCGTCTGATTGGAGCGCCTCCGGGATATGTTGGTTATGAAGAGGGCGGACAGTTGACCGAGGCCGTGCGCCGCAGACCATATTCAGTTGTCCTTTTTGATGAGATTGAAAAGGCACATCCTGATGTGTTTAATGTTTTGCTGCAAGTGCTGGATGATGGACGAATCACGGATTCACAGGGCCGTACGGTGGATTTCAAAAACACCATTTTGATTATGACGTCAAACCTTGGCGCAGAATTTTTGCTGGATGGCATTGATGACAATGGAAACATTTCTTCTGAGGCAGAGGAACTTGTGATGTCGCAGTTGAAAAATCATTTCCGACCGGAGTTTTTGAACCGTCTGGATGAGATTGTTATGTTTAAGCCTCTTTCAAAAAGCGATATCCGAGGCATCATTGATTTGCTTGTCAAGGATATTAACCGCAGAATTGAGGATAAAGAAATCTCTCTTACCGTTACAGATAGGGCGCTTGATTATATTGTGGAAAAAGCATACGATCCGGTTTATGGTGCGAGACCGTTGAAGCGGTATTTGCAGAAAAATGTCGAAACTCTGCTGGCGAAGAAGATGCTTGCGGATGAAGTGGCAGTAGGAGATGTGCTTTCTCTGGATGTGGAAAACGATGCTTTAGTAATTCGTAAGGCGGATTAAAACAAAATAATACTTCTTTTGGAAAAACTATAAGGAGATAGGAATATAATTGGTTCTTATTGAATTATAGTTTTTTCTTATGTATACTCTTATTCGTGGGGAAATTTTGAATAATTAAATTTTTATATATAAAAACTTACTAAATTTCTGATTATCTTTTCATAAGTTGGTAAATGCCGATATATCCCGTATTTTAGGGCTTTATCGGTATTTTCTTTTTGGAAGATACCTTGCATAAGCTGGCATTTACCAGCATGAAAATGCAACCAAAAGTAGTAAATGAGTAGTAAATATAAGCTCCGATATTAACAAGCCAGTCTTTCCAGTTCTGCTTTTGCAGATTGAAATGTACCGTGTGCATAATAGCCAAGTGTCATGGTTATGTTAGCGTGTCCCATAAGATATTGCAGGGTGTTTGGGTTCATTCCTCTGTTTGCCATATTCGTACAGTAAGTATGTCGGAATGAATGTGGTGTGATGTTCGGTAACTTGTCCGTGTGATACTTGTTATACTTCTTAATTAGTCCTCGCACCATGCCCTCATAGTTTCCTGCAACTTTAGGTAAGCCCTCACGGTTCAAGAATAGGAAATTGCTATAACCACCTACAATCAACGGTTGTGCCTTTCCTCTGTTCTTTAGTATTCTTTGGATTGCTTGATAAGCCCGTTCTGTCAATGGAAGTTCTCGTTTTCCGTTTTTGGTCTTTGGCGTTTCAATATAGTAGCCGATTTCGCTGTCTTTCAATAACTGGTGGTCTATATTGAGTATTCTGTTCTGCATATCAATATGCGTCGTTAGTCCGCAAAATTCAGAAATACGAAGTCCCGTTTCCAGCAGAAGCACAACCTCATCATAATACTTGCTGTAAATCTTATCCTTTTCCATAAAGGCAAGCAGGCGTTCTTCCTGCTCTGGTGTAAGGATAACTTTCTGCTCCGTATCATCTTCCAGAACATCACTTAGCTTAAATTCAAACGGGTTCTTTCTGATACAGTCGTCTTGTATCGCCATGTAAAATGACGCTTTCAAGGAACGCTTGTAGTTATCAATCGTTTTATAGGCGTATCCTTTTTCGCTCATTCTGATAGCCCATTCTTTAGCGTCCGACTGCTTAACAGTATCAATCGCCCTCATACCCAATGGGTCATTTTTCAGAGCGTTCATAAGATACTGTCGTCCTTTTTCAGTAGCCCTCTTGATGTTCTTTCTTTGGCTGTTCTTCTTGTCGTAGAGCTGGCAGACTGTCATTTTACCGCCTGCTGTATCGATACCGTCGTTAAGGTCTTTTTTAATCTGTGTTTCTTTTTCCCTCAACGATATATCATCACGCTTTCCAGCAGGTGTCTTGTCTGTCGGTACAAGTTTCCAAGAATAGATAAATTGTGGCTTTCCGTATATATCGGTATATTTATAAACGTATCTTCCGTCTTTTCGCTGGCTCTCTCCATTACGCAAATTGCGATTTTTACTGTCTTTTCGTTTTACATTAGACATAGTGTAAAGCTCCTTTCCGTCATGGAACGAGCCGTGATACGCTATATTTATTATACCATATCTACGGCTCAATGACATTAGATTTCGTCCAATGTATCTATGATTTTTTCAAATTGTTTTCGCTTAATCTGAATACGGTTGCCGTTCACGATAACCCAGCCAGCGTCAAGATTTTCTTCGGCTAATTTACGCAATTTCTTTTCGCCAATGCGGAAGTATTTGGACGCTTCTTCAACCGTCAGCGTATATTTTTCCCAAATAGGCACATCAGTATTGTTCATAATCTATGCACCCCCCTTTACTGTGTGTCGTTTTTTACAAGCAGGCAGACGGCTTTGGAAAGCTCCATTAGTATCTCAACTATTCCCATTCTTGTGGGCAGAACCGCACCATGCGGACGTATCATTATTCTGTGAGGATAGGTCGTGGCAAAACAACTTTTCCAACAGTCGCTCTCGGATCACTGCGTGGGTCGCTCGCTTTCTTTTGAAAAGGTCGTGGCGTACAGTCCCCGTGGCTCGCCATCTCACAAACGTATCTGTCTGCTTTATTCAGTTGTCAAAGAGCTGTGGTGAAAGCGTGTTGCTTTCATATAAAAGCAGGTGGCAGAGCAGGAAAGAGGGGGATATTAAATCATGCTCCGCTAAAAACTGCTTATTCTTCTGGTTCTAAGTCCATATCTTCAATATCAAAACCTAAAATCATTTTGATAAGTGCTTCTCTGATACGTCCTTTTAATTCCATATCTACAACGATATAAACATTGCCGTATTCATCATAAAGTGAACGCAAACAGCACTTTGATATGTAAGGGTCATAAAATGCCAGTAATTTTTCAATCGCTTTTTCGTTTCCGTCCATAGCTGATGAAATCAAGTAATAAGACGGTTTCTTAAATAACTGTTTCATTTTCTAATGTTCCTCCTTGAGTATTTTTTTCATAGTTTCCAAAGCGTGATGTCGGTTTCTAAATACACCGCTTTGCGTGATTTTCTGCAAGTTGGCAATTTCACTTTCTGTCATTTCCAAGAAGTAATACATCAACAGAGTATTGCGTTTTCTTTCTGGAAGTTTCTTCAAGGCTTCTGCCAATTCATCATCAAGGACACGAATATCAATGCCACATACTGAAAAGATTGTATAATCTGTTTCGTAGTCGTCCCAAACAGCCATTTTATCAACAAGGACATCTGGCAATTCGCTGAAAGATATTTCTTTATTCTTACGACGGTTTAATTCCTTGTAATAATCTTTCACGACACTACGGACAACTTTCTTTAAACAACTTTCAAAACGACATTGAACTGTTTTCTGGAAGTCAGACGGTTTCATCAATCTCACCTCCTTTCCTTTATGATTTGAAAAGTGTTTATCCCTCTTTCCGCACCATATAAGGACAGCTAGGTGTGATTTAATGACCTCTTTTGAAAAATTTTTTAAATTTTTTCGGGTATGAAAAAAGCCCGCACAAAACATATAGTCTGTACGAGCCTTTAAAGCTAAAACATAGTAATATTGTATCATTAAGAATCACAAATCACAAGTGATTTGTGATTAATCACTTGTGATTTGTGATAAGTGATTTGTGATTAATATATAAAAGCCCTCTTTAAAGGGCTTTTATGTTTATTTTGAAAAAGAGATAAAATCAATATATCCCTTTTCCCCAATTTTTACAACGGCATTGTAGGGCTTTTTCTCTTTGTTTTTGATTCCTTTTACCAGGGTTTCTTTTCCCTCCAGTAATTCTTTTACATTCGTTTTGGTTAGTTTTTTCTTTCTAAAATGTTCAGCTAAAGTAAACTTACATTCAGGATAATTTGAACAACCATAAAACGATTTTTTTAATACAATATTGTTGCCACACTTAGGACATTTTCCTACAAGGGGTCCCGAGCGCTTAGTGGGAATTTGTACCCCTTATCGATACAAATTCCCCGTAGGCGCTAGGGACCTCTTTAGCTTCTTGGAAGCTGTCAGTAGTATATCTAATAATTTATCTCCATTCCCTTTAGTAACGTGTAACTTTCCAAATTTAAAAAAGCGACTCATAGAATTATTTCCTCCCGTTAAATAATAGATAACTATTAAAAATAGACAATACTTGCTCATAAGTAATGGTACTTAAATTGTTTACTTTGGCGTGTTCCATTGCTTGATGAAACTGATTTTTAGTAAACAGTTGACGATATTCTCGATTGACCCATTTTGAAACAAAGTACGTATATAGCTTCCAATATTTATCTGGAACATCTGTGGTATGGCGGGTAAGTTTTATTAAGACACTGTTTACTTTTGGTTTAGGATGAAAGCATTCCGCTGGCAGCTTAAGCAATTGCTGAATCGAGACTTGAGTGTGCAAGAGCAACCCTAGTGTTCGGTGAATATCCAAGGTACGCTTGTAGAATCCTTCTTCAACAATCAGATAGATGTCAGACGCACGGCTTTCAAAAACCACTTTTTTAATAATTTGTGTGCTTAAATGGTAAGGAATATTCCCAACAATTTTATACCTCTGTTTGTTAGGGAATTGAAACTGTAGAATATCTTGGTGAATTAAAGTGACACGAGTATTCAGTTTTAATTTTTCTGACGATAAGTTGAATAGATGACTGTCTAATTCAATAGACGTTACCTGTTTACTTATTTTAGCCAGTTTCGTCGTTAAATGCCCTTTACCTGTTCCAATTTCGTAAACGGTATCGGTTTCTTTTAAATTCAATTGTTTTATTATTTGGTTGAGTACTTTTTCACTCGTTAAAAAGTTTTGAGAATATTTTATATTTTTGTTCATGTAATCACTCCTGAAGTGATTACATCTGTAAATAAATACAGAAGTTAAACGATTTGTTTGTAATTTTAGTTATCTGTTTAAAAAGTCATAAGATTAGTCACTGGTAGGAATTAATCTAACGTATTTATTTATCTGCGTAATCACTGTTTTTAGTCTGTTTCAAAACAGTAGATGTTTTATCTACATTACGCATTTGGAATACCAACATGACGAATCCCTCCTTCTTAATTACAAATTTTTAGCATCTAATTTAACTTCAATTCCTATTATACAAAATTTTAAGATAACAGTCAAGAACATATCTGCACAAGTTGTAGATATACCATAAATGCTGATAATCAACATGATTACGCTTACCATCAAATAAGTAAGTGTTTCTTGCTTATTAAAATTATCCATAGTACAACGTGAATTCCAGAGAAAAAGAGAAATCGCACCAAGAATAATACTTAAAACAAAAATGACATTTCTTTTTTTACTGTCACGGAACATTTTCTTTTCATTTTGTTTGTCAAAATAAAGAAAATCACGTATCGTCATTTTACTTATTCTTCTTAATAGATTAAGCAAAACCAAAACATAAATAGTTAAAAAATAAATTATCAATAGTCCAATAGAAACGAAATTCAAAGAAATAAAGAGAGTTTTTGGAATACCCAGTAAGTTTACAATTACTAACGACACAAACTGGCTGAATAAAAAGCCAATAGGAATAGCTAATACAAATGCTAAAATTCCCAACAGTATATTTTCAATTACAACTAAGTGGGCAATTTCTTTTTTCTTAATGCCAAGAAGCATATATGTTCCTAATTCTTTACTTCTTTTTTCAAACATAAATTTCGTTGTATAGTTGATCAAAAAGCATATCACAAAAATAATAAGAATATTTACAGCGAACAATGAATTCTTAAATGCATCCATACTGGAACATAACTTTACAATTTCATCAGAATTTGCCACCAAATTAAAAGCAAATATAAGAGAAAAGGATGCAGTAACGGTTATCAGATAAATCAAATAATCTTTAATATTTCTTTTTGTATTTCTATACGCTAACTTACCTAACATTTCCCACTTCACCTCCGAGCAAGGTTAATATATCCAGTATTTCATTGAAGAAATCTTTTCTGCTTTTTTCCCCTCTGAAAATTTCATTGAATATTTTACCGTCTTTCAAGAACAAAATACGTTCACAGAAAGACGCACTAAACGGGTCATGTGTTACCATTAAAATAGTAGCCTGCATTTTCTTGTTGATTTCAGACATTGTTTCCAGTAATAATCTGGAAGCTTTTGAGTCCAAAGCTCCCGTCGGTTCATCAGCTAAAATCAGTTTCGGTTCATTGATTAAGGCTCTAGCACAAGCACAACGCTGTTTTTGTCCGCCAGAAACTTCATAAGGAAATTTCGATAAAATATCACGAATACCCAATTTATCGGCGATAGCATGAACTCTTTTCTCAATATCAGTAGGGTTCTGTTTGTTGATAACCAATGATAAAGAAATGTTTTCTCCAATCGTTAAAGTATCTAAAAGGTTGAAATCTTGAAAAATGAACCCTAAATTTTCACGTCTGAAATCAGCAAAATCTTTATCCTTGATTTTGGTAATATCTTGATTATTGACTGTAATGTGTCCGCTGGTTACAGTATCAATCGTAGAGATACAGTTTAATAGGGTAGTCTTTCCAGAACCACTAGCTCCCATGATTGCGACAAATTCGCCCTTATCTACATACATAGAAATACCGTCTACTGCCTTTGTGATATTTCCAGAGTTACCCCCGTAGTATTTTTTTACTTGCTCTAAATTTAAAATGTGTTCCATTAAAAATCGCTCCTTTCTTCCTGCCACATTTATTTGTTTTGGAATACAATTAAATTATAGCAAGGGCAGTATTCAATTACACTTACAGTTTTGAAAGTAAACAGAGAGTAAAAGAGCCGTGATAATGCAGATCACAATTTTGTGAAGCATTTCCACGACCCTTTTATTATAATTTTGCCTTTGTCTTTTTCGTAATGATATAAATATATTCTTCTGGTGTAGGGCGTTTATTCCCAAAATACTTTTTGAAATTTGCCTGCACCTCTGGGTCGGTGCTATTCATAGCTTCATCAATCGTAGCTTCAATATCCGCCCGAACATCAGCCAATGATACACCGCCAGCTTTTGCACCAGCTTTCAATGCCTTTTTTATATCTCTTTTGTTCAGTCCTATCATATTCATACCTCAATTCTACTTTTTAAAGCTAATAAGTTTTCCATTGTATTTTACAATGATGAATATGATATAAAACACTCCTACAACAATCAAAATAAGACCTATGTAATAGCCTAATTCAGAATGAGAGATTAAATTGATAATCGGCATAACAAGAATACCAATACTAACCAGTAAAGTGCCTATTCCTATTTTTTTTTGTAAACACCTTTTTATCTTTAGGGTCAAGTTGTGTATAATGATAACCATGTAATAAAGTAATATTCTCTTTTATACCTATTTGATAAGATGTAAAAAGTAAAAACAATCCTATAACTATTTCAACAATCAATTCCTCTAATTCCATAATCGTTCTCTCCTTTAATCAAAATAAAATAATTCTTCAAATTTTTTATCTAAAGCTATACAAAGCACTAATGCCAATTTTGCTGTTGGATTAAATTGTCCAGTTTCAATAGAACTAACTGTATTCCGAGAAACCCCGACTAGTTCAGCTAATTCTGTTTGTGATAATTTTTTTTCTTTTCGTACAGTTTTTAATCTGTTTCGCAAAATTAAATGTTCGTCCATTCTATAAACCTACCATTAAAAATTTATAAAAGTAATACCCCATAAATAGAAAAAAGAATAAAGCAATAACAAATTTGGATTTATTTTTTGAAATATGTGCTTCATAACCCATAGAGCCAAATGCCACAGACCCAATAATTGTCATTATGTCATAGTAAGGTTCTTTACAAACTGCTTTAATGAAAAGAATTAAAATGCAGATAAATAAAACAAACATTAAGCCAAAAGATTTCCCTTGAAGTTTAATATGTTTTTCGTATTCATCAAGATATAGATTCTCTTTTTTGTTTTGTGATAGTATTTTTTCTTTATCCATTATATAACGCTCCCTTCAAATAATACCAAGTACACTTGTCATTTATATTATAGCATTCGGTCATTACAAGTCAATATTTTTGCACAGTTTTCTTGTCGTTTTGTAAAAGCGTGCAAATCTGATAGGAAATGCACGCTATATCATTTATCCTACAATCTTCCAGTTACTATCCTTATGTAGCACAAGCTCATACTGCGATACCTGCGTCGCTTTTGTCTGATTATCAATGAATTTTACCGCAACCTTGACTTTCACATTGTCGCCGTCCTTTATAAAGATAGGGTTTACCAGTTCAGAATAAAGGTAGTCCCTGCCGATAGGTTCAATCACATTTCCCAATACATAGTAAGCAAGCTCTTTTTCCGTCGCTGTTGGGTACAGCTTAAAGAATGTTTCCAGAAAAGCGGTAGCGTCATTTACCGTATCAGCGTCCACGCTTGCGTCTGCTTCTGGTGTCTTAGGCTCATAGTCTGATTTTTCAACTGCTGGTGCAAGGGTAGGGTTTTGAACGATTACCATATCCCCGTCTGCGTCCACATAGACTTTTACAGTATAGGTTGCTTTCACATTGCTTGTCTGTTCTCCCTCTTTTATCTGCTGATCTACTTCGTAGGTAGCAGAAAAAGTGTCCGCTCCCGATTGCTCGATATGCCATACAATCACATCTGTAACCGTGGAGCTGGTCGGTATATCGGTTCTAATGGTGTCTACATTTAAGTCCTGCAATTCCTTTGTCAGATAACCGCTGATTGCCTGCGTCCTTGCTTCGATAGCTTCTTTGCTGTTATCCCATGTGTAATAGGACTTCGCAAAGTTTTTCACGAAATTTTCTATCCCGTTGGTGTCCTGCAAGCAAAGTTCAATGATTTCTTTTTCATGGGTGGTGTGCTGGTCGATAGCCGTAAAATTCTTATACACCCCAAAGCTCACGCTTGCGACAAGCACCACCCACAACGCAATCACGGTTTTCTTATGTGTGCCTACCTTGACAGTACGCACCTTTTTTTCTTTTGGTTCTTTGATAGTTTCTGTCTGTTTCTTATTCTTCTTAAACATATTTTTCAAGTCCTTTCTATTGTTTTACTCGTCCTGCACCGATTAAGTGCTGTTGCCAGTAACTACTACTTAGGTCTGCATATCCTATCGGGTCGCCTGCGTGGTACATCTGTGTCGGCGAAACAAGAATACCGACGTGTGTTACATACGAACCAGCGTTATAGGTGGAATGGAAAAACACCAAATCGCCTGCTTTTGCCTGCGAGAGTGGCAGATGTTGGGTTGCGTCATACTGTGCTTGTGCTGTTCTCGGTAAGGAGATACCAGCTTTTCCATAGCACCATTGCGTCAATCCCGAACAATCAAAGGAAGTATTCGGGTTACTGCCACCATACACATACTTCCAGCCTTGATATTTCAACGCTTCATTCATTACCTTTTGTGCCAGTTCTCCCGATACCTGCGGAACTGCTAAATACTGATTGACTACTTCCACATAGAACATATTTCCATAGCCATACCGCCAGCCCCCATTCTTAGCAACGGCTATCGGGTTGGTGTAGGTTACTTTCTTTCCACCCGATTTCTCACGGGCGAAGCTCTCTGCAAGATTAAAAGTGTGTTTTTTTCCTTTTCCTGCCACATATCCCACATAGCCACCGCCATAGTTATAAGACTGTATCGCTACATTCAAGTCGTCGATACCTTGATTTTTGCAGGAAGAAAGCAGGGACGCAAAATACTTACACCCCTGCTTGATTGAGCTTTCCGTATCTAAGGAATTAGGCGGTAAACCAAGACTTTCCGAACTCTGCATAACATCTTCTGCCGTACCGCCACTTTCTACTTGAATGATAGCAAGTAACACATTGACATACTCGGAGATACCGTTTTCTCTGGCGTATTTTTCTACCATAGGCTGATGTTTCAAGACTTCTGCGGATAGGTTCATACCCGTAATGCCAGAAGAAAAATTGCTGTTCTCGTCGTCGCTGTCCGCACTAATGAGGACGCCAAAGAAAAGCACCAGAGAAAAGAGGATAGGAAACAGACTGCCAATGATAGCGATATGTTTCAGTTTCATTTTTTCTTCTGTCCTTTCTTCGTTACAAGGTTACGGGTTTTCTCTATGGTCTGCTGGTTCTTCTGGACGCTCTGGGTCTGCTGAACCTTTATCCTGCGGTCTTTGGTGTCATTCTGGCGTGTTTCCTGCGATACCACTTTTTCTACATTCTGCCTATGTACTGTCTGTGTAGGCTGGGGTGCTTTCTTATCAGAAGCACCAGAAGATAACGGACGCTCTTTGATAACATTTGTCTTGACTGGCTCACTTGCTTTCGGAGTTGGAGCTGTGGCTGGGCGTTTGACTTCCTGCATTTTTTCAACACTCGGCTTTGGAATGGTTGAAGCTGTGACTGGTCGCTCATGGGGACGGGTAGCTCCCGTTGTCGCTGATCCGTCAGCCTTTCGCTGTACCTGCCTTGCTTCTTGTGCCTTTTGAAGCTCCATACGTTTGTCAGCGATATTTTTCTTACGCTGTTCCTGCTTTTCCAAGCGTCCCGTCTGTCTGGACTGCTGTTCCTGCACCATGCCACGCTTGAAGTCGGACACGCTGGACTTTGCCTTTTCCTTTGCGGAATACACCGCATAAGCGGTCTGTGTCGGCATATCCTTGATATTCTCTTTGACAGCGTTTGCCTTGTCTTTCACTTTATTTTTCGTATCTAAAACAGCACCGACTTTTGAACCTGCACGCTGTCCCATGCTGGAAGTGGTATTGCCCCGATTTTCTTTAGAAGCCGTATTTTTTCTTTCGGCTCTCTTGCCAGCAACGGCACTTCCAGCCACCGCACCAGCTACACCGCCCGAAATACCGCCAGCACTTACCGCCCTTGCAATACGGTGTTCCATACGCCTAGCCCGATGTCGCATAAACAGATACGGTCTGCGGAATATGCGTCGTCCCATGCTTTGACTGTCGCCAGCATTAAGTGAGAACATACTCATTAAGTCGCCCAGCTTCATGTAGATACCAGCGAAACATACTATCTGCAAGAACGCCACCATAAAGAATGGGTAGTCTGTGGAAATGTTGTAAAACATACTGGAAATACTAAATGCCACCGTTACAATGAGCGTTATTCCTGCCCGTGTCATTATGGTATTAAATACTCTCACGATTGCCTGCTTTGCCATGCTTTCATAGCTCGGTATCATGGAAAGTAAAAAACTGATAGGTAAAAACATTGCAAAGATAATAAAAAGTATCTGGCTGAACAACATCATGCCCGTAAGCAAGAATACAAATATCGTGATACCCAAGTTAAAGAACAAGAGGAAGAACACCATACCCAAACGGTTCACGACCTGCGGTATTGTCAGATTGTTATTGTCGTTGTCCTCGATTTCTGTTTTCACGACTTCCTCTCTGGTTTTCCCGTCCTCGTCCTCTGGACTTGCCGATACGAGAGCTTCTACACGGTCTGTCCCGATTTCTTCTGCGTTGCTGTTCCCGAATTGAAGCAAGAGCCACGGCTGTTCCACTTGAATAGAAAATAGGCTGTCCCGTATCAAGTCCACGCTGTCCTTACCCTCGCTGTCGGAGTTAGGGAGCATGATTTTTGTTCCCAAATCCAAAGAAGCGGTACTGATGTCTGATGAAAATTCATTTATCTTCTTGATATAGTCGGGAGCATAAGCAATAAATGAAGCGGACAGCACGAACACCACCACAAAGTTGATAACAGCGTGAAGTGCTTTGCTGGTTTCCCGTTTTATCAGTCCCGTATAAGCAACGTACATTCCCACCACTAAGATAATGAGAAGCAGGAAACCAACATAGAAGCCCGTAGAAGAAAAGCCGTTCTCGGTAACGCCTGCAAGGGTCTGTATGCTCTTTCCGATACTGTCTGCCATATCATTGATGAAGTCCAGCTTATAGGCTTCCTGCACCACATAGCCCGTTGCATTACTCAAATACAAACTGATAGTCCAGACAAAGTTGGTAATGCAGTACAGCCCGTATTGTACCGATTTTCCGATACCGTCGAGCCAGTTCCACGGAAGCCACGACCAGCTATTATCGACGAAAAAATCAAGCTGGTAGTTGGAAAGGGGATATTTTGAATAAAGATTTTCTGCGTTTATGGTATCGTCTACAAGCCCCGTCGCATGAGCCACCGTCCCCAAAAGTGAAAGCAGGATAAGGGAGAGTGCCACCACGAACAGAGCCATTTTGAGAAAGTGGAAAATCTTCTTTTTTGTGAACACACCTTTTATCCTTTCTTTCATCACTCCACCTCATTTCTCTGTACGGGCGGTCTGGTATCAAAGGCGTGTAGCAGTTCTTCAAAGACTGGGTGTATCTGCACCACACCGACACGCCCGTATAAGTCCTGCAATAAGCATTGTCCGTTCTCCAAATCACGCAAGCGTTTCTGGTTGTTCTCATCGTCCTTGTCGATACCGAAAAACTCTAAGGTCTGCTTTATCTCGTTTATATCCGTGCTTCTAAATGCAAACTTTAAGCCGATATTGTTTTTCAGACTTTCCTTTGACACGTCATAGGCAGACTGGGTAACGAAATAAACGCCTGCCTGCATAGCTCGCCCAGCACGAACCAGCTTATTTGATAAGGTTTCTCCTTGTGCCACATTTAAGAACGCCCACGCTTCGTCTAAATCGACAATCTTAAAAATGCTTCTGTCCGAATGGATAAAATCAAGGGCAAAGGTACTAATCACAATCAGCATAGACACAGACAACAATTCAATGGTCGTGTATTCTTCAAAAGTGGTATCTTTATCTGGCAGTACAAGGTCGGCTACTTGAATGATATTGAGCTGATTATCCAGACTGATAGCATTTTCTACCGTACCGTCTGAAAACAGCAGGTGTGCAAAGTCGTAGTCCGTGAAGCTGTCGATATGGTCTGCGATATTTCTTGATATGGGCGTATCTTCACGGCGTAGCTCGTCTATCACATGGAGCAAGCCCCGACTGTCGCTCTGGGTAACGGAGCGTACTGCCTTACGAAGTACGGGGAATTTTTCGCCGTCCCTTGAAGAAATACCCGTAAGGAATGTTAAGATGTCGATTGCCAGACTTTCAGCGTCTTTTACATTCTTCATAATCACAAACGGGTCAAGAAGCCCTGCATTGTCCTTATCGCTGGTAAGATTTACGATATTGATTTCATGTGCAATCTCTGGGAGCGTTTCTTTCCAGTTACCACGCTCACTTTTAGGGTCTAACAGAAGTGCTTGACCGCCAAACAGCACCGCATAATATACCAGAAGATTGTTACAGAACGATTTCCCACCGCCAAGCGAACCGACAAAAGCAGACGCTAAAGCGTTGGTAACTGTACCTTTTACACCTTGACTGGCAAGGGACGGTTGCAGGTACACATTTCTTCCCGTATCAACAGAATAGCCCATATAGATACCCGTAGTTTCTCCTAACTGCTGTGTCGCACCAAAGCCAAGCCCAGCTAAAAAATCTGATTTTACATACTGCACATAGTCATTGATATATCGCTTGCTGGCTGGTAAAAATTCAGAATGAAGCCCCAGCATATCCCCAGCAGGACGCACCAGCTTTACATTGAGGTCGTCGTAAAAGTCCTTGACTTCATCACAACGGCGTTTCAGCTCGTCAAGATCGGGTGCAGACACCCGTATGACGTAGCTTAACTTATACATACTTTCTTTTGTCTGGTCTAAATCAGTTTCCAGCTCGTCCACGCTGTCTAAAGCGTCCACCACATTTGAGCTGGTTTCACTTCCTGCTTGATAGGCGTGATTATCAAGGTCTTTCAGTTCCTTTTTCTTGTTGCGGACGGTCGTTAATGCTTTCCGATTTTCCACGATTTCTACATTCATGCTCGTATCAACGGGGAATGTGAATTGCTGTTGCTGGAAATAGAAGATTTCAGACGACGGAAAATCAAGCTCTCCTACAATCGCATTGACGGTAAAATAGGACACATAGCTTTCCTTGTCCTCATGTTCCAATCGTAAATACCGCTGGCTTTCCTCAATCACACACCTTGTCGGACGGATAAGGTCGTAGTATTTTATCAGCGTCTCTTTGTTCAATTTTTTCTTTGGTAGCTGGTACTCATAATCTTCATAAGCGATACCGTCCCTGCCGTAAAGATGTTCCATGAGATACCCAAAATCATGGATTTCCAAGCGACGCACCTTAAAGCGACGGGAGATTTTATTTTCCAGTAACTTTTCCATTTTTATGTAACGGTTGATTTCATCATTCGGCATGGAAACAAAATCATTCATCAGCGTGTGGTTCACTTCATGGAGAAATTCTGTGAACGTCAGCCACACCGATTTTTTGATGTTCTTCAGATTGAGCTGTTCTTCCGTAACCATGAGCTTAAAGCCAAGAAAAAAGCGGTAGTCCACTTGATTGTCCCCAATCATAGATACTAACGCTTCGGTCTGTTCGTCTATCTTCTGGCAGGCAACTTCCTTTAATTTTCCAGTTACCAGCTTCTTTGACTGTTCCTGCATACTGCGGATTGAGCTTTCTGTGGCAATCTGCAACGCATGAATTTTACCCTCACGGGACTGTGCGATAAGCTGTCGGAAACTGTCATGCACGATAAATTTCTGCTCTGCGGATAGAAAAGAATAGTTGTATGGTATCAGCTCATAGTAGGCGAACACCTCATTGTCCTTGTTCCAGACAAGGTTATTGTCAATATATTTTATCGGGAACATAGTTCACACTCCTTACTGCCGTGATTGTTTCATTCAATATCTGCTTATGCAGTTTTACGGCTTTTCCTGCATAAGTGATTTTTGGTCGCAGGGCATAGGTTATCTGTGATTTCAAAAAGCTGTACGGCTTCTTTCCGTCAAAGGTTTTCTGCGACATGAACCAAGTGAGAGCAACGGGAATACCAAAGTATTTGAGAAATGCTCCCTCAATCATGGAAAGTGGGGGAATATCCCCAAACAGAATGATGATAAATTCCGTAATCACAAACCATGTAATCTGTGTAAAAGTAACGGGAAAGGGTAAGTTAAAGTCATTGATTGCATACAAGACTTTTTCCACGTTCCAGATACCCGTGTAGCTTTTAATCTTTTTCAAGTTCTTTCAGCTCCTTTCAAAATAGAAAAGGACAGCCATTTTCAGACTGTCCCTTAAAGAGAAATACGCTGTCAGTAGCAACAATGCTTGTCGCTGATCTTCCAGCGTTAATATGGTATCTCGCACATACCTCGGCTTGTTTCAATAAAGCAACCGCCCATATCCAAATCTCGCCCGTAGGCTTCATAGTCAATGTAATTCTGTAAGCTGGGTGGAATGTCCCCAAGTGCCTGCAATTCGTCTATGTAGTAGTAGGCAACATCTGTCATGGTTTCACAGTCGGGATAATAGTAAATATCGTCCTTATGTTCCACGACTTCTTCCAGCGTCCCATAGTGGCTGATAAATTCGTCCAGACACTCTACAATATAGTCGGGAAGTTCCTCTATCATTTCATACATCTCATTGAGTTCTTCAATGGAAACATACTCGCCAATCGCAATGGGAAAGTTGTCGGTATCATGGATAGCGTATTCCTCATACTGTTCATTCAAGCCGATTTTTTCTTTCACATCTTCCTCGTCAATGGGGAACGTGAACCAAGCACCGACTAAATAGCCCTCATTGTATTTGCCAAGATTAGCAATATAAACCGCCATATCATCAATCATAAGCACCACCTCATTTCCTACTCTGGCAGTTCAAAGATACCGTGTTCTGTTACTAAAAATTTCCCGTGTTCCTGCAAGTGAGAAGCGTAGGCTTCAAAGTCAAAGTAGTATTCTTGACAGTCCTCGGATAAATGCTTGAACATCGGGTCGTTCATCAGCTTTTGCCTTGCAACATCTATCATGCTTTTACAGTCGGGATAAACAATAATCACGTTCCTGCAAATATAAAGTGCTTCTAAATTTTCAAACACCGTAAGTAGTGATACATATTCTTCCTGCATATCACTTGAAAGCTGGCGGTACATAAAATCTAATTCGTTGAGCTGGTACACGCTGGTGTGTTCGTGGACTTCATCAGCATAAGGCAACACCTTTTCGATAATACGATAATCCCCACTTTCTGCACCGATACCTAACTTTTCTTCAAACTCGGCAACATCTATCGGCAGGTCGAACCAGTATGATATTGTTTCTTCGCCAGTTGTTCCTCTCGTTTCCACCAGCACCCTTGTTTCCTGCATTGTTCCTCACGTCCTTTCTGTTGCTTCATCACATCTTTTAAGCTCTGGTACGACATACCAAACACATACTTTGAAAAATCTTCTAACTGTTTTATATCATAATTCGTAAGCGGTAATCGCTTCATTTCATGCCACACTTTACGCTTGTAAGAGGGCAGGTTAGAAATATAATCACAGCCGACGTTTGCCTGCATATCCTTAAAAATATCGCTCATTTCATCACTCCAATCTGATTTTAGGTAAGAAAAAAGCAGTCAATCCTAAGACTAACTGCTTTATGTATATGGATATAATTTGATTAAGTTTTAAAACCAGTTTGTTTTTTCATCTCTAAATTGAGGGTTATCGCTGTGTTGATATGGATTATAGTTATTCAGATTGCAACCATATTCTTTTAATGATTTGATTTTGTTATCTTCTGTCCATTCAATTAAGGAAATACCGTCAAATTCTTCAACGCTTCCCGTATTCATTTCATTTTTAAAATACCATTCTACGACAGTTTGATTTTCTTTATGAAAGAACTGTTTAATATCCCAAATAATGACTTTACCACGAGTATTCCATTCATTAAACCAATGTTTTACTGTTTTAAGATTTTCATATTTAGGACACCAGCTTTCCGTATAAACAACATCTTCTGTAAAAATTTTATCTATTCCTAAGTCTTGCTGTTTCAACCACATATCAAACCATAAACGAATAATTTTTTCTCTCTCATTCAAAATAGAACACCTCGATTACTTCTTTTTTCACATTATAGCACCCATACATCAGCCCCACAATAAAATTTTATGCACCGATAATCTTATTGAACAGCTCTAACAGTACATCTTTCACACCGCCAGCATTGAATACCAAGCCGACAGCAATCAAGGCAACTACCAAGAAACCGATAAGTTTTGAAAACTCACGCTTGAACCCTAAGTAGATACCGATAACCACAATCGACATAAGCACTAAGCTCTGTGCGTTGCTTAAAAACCATTGATACAAATTTTGCCCGAAATTCATGTTATTTGTCCTCGCTTTCTTTTAATTTCTTCATTTCATAGTCAGCTCCTTTGCCAACACTTAAAATACACATCAAGGCTACGCCGATACCCGTTCCAACAGATACCAGCAGGAAGTCTTTCAATAATTCCCACATTTTTTCATCACTCCTAACTTTCTACTAAATCTTTTGCAGGGGTCGTCTGCTGTTTGATTATCATTTCATGCTTTTCTGTGAGCTTTGCCTGCTGTTCGATAGTTTTCATGTAGTCTGTTCCGTTTCCCTTATCAATCCTTTTCAGCATTTTCAAGGTCGGTGCTACCTGCCGTTGTACCCACCGCAATGTACGGTCTAAGGTGTAAGGCTCTGGCTTTGTCGTCAGCTTCAAGCTCTGTCTGTTATCGCCGATAAACCACGCCCAGCGGTCATTGAGTTTCCAGTCATTTTTTCGCTTGTCTGCTTCTTCATCAACAAACCGCACATACTGGTTGATGATAGAAAAGGCAGTCTGCTCTGCGTCATAATAGGTCAGCAAATCTCGTACTGCATAATAGGCACGTTCATTTCTAAGCCGTATCTCAAAACGGTTGATAATGTCGGCTTCTTCCAGCGGTGTCCCTAACTTGACGTACTGCTCATAGTCCTTTTCATAGATACAGAAATACACATCTGATTTTAGCGAACCAAGATAAAGGGTGCGTCCCATATATTCTCTGTCGTCCTCTCTATGCTTGATAAGCTCGCCCGACTGATAAAACTTATAACTTCTGGACTTTCCGATATATTCCCGTTTCCTGCATTTTTCCGCAAGCTCTGGAATATCCAAAATACCCGTATGGTCGTTGATAGCAAGGTCGATACGCTTCATCACGCCACCGTCTATGAGTGCGTCCATGAGAAAGTCATACCAACTTCTTTGTTGTGCCAGCAGGTAACTTTCAAACTGTCGGCAACCACGCCCCTTTAACTCTAAAAGGACACCTTTTTCTTCGTCAGCCGACGTATAGATAAAGATGTCCCCTAAAGAATAATGCTCCGTATAACTGTAATGTCCGTAATCTTCATGGAGCATATAATTGATATTCAGTTTTAATATATCTTTGATGATGTGCTGTATATCCAGCGTGGGAAAACGAATTTTCACATAATCAAACAGCATGGTAAGCGGTACTTCTGGATTGAACCTTGCCAGTTCCTTATGCAGAGTTTCCAGAAGTTCCTTTGACGGCTTCATTTTTCCACTTTCTATCTTGTTGAAATATTCCCTTGTGATACCAGAAGCCACCGCCAGCCTGCCTTGTGAGATACCGTAAGCAATCCGTTTCTCCCGTAATTCTTTTATCCGTTGTTCTTCATTCAGAACCATACCCCCAATCTGTAAAGTGTGAAGTTTTTTAAGGCGACTTCACAGCCGATTTTTGCTAGAAAACCATGCCAGAAGCCTTATGTTTCCTATGTTTTTTGTCTATTGTCTATTTGCAAACGTACCCCTCTGTTAGATACCGAGGGGTTTTACCTGCTGGCGTGGCTGACGCCACACCAGCAACGGCTAGTCCGTGCCGTCGCCTTTCGCTTCGCACGTCGCCGTCCCGTCCTGCCTTGCTTGTGCAAGAGAGCTGATAGTCTGTAAAAAATCATGTCCTTTTGGGACTAAAGGCGTGTAAAACTCACTTATGACGCTTGTTCCCACATCACAATAGCCACGCCCCTTGATACGCTTCTGGAAAAACTGCTTTTTCACATCTGAACCAAACAGCATACCGTAACCTAATTCGCTGATACGCCCAAGTCCCACACGGAAATTGAAGTTATCTCTGATACCATCTGAAAAATACTTTGCGTCTGGACGCTGGCAGGCAACAATAAGGAAATAACCTGCTTGTCGCCCTAACATAACGATTTTCTTTAACTGGCTAAGTAAGCTCACGCTTTCTTTTGTCCCCAACATTTCAAAAAACGCTACATATTCATCAAAGATAAGAAAGCAGGGTGGAAGTCCCAGATAGGCGTAGTTTTCGCCCGTCTTATAGTTCGGGTGTTGCTTCATTTCCTCACTTCGCCGTACCATGCCCTCATAAAAGGCATTGACGCAATCAATCATTTCTTCTTTGGTGTGATAGACATTAGGCATGACTGTTCCCAAGTCTGCAAGGTCGCTGTTCTTTGGGTCTAAGATATAAAGGACAGCGTTGGTATGCAGTAAGGCTTCAATGAGCGTCAGCAGAAAATAAGTTTTACCGCCACCAGTCCCACCAGCAATCAAAGCGTGAGGGAGTGCGTCATATTCCCACACAAGATTTTTCATCAGCCTAAGACAGCCGTTTTCTGCCCATACTTCATCAATGGTAATGCGGTTTGCTATCATGTCATAAAGCAGGGTGTATTCAATATAGCCGTCATGTAAGGTCTTGTCGGTCAGCTCGCAATACAAGCCACTTTCCAATTTATCCTCTAACCGTAAAAGCTGGTCTTGATATTTTCCTAACGTGATTTCACAGCGGATATGGAGCAATCCCTTTTCCATTTGATAATAAATCTTTGGAAACCAGACGATTTTTTCCCTTGATCTGCTTTGCAGGTCAGTAAAAAAACCGCTGTCTTGTACGGTATCGGCTTCATACCACTTATTTTCCAGTATCATTCGTGCCAGCTTTTGACGGTGCAATAGCTTCTTGAAACTGTCGTAACAGAAGCGGTAATACAGAAAAGCGACCAATGCACAAACACCAGTCGCTATCAGCACAGTTATGAAGTTGTAAGGGGAAAGCGTCAAGCCGTTTTCTAACAAGCTGAAATGTTCCCAGTCGGTACGCATGAGCTGTTTGATGTTCAGTAGCAGAAGAACCGCCATGAATACAAACAGAAGCGTCCCTATGGAAAAGTGGTAGACAAGGTGCTTGTCGCTGGCTCTGATACGGTGTCCTTTGTTCCAAATCATACGCATAAATCAATCCTTTCTAGGTATGAAAAAAGCAGTCAATCCTAAGACTAACTGCTTAATCAACAATAAAGTGTAAATTTTATTGTTTCTTTTCTTCTTTTTTATCTTTTTTATTTTTTCTATCCCACCAAGTACCTGCTAATGAACAACTTCCGCCCATAACTATAAAGCCAATCATAATAAGCCAAAATTCCATGATTTCTCCTCCCTTTTAATTTGTTAAATGCTGGCAAATAAAAATTACAACAAAACATATAATAAGTGCGATTACACCTGCAATGAATGCAAATATGATTTTTTGATAATTTCTTTTTCCTATTTCTTGTTGTGTTTCATCATGCGTTAATTGCTTTCCGTCAATAAATGCCAAAATTTCTTTATAGGTTTGAATGTCATGGCTCTTTTTGAATTTTTCAATCTTACTTGCCGTATAGAGCGTTATTGCAAACAAGCATAACCAAATAATAATTCCTATATTTCCCTTAATACTAAATAAAGGATAGGCACTTATGGCTACGACTATCAATTCAATTAGGAAAACTACACTTATCACATTAAACTTTTTAATAGTTGCTTTTTCTACAATCTCCCTCATCTCCTTTATATCTTCTTTTATAAAATTATCTAAAGACACATTGAAGATATTAGATAAAGTAATTAAACTTTTAACATCTGGACAACTTTTATTTGTTTCCCAGTTAGAAATTGTTTGTCTTGAAACAAATATTTTAAGAGCCAGTTCTTCTTGAGAAATTTTTTGTTGTTCCCTAAATTTTTTGATTTGTAATCCAATATCCATCTTGAATCTTCTCCTTTATTGTATATGAATATAGCTATTTTGTCTGTCAAAAGCCTTTGACATTGCCATTTTCCCTTGTCAAAATAGTTTTACATGGCTTAAAACAGAACTTTTCAACTAATTATATCGGTTCTATATATAAGTTACAAGAAAAATATGGGCTCACATTTATTTTTTCATCTGTCCTTGCGGTACATGGTTCTGTGGATTGCCTGCGTTCTGATTGCCTTTATTCTTCAACACAATATCCTCTGCCTTTACATACCAGTCCACATCTGCACCCGTATAGGTTTTTCGTGATACCGTATCGGCTACTGGATTGACAAGCTCCACAACTGCATTGTACGGAAATTCCCTTACTGGTACTTCTGGCGGTACAGACACGGGGATAATTCCACCATGCAGACTGCACTTCAAATCATAGATACGCTTTTTAAGCTGGGTACTCGGTGTCCCGTCCTCATTCTGCAAGAATACATCACGCACTGCTGTAAATTTTAATTCTCCAAATGTTTTCTCTTTGTCAATAACAAAACCGTTTGATAATCTCATAATATTTTCACTCCTTTACTTTTCTTCAACTGCTACAATATCATCAGCAAGTAACACATAATCGGTATGTCCCATATCCCCAATTGCGTAACCTCTGCCGTATAATTTCGGATTGACAAGTTTTACTTTCTGTTCATACTTGAAATGCTTTTCGCCAGCCTGCACGGGAATTTCCACGACAACATTTTCGCCTTTCTGCACATCAGAATAAAGGTTGTAGCTTCGTCTGGCTAAGACCCTGCGGTTATTTTTATCTCTTTCAAAGATAGGCTCGCTTTCGCCTGCAAATTCAAGTGTTCCAAAAGACTGTGCCATATCTGGCACGACATATTTCATTTCCATATTGTTTTACCTCGTTTCTTTCTATATTTGATAAGTTTTTGATAGTGATTTCTTATTCTGGCGGTTAGGGAAGTACCAGCAAGTCCCCAGATAGTAAAGGGTAAAATAAATGCTTACGCACCCTTGACTATCCGTGTTCTTGCAGGTAAGTAGCAGACAAGCCAGAATAAGCGGAAGTCTGCCGACACGGTATCGGCGGAGAACGTGATTTTTCTTTTCTCATATCGTTACCGCCTTATGATTTCTTCATTTTACGGCGTTTGCAGAAGAAGATACCTGCCAGTCCAGCACCAGAAGTTAGTAATAATGCAAGCAGTCCGTAAAGGTTCGTGTTATCGCCCGTTTTTGGACTGTCTGTTTTATGCGGTGTATCTGGTGTCTGTGGTGTTTTGGGTTTCTCTGGTTCTTCTGGGACTTCGGGTTTTTCCTTAAAGGTAATCGTCTGTCCCTCGTTGTCAATGTCTTTATGCTCGGTAACTTTCTTCGGCTCGTCTGGATTGCTTAAATCGTACAATTCTTCAAAAGTTACAAGCTGTTTGCCGTCAAGAGAAGTAGCGTCAAAGGTAAAGGCAACTTCCGCTTTCATAGTTTCGCTGTCTGCGGTAAAGGTGTAATCACTTTCCACACGTTTTCCATTGATAAGAAGCTCTGCATTTTCTTCTTTCAACATCTGCCAGCCTACAAGTTTGTACTGTGTGCCGACTTCTAAGCCCTCTAAGGTTATGGTATCAATGATTGTTACCTCTTTTCCAGCTTCAAGCTCTTTGTTGCCGTCCTTATCGGTAGCAGTCGTATGAATTTTGATGATACGCTCTGTGATAAGTACCGTCTGTCCGTCGTCCTCAATGTCTTTATGTTCCGCAACTTTTACGGGTTCTTCTGGATTGCTCAAATCGTATAATTCCTCGAATGTTACCAGATTTTTACCGCCAAGCTCGGACGCATTGAATGTATAAGTAATTTCCACTTTCATAGCTTCATCATCAGCGATAAAGGTATAGTCATTTTCTACACGCTTTCCATTGATAAGAAGCTCGGTGTTTTCTTCCTTTAACATCTGCCAGCCTTTGAGCTGATATTTTGTGCCTTTTGTAAGTCCGTCTAATTTGACGGTATCAACGATTGTTACCTCTTTTCCTGCAAGGATTGTCTTTTCGCCGTCCTTACTGGTCGCTGTGGTATGGATAGAGATTTCTTTTTCGTATTCATCAGTCAAAGTACCTAAATCAATCACAAGGTTATTTCTTGATACCACGATTTCAAAAGGTGGGATAAGCTCAAAGCCTTTGTTACTATCGCAACGCATTTCTTCAATGATGTAGGTATCATAAGGCAACGCCCCTTTGCTGTCGTCTGGTTTAGAAGTTCCAAACCATACACCGTCCTCGCTGGTCTTTCCTGCGTTGGTATTATGCTTATGAGAAGCCCAGTCAGAAGAAGTGGAGAATTGCCCGTTATCATCAGTTACCACAACATGACTTTCGCCCGTTGTCTTGCTTGTGATCCTAAAGGGAACATCAGCAAGACGCTTGTGTGTGCCTGCTCCGATTTTTACGCCCTCAATATCTCCACGCTTAATCTGATTGTAGATAGAATGGGCTTCGTCGGTTAAATCAACGATTTTTCCATTCTCTGTGATTGCAAAATCAATCGGTTTTGCACCGTCTGTCAAATATCCGTTTGGAGCTTCACTCTCAACGATACGGAATTTTCCATAAGGTAAAAGGTCAGCAGACGTAGAAGCGACACCCTCAATGTCTGTATGGATTGTCTTTACCACTTCATTTTTCTTGTATAGCTTGCCCTCAACCAGTACCGCATTATCATTTAAGGAAATGATGTCAAAGGCAGTATCTTTCAAAGTGGCACTTCCTTGTGGTTTTGTATCGCCCGTTTCTAAATCTCGTTTCTGAATTTTCACACCGCCACGGATAACCTTGTCTGATACAGAAAACTGGTTACTTCCAGTCAATACGGCAAGGTCGCCGTCCTCGGTAATCTGTGTTACATATAAGCCCTTAATCTGTTCGGACTTATCGCCAGCCTGCATATATGCACCGTCCAGCAAGTAACCGTTTGGAGCTTTTGTTTCTTCTACGGTTAGTGTTCCAAGTGGAAGAACGGCTTTGCCGTCCTGCATATAGAAACTGTCGCCAGATACCTTGTATGCGTCCGCTAATTTTGTAACATAGTGGATTGTACCGTCGCTGTCTGTTTCGGCGATTGTCTTTGTAACCCATGTTCTTGTAGCTTCGGCAGGGAGATTGTCTTTATTGTAGAAGCCAGTATAATACTTCCATGTAAATTCCGCACCTGCTAAAGAAGCGTTCCCCTGCGGATTGTCTTTCTGTGTTTCCATATCAATCTTGAAGAGTTCAATCAAAGTGTCTGTTACCTTTGGTGTATCTGATACGTTCAAGGTCGCTGTCTTTCCAGCTTCAACCTTTAAGGAATATATATTTGTATCAACCTTATATCCTGCTGGTGCGGATAATTCCTTGATATAGACTGTGTCAGCCGTTACCTCTACGACATCTGTATTTCCGTTTTCATCAGTCGTAAGGGTGGCAAGCTGTTTCGTGCAGTCCTTATCAGCAAAGACACCGTATGTCGCACCAGCGATAGAGTAATTCCCGTTACCGTCTGTAATGCTGGTATTACTGGAAGTCTTTTGAAGTTTCGCATTTCCAACATTGAGTTTCGCCCAGAATTGTCCCAATTCCTGCCCCTCGCCAGAGTAGATATAACCGCCACATTCATAGCGTCCTTTATTCTCTTTGACAAAGGCTTTTGCACCAGCGAAAACTTCGTCCTGCGTTGCCTTTGGAATTTCATCATAAGAAGCTCGCACGTTATCGCATTGCCAGCCAAGATGTACGCTTAATCTCTGCCAGACAACAAGCTGTCTTAAAAGGTAGGCGTGGTTTTTGCTTATTCCGTTGTGGCTGTCTGTGTACTGTTTTACATATTCGATAGATAAGGCAACGTCGCTTATCTGGTCGGCACTCATACGGGTGCTTGCGTCAGCTCTGGTCTTGTAGCCATTCTTAAAGTCTGTGTTAATGTCGATACAGTAAGCGTCCTCGCCCTCAACGGTCAAATGTCCCTCATTAAAGGTAGAACCAATCGAACCGTCATTCATTACTTTTTCAACGATACCGACACGCTCTTTTGACTCCGTCCAGTATTGCTTACTTTCTGCATGAACGGGTGTAGTCGGCAAAGCAGTAACGACAGTTGCAAGAGCTAAGAAGCCCGTACACAATCGTTTTAACATCTTTTTCATAAATCTAATGCTCCTTTCATTTTTGGTAATAAAATAACCGTCCATAATGAACGGCTGAAAATAGAAAAGGAACGTCATTTTAGGCGTTCCATAGTCTATGAGTTATTCAATTTTTCTTGTTTCAATACTGATGTGCTGTACCATATCTTTGCATATCTAGGAAAACTTGCGTATCAAGGCTCATTCAATGGTAGTAAATAAGTAGTAAATTGATGTGTTTGTTTCCTTGAAAATGCTGATAGATACTGTGTTTTAGCGGATAATCAGATTTTTATTGTGTTTTTTTTCAAAAATGTAAAACTTTTTTCAAACTTCACTTGTCTTATAAGTAAAAGACACAGAAAGGAAGGATGAAAATGAAAACGAAAATGAGAGGTTTTGTGGCTTTACTAATGGCTGCGATGATTATGGTGGGGATGATTCCGACGCGCAGCGAGGCAAAGAAGGTTACCTATTATAGGACTAAAAAGGTTTTTCTTCAGACAAAGGAAACCAAAATAGTAAAGACGACAAAGAAAATCAAAAAGGTTGTAGGCGTGAATCAGACACTGAAAGGTGTGGCAAAAGGAAAGAAAATTTCCAGTAAAAAAATCAAGTTTACGCCCGGAAGGGCCAGTGGCAATACGGGACTTGATGAAGAGGATATTATGGTAACGTATACGAATGGCAAAAAGCAGAAATTTATTGTAAAAACCGTAAATCCATATTTAGAGAAGATTGCCCAAAAACTTCGCCCGCTTGTGAAGAACCCGGATGAAGGACTTCGGATTATTGCCCGTGAATATGAGCAGTGTTATCAAACAGGAAAAAAGGATTATTTTGAACATTTAAAAAGCAATCCGCGCGCATATAAGAACATGCTGAAACGTACGGCAAATAAGAAATATACTTATGAATGGACTGCGTTAGAAAACTTTGGCGGCGAGTGTACCGTGGATGACATTATTAAAAAGGCGACGAAGTCACAGAAAATTGCCCTTATTTTAGAAACGTACTGCGACATGAATATGAAGTATAATAAAGATTCAAAGGGCAGACCGGTTCATGGCGAAGGCGGTGTGAAAAACCGATATAAGGCAATTTATCAGGGAACTTATAAAGGTGTCTGCGGGGAATCGTCCGAACGCTTGTATGAAATTTGCGAAGTGATTGGCGTTAAAGCAGGATTGGCGAGCAATCCAAAGGAGAACCATGAATGGCTTTGCATCGCCGCTGTTGACAAAAACGGCAAAAAATACTGGCAGGGGGTTCCGGCAAGCTCTTACGCAAGATGTTTATTGTGGAAAACAAAAGTGGGAACCGATGGATTTGATTGGGAAGTAAGCAAAAAAAGTTATGGAAAAGATATCTTTAATGTAGTAATTCGAAGAACATATGCAGAAGAGTAAGGAGGAAATGAGAAAAATGGAACAGTATGCAGAAGCGGTGGCAAGTGCGCTGGCAGGAAATCAGGAAGGATATGACTTTTTATATCAGAGTACCTATCAGAAAAAGTTTTTCATTGCGAAAAAATATATGGGAAATGACATGGATGCGCAGGATGTTTTACAGGATGCCTATGTGCAGGCATTTACAAAATTAAATACCTTGCAGGACTATCAGAAATTTCCGAATTGGTTTGGAATGATTGTTGCAAATACGGCGAAAAATGCGCTTCAGAAAAAGAAAATGCTGTTCTTCTCCGACCTAGAAGGTGTAAATGAAGAAGGTGAAGCAATGGAATTAAATATTATGGATACCGATGCGAGCCGCCAGCCGGAAATTGCTTACACAGAAAAAGAAACGCAGGAAATGGTTCATGAAATGTTAGATACACTGCCGGATGACCAGAGAATGTGTATTTTGATGTTTCATTTTGAGGGTGCGAGTATTCGTGAAATTGCGGAGGCAATGGAATGTTCGGAAAATACCGTGAAATCCCGTTTGAATTATGGGCGCAAGGTAATTAAAAAGAAATCCGAGGAATTGCAGAAAAAAGGCTACAAACTCTACAGTATGGCACCACTTCCGCTTCTTCTTTTCCTGCTTCGCAAAGAAGAGGAGGCATTTTTACAAAATGCTGGCTTTGTGATTCCATCGGCTGCGTCGGTAATGAATCAGGGAGCAAAGATTGCAAAACAAGCTTCCAAAGGTTTTTTAAAGACTGTTGCAGGAAAAGTTACGATGACAGTTGCCGGTTTGGCTGCAATTGGTAGTATAGGAACCGGTATTTTTCTTGGAGCCAATGCGCGGCAGGAAAAACGGACGGCACCGACGCCAGCTCCGGAGCAGCAAGTCCAAGCAACTGCCACAGAGACTCCGACAGCGACACCGGAACCGACACAGACGCCGGTTCCGATAGCGGATAGATGGCGGGATGCCTATCGGAAAATACTAAGTAAGAAATTGAAAGTGAAGGGCTATACCGAAAACGGAAAAACAGGATATGTATCCGATTACAGCTATTTTCTTTATGATGTAAATGGTGACAACATTCCGGAACTGATTGTAACGTGTTTAGGAATTGATTTTGGAACCGGAAAGTATGGCTATCTTGCCCGTTTTTATTCTTACTCCGAAGAAAAGGGTGCATATGTGGCGGGGGAGGTAGACGAGTTGACGGCACGGACTGAATTTTATTACCGGCCGGGAAAAAAAGGTTTGATTATCGAAAGCGGTATTGTGAATATGGGTGAAATACCGGCACAATATGAGGGCGATATGACTGCCTGTGCGATAAAAAACGGTAAGCTTGTCACAAAAGAAAAATCGTACACGTGTGATGCGGAGGAGACAAATAAAGATAAGTACCGTCCAAAAGGAATAAAGACGATTTCATCGGATTCGATAAAAAACAGAAACGATTTATCCGGACTTAAGGTGGCTTATGAAAAATATAAGGAGGCATAAAGATGAAAGAATAAAGGTGCTATTTATCAGTACCAATATGCAACCAGCAAAAAGTTCAAAAAGGCAAAATCCATCCGCAGTTCTTATTCGACTGCTACTACGATGAACAGGCTGGCGAAGAAAAAGAAATATTATGTAAGAGTTCGCGGGTATGTAACCAATAATGGTAAAAATTATTATGGTGCATGGAGCAAGGTAAAAACTATCCACACTGAAAACAAGAAGAGAAGGGCAGTTCACGAGTATGTGAGCTGCCCTTTTAGAAAAATGCAGGAATTTATTTGCAGAACTGTTTGTCGAAATCCGGGTTGTACGCATAGAAGTTTTTCTTGTTCAAATCATCTTGCAGCAGACGAAGGCTTTCACCAAAGCGCTGGTAGTGCACCAGTTCGCGTTCACGCAGGAAGCGAATCGGATCGCAGACATCCGGGTCTTTTACAAGACGCAGAATGTTGTCATAGGTCAGTCGAGCCTTCTGCTCTGCCGCCATATCTTCGTGCATATCGGCAAGCGGGTCGCCGGTTGACTGAATGCCGGTTGCACTCCAAGGCTCACCGGATGCAGCCTGTGGCCAGATGCCAATCGTGTGGTCGATATAATAAGGGGCAAATCCCTGTTCTTCCAATTCTTTTGCGTTTAAGTTTTTCGTGAGCTGGTGAACAATGGCGCAAATCATTTCCATGTGAGCGAGTTCTTCGGTGCCGATATCCGTAAGCACACCGGCTACTTTTCGGTTTGTGTTGGAATAGCGCTGGGAAAGGTAACGCATGGCAGCGCCTAATTCTCCATCGGGTCCACCGTATAGCTGAGAGTTATAAAAACCAAAAACAACGGAAATACGTTGATTTTGAAACCTGTGTATAAAATAGTGTTTGCTTCATAAGTAGTGAAAAGATGAGTGTAGGATGTAAGAATATTTTTTGATGCTGTAATGATATTTGTTAGGAAGATTTATTGAAATTCTTGACAGATGCTATCTATTTTGCTACTATGTATGTACTCAGTGATCGTGTTGTAGATACCTGTAGGGCCTGCAACCTGTGAAGGCTCCTATGGGAGTTTTCACTTTACTGTGTAGTGTGATGTATGTGGGAAATTATTATTACACAGATAGATAATTGGATGGAGTAAGAGTGTACTCTTTGATTGGATTTATATATTATCATTGATTAGCTCTATTGAAAAATGATAGAATGTATGGTAATATATATAGAGGTAAAGATCAAATGTTTTTTTTGAAAAGGGGATAATTTGGTTATCTATTGTAGTTTCGCACATAGAATAGTGTAAAAAGGAAAGGATGATAACTATGAGAAAGGATATTGAGCATTAAGAAATGGAACAATTGATAAGTGGTGTAGTAAGTGGAGTTATTGCTTCGGTAATTTTTGCAGTTATATTGATTGCAATAAAGCCGAGAATGAAAATCTCTGACAATATATGTATTTCTAAAACAGATGAGGGATTAATCATCGCGAAAATTAAAATTGTAAATTTTAGTAGAAGAATGCTGACCAATATGAAATACACGTTGCATTATTGTGTGGATTATGATGATGGGCTTACTGATATCACGGAGATTGTTCCCAAGAAGAATTTTTTGACAACAGTGGCGGCTTTTTCAAAGAAAAATACGGATTATGCTGTTCGTATATCTTACGAATGGGACAATAAGAAGTATCCTATGGAAGAGAATACTAGGTTTGTGTTTACTTTGCAAGGGACACATCCGTTTTCAAACACATCAAAGTGTATTAAGAGAGAGTATAGGAAAAACGATTTGAAAATTGCTGATTTTGAAACAGGTAAAAGTTGTAAATTTATATTAAGGCATTAAAATTTTAAAAGGCTGAAACAATGAAGTTTCAGCCTTGTTTTATTCTTCAAACTTATAATAAAAACTATACTCATCCTTCTCCTTATCATATTCCATATAGTCTAAAATGGATGCAAGTGCGGTATGCTTTTCCAACGTACTGAGCGTATCGTCCTTTAGTTTCAAGATGATTTCTCTAATATCCACGTGGAACTCTTCGGTTGTCGTGATAACGGCAGCAGTTTCAAGTGTCGCAAGTTTTTCCTTGATGGATTTTACTTCGGCATCTATCAGTTCCCGGTTTTCCCGGTATTCCTCTTTGGTATCGATACCGTCAAGGTATGCTTCTTTTGCACGTTGTTTCCGGATGGCAAGTTTATCAAGCAACTGTTCATATTGTGCAGCATCGTTACCAGACGGTTCTTCGATCTTTTCCACTGTATAGGTAATGTCGCTGTGGCCGTGGTCGACAAACTCCTGCAGGGAATTTAGCAAAGCCTCCTCTGTTTTTGGTGCGCTTGCATTTACGTTTTCGGGGTGGATGCCTTTGGCGTACTTCCAACAGCAAAAGTAAGGATAGGCACGGGGTAATTTCTTGCTGACACCTCTTTGGTAGCACATGGACGCTCCACAGATTGGACATCGAAATAATCCACCGGATAAATAATGCGGTAAAAGGGTTTTGCTTCGTCTGCGTCCGGTAGAACCGGGTGTGTATTTTTTTATCCGTTTGCTTATGATGTCCCATTCTTCGTTGGTGCAGAGTGGTTCGTGCTGGCCATCTGATACAATGACATCCTCGGGTGAATTTTCGTAATATCCACCGTGGCTTGAACGGTTCCAGCGGATTTTCCCGATGTAAAATGGGTTCCTTAAAATATAAATGACAACTCGTGCTTCAAAACGATTCCCCTGACGGGTGCGGTAGCCTTGGTCGTTAAGCGTACGTGCTATCGTTGTAGGATTGTATTCGTCCTGGATAAAATACTTTTTGATAAGACGATATATCTTTGCTTCTGGTTCGTATATTGCGGGCACGGTATCGCCCTTTTCACGCCGGTACCCTAGAGGTGGAGCACTTTGGTAGCCTCCCTTTTTTGCTTTTTCCTTCATACCACGCTTTACTTCCCCAGACAATCGAATTGAGTAGTATTCATCCATCCATTCGATGATGCGCTCAATTAATGGTGCAAACGGTCCATCCGGCAAAGGCTCACTGATTGATACTACCTGCACATTGTTTTTCCGGAGGAGCGATTTGTAAACAATACTTTCTTCTTGGTTTCTGGCAAATCGAGAGAACTTCCATGCAAGGATGTAGTCCGGATGATCCTTTTCTTTTGCGAGGGCAATCATATTCTGAAAGGCGGTTCGGTTTTCTGCTTTCTTTCCGGAAATTCCGTTGTCTTGAAACCATTGTGTAATCAGAATATTGTGCTGCTTCGCCCACTTTTGGAGTTCGTGTTTTTGTGCTTCCGGGGAAATTTCTTCCTGCATGTGAGTAGAAACTCGTATGTATCCGAACGCTGTTTTCAAAGATTCATTTTGGTTCATAGAATCACCCTTTCTTAAAAAAGGGTATAAAAATACCCTGGTATTTGCAATTTACTACCAGAGCTGATATAATATGATTGCTTTTGTGGTTATATCAGCAATGGTATATCCATTTCCCTCCTGTTGGCGCAGGGGGGATTTTTTTGTTGTATGAAATAGTTTATGCTACGGGCTGCATACCATGCAAGGGCGTAGATTCCGACTAAGAGCTTCGGATAATGGTACCTCGCTGAAACTGCCACGTCCATGCGCATATTTATGATAACACTCGCCGGTAGGAGTAACAAAAACTGTTTTTTCTTGTGGCGTAGGAGAAACATAAGGTGTTGCCGTTAAATATTCTGTGGGAGTTGGTGAATTCGATTCCACAGTATATTTAGAGGTATTATCTGGAGTTGGGGTTAATAAAGAATTTCCAAATCCAAAACACATTATTAGTATAAATATAACTATAAAAACAGGTCGTAAGTATATGCTGAAAAACTCAGAAAAGAAGTTAGGATATTCTTCTTTTCTTGAATTATGAACACTTTCCTTGTATTTATCAAAAAGTGATTGTGGTTCTTTATTGTCATTATCCATAGTAAAACCTCCCGATTATATTTCTTTGTAGCATACTTAATAAAGTATAAGTTACTGAAATAAGATGCTAGTTACAAAAAGTGTGAAAATCAAAGAAATGACAATTCCACCTATTGTTTTAGACAACCTAGAACGATTAAGTTTAAAATGTTCATGGAGTCTATGAATGTATTCCTTGTATAACATGGTGACACAATAATCTTCATGGCAAAAGTCATATTCATTGTAGGAAAGCGGATTGTTAATCAGTTGCCTATATATTTCTGGTAAGTAATCATATAATTCATCATAACGATGTGAGGAACGTAAATGGTCTGTTATTACATCGGCAATAATGAGTATGAAAATAGTAACAATGATAACACCAATTACTAGTATAACGCGACAAAATGCACTAATTGAGTCTAAGTGTTTTATTGAAAAATTGGGCAATCCGGTTAAAACAAGGAAACAGAAAAACCAGGGAAGTCCTCTTACATTATTTATAAATTCAGTTTGCGAATTTAGTTCATCGTGTAAGGCTTCAACACAACCAGTTAATTTTGAAAAATAATTAAGTCCCTTAAGTTGGTCATAGGTACAAGCCCCATTATGATATGTACCCTTGCTTGAAAGTGATTCAGGAAGTGATAATTCGGAAAGCGATTTGGGGTTTTCACAGTTGCCTTGAAAATACAACAAAGCAATGAAGAAAACAAAAATTTCACTTATACCAATTATAGTCAGAAATATAAACATAATAAATCACCTTTCTTGTAGTTTAGCGTTTCTGTTTACCTTTAATTATTATATCACCTCATATGGGTGTAAACCTCAATCATATCGGCGGAAGCACAATTATCAAAATCGTGTTCTTCAATATGTTGTAGTGCATGAGCATAGGCTTCTAGATGTGTTTCATGTGAATGGCTTGCATTCAGAACGATAGTGCTTGGTTTGACATTATTTTCCGTATACAGTATAATATTAAAAAAACTGGAGGGTTAATAATGAAAAAAATCAATCAATTTGTTGCATTTGTAATGGTTTTGGCACTAGTACTAATTCCTACTGAAATTTCAGCTCATTCAGGAAGAACAGATGGTGCAGGTGGTCATCATGACTATAACAATGTAAGTGGTTTAGGAAGTTATCATTATCATCACGGATATGGTCCACATTTGCATCCAAATGGTGTATGCCCATATGAAACACCAACTGTAACTGTTAAAAAACGAGTTATAAACAAAACATTGAAAAAGGCTCAAAGGAGATTGAATAAACTCGGTTACAACTGTGGTGCCCCAGATGGTATTATGGGTTCAAAAACTAGAAAAGCAATAAAAAGGTTCCAAAGGAAGAAACATCTAAAAGTAACTGGTAAATTAAACAAAGCTACTAAAAGAAAACTTAAATTACTAAGTTAACCCCTTTTTACCTCCTGTTAAACAGGGGGTGCATTGCTTTTGAAATTTTTGCTACAGTATTCAAAAATAACAGTGAAAGCCCAACTAGTTTTTTTTAGTTGGGTTTTGCATTAGGTGGTTCTAGTACTTCTGTCTGTTCTCAATTACTTTCCCAATCACTTTGACTGGCTTTTCTAATATTTCATCATTCGTAAAATATAACGGCTCGTAAGCTGGATTAGTTGGCATAAGTCGAATTCCATCTTCGTATTTTAATAATCGTTTGATAGTTGCATTATCACCATTGACCATAACAATGGCAATTTCACCGCTTTCTACATCGTCTTGTTTCCTGACAATTACAATATCACCTTCGCAAATACGTGGTTCCATTGATGAGCCTTTTACTTGTAGAGCAAAGTATTCACCTTTTGCAGCAGTGGCGGCATCTATTTCTTCGTAATCTATAATATCCTGTATTGCTTCAATTGGAATACCGGCAGGGACGGAACCGAGAACAGGGATTGTAGTTGACTGTTTGGGGGAGCTCTCGTATCCTTCGTCCCAACCCATCAGATAAGCAGGGGAAGTGTCGAGAGCTTCTGCAACTAACAAGATTTTATCTCGCTTCATATTGGCAATCATTCCGTTTTCCCATTTTCGTACAGTACTTTTCCCTACTCCAACAAGGTTACCAAGTTCTTCGAGCGTAAACCCTTTTTGTAGTCTAAGTTGATTTATTTTTTGCCCCATGCTCATATGTATCACCTCTGCTGTAATTTTGTATGATTTATTATAATATATAAGTGTCATTTTTGCAACAAAATTCGCGCAAAAAAAGAAAAAGTGTCCTAAATGACAAAAAACATGTTGACAACAGAAAATAGTCGTGTTACTGTATAAGTGTCCTAAAGGACACGATGGAGGTGAATATGATGAATAAATATAAATTAGAGTATGAAATGAAATCAAGAGGTATATCGGTGGAGGAATTGTGCAATGCAATTGGCATAAGTAGGTCTGCATACTATAGAAAGTGCAATGGAACATCAGAGTTTACTCAAAGCGAAATTCAGAAAATTGTTGAGTATGTTGGATTGGATTCGCCAATGGGAATTTTTTTTGAAACAAAAGTGTCATAAAAGACACTGCGTAAAAGAGATTCCTATGAAAAAGCAAATCAATCAGTACGAGGTAATACTCTAGGGTCCAAAATAAAGAAGCCTGCTGCAGTTCGTGAATATGGCTGAGTACAATCTGCGTTTCATTGGACCCTAAAGTATTACCTCGGCAGAACGATGATAACACAAAATAAATAAGAAGCATACATTAAATTGAGGTGATGAGGTCAATGAAAATAAATAATTATGTGAAAATCCGTGGTACTTATGTGCCTACATCGAGCCTTACGAAAGAGGAGTGGCTGGAGGTATCCGGTACCATATTGGACCGTTTCGCCGGGAAACTGGGATATAAACGGGAGGAAAAAGTGGGCGCTGATTTGGTAGGAAGCTAATCCGGTTCGAGCCCGGCAGTGCCATTTTGCCCATTCGGCGGGCGAACTCAAGACAAGTGACCTTTCCGGTGATTAGGTGGTCCGTAAATGTGAAATCTGCCGGAGTAGCGGACAAGCTGTCACGTACCCGGCACCGCTACTAAGGAATGTTAGCTCAATGGTCAGAGCACCCGGCTCATAACCGGGCGGTTCAGGGTTCAAGTCCCTGACATTCCACTAATGCGCATTACAAAGATGGAGGTGAGAAAGGTGAAAAAACAAAAGAGCGTTATATGCTTCATTACAATTATCGCCCTAGTTATATGTATTATGACTGCGTGTGCGGTAAGAGATTTACATATACAGGAAACCGTATTGTTTTTGGTTTCTGCTGTATGGGTAGTATTGTTTACGGTTGCTAATTGGAAGAAATTATGGAAGTGAGGAATTTGAGTATGTTTGAAAATCTTTTACAAAAAGTGATAGAACTGAATGAAATGCCGGGAGTGGATGTTTACTTATGTGTCAATGGAGAGACACAGGTAATGGCATTGTCGGTAATGCAAAATAAGACTCTTGTATATCAAAACAGATTCTTTTTTTCGAGACTGGATAACAAGGTAAAGGAAGTAACGGAGCATTTGGAAAAAATGCTGGAGGTAGCAGGATGTGGAAAGAATATTACACCGACGGTGTGACGAAGCGGACGGATTCGCTTTATATATGTTCCTGTTCTTGTGGTAAGTGTTATTGGAGCTGCACTTATCAAAAACAGTGCTCTGAATGTGGACGGGACCTAATATCATGTGAACCGGCAAGTAAAAAAAGAACGGCCAAATAAATGACCGCTCAAAGTTGTACAGATACAACTAAAACACACTATTTAGTATATCATGTATGGCTTTGAAAAGCAAGAAAAACGGACAAGGAAGCCGTTTTTTCTAACTCGATAAGGGTATTATTTCTAGCGTAAAGGAAGATTGTTTATGCCATACATAGAGAAAGTGACAAGAGCAGGACGAACTGTTTTGTACGAGAGGAGTTACTCTTCACATATACATCCACCTGGTGCTACCCGGTCGGAAAAGATGAAGGACACCAGGGAATCACAGAAAAAAATAAATTTAAGAAAAGCCATTACGGAATTAACAATTCTAATGAATGCCAATTTCGTGCCTGGTGATTATCACATAACGCTGACTTATGAAAGAGATAAACGAGCAGAGACGGTGGAAGAGGCGAAGAGGGACAGAAAGATATTTCTTGACCGTTTGCGTCGGCGTATGAAAAAAGAAAAAGAGATATGCAAATACATAGTGGTAACGGAAGTTGGAGTTCGTGGTGCACTGCATCATCATATGGTGATGAATCAGGTGCCGGTAGAGTGGATTCGGCAAGCGTGGAAACATGGACGTATTGATATACGACCATTAGATGATACGGGGCAGTATTCGAAATTGGCAGAGTATTTTGCCAAATATACCATTCGCTTCAGAGAACTTGGAGGGAAAGGTCGAGCCTGGACAAGAAGCAAAAATCTTTTTCGACCGGAGACAAAAAAGAAAATAGTAAAAAACAGAGGATATTTTCGGGAGGAGCCGGGTACAAGAAAAGGTTATTGGCTAGATAAGCGAACAGTGTGTTCGGGTATATCAGAACTGACCGGCTGGAACTTCCTACGATATATTCTGGTTAAGAATGATGGAAGGAGGGGGTCGCCATCATGAGAGTAGATATTTATATAACATCCCAGTTTACCGGGAGAGTAACGAGAGGACATGGAGTTTATGGAATTGTTCTTGTTACGGAAATAAATGGAAAAAAATATGCGAAAGCTCATATGGCAGGATGGAATGATATTTCATACCAAAAATTGAGTGCAAGGGCAGTAGTGGATGCCATACAGTGTATGAACACGTCCGCACAGGTAGTAATTCATTTGGACAATGCGTATGCCGAACATATGGCAAAAAAAGGAAGTGCTGATGGAAACGCATACAGTGAACTTTGGTCAACATTTTATAAAAAATCAAAAGAGATGGAACAAGTCAAAGTAGAACGGTGTTCAAAACATGAGTATACGGAGTATTTGCATCAGAGAATGAGAGAAAGACAGTATACAGTAATGGAGGACCGATAAGGAGGAATAAAGATGGCAAAGTCAATTATGCAAATGGATTGGGACACATGTTACTTGTGTGGAAGAAATCGGATAGCGGATCCATGTGGCTTGGAAGAACATCACGTGTTTGGTGGAGCAAATCGAAAGTTCTCGGAAAAGTATGGACTTAAAATTCATATTTGTGGAGAGCGTTGCCACAGAAACGGAAAGGATGCCGTTCATAAAAATAAAACGGTTGATATGGCAATCAAGGCAGCAGGGCAGAAGATATTTGAATCTGAATGTGGGTCCCATGATGATTTCATGAGGATTTTCGGAAAAAACTATATATGACACCTCTGGTTTGTTAAATATCACGGACAAGCAAGCCATGTTAAAACCTCCCGGTTATAAGCCGGGAGGATAAAGGAGAGCATGAATGAAAGAAGATATAAAAAGGGCAGTTATTGAGTTATTAAAAGATTTGATTCGATGGATAGGAGATGATTAAGTGAAGACAAATCACAAGGAACGCAAACAAAAAGAAGGAGTGCTTTTTCAACGCGATTTGCAACCACAACGTATGAATTTAACGGAAGGTGATGTGGTGTATGTGTATAAGCCGGCGCCTTTGGGAGAAAGAGAAGATGGACGGGAAAAAAGAGTGCCGGTCAGAATCTTAAAGCTATATAGAAATCATGCACTGTGCAAAGTGGGAAGTGTACGTGAATCCTTCACGTATGCAGAAATTGCACAAGGAATGTTGGAAAAAAGTAATTAGTGGAAAGGATGAGACAATGCAGAACAGAAAAGAAATTGTAATGATAAACGTAGCTAACATTTACCCGCATCCGGATAATCCGAGAAAAGATGTCGGGGATGTAACGGAACTTGCAGAATCAATCAAGAAGCAGGGCGTTATGCAGAATTTGACCGTAATTCCTCTGCCAGCTTTGACAGAAGAACCGGAGGAACAGCCGGACGCTGATACAGAATCTTTATCCAGTGATTTTCATGTAATAATCGGACATAGGCGATTGGCAGCAGCCAAACTGGCAGGTATAGAGACGGTTCCTTGCAAGATTGTTAGCAAGATATCCAAAAAAGAGCAGGTTTCCATTATGCTGGAAGAAAATATGCAGCGTGAAGACCTGACAGTGTGGGAGCAGGCGCAGGGATTTCAGATGATGCTTGATTTGGGCGAGACAGAAGACACGATTGCGGATAAGACTGGTTTTAGCAAAACGACAATTAAACATCGGCTGAACATTGCTAAACTGGATCAGGACGAGCTGAAAAATAAAGAGCAGGATAAGAATTTTCAACTGTCCCTGAAAGACCTTTACGAACTGGAACGTATTAAGGATGTGGAAGAACGGAATAAGATTCTCCGTGAAGCCACGGACAATCGCAATTTAGTTGCCAAAGTTCGGTCATACATACGAGAAAAAGAGAGACAGAAGAAAACGGATGCCATAGTTAAAATGCTGAAAGAACTGGGTGTGGTTGAGGCTCCTAAACAGTATGCGAGAGAACAATACGGAAACAAATGGGAGAAGGTAAAGAGTTTCCGAATAAATGACGAGGTGCCGGAGAGTATCCGGTTAAAAAATAAGAAGGATGAAAAACTTTATTATTACGATGTCGGCTATGAAGTTAGGATTGTTAGGAAGAAAAAGGCAGTGAAGAAAAAACTGACACCGGCAGAACAGAAGGAAAAAGAGAAAAAAGAAAATAGGAAATACATGAAAGATGTTCTGAAAAAGTTAGATGAACGCCGCAGGCTCTTTGTGATGGATATTGTTGAGGGAAGAATTGCTCCGATAAAGGATGAGGAAAAGGTGAAGGATGCATTGTGGAGTGCGCTTGTGTTGAATCAGTCGTGTCTTTATCCGTCACGGCTTAGCTACTTCTTTGCCGGGAAACCGCTTTATGAATGCACAGAGGAGGAAAAAAAGGAAGTATCCGAAAAAGTGACTAAATTGACCATACTCCATCAGATGTTAGTGCTGCTCAATGCAGCGATGGATGGAACTGAGTTGATTAAATATGACGGAACCTATAAAAAAGAAAACGGTCAAGCTCTAATGGATGGCTATAAGGTACTTCGGTTGT
This sequence comes from Clostridium sp. AF37-5, assembly GCF_003477605.1. Taxonomy (GTDB): domain Bacteria; phylum Bacillota; class Clostridia; order Lachnospirales; family Lachnospiraceae; genus Eubacterium_F. Next base: position 48,151 of record NZ_QUDR01000023.1, read on the forward strand.
ATGGCTGGTCGTTTGAGGATGAGGAGGAAGAAAAGGTGGTTGACGGAAGTCACGAGTTTTATGAGGAGGAAAGCGGCACATGAAAGAATCATGGAAGGACATTCCCGGTTATGATGGAAAGTATCAAGCGGATACAGAGGGAAATATCCGGCGGGTGTATCCATCAGGAAAAACACGATTGCTAAGACCATATCACAAGCATATGAGTGGAAGCCAAAGGATGATTGTTAAATTAACCAGGGATGGAAAGAGCAGAGAAGAAATTGTGATGCAGTTGATTGCGAAAACATTTCTAGGAGTTCCGCCGCTGGGACATGTGGCATACCACAAAAACGGATGTCAATATGAAAACCATATACAGAATATTTCATACATAAGCAAACGTGAACTGGGAAAACGCACGGGGGCAAAGAGCCGCCGACAACCAGTTGCAAAAATAGATTGTAATGGTGAAGTGGTAGAAGTGTACTCGTCAGCGCGGGAAGCGGCAAGAAAGAATTACATGAGTTATCAAACGATTATAGACCGCTGTAATCGAAAATGTAAGAGTACATTTGCTCCAGATGGCTATGCGTATGCATGGGATGATAAAGAAATAAGCATGCGATATGCATTGCGAAAAATTGAGATTGAGGATGGCTATATGCCAAAGGCACCTGATGTGGAACCGGAGTGGTAAAGTAAAAGGTTACACGATAACGAATTTTGTTCGTTACCGTGTCAGACTGTAGACAAAGTCCACGACAAATGTCGTGGATTTTTCTCGTATTAAA
>NZ_QUDR01000024.1 GCF_003477605.1 Clostridium sp. AF37-5
TAAGTAACAAGTTTAATTATTTCACTTGTCTACCTAGAAGGGAGCATATCAAACTGAGACAGCCCCTCTTTTTTTATCCTTCCATCAATTGCTTTTTAATCCAGGCAATTTCTTCTTTATAAGGTGGTGTTGATTTCTTTGGATTTTCCGGGTCTTTGATATACGGAGTCTCCAGAATTTTCGGAATCGTTTCAAAGCGCGAATCTCGAATAACCTGCATCAGAGCGTCGCTTCCTAAATAACCTTTTCCAAAATTCTCGTGGCGGTCTTTTGCTGCACCGAGCGGATTTTTACTGTCGTTAATATGGAAAGCAGCAATCTGGTCAAGACCAATTATTTTATCAAATTCCTTCATAACATTTTCGTAGTCGTTCACTAAATCGTAGCCGGCATCATTTACATGGCAGGTGTCAAAGCAGACGCGAAGTTTATCCGGATGATTGCAGCCGTTATAAATAGCCTTCAGTTCTTCAAAACTGCGTCCGATTTCTGTGCCTTTTCCAGCCATTGTTTCCAGTGCGATAAACACGGGAGTATCTTCGTTTAAAACTTCATTAAGTCCTTTGCAGATTTGTGCAATACCGGCTTCTGCTCCGGCACCAACATGTGCACCCGGATGTAAAACTAAAACGGTTGCACCCATAGCCGCTGTGCGTTCAATCTCTTTTGCCAGAAAAGTGGCCGCCAGTTCATAGGTCTCCGGTTTTACCGTGTTGGCAAGATTAATAATGTAAGGTGCATGAACAATAAAGTTTGCCATGTTATGTTCTTCCATCAATTTTCTTGCCTGTGGAATGCATAATTCCGAAATATCTTTACGTCTCGTATTCTGGGGAGCACCGGTGTATACCATAAAAGTATTGGCATCATAAGAAAGTGCCTCTTTTACGGAATTCACAAGCATATCTTTGCCGCTCATTCCCACGTGAGAGCCGAGTAATAACATAAGAAATCCTCCTTTGGCACGCTGGGGCGTGTTTGTGATGTTCTTAGTATACACGTTTGGGGTTGATGTGTAAACAATAGATAAATGGTTTGTGTTAGTTGGTAATTACTTTTTCAAATTACTAATAATTCAAGAATAAGTTTGTGTCTCGTGGGCGCTTTCGCTAATGGAGCTGCGTAGCAGCAAGGGCACTGAAACTACCAGTACCTCTTGCTGACGCGCTCCAAACCCGCGAGCTACAAAATTTTTCTCTTGAATTACTGGAATTCAAAGAAACTGGCGGTGAACATTTGCCACAAGCTAGAACTTTTGTGACTCAATCGTTCATTGTTTTACAAATACATTATGAAATGTTTTCTGAATGCAGTTATAAGATAATAAAGAAAAACTTAGTTTGGGATGATGGGGCTGTCATAAATGTTCGTTACTAGTTCCTTTGCCTTCCAATAATTCCGTAGGAAAACTTTGTGACGAGTGGGTTTTGAGTGCGTCGGTATGTGTTGCAAGAAGTCCAGTGGACTTCTGTTCTGCAACGACCGAAGCGGAGCGTAGACCACTGGTAGTTTCAGTGCCCATACCGCTACGTACTCAATGAACGGGAGTGCCCACGAGACGCAAAGCTTTCCTACGGAATTATTGGAAGACAAAAAATGCCAACGAACACTTGACTCCCCTGCCACATCCATGCTTGACATATCATCCTATTTTGCCTAAAATAAGAAACTAAGAAAGTGGCTTCATTTGCCACTTGACTTAAGAATTGGAGGAATATCAAAAAATGAGTAAGAAACCATATTATTTGACAACGGCGATTGCTTATACATCGGGCAAGCCGCATATTGGTAATACTTACGAAATCGTTTTGGCAGATGCCATTGTCCGCTACAAACGTTTTCAGGGGTATGATGTTCGTTTTCAGACAGGAACCGATGAGCATGGACAGAAAATTGAGTTAAAAGCACAGGAAGCAGGAATTACACCAAAAGAATTTGTAGATGGTGTTTCGACAGAGATAAAAAGAATTTGGGATTTGATGAATACGTCTTATGACCGCTTCATCCGTACAACTGATGAGGCTCATGAAAAGCAGGTTCAGAAGATTTTCAAAAAGCTTTATGATAAAGGAGATATTTACAAGGGATTTTATGAGGGTATGTACTGTACGCCTTGCGAATCTTTCTTTACACCATCCCAGCTAGTGGATGGCAAATGTCCGGACTGTGGCAGAGAGTGCCAGCCGGCAAAAGAAGAAGCTTATTTCCTTAAATTAAGTAAATATCAGGACCGCTTGATGAAGCACATCGAGACTCATCCGGAGTTTATTCAGCCGGAGTCTCGTAAAAACGAGATGGTAAATAACTTTTTGAAACCGGGCTTACAGGATTTGTGTGTTTCCCGTACAAGTTTCAAATGGGGAATCCCGGTTGACTTTGACCCGGCACATGTAATTTATGTGTGGATTGATGCGTTAAGCAACTATGTGACCGGTACAGGTTTTGATTTGGATGGAAATCACACGCTTGTGGATGGCGAGAATTTATATGAAAAATACTGGCCGGCAGATTTGCATCTGATTGGAAAAGATATTCTTCGTTTCCACACGATTTACTGGCCGATTATGCTGATGGCGCTTGACCTTCCACTGCCGAAACAGGTATTTGGACATCCGTGGCTTTTGCAGGGTGACGGCAAGATGAGTAAGAGCAAGGGAAATGTTATTTATGCTGATGATTTGGTAGATATTTTTGGCGTGGATGCCGTACGTTATTTTGTTTTGCACGAAATGCCATTTGAAAATGATGGTGTTGTGAGCTGGGAGCTCATGGTAGAGCGTATGAACTCTGACCTTGCGAATGTTCTTGGCAACCTTGTAAATCGTACCATTTCCATGACGAACAAATATCTTGGCGGCGTTTTGGAAAATAAAAATGTGACAGAAGCAGTTGATGACGATTTGAAAGAGACTGTTTTGTCAGTACCAAAAGCAGTTGAAGAAAAAATGGATAAACTGCGTGTGGCGGATGCGATTACGGAAGTGTTCCGTCTGTTCAAACGCTGTAACAAATATATTGATGAGACGGAGCCATGGGTACTTGGTAAAGACGAGGCAAAGAAAGACCGTCTTTCTACCGTCCTTTACAACTTAGTTGAGAGTATCGTAATTGGTGCCAGTCTGTTAGAGCCATTTATGCCGGAGACGACAGAGAAAATTCTCGCACAGTTAAATGCGAAAAAACGTGGCTATGAAGAAATGGATACGTTTGGTCAGTATGAATCCGGAACAAAAGTAACGGATTCACCTGAAATTTTGTTTATGCGTCTCGATCCGAAAGAAGTTTTGGCAAAGGCAGAAGAGATTAAACAGAAACAGATGGCAGAAGCAAAGGCTGAGTCCGGTGAAGAAGATGCCGGCGAGGAAGAAGGAATTGACATCGAAGCGAAACCGGAAATCACATTTGATGACTTTATGAAAATGCAGTTCCAGGTGGGCGAGATTATTGCCTGTGAGGAAGTGCCGAAATCGAAAAAATTACTTTGCAGCCAGGTGAAAATTGGCAGTGAAGTCAAACAGATTGTATCAGGAATTAAGAAATATTATTCACCGGAAGAAATGGTTGGCAAAAAAGTAATGGTACTTGTCAACTTAAAACCGGCGAAACTTGCAGGAGTATTATCGGAAGGAATGCTTCTCTGCGCAGAAGACGCAGAAGGCAACCTCTCCCTCATGACTCCCGAGAAAAAAATGCCGGCAGGAGCAGAGATATGCTAAAGCATTGAGCCGTGCACTAGAAAGAAACGATTTCTCTTGTGCTTGCACAAAAGAGAAAATCGTTTCTTTCTAGTATAGGGCGAAAGCCCTGCAGTGAGGAATGCGGAGCATTCCGAGGTGCGGCACGGCGAGAGAAGGGCGAAAGCCCTGCAGTGAGGAATGCGGAGCATTCCGAGGTGCGGCACGGCGAGAGAAGGGCGAAAGCCCTGCAGTGAGGAATGCGGAGCATTCCGAGGTGCGGCACGGCGAGAGGAGAGAACTATGAGCAGTTATATTTTCGACACCCACAGCCATTATGACGACAAAGCTTTTGACAGCGACCGCGACGAAATCCTTGGCGGACTTTTGGCAAAGGGAATTGGTAAAGTCGTGGATGTGGGCGCAGATATGCCATCCAGTAAAATGGCACTTGAACTGGCAAAGCAGTATGAATTTGTCTATGCAGCACTGGGGGTGCATCCGAGTGAAGTGGAAGGGCTGACGGAAGATGACATGGCGTGGATTTCTAGTCATGCAGCACATGAAAAAGTGGCAGCCATCGGAGAAATCGGGCTGGATTACCATTGGCCGGAGCCGGAACCGGCACTTCAGAAGCAGTGGTTTCGCAGACAGATTGAACTTGCAAAGGAAGTAAAACTTCCGATTATTGTGCACAGCCGTGATGCGGCAGAGCCGACCATGCAAATCATTCAGGAAACAAAAGCCTATGAGTGCGGCGGCGTCATTCACTGTTATTCGTATTCGCCGGAAATGGCGGAAGAATATGTGAAAATGGGATTCTTTATTGGCATGGGAGGAGTCCTGACATTTAAAAATGCAAAAAAATTAGTAAGATGCGCCGAGCGGATTCCGCTGTCTTCTATTGTGCTGGAAACAGACTGCCCGTATATGGCGCCGGAGCCAAACAGAGGAAAGCGAAACGATTCGTCGCAGCTTATTTATGTGGCACAGAAATTAGCAGAAATTAAGGGCATTACGGAAGAAGAAGTAAAGCAGGCAACAACGGAAAATGCCCACCGGTTATACCGGCTGACACAGAATAAATAAAAGGAGAAAACGCGTGGCAAAACTGGGAAACCCACAGGAAACCATACAGGTTTTACAAAAACATGATTTTCATTTTCAAAAAAAATTCGGACAAAATTTTTTGATTGACCCGCATGTGTTAGATAAAATTATCGAGGCGGCAGAAGTCACAAAAGATGATTTTGTACTGGAAATCGGACCGGGAATCGGAACGATGACACAGTATTTGTGCGAGGCGGCAAGACAGGTATTAGCAGTAGAAATTGACAACAACCTCATTCCGATTTTACAGGAGACACTTTCACCTTATGATAATGTAGAAATTCTTCATGGGGATATTTTAAAGCAGGATATTCATGAAATTGCGGAAAAATATAACGACAAAAAACCAATCAAGGTAGTTGCAAACCTGCCTTATTACATTACAACTCCGATTATTATGGGGCTTTTGGAGAGCCACGTGCCACTTGCGAACATTACCGTTATGGTGCAGAAAGAAGTGGCTGAACGTATGCAGGCAGAGCCGGGCACAAAAGAATATGGTGCATTGTCGCTTGCCGTGCAGTATTACGCAAAACCGTATTTGGCGGCGAATGTTCCGCCAAACTGTTTTATGCCGCGGCCTAATGTTGGAAGTGCGGTAATAAGACTTGACTGCTTAAACCGGGTGCCAATTGAGGTATCCGATGAAAAGTTGATGTTCCGTCTGATTCGGGCGTCTTTTAACCAGCGCCGGAAAACTTTACAGAATGGACTGGCGAACAGTCCGGAACTCTCCTTTTCCAAAGAGGAAATCAAAAGTGCACTGGAAGCAATGGAGTTAAGTCCGACGATTCGTGGGGAAAAACTTAGTTTAGCGCAATTTGCTGCATTAGCAGATGAATTAAAAAAGATTCAACAGGGAGGTAATACCGATGAGTGAAACAATGGCAGATTACGAAGACCAAATTAATGCATCTTTTCGATCGTTCCGCGAAGGCGATACGGTGACCGGAGAGGTGGTAAGTGTTGAAGAAGAGGAAGTCCTTTTGGATTTACGCAGTTTTTCACAGGGAGTAATTCCTTCCGGTGAATATAGTGATGATCCGAATTTCCATGCGATGGATGAGATTCGCACCGGAGAAATGCTGACGGCTGTTGTGCTTTCGCCGGATGATGGACAGGGCCGTGTCCTTCTGTCCTTGCGCGAGGCAAAAAGAGAAGAGGCATGGGAACAGGTAGAGAAGGCACTGGAAGAGAGAACGGTGTTTACGGTAAAAGTAAATAACAGCGTGAATGCCGGTGTTGTTGCCTACTGCGAGGGACTGAGAGGATTTATTCCGGCGTCGAAACTGGCACTTGAGTATGTAGAAGATGTGGAAGAATATGTTGGAAAGACACTTTCGGTTATTGTCATTACAGCAGACCGCGAGGCAAATAAACTGGTTCTTTCCGCAAAAGATGTGGAAAAGGAAAAAGCAGCAAAAGAGCAGGAGAAAAAATTAAATGCTCTGCAAAAAGGGTTCGTGACAGAAGGCGTAATTGAGCGCATTGAGCCATATGGATGCTTTGTGACAATCGGGGATGGCTTATCCGGGCTTGTTCATATTTCTCAGATTTGCAATAAATTTTTACATTCGCCAAATGAAGTTGTGAAACTCGGACAGACGGTGAAGGTAAAAGTCCTCGATGTGACGGACGGAAAAATTCGCCTGAGCATGAAAGAGGCAGAGGATATTGCACCGGAAGTGGAAGAGGCTGAATCCATTGAGTACCATGATGAGGAGGCAACGACTTCTTTAGCTTCTCTTTTGGCAGGGATTCATTTCGAAGATTAGCGCATAAAAATCACCGCGGCACATACATTATACTAACAATCAAAAGCGGAATATGCTTAGAAATGGAGTGTGTGCGGTGAGGAATAAGAGATGCCGGGTCAGGCGGCTGCTTACAATGGTAGTTCTTTTTTCTTTTGGAATGTGCCTGTTTAGTGGATGTGGCACGGAAAAAGAGGGCAAAAGAGGAAAGGATTTGGATTATACGGTAGTTCCGACAGAGGAGTGTCCGGCTGATTTTTTAGCTGAAATCAATAAAAAGAAAATCAATCCGTTTCAAATGACTTATGAAGATGGCGAGTACTGCTATCTGGCGGTTGGCTACGGAGAGCAGGAAACCAACGGTTTTTCGGTGCGTGTTCTTGGTCTCTATGAAAAAGGCGACGGGGTGGTATTTGAGACGAATCTATTAGGACCGGAGAAAGGTCAGGAGGTAAGTCAGAAAAAGAGTATGCCGTATCTTGTCATAAAAATGAAAAAATTGGAGAAAGAAATTGAATTTTGGTCATAATTTTTCCAATTGAAAGGTTGTCTTTTTGTCAAAATTAAGGTATAATTATTACACATTCGATAAAGAAGGGGGCATGCACAGTGAAACAGATTATCTCACGTTTGAAAAACATCAGTATGATGTTAATCTGGGATGTAATCACTGCGATTGCGCTCTTTGTTTTTGCGTATTTTTCTCTGGACAGGATGCCATCTACGATGTACAAAGTATTGGTACTCTGCGGTGTGGCGCTTTTCGTTATTATCATGCTTGTTATTAAATACCAGTTGTTGTATAAGAAGTATGGACGGGATGATGTTACCGGCGGAAAGAATAAAAAGGAATTCGAGCGGATTGCCAGAGATTTGCTTCGCGGGGATGGAAATTATGTTGTCGTGTACGCGAACATCGACCGTTTTAAGCTGATTAATGAAACTTATGGCAATGATGTCGGAGACCGGATTTTGTGCAGAATTCACGAGATTATTGATGATGAGCTCCGCTGGGATGAAGTGTCCGGTCGAATTATGGCAGATAACTTTGGGGTTTTGATGCGGTTTCATTCACTTCCGAAGCTTGACCAGCGATTGTATCGGATAAGCAAGCAGTTGTCTGAACTTACGGATGATAATGGAAATTGTTACGGAATTATTCTTTATTTTGGTGTTTACATTGTAAAAGACGATGAAAATGATATTAGTGCTATGCTTGAACATGCCAATCTGGCGCGTAAGAAGATTTCACCATCACATCTTGTTCCGATGGGAATCTACGATGTGAAAGAAAGCCAGAAACTTGGACGTGATAAAGCGTTGGAGATGAAGATGCACAAGGCACTTGAACAAGGTGACTTCGTACCGTATCTTCAGCCGAAATACGAATTGGAAGGTGAGTCGATTGCCGGTGCGGAAGCATTGGTTCGATGGATTGACCCGGAAGAGGGTATGATTTATCCGGATGAGTTTATTGATTTGTTTGAATCCAATGGATTTATTGTAGAACTTGATTTGTATATGTTCGAAGAGGTTTGCAAGTTGATTGAGCGGTGGCATAAAGCGGGACGCAAAATTATACCGATTTCTGTAAACTTATCAAGAAGTCATTTTGAAATTCCGAACTTCTTTGATTATTATAAATATGTGTTAAAGAAATACGATATTCCGCCAAGAAGTATTGAGATTGAGTTGACGGAGTCTCTGTTTTATAATGATATGAAGTCACTCAGTGTACTGGTATCCCAGATTCATCATGCAGGATTATCGTGTTCGATTGATGATTTTGGAAGCGGTTACTCTTCCTTAAATATGTTAAAGGATGTTAAAGTAGATGCGCTGAAGTTAGACCGTGTATTCTTTGAGAGCGGTGATAACGATGAGCGTGGAAAGGATATTATCCAGAGCGTAATCAAACTGGCACAAGCACTGGATCTTCACACCATATCCGAAGGAGTCGAAGAGAGAAAGCAAGTGGAGTTTTTGAAAGAAATGCACTGTGACTTAATTCAGGGATATGTGTTTGCAAAGCCAATGCCTGTACCGGAATTTGAGCAGTTAGCGTTTGGTACAGAAGCAGCGGACTAAAGATATAATCGTTTGTGATTTCGATAGCGGTTTCTACGGTACATAATTTCATGATATAAAACGACCTCGATCATATCGCGGAGAAGTCTTCCTTCCTCCGGATAGGAATCGGGGTATTTTTTTGTAAATTCACCGGCAATTCCGGCAGCCATAAGCTGTAAGGCAATTTTGTCAGGAAATACGTCAAACATCAGACTTCCCTCGTATTCCATTTTGTCACATTCTTCTTCCACAAATTCGCTGATTTGTCTTGTGATTTTCGGGTATAAATATTTAAGGTACGAGTTGTCAGCTTCCAGTTCCATCAGCTTCTGACTGCCTAAAGCAGGTGGATAGGTAGGAACATAGGGGGTTTGGTTATCAAAATGACTCATGCGTTTTCCTCCGATGGTTTATTAACTAATATATGTGTGCTAAAAATTTGTGTGTATGCCTTGCACTTTTTTGCGAAAGCCGTTACACTGTATAAGGTAGTAACATCATATTGTAGGAATGGAGAGATATTATGGTTAAATATATATATCAGGCAGTCGCTCTTGTATTCATTTTTGCGGGTGCACTGTTTTTATTTGGAAGAAATATGGAAACGGATATGGAAGAAAAGGGCGTGACGGAAGCGATTACGGATGAGACATATCCGTATCTTCAGCTGCAGACGCAGGGGCAGACGGTGAATGTTTTATATGGGTATAGTGCGCCACTCGAAGCAAATGTGGTGCGTGAATCGATTACGCCGATTAACCAGAACAGACAGATTTCTTTGTTAATCAGTAAAGCAAAGAGCCGTCTTGTTAATGTCACCTACAGCATTGTGGATAAGGAGAGCGGAGAAGTATATAAAACCGGAAGCGTGAATGCGATTGGACAGAATCAGCGCAGGGTAGATTTGACGTTTGACTATGGATTCAAGACAAGTACGGAGTATATTTTGGATTTGAAAACGACATCGGACAAGGGAAAAACAATTCATTATTATACACGATTAAAGTATTATCTGGATGAGAGTAATTTGGCAAAAAAACTGGCATTTGCCCAAAAATTTCATAACAATACATTTTCAAAAAACAAATCGGAAGAAATCAGCCGTTATCTGGAGCCGGATGGCAAGAACCGGAACTCGACACTTGCCTATGTTGACATCACCTCGGATGCCAGTCTGGTAACGTGGGCAGAGATGTCACCGAAAATTATATCGGATGAATTTGTTACGATTAAAGAATATAATATGGAAACGGCCTGCATTCAGTATAATTATTTTGTGCAGGCAACAACGGCTTCCGGAAGGGAAACGTATCATATCAAAGAATTTTACCGCGTGCGTTATGCTTCCGGAAGGGATTACCTGCTGAATTTTTCACGGTCGATGGAAGCGGTGTTTGACGTATCGACGGCAAGCAGCAAATCCAGTCAGTTAAAGTTGGGAATTACGGAGCAGAATAATGGAAAGATGCTTTCCAATAAAAAAGAAGATAAGTTGTATTTTTCCAGAGATGGCTTTGTTTACCGGTATGACATGAAGACGAATCAGGTGAAAAAGATTTACGCTTCGTTCAGCGAGAAGGCTTCTTATGCTTACCGTGCTTACAACGAGCAGGGAATCCGCCTGTTAAAAGTCGACGATAAAGATAATTTGTATTTTTGCGCGTACGGTTATTTTGCACGTGGCAGCTATGAGGGCGATGTGGCGGTTGTACTTTATGAGTACACGGCGGACGGAACGCTCGAAGAGATGGTATATATGCCGATTAATACGACGTATCAGCAGTTGAAAGAGGATTTTGCCGATTATGGCTATGTGAGCAGCCGGGGAATCTACTATTTCACTGTGGCAAATACGGTGTATGCCTATAACATGACGGCGAAGCGGCTGGAGAAAATAGCCGAGAACGTAAAAGAGAATACCTTTATGACGATGGAACGTGCAAATTGTTACACGTGGTCATCCTCTCTTACTAAAGGCTATGGCGAAAACATTACGATTTACAATTTGGAAAATGATGAAAAGAATGTGATTTATCAGCCGGATAAAAATAGTTATATTAAACTGCTTGGCGTAATTGAAGATAATATGGTGTATGGTTACATGCACAAGTCCGATGTTGGAACGATGGCGGACGGAACAAAAGTAACGCCATGCTATGAACTTTATATTGCCAATACAAAAGGTGAAGTGCGTCGTAAATACAGTGTAAAAAATCAGTATATTCAGAAGATTAATTGTAACGGAAATGTAATTAATATGACGCTTTGTAAAAGACAGGGAAGTCATTACGTGATGAGCGGCGAAGACACAATTTTGAACAATTCCAGCAAGGATGAGCCAAAGTTTAGTTATGTATCGCGTGTAACCACAAAGTCTTTGACCGAGTGGTACATCCAGTTCCCGATTTCGTTTGAAATGAAAGCGAAACCGACATGGGATGAACCGCTGTCCACATTGACTACGAGTGAACGTTATGTGCGTCTGGAGCAGCCGAAACTTACAAAATATTATGTATTTGCCGGGGGACAAATTGTTTCTTCCTACGAAAGTGCGGCAAAAGCGATTCGAGAGGCGGACGCCAAAATGGGTGTCGTTGTTTCAAGTAATCATCAGGTTGTCTGGGAGAGAAGCGGAGCCTTCATCCAGAATACAATTGGTGGTTTGGAAATGACGAAGCAGGGAAATGGTGTGTCAAATCTGGATGCGTGTGTTCATATGCTTTTGAAAGCGAACCATTATGATGTGGCGGCAAAGGGACTGGTCAAAAAGGGCGAAAATGCGTATAATACGCTTTCACATTATTTGCAGCGGCCGATGAGTCTGAAGGGATGTACGCTGGAGGAAGTTTTGTACTTTGTCAGCGGCAGTAAACCAGTGATTGCGATGACTAGCAATAAAACCGGTGTGGTAATCGGTGGTTATACGGCTTCCAAATTGATTTTGTACAATCCGCAGTCCGGCAAAACACAGACGGTAAGCAGAAGTTCGTATGAGAAGATTTTCAAGGATGCCGGCAATTATTTTATTAGCTACATGAGTGAATCGTAAGATAAAGGAGAAACTATGGAGACAAAGGAATTGATTTCGCAGGCGTTATCTGCGCGTGAAAATGCATATGCACCGTATTCCGGTTTTATGGTGGGGGCGGCACTTCTGTGTAAAGACGGCACGGTTTATACCGGCTGTAACATTGAAAATGCGGCATTTACACCGACAAACTGTGCGGAGAGAACGGCTTTTTTCAAAGCAGTCAGTGAAGGGAAAAGGGATTTTGTAAAAATTGCGATTGTTGGCGGAAAAAAGGGAGAAATGACAGCACCGGCACCGTGTGGTGTCTGTCTGCAGGTGATGTCGGAGTTTTGCAAGGCAGATGATTTTGAAATTGTAATGGCAAAGAGCGAAGAAGATTATAGCAGTAAGAGGCTTTCCGAACTTTTGCCAAGCAGTTTTTCCTTATAAAAGGCTGGAGGAGAGAAAAAAGATGGAATTACCGGTTGCATTTTGTGATGAGATGAAACGAATTTTGGGGGATGAGTACGAGGATTATCTGAAATCCATGGAAGGTACAAGAAAATTTGGGCTCCGTGTAAATACAGCGAAGATTTCTGTAGAGGATTTTTTGAAAATTTCTCCGTTTGAATTAACACCAATTCCGTATGTTAAAAACGGTTTTTATTATGATGGGGAGAAAGAACAGCCAGCGAAACATCCGTATTATTTTGCGGGATTATATTATTTGCAGGATCCAAGTGCGATGACGCCGGCTTCGCGTCTGCCGATTGAGGAAAATGATGTGGTACTTGATTTGTGTGCGGCACCGGGCGGAAAAGCGACGGAGTTAGCAGCAAAACTTCATGGCACCGGGCTTTTGATTGCCAACGATATCAGCAGCAAGCGCGCAAAAGCATTGTTGAAAAACATTGAATTGTTTGGCGTGGAAAATAGCTTTATTGTGACAGAATATCCAAAGAAACTGGCAGAGTATTTTACCGGTTTTTTCGATAAAATTTTGATTGATGCGCCGTGTTCAGGCGAGGGAATGTTCCGCAAGGAGCCGTCTATGGTAAAGGCATGGGAGCAGAATGGTCCTGAATTTTATGCCACGTTACAGGAAGATATTTTGAAACAGGCGCTTCCGATGCTAAAACCGGGCGGCATGCTTTTGTATTCTACCTGTACATTTTCACCGTTGGAAGATGAGGGGACGGTGCAAAAAATACTTTCTATGAACCCGGATATGGAGATTCTCCCGATGGAGAGTTATGAGGGATTTGCGTCTGGAAAACCAGAATTGATCGGTAGTACAGAGGAATCTATACGAAACTGTGTCCGCATTTTTCCGCACCGTGTCGATGGCGAGGGGCATTTTCTGGCACTGTTTCGAAAAAAGGAGACGGCGGATGAGCCGGTTGTGTCCTGTGAGCAGACAAGAAGCGGTCTGCGGGGAGAGGAAAAGGAATTGTGGGAGGCGTTTGGTGAGAATCTGAACCGGACGTTTCTGCCTGAGCGTATGGAAAGCAAAAACGGAATGGTTTACTATATGCCAAAGGAACTTCCGAAGATGCGTGGACTTCGTTTTTTGCGCAGCGGGCTATTTGTCGGTGAGATGAAGAAAAAGAGGTTTGAGCCGAGTCAGTCGTTAGCGATGGCACTGCGGGCGAAGGACTATAAGAATTGTCTGCGTTTGTCTGTAAACGATGAGCGGGTGGTTCGCTATTTAAAGGGCGAAACACTGGTGTTGACGGATGAGGAAGCTGCTGCAAAGGATGGCTGGCAGCTTGTGTGTGTAGAAGATTATCCGCTTGGCTGGGGCAAAAAGAATAAGCATAATTTAAAAAATAAATACCACAGCGGATGGCGCATGGTATAAAAGAGCAAGCGAAAAGGACCACATAAGCGGTCCTTTTCTGGGGAATAGAGAACTAAACTATATATAGGCGATCATTGGCAGAGCCAATGATTAGGGCAAATTTAGGCGCGGCGCTTCGGTCGCGCCGTCTTTGGTGCATTGCACGTTTAACAAAAAACGTAGGAAAAAATAAAAAGCGACCCACAAAATGTGAATCGCCTTTGATTACAATGTCATAATACACCTTATCAGGATTTCTGTCAACTTATTTTTTACCGTTTTCCGTTCGGTGATAGATTTGATAGGCAAACAGGGCAATAGCAAATGTAAACACGGTTGCGATGACAAACAGCGTCATCGAACTTTTATAGATGTCAATGTTTCGCAAGTAAATCGGTACATATCCTGCAACGTGGAGAACAATAGCAATAACCGTCCACTGTTTTTCTCCGGTTGAAATGGCATATTCAACAAGGATGGCAATGGCAGCATACAATACAAGCGAAAGAATCACGTAAGTAGCATCCATAAAAAAGGAAGAAGAAGGCGTTGCTGCCTGTTCGGTAAATAACTTCTGGGTCTGAGCGAGTTCCTCTCCTTTTAATGCCAGTTTTTTGAAATATTCCGTTGAGCCGATGGAGTTAATCAGTAATGCTGCAATAATGTTTGTGATGTAAACGGTAGCACCATTTAAGATGCTTTCAAAACCGCCCATACCAACTCCGAAAATCAGCGCATTTTCCTTGCCCGGACGTTTTTTCATTGCATACTTCAATCCGATAAATGCTCCGATGGTTGAAAGAATACCAAGGGAGAAAGCTCCGAACAGTGCCGAGTAGACCGGATGGTTTTTTGCACTGAAAAAGGATAAAAGCCCCGGAATTGAAAAAATCAAAACATTAACAATTGTAGCGGCAACGTAGGAAAAGAGCAGGCAAAATGCAGCCCCAATAAAAAATGCTCCTGGTCTTACGCCTTTTTTTCGTTTCTGATACCATACAAATAAAATCGGCAGCAGGATGCAAAGCAGTGAACAAAAAATATTTGCCTGAACAAATCCCGCTGAAAAAACAATCTGATTCATAATAATCTCACTTTCTTTGGTGGTTATGTTGCTATTCAAGATGGTTTGCACTGCATATTAGTCATGAATAGCTGCGACTGTAGTACATTGTAACTAATAATGAGATGGTGCGTCAAGTGTTCGTTGGTGTTTTTTTAGTTTCCGGTAAATGAATTAAGAAAAGTTTGTATCCACTCTTCACAAATCTTTTCTTAATTCATTTACCGGAAACTAAAAAGATACGAGCACTTGACGCTTACCAGCAAAAAGAGATGCATCGAAACCGCACACCCATTTGCGCAGAGTCATTCGCTGGCAAGATGGTGGGGGCTCGTGTCAAATGTTCGCTGTCAGTTCCTTTGGATTCCAGTAATTCCGGAGAAAAACTTTGTGACTCGTGGGTTTGAGTACGTCGGTATGTGGCACTGGTAGTTTCAGTGCCCATACCGCTACGCACTCAACGAGCGAGAGTGCCCACGAGACGCAAAGCTTTTCTCCGGAATTACGGAAAACAAAAAAGTGCCAACGAATACTTGACACGAGCCCTACCACCTTGCCAATGTCTCCATTCTATTGTAAAATAAAAGAGGAATATTCATGGCAGGAGGGATTTACGATGAATCTTTATGAAAGACTCGTGTGGACGGCAAAAGAAAACCGATATCCGATGCATATGCCCGGGCACAAGCGGGCAGGTCTTTTCACGATGGCAAATCCCTATGCATTTGATGTGACAGAAATTGATGGCACAGATAATCTTCATCAGCCGGAGGGGGAAATCCTTTGGGAGATGGAGCAGATGAAACAAAAGTATGGAACGAAAGATTCTTATCTTTTGGTAAATGGCAGCACGTGTGGCATCTTAGCAGCGATTTCTGCCTGCTGTCATCCGGGCGATACGATTGTGATTGCCAGAAACTGCCACCGTTCGGTGTACCATGCCGTGGAACTTTTGTCGTTGAAGCCGGTTTATGTATATCCGGAAGTAGATAAAGAGACGGGAATCTGCCTTGGGATTTCTTCGGAGGAAGTGAAGCGTGTCATAGCAGATACGAAACCTGCCTGTGTCGTATTGACCTCGCCGACGTATGAGGGCGTTGTGTCAAATATTCGGGCGATTGCAGAGATTGTCCATGAGGAAAATTCGCTGCTTGTAGTGGATGAGGCGCATGGTGCACATTTTGCATGGAGTGACAAATTTCCGGAGACTGCGATGGAGCAGGGGGCGGATCTTGTGATTGAGAGTCTGCACAAGACGTTGCCGGCATTGACCCAGACGGCGGTTTTGCACCGGGCGAGTGACCGTATTATGGCAGAGCGCGTGGAACATTATTTGGAAATCTTTGAGACGAGCAGCCCTTCTTATGTGCTGATGGGCAGTATCAGCCAGTGTATGCAGTGGATGCGGAAATATGCCGATACTTGGTTTGAGGCTTATTTTACGAACCTTATTTGGTTTCGTGAGCATGCAGAAAAATGGAAGGAATTACGTCTTTGGGAAAATCCAAGAAAGGAACCATCAAAACTTGTTGTTCTGACCGGGGAAAAATGTTCTGGCACAGAGGCAGCAAAATGGCTGCGGGAAGAATTTCAAATTGAAGTGGAAATGGCGGCTGCAGGGTATATTCTTGCGATGACAAGCCTCGCGGATTCGAGGGATGGTTTTGTCCGTCTTATGGATGCCCTTACTAAAATTGATGAAAGACTGCAAAAAATTTCTTTTTCCAAAGAGAAAAAAACAAATTATAGCGAGTCGGTTTTAACCTGCCCGGAAGTGGAAATGCTGCCGGTGCAGGCGGTAAATGCACTGGAGGAGACAAAGTCTGTGAATGAGGCAGAGGGATTTGTTTCGGCGGAATATGGGATGGTGTATCCACCGGGAATTCCGTTTTTAGTGCCGGGAGAAAAGATTACAAAAACGGTTTTAGATAAGATAGAAAATGCAAAAAAAGCAGGACTTCATTTGTTTGGATTTGCGGATGCAGGCGGACAGACCGTGCAGGTTGTGAAAGAAGAAAAGAAAAGGTAAAGAGAGGATTCTACCATGGGCAGATTGTTTGTATTTATGGGGAAAAGTGCATCGGGAAAAGATACGCTTTACGGGGAACTGTTGGCGCGTTACCCGGAGATTCATGCAGTGATTCCCTATACGACCAGACCGATACGGGAGGGCGAAACGGATGGTGGAGCGTATTATTTTGTCTCCGAAGATAAAATGCGCAGAATGGAAAAAGAGAACCGGATTGTGGAATCAAGGTGTTATCAGACCGTCCATGGACCGTGGTATTATTTCACGGCGGAAGATGGACAGATTGACTGGGACAAAGGCGATTTTGTGCTAATTTCGACGCTGGAAGGTTTTGAGAAAATTTCCCGGTTTTATGGTGCCGATAAGGTTGTTCCGCTTTATATCGAGGTGGATGACATGACCCGGATTGAGCGCTCGCTGAAAAGGGAAAAAGAGCAGAAAAATCCATGCGTTTCCGAGGTATGCCGCCGCTTTTTGGCAGATGAAAAAGATTTTTCCGAAGAAAATCTCAAGCGCTTAAAAATTACGGACAAAATCGTAAATGATTCCGTTGAAAATGCACTGAGAGAGATTGTTCTGCGGATAAAAAGTGGTAGATAAATCATGTGAAACGTGGTATTATAAATCGAGAAAGAGGTGATATTTTGGATATTCGAGTGGACAACATGCAGCAGGTAAATGCGACGACACAGACGCAGCAGGCGCAGCAAAGTGGAGAAGATTTTAAATTTACACTGATGAGTTCGATTGAAGAAGCCGGTCTTTCCGAGCGGTTATCGGTTATGATGCAGGAAATTACGATGCAGGGAGAAAAGCTTGGCAAGCATATGGATGTCCGGGATATGAAGCATTACCGCCGCCTCATTCAGGAATTTATGAATGAGATAGTAAATCGTTCGCATAAATTCAGCCGTGAAAATTTCTTGGACCGCCGGGGCAGACACCGTGTGTATGGCATGATTAAGCGTGTGAATGTGGTGTTGGATGAACTGGCGGGAGAGTTGATTAAAGAAGAAAAAGATACCCTTGCGATTTTGAGTAAAGTCGATGAAATCAGAGGGTTATTACTGGATATTATTACGTGATAAAAGAAGGGAGAAACGATGTTTTCATTTTCAGAGATTGTAGGTCATGAACAGATAAAGGAACATATGCAGGCAGCGATTCGTGATAAGAAACCGTTTCACGCATATTTGTTCCAAGGCGAGGAAGGTGTTGGTAAAGAAGCGCTGGCGAGGACGTTTGCCGCTGGTTTGCAGTGTCAGAGTGAGTCGGCAGATAAACCGTGCAAGGAATGTGTATCCTGCCGCCAGATGGAGTCCGGAAATCAGCCGGATGTTATCTGGGTAACAAGAGAGAAGGCGAGCCTTGGCGTGGATGAAATCCGCGAGCAGCTTTGCAATACGATGGATATTAAGCCGTTTTCGAGTCCGTATAAAATTTACCTCGTGCCGGAGGCGGAAAAAATGACAGAGGCGGCACAGAATGCGCTGTTAAAAACAATTGAGGAACCGCCGGAATATGGTATTGTCATTTTGATGACAAGTAACATTTCTGCGTTGCTGCCGACGATTCAGTCGCGCTGTCTTACGATGGAGTTTCGTCCGCTCAGCACTGCCGTTGTGGAATCGTATGTCAAAGAACATTGTCAGGTGCCGGATTATCAGGCGAGAGCGAGTGCGGCATTTGCACAGGGAAATCTGGGGAAAGCGATGCGGTATGCCAAATCGGAAGATTTCATTGAGAGAAAAGACCATATTATTTCTCTGCTGCGGCATGTGGAGCAGATGGATTTGTCTGAGATGTTAGCGGTAATTAAAGATTTGGGAACACGCAAGGATGAAGTGCGTGATTATATTGATTTAATGGTGCTATGGTACCGGGATGTGCTTTTGTTTAAGGCGACAAAGGACATTAACCAGTTATTGTTCCAGGATGAGGCGTCTTACATTTCCCGTGAGGCAAGCCACCGCAGTTATGAGAAAATTGAGGAAATATTGCAGGCGTTTGAAAAGGCAAAAGTCCGTCTGCGCGCAAATGTAAATTTTGATATTACGATGGAACTTATGCTTCTTACTTTGAAATAGAGATACGGAGGTTATTATGAAGATTATTATTGGTGTTAGTTTTCGACAAGCGGGAAAAGTATATTTTTTTGATCCGGGCGATGAACAGATTGAGCGCGGGGAGCACGTAATTGTTGAGACGGCAAAAGGAGTTGAATACGGAACGGTTGTTGTGCCAAACCGTGAGATGGCAGAGGAGAAAATTGTGGCACCGTTGAAAAAGATTATTCGTGTGGCAACGCCGAAAGATGAAGATATCGAGTTAAAGAATCGTGAAAAAGAAAAAGATGCATATAAAATCTGTATTGAAAAAATAGCAAAACACAGATTGGAAATGAAGTTGATTGCGGCTGAGTATACATTTGATAACAATAAATTATTGTTTTATTTTACAGCGGATGGACGAATTGATTTCCGCGAGCTGGTAAAAGATTTGGCAAGCGTATTCCGCACTCGAATTGAACTTAGACAGATTGGTGTGCGTGATGAAACAAAAATCTGCGGTGGAATTGGAATCTGCGGAAGAACTTTGTGCTGTCACAGTTATTTATCCGAGTTTGCGCCGGTTTCGATTAAAATGGCAAAGGAACAGAACCTTTCTCTGAATCCGACGAAAATATCCGGTGTCTGCGGACGTCTGATGTGTTGCTTGAAAAATGAGGAAGAGGCTTATGAGGAATTAAACAGTCGTCTGCCACACATTGGAAGTCGTGTGAAAACGGCGGAAGGTTTGGATGCGGAAGTACAGAGCGTAAGTGTCTTAAAGCAACTTGTGAAGGTTATTGTTTTTTTGGATGACGGCGAGAAAGAGGTGCGTGAGTACCGTGTGGATGAGTTGAAATTTCGTCCGAACAAGTCGAAAAACAGAATTAAAGATAAACATGATAAAGAGTTGAAGAAGTTAGAGGCAATGGAGAAAAAGGAAGGAAAATCGAAGCTGAATGAGTAATCAAAAAGACCCAAAGGATTTTCTTTGCGATGGCGAGCGGCTGGATGATTTGCAGCGGGATGGAATGTACATTATTCAGAATCCGAAGTGGTTCTGCTTTGGCATGGATGCTGTCCTTTTATCCGCATACGCAAAGGTAAAGGAAGGGGAAAAATGTTTGGACCTTGGCTGTGGAAACGGCATTATTCCGCTACTGCTTTCCGGACGTACCAAGGGAAGCTCCTTTACCGGGCTGGAACTGCAAAAAGATATTGCCGAAATGGCGAAACGCAGTGTGGCGTATAACGAAAAAGAAGATAAAGTGCATATTGTGCAGGGTGATATCAGGGAAGCCACTTCAATTTTTGAAGCTGCTTCCTTTGACGTTGTTACGAGTAATCCGCCGTATTTGAATCAATCCAATGGTCGTGTCAGCGAGGCGTCACACAAGGCGATTGCCAGACATGAACTTTTCTGCACATTTGAAGACGTGGTAAAAGCCGCGGCGAAGCTTTTGCGTCCCGGCGGGCGTTTTTATCTGGTACACAGACCGTTTCGCTTAGCGGAAATTATTTCCTGTATGGTGCAGTACAAATTGGAGCCAAAACGGATGAGACTGGTTTATCCGTATGTTGATAAAGAACCAAATATGGTTTTAATAGAGGGAGTTCGAGGAGGAAATCGTCAATTGACAGTTGAAAAACCGTTAATTGTATACGAAGATACGAATCAATACACAGAGGAAGTGAGGCGGATGTATTATGATTAGAGAAGATAAAACGGGAATGTTATATTTGTGTGCTACGCCGATTGGCAATCTGGAGGATGTTACACTTCGTGTTCTCCGCATTTTAAAGGAAGCCGATGTGGTGGCGGCTGAAGATACCAGACAAAGCATCAAGCTTTTAAATCATTATGAAATCAAGACCCCGCTTGTCAGCTACCATGAGCATAATAAATATGAAAAGACGCCGGTTTTAGTACAGCGCATGTTGAAAGGTGAGACGATTGCGCTTGTTACGGATGCCGGTACGCCGGCAATTTCAGACCCTGGTGAGGATTTGGTTAGGGCGTGCTATGAAGCGGGAATCCCGGTTACATCTCTTCCTGGGCCGGCAGCGGTAATTACAGCGCTGACCTTGTCGGGTATGCCAGCCCGCCGGTTTACTTTTGAAGGATTTCTGTCGGTGGATAAAAAGGAAAGAAAAGAAGTGTTAGACCGTCTTGAAAGGACGACCTGCACAACGATTTTTTATGAAGCGCCGCATCGACTCAAAAAGACACTAGCATTATTTTGTGAGATTCTAGGTGAAAACCACCGGATTGCCATCTGCAAGGAACTGACCAAAAAACATGAGACGGTGCTTCATTTTACTTTAGGTGAGGCTGTGGCGTATTATGAAGCGAACGAGCCAAAAGGTGAGTTTGTGCTTGTACTGGAAGGGAAAAGTGCAGAAGATATGAACCGCGCCAAACAGGAGAAGTGGCAGGAAATGCCGCTGCCCAAACATATGAAAATCTATGAAGATAAAGGGCTTAGCCGCAAGGAAGCGATGAAGGCAGTGGCGAAAGACCGAGGCGTATCCAAACGGGAGATATATGCGAAATTACTCGAAGATGAGTAGGGGGCGAAATTTACTGGGTGAGGTTGCCATAAGTTGACCGGGTTTTGAAAAATTGCAAATCCGGTCAACCATTTTATAGACATAAGGTGACTGAAATTCCATTTTGTGTTAAATAGGTCAACCAAATAGTCTTAAACGAATGACCGTATTTGCAATTATGTGAATTAAGGCCAACAAATACATTTCAAAAGTTGACTCAATTTAGAAAAAAACAAATATAAGTCAACGAAAGAGTAAAATTTTGTTGACCGTGGGAGAAGTTTTTCTAAATCAAGTCAACATGATAGTTATTATGTAAGAAATCTATTTTCCCATCACGGCTTTAATTCTTCTAACATCAGCGGAGGAGGGTTATCAACTAAAATTTCATCTTCTTCTGAAACAGGTCAGCAATAATCTGAGCCGTCTCGCTCATCCCCAAATATCGGATTTGATGCATAAGTCATAATTTTTGGCATTGCCCCAGTCAGTTTTAGTAAAATGTCTGCAGTGAATTACTCCGTCATGGTGGAGCAGATAATCCGGTATTTTGGGCTGGCTGGGTGTTAATCCGGTATCTTTGACACTTGATACAAGAGCTTTTTGAAACATCAGGTGTTCGGACATCAAAAGGTAGTGAGGTGTTTTTTTTTCATAATAACCTCCATAATTAGAAATCTAATCGAATGTGCACCATGAAAAACAAAAAGTCAATGGGAATTATTTTGAAAACGGAAACTTTCATTGTTGCCCGGACGCAAGTGTGGTATAGTTATGCTCAAAGAGAGGTGTGAAAAATATGGCATCAAGTAAAGATTATTTAGGAGGACTCACAACATGTTATACATTATGCGCCACGGAAAAACCGATTGGAATGCATTGCACAAACTTCAGGGAAGAACGGATATCCCATTAAATGAAGAAGGAAGATTAATGGCATCCAAAGCACACGAGGAATATAAGTCGTTGAATATCGATGTATGTTACTGTTCTCCGCTGATTCGGGCAGTGGAGACGGCGCAGATTGTGCTGAAAAACAGGGGAATTCCAATTATAACAGATGAACGGCTGGTAGAGATGAGCTTTGGTGATTATGAGGGAATTGAAAATAGTTTTAAAATTCCGGATTGTCCAATTAACCTTATCTTTCACAAACCGCAGGAATACATAGAATCAATCGGTGGGGCGGAAACCTTTGCAGAGCTTTTTGCGAGAACAGGTTCATTTCTGAAGGAAGTAATAGAACCTCAATTGCAGGAAGGAAAGGATGTTCTTATTGTGGGACATGGCGCGATGAATTCCAGTATTATATGTCAGGTTAAGAATAAGCCAATCGAGGAGTTTTGGAGTGCGGGGCTTGAACAGTGTAAGATTTTACAATTGTAAATTGAGAGGAACCGGGGAGAAGGAATTAAAAGTTGACAATGCGGTTAGTCTATGCTAACTTTGAGCTGACAGAAAAGAGTGGGATTATCATTCGAATAAGATACTGGAGGAAGAGCAATGAAAAAGTTATTTTTTGAAACCGAAAAAGATGGTTTTTATGGAACTTATTATGTAAATCCCAAAGGTTCAGACTGTGCGGTTATTGGATTGTTTGGAGATGACCCCAATGATTATATGGCGAAGTGCGGGGCAAAATGGCTTCATAAAAATGGTGTCAATGTTCTTTGTATGTCGCCGGGAAAGAAAAATTACAGCCATGTAAATTTTCCACTCGAACGTATTGAGACGGCAATCCAGTGGCTGAAAAATAATGGAAATCAAAAAATCGGAATTATGGGAATGAGTACAGCGGGTATGGATGCTCTTGTTGCAGCTTCTTTATTTTCAGATATTACGCTGACATTTGCTCTTACGCCTAGTGATTTTGTATGGCAGGGATTTGAGCAGGGAGAAAAGGATGGATGCAAGGAATGGCCGATTCCGGGAGCGTCCACTCTTTCCTGGAAGGGAGAGCCTCTTGCCTATATGCCGTTTATATATGAGCATCCGGTATATTGGCAGAAAATTCAGGAAGAAACAAAAGGTTCCGGTGATATTGAACGCAGCACCTGCCTGTTTATTGACTCTGAAAATGCAAGAGAACATACCGAAGAGGAAATGATTCCGGTTGAGAATATAAAGGGCAGACTGTTTCTTGTAGGAGCCGAGGATGATTCCTTCTGGGAGACAGGAAAATACATCCGCCGTATGGATGAACGGTTAAAAGAGCGCCCGCATACCTGTGAGTATGTGCCGCTCGTGTATGAACACGGAACTCACTTTGTACTGCCGGGATCTTTGCTTCGCAAGGCTTTGCCGGTGGGACTTAAATTTGTGATGCGATTTATTTTCAAAGCGGCAAAAGAATATCCAAATGAGTGTGAAAAAACGCGAAAAGATATTGACAGAAGACTTTCTTCTGCCCTAAAAGAGTGGCGGGAAGAGTAGATTATGAAACTTTTGCAGGAGATATTTGCAGTTAGTTGACCTGATTTGTCAAAAGCATAAATCCAGTCAACCACTTTATAGACAAAAGTTGACTTAATTAGAGAAAAAGTAGAAAAAAGTCAAATGGAAGCCGAATTTTGGTTGACCGTTGTTGTAATTTTTATAAAACAGGTCAACGCAGCGTTTCCATTTCTTTTTTTATCATACGACGGTGCAGCCAAATCACATAATACATAAAAAAAGACGCCCGAAGTCTGGGAAAACTTCGGGCAAACACTAAAGGGATATATGATTAAATTAAACCAGCAAGCTTTGATAATTCGCGGATTGATTCTTTGGAAACTAATTTTCCTTTGTACTCAATCAAATCCTCTTCAGAACCAGTAAAGATATCCTGTTTCTGTCTTTCACATTTTCTTAAAATAATTTTGTCATCTTCAGTATATATTTCCAATAATTCGCGGTCTTTAAATCCTAAAGACTTGCGAAGTTCTTTTGGCAGAGTAATACGTCCGACTGCATCTAATTGTCTTGCAATACCTGTTTCAATCATAGGTTTACTCCTTTGAAAACTTTTTTTAACGTATTCAACTATAGTACGTTTTTGACATTTTGTCAAGGAATTCGACGATTAAAAGAGTATAAAAAAATAATGAAAAAGAATAGACCTTTTTTATGACACACGGATGCATATAATAATAAGAAAAGGATGCTTTATTTTTTGTCCTAAAAGTGATAAAATGAAAATAATTAATCCGTGAAAGGAGTGTATTTCATGAAAAAAAGTAAAAGGGGATTATGGATTCTTGGATTTTTGTGTGTGATGGTTTCGGGGATTGTGCTGTCAAACAGCAAAAGCCGGGCAAAAATAGTTATCTATCCGACTGTTGCAAGTGGGGAACAAGTTAAGGAAAGTAATAATTGTGTGATTGACTATTCCAACACGGCAGACGGTTATGTGATGGTGAAATTTAAGAAGGCGCTGGGACCTACGCTGAAATGCGTCGTTACGACTGGGGGACAGGCGCTGAATGATGGTTACAAATATACACTTTCCGTGAATAAGTATCAGGTTATTCCATTGACGGAAGGAAATACTGCCTATACGATTTATCTGCTTTATGAAGTGGGTGGTCGTTATGCGATGGAGATGACATTGAAAGTAAATGTCGAAATGACCGACCAGTTTGGGCCGTATCTGCGTCCGAACCAGTTTGTAAATTACACGAAAAGCACGAAAGTTGTGAAGAAAGCAGCCTCGATTACAAAAAATTGTAAAAACGATTTGGCAAAGGTTAAAAAGGTATACAACTATGTCATTAAAAATTATAAATATGACAAAAAACTTGCCAAGACGGTAAAGCCGGGTTATGTGCCAAATCTGAATAAGATTTATAAGAAGAAAAAAGGAATCTGTTTTGATTATGCGGCAGTAATGACTGCGATGCTGCGAAGTCAGGGAGTTCCAACAAAACTTGTTGTCGGCTATACCGGAAATGCCTATCATGCATGGATTAACGTGTATTCCAAGAAAAAAGGACGCATTTCCAAAATGATTTACTTTAACGGTAAGAAATGGAAACTGATGGACCCGACATTTGCTTCGACCAGTAAATCGAGTAAGTCCATTATGAAATACATAGGAAATGGTAGAAATTACAAAGAAAAATTGAGTTACTAATCAGGGGAGTGTGTCATGAGTAAGCAAACAGTAAGTAATGAGTATGTTTCTGCTTTTTGTCTGGAAATGTCGCTTTTACTGCATGCCGGCATTGGAATCGAAGATGGATTGTATCTTTTAATTGAGGACGAAAAGGACAAAAAAAGCAAAAAAATGCTGGAGCAGTTAGCGGATTTGGTGACGGAAGGTAAACCGTTTTCCGAAGCAGTTCGGGAGGTTGGTACGTTTCCGAAGTACGTCGGCGATATGATTGAAACCGGTGAGGAGACAGGGCGGTTGGAGCAGTCCTTTCAGGCACTGGCAGATTATTACGACAGGCAGCAGCAGTTGATGTCGCAGATTCGCAGTGCCCTTCTGTATCCGTTTATATTGATGATTTTGATGTTAGTAATTTTAGTTGTGCTGCTTGTCAAGGTGCTGCCGATTTTCAATCAGGTCTATGAGCAGCTTGGCGGTACGATGGGCGGCACGGCGAAGCTTTTACTGCGGTTTGGCGACTGGCTCGGAAGTATCATGCCGGTGTTGTGCGGTATCATATTTGTCATTGTTTTAGTGGCAGCAGTGATTGCCTGCAGCAAGAGGGCAAGAGGCTTTTTTGTGAAACTGTATAAAAAAGTTTTCGGCGGACACGGAATTGTGCGCCGGATGGGTGAAGCAAGATTTGCGTCAGCGATGGCGATGGGAATGATGAGTGGATTAAATACCGAAGATGCATTCCGTACAGCGATGCTTTTTCAGGACGTAAATCAAAAGACGAAGAAGCGTTATGAGAAATGCCTTGAGATGCTGGAAGTGGGCGAGCCAATGGCGAAGTCATTCCGAGAAAATGAAGTGTTGGAAGCGTCATTTTGCCGGATTTTAGATTTGGGTGCCAAAAGTGGTACATCTGATACGGCAATGGCAGAAATTTCACGGCGTATGGACGACAGAGTGCAGTTGGAAATTGCACGAAAAGTTGGAAAGATTGAGCCTACGATTGTCATTATTACTTCAATTCTTGTAGGAATTGTTTTGATAACCGTGATGTTACCGTTGATTCATATCATGTCTTCGATTGGATAGGATGGATGAAAATGATGAAGCAGAGAAGTTTTTTAATTATAAAAATTGTATTGCTGACAGCGGTGATTGGCGGACTGCTTTATGCGATGAACGCGGGGGCGGCAAGGCTGAATCAGGGGCAGGAGGCAGAGAGCATGAAACAACTCGAAAACTCCATTCGTAAGGCAACAATGACCTGCTATGCGACAGAAGGCGTATATCCGCCTACCCTTGAATATTTAAAGAAAAATTACGGAATCCAGATTGATGAAAGCCGTTTTACCGTCTTTTATGAAGTATTTGCCAAAAATTTGATGCCGGAAATTACAGTAATGGAAAATCAGGAGCGGGTCGATTAGCAATGAAGAGAAGCAGTCAGAGACATAGTATTGAAAATGTATTTGTTCTTGTATTGTTTGCTATCTTTGCCATGACAATTGTGGCAGTTCTAGCATTGGGAGCAAATCAATATAAAAGTTTGGTCGAGCGTGATAATAATGCATACAACAAAAGAATTATCACGTCTTATGTGTCTGCCCAGATTCGTGGTTATGACAGAGCAGATGCCGTAAAAGTGGGCGGATTTGCTTCGCCGGATGTGGATGATGAGGTAAATACGTTGCATCTTTTGGAAACAATCGATGGCATTCGGTATGATTTGAAAATTTATTATTACCAGGGTAAGGTGTATGAGTTGTTTGCTGCTGAGGAATCCGAGATGAAGCCGGAAGATGGTGTGGCGATTATGGATGCGAAAGATTTGCATTTTGAGAAAAAAGGCAGTCTCATACGAATTACATCCAAAGATAGCGAAGGACGTGAGAATGAGACAACCGTTTCTCTGCGAAGTGAAGAAAGCGGGGTGGCATTGTGAATTATGAAAGAAGCAAAGCTCCGTTAGCGCTGATGGAGCAGATTATTATGATTTTAGTGTTTGCGCTGGCGGCAGCCGTGTGTTTGCAGGCATTTGTCTATGCTAATGGATTATCTACGCGTGGTGAAAAGGAAAACATTGCGGCGGAACACGCACAGGAAGTAATTGAGATGTGTAAAACGTGCGCCGGCGACTGGCAGAAAGTAGTAGGGGAGATGCCCGGTCAGATTGAGGGAGATACTCTGGAAATTCCTTTTGAGCAGGACCATATGACGGTCCAAATGATAAAGACGGATGCAGATGAGTATTTGACAAATGCAAAAGTTACCGTTTTTGATGAAGATAAGGAAGAAATTTATCATGTTGCGGCGGCTTGGCAGAGAGGGGGCACATCATGAAAAAACGAAAGCTCTCATTCACAAGCGTTGGCGGCAGTTCGATTCTGACGATTTTTGCCGTGTTATGTTTTTTGGTATTTGCGCTTTTGTCACTGTCGACGGCAAAAGCAAACTATAACCTGGCAGAAAAATCCGTAAAAGCGGTGAGTAATTACTATGCAGCAGATACGAAAGCAGAAGAGATATATTCACAGATTCGGGCAGGTAATATGCCGGATGGTGTGAAACAGAAAGGAAATACTTATTCTTACACTTGTGCGATTGATGATAAGCAGAAACTGCTTGTTGAAATCAAAAAACAAAAAGAAAAATTTCATGTAGTAAAGTGGGAGAAGCAGTATACCGGTGAGTGGAAACCGGACGATACCATCGATGTTTGGGATGGAATGGAACAAATGCTTCCAGACTAAAGAAAGAGAGAAAAGATATGGAACGTTTAGTGGAAATATTAAGAAAAGCGGTCTCTGACGGAGCATCGGATATTTTTATTGTTGCCGGTGGTGCATTGAGTTATAAGGTGGATGGCGAAATTCGTCCAATGGAAGCTTCGGC
Source organism: Clostridium sp. AF37-5 (assembly GCF_003477605.1). Lineage (GTDB taxonomy): Bacteria > Bacillota > Clostridia > Lachnospirales > Lachnospiraceae > Eubacterium_F. The sequence goes on from NZ_QUDR01000024.1 coordinate 28,128, forward strand.
GGAGCGTCTGATGCCGGATGACACAAAGGTGCTTTTAGATGAAATCTATGAGTGCGCCAGCCGGGAGAAAACACATTTTTTAGAAGAGGGAGATGATGATTTTTCCTTTGCCATTGAGGACTTGGCGAGATTTCGTGTCAATTCATATTTCCAACGTGGCTCACAGGCGGCGGTTATCCGTGTTGTTTCGTTCCGGATTCCGGATTACAAGGACCTGGGAATTCCGGAAGAGGTAATTGCTCTGTCGAAACTACAGCACGGCATGATTATTATTTCAGGAACGGCTGGAAGCGGGAAATCGACGACACAAGCATGTATTATCGATGCGATTAACAAAGAGCGGGAAGCACATATTATTACGCTGGAAGACCCGATTGAGTATTTGCACCGAAACCAGAAATCGTTAATCAGCCAGCGTGAAATTGCAATTGATACCGAGAATTATCTAACCGGACTTCGTGCATGTCTGCGTCAGGCGCCGGATGTCATTCTGTTAGGGGAAATGCGCGATGCGGAAACGATTCGCACGGCGATGACAGCAGCGGAAACCGGACATCTTGTTATTGCAACACTGCACACCAAGGGAGCGGTAAATACGATTGATCGAATTGTGGACTCCTTCCCGGCAGATCAGCAGGATCAGATTAAAATCCAGTTATCACTTGTGTTAGACTGCATCGTTTCCCAGCAGCTACTGCAGAGAGAAGGCGGCGGCATGATTCCTGCGGTGGAAATTATGAAAATTGTGCCGGCGATTCAGAACATGATTCGAGACAGCAAAAACTATCAGATTGATAATGTCATTCAGACGTCCGGAGAACTGGGGATGGTTTCGATGGATCAGTATATTTTGAAACTGTACCGGAAAGGCGAAATCAGCGAAGAAACCGCACTTTTATCCGCCATTAATCCGGAACAGTTAAAGAGAAAATTAAGCCGGTAATTATTTTACAGTATTTGGAAGGACGAAACGCACTACAAAGATTTCGTCCTTTGGCTCAAAGGAAATAACACCCTTTGCCTTGTCAACGATGAGGCGGGCAGACTGGGTACCGATACCCATACCGGAATGTTTTGTTGAGAAGAACCGATTCGCTTTTTGGATTGGTTCTTTTTTGCAGCTATTTTCAATCATTGCAACAATGTTGTTTTTCTGTGGCTGAATCTGGACGCGGATATACGCATTTTCCGGTGTCTGGCTTGCGGCCTCCCATGCATTTTCCAAAAGATTACCAAACAAAATCGAAAAGTCAGTGTCTGGAATCGACAGTGTTTGCGGAAGATTTGCCAGACATTCAAAAGCTACGTCGTTGTTTTTGCAGAGTGTTTGATAGTATTGTAAAATCGCATCCGCGAGCATATTACGGCATAATACGATACGTCCTTTCTGCTCCCTCTGCTCTGCGTATTGTGCCAAGTATTCCAGTGCTTTTTCGCGCTCATTATTTTGCAGATAGGTTGTGACAGTCTGCATATGGTGACGGTGGTCGTGGCGCAGGCGAATTGATTCGTCAATGCGTTCCGTAAGTTCCTGATAGTGCGCCTTCTGAATTTCAATCTGTTTTGCCAGATAATGAGTTTCTTCCTCCAACAAAAGTTTTGCGCGGTAGGTCTTCGATAAATCCTGCCACAATTCATAGCCGATAGAAATGACTAACAGAAAAGTGCCAATTTCCTGAAACCAGCCGCCGTAAATCGGTTCGTAGCCCGGATACATGCGGTCAGCAGTCAGGGAGGCGGCAAACAAAACCGTACCAATTAAGAGAATTGGTGACGTGTGTAATTTTTTCTGATACGAATAATATGCCTGAAATAAAAGCAAAAGGGCGCAGCCCGCTTTGTATAAAAACAAAAATTCAGAATATATTTTGGCAAAGTGTGTGCTGCCGTGTAAAAACAGAGTGAATACAAGCGATAAAACAACACAGCTGCCAAAGATAAGCGTTTCGTGCCGAATTAATTTCTTGGGGAGATTTAATATCGTTCCCTGCAGCAAAACCATGCATGGATACATGGCGGTTAAGCAGGCAATTTCCAGTGGATACCACGGAAAAACAGAATAACTGCCGTAAGAAAATAGAACCGGATACAAGGAGATAACAAAAAACAAACCACACAAAATAGTAAAAATCAGCGCATTTTTATGTTTTAGCCGGCAGAAAAAGAACAGTGAGCAGGCAGAAAAAAGAAAAATGGCTGCAAGCGTAATGCCAGAGATGAAAAGTCTTGTGGAAAGATATTTCTGGATGGCAGTAACTGTTCCAAAGGCCGGTGGATAGGTAATACCACTGTAAATATGCGAATAATTGGTGGCAATAATTGTGATATGAACGGTTCCGGAGGCGGTAAAAGAAATTTCTTTATTGCCAATTAAATCTTTATAATGCGTCTGGTCAGGATTTCCCTGCGAGCAGACCTTTTCCTCGTTTAGGTAGAGTGTGTAAGCGGAAAAAATTTCCGGCAGATACAAAGAATATGTCCGTGCCGTGTCTGGTAGAGACAGTGTTAAGCGGTAGGTGGCAGTGCCATTCGATGCCTCGGAAGTACTGCCAAGACTGAAATTGCCAAATGAGCCAAGGGTTAAAAAAGTGCCTCCCGTTACTTTTTTTTCATTAAAATCGGAAGGCGTATATTGTTTGCCCGGGAAAAAATTCCACTGATGGGCAAGGAAAATTACGGAATCCCCGGATAAGTCGGAATCGGAACAAAACATGACACCGCCTATTGGGTAAACCGGATTATTTTCATATTTATTGTTGTAATAGAATAGAAAATGCGCAAGTAGCAGAAAGGAGGCAAAAGGAAGAAACAAAGCAAGAAATAGTTTGATAAAGCGAGGTTTCATCTTAATGTTTCCTTTCTTTTTTGTGGTAGACAAAGCAGCCGGTCGAAATCAGAACTAACATAATGGCACCTATAATTACAAGACGAGGCACGCGGTTTCTTTTGACCGGAAGATTTTGTTTGGCAGAGCCCGGGGGCTTGTAAACGCCGGTTTTGTCAATGGTGCGCGTTTTGTTCTCCTGCTTCCAGGTAAGCCGGCTGTTTGGAATATTCGTCAACACTTTACCTGCGGCACGAACTGCAAGAGTTACCTCTTTACTGGAACCGGGAACAATACTTACCATCAGTACTTCATTATCTTTAAGATTCAGTGATAAAAGATAATTCGTCGGAATTTCAAGCGTAATATTATCATAAGTAAACGGAACATAGTTTGGATTTGATTCCGCAATCAGACGAAGTCGTTTTCCGGATAGAGAAATACGGTTTGAGCCAACCTGTTCTATTGTCTTTTTCTCGCTGGCATGGGAAGTGGTGGCACTGTCTGCCGTATCTTTTTTCATTGATGTAGTTGTATTGGTATTTGAACCGGATTTTTCTGTACTGCTTGTAATGCCGGTAATCATTCCCTCTGATTTCTGGGCAGAGGAAGAATTCTTCTTTTTTTTCGTGCGCGTTGTTTCTTTTTTGGGAATGGAAGAAACAGACGTTGTTGGAATTATAATTGCCGCTGTGGCAGTTGGTTTTGGCACGGCTGTGTGGTGTGTAGTCTGCCCGCTGTCCGGTGTCGATACCGGTGAAGTAATTTCAAACGGGTCTTCCGAGGAAAAATCGCCACCGTCACGGTCACCCTCAATTGGTTTCGAGCGAACGAGTTCACCTTTCTGCTCCAGACAAAGAATATTGGAGGTAAGATTTTCGTTGGTTAATTTTATATATAAATAGCCATCTTCCTCAAAAAAAGCAGATGATAACATGACGCCATCCGGTGTTGTATTGAAATTTTCCGAAGATGTAATTGTTGTCCATTCGGCTTTGTTTAGTTGAGATTGAGTAAGGGCGGTTTTGGATTTTACATAGGCCCCTTCTATTGTGGAAAAATCCTTAAAATGATGCACAAAACTCAGCGTTGTGTGGTGGAACGATGTAAAGGTTGAAAAAATTTCAAACTTTTCCGGGTCAGAGATACAGACCGGAATGGTATAGGTTTCCGAATAGTTCTCTGCCAGTTGGAACATTTCTTTGTTATATTGCAAAGTCATAGTCATTTCATAGATGCCTTCTTTTTGCACATCAACCGAGTGAATGTCATAAGATGGTATCAGTTCCGTGCTCTCGTTTTCATCTTCACAGACGGCGTAGAGAGGGCAATTACTGTAAGTCTGAATGGTTTCCTGAAAATGGTGAGAGCCAACCGGAAACATGAGGGGAGCAGATGCAAGATCCAGATCATAAATTTCTGTAATAACTAATTTGTCCTGTGTGGATGCCCACGCAAAAGAGACATTCCCCAAAAGTGAACTGAGAATGCCAAGAATTAGTAAATAAACAACCATTTTCAATCTGCGCATAAAAAATATCCTTTCCCGCTACTGATTCAACGAAAAATCCAAAAAAGTCTTTTTTGCCTGCGATAGATTCCGCCGGCTAATTGGTACTTCCTCTCCATTATTGAGAACGAAGTGATCTTTTTCTAATTCACTCACATGCTGTAAATTCACGATAATGCCTTTGGAACAAAGGAAAAACCGGGAATCACTAAGGAGTGGAGCGACTGTTTTTTGAAAATTAATGGCGGAAGACTGTTTTAGCACCTTTTTTTCTAAATGAACTTCTGTCTGGCGCATCACCGATGATAAATAGTACAAATCCGAATAAGGAATGTACAGCGGTGTCCGCTCTACCATAAGTGGAAGCTTCCTTGCTTCCCCACGAAATTTGCGTAAAAAGGGATTTAATGTATCTTCCAACTTGTCGTAAGTAAGTGGCTTAAGCAAATAACGAAAAGCCCCTACTTCGTATCCTTCGAGTGCATATTCGCGGCTGGACGTTAAAAAAATAATTGTGCAGTCGCAGCCTGCTTCTAATAATTTGTGTGCCGCGTCCATACCGGTAATCTCATCCATGAAAATATCGAGAAAGACAAGGTCAAAGGAATGGTGAGAAAGCCCTGCCAAAAAAAGTTCACCCGACTGAAACGGGTAAATCGTAATACTGATTCCGCTTATATCGAAATAACGTATTAGCAATTCCTGTAGTAATTGGCGGTCGCTTTCTGAGTCATCTACAATTGCGATATTCATTGCTGCCTCCTATCATTTTGCGACATTTACCTATATAAAATTTTAACAAATTCATAAGGAAGGGTCAAGCAATTTTTCACCCTTTGCCCACAATTCTGCAAGGTTTGTTGCAGGATTTAGAAAGAGCCGATACAATGAAGAAATGAGCAGAAAGGAGAAATTTTAAGATGGAGATAAAAAAATATCAAAAATGGACGGCGCTTGTGCTGGTTTTGTGTATGTTATTTTCAATGACCGGCTGCGCGGACGAAGAGAAAGAAGCCAAACAGAGTTTCAGTAAGGAGGATACTTGGGTTGTTTATTGGTATCTGTGTGGCAGCGATTTGGAGAGCAATTACGGTGCAGCAACAGCAGATCTAAATGAAATGATGCAGGTTAAGCTTCCGGAAAACGTAAAAGTGGTAATTCAGACGGGTGGTGCGTCAAAGTGGCAGAATGATCAGGTAAAAACCGACCGGATTCAGCGTTATGAGTACAGTGGAGATACACTTACTTTAAAAGATGAAACTGAGCAGGCAAGCATGGGTGATCCGGAGACGTTAAAGGGATTCCTCAATTATGCAGAGGAAAACTATCCGGCAGACCATAAGATGTTGTTGTTCTGGAATCATGGTGGTGGAAGTGTAAGCGGTGTCTCTTTTGATGAAAATTATGAAATGGATTCGTTGGTATTAGACGAAATTTCCGCTGTTATGAAAGATGTCTACGGTGACAAAAAGCCGTTTGAGGTTGTTGGTTTTGATACCTGCCTGATGGCAACGGTAGATACAGCGAATGTATTCCAGAATTATGCGTCCTACATGGTAGCGTCTGAGGAGACAGAGCCGGGAAATGGATGGCTGTACAGCGGATGGCTTTCTAAACTTGCAAAAAATCCGGCTATGAACGGTGCCGAACTTGGTAAAGAAATCTGCGACAGTTTTAAACAAGGTTGTAAACAAGCAGGAACGGATGCGGAAATTACACTTTCCGTAACCGATTTGTCCAAGACACCGGCAATAATTGAAGCCCTGCAGAATATGGGTAAGGTCGTTTTGAAAAAAGCAGAAAAAGATTCCTCTGTATGCGCGGAATTTGCCAGAAGTGCCACGAAGGCAGAAAATTATGGTGGTAATAATGACAAAGAAGGATACACAAACATGGTTGACTTAGGGCATTTGGCACAGAATGCAGAAGGGTTGATCGGTGAGAGCAAAGCGCAGATTGAAAAAGCACTTTCCGATGCGATTGTTTATAAAATAAATGGAGACTACCGCCGTCATGCAAGCGGACTTTCGGTTTATTATTCCTATGACGGCGACCAGGAATCAGCAGCCCGTTACCAGCAGATTGCCGCAGAGAATATTTATTCTTCCTTTGTCAATTATTCCATCGGTGCCAATATATCCGATGAGGCATTGAGTGAAAGTGGTGTCGGCGAAGTACAGGAAGTAAGCGGATTTGACGGTGACCTTGAGATGTCAATTAATGAAAATGATTACATCCAGTTGAACATTGACCCGGCAAAATTAGATAGTATTCAAAGCATTGCTTTCAATTTTGCTTATATCAGTGACGACGGAAAAGCAATTGTCTTTTTAGGAAAAGATAACGACTTAGAGTGCGACTGGGAAAAAGGTGTATTCCAGGATAACTTCCGCGGCGTCTGGGGTTCTATTAATGACAGAGAATGTTACATGGAGTTAGTTTATGAGGGCGATGATTATAATTTGTATACGGTTCCGATTAAATTAAATGGAGAAGACAGCTATTTGAGTGTCGCCTATGATTATGAGGCAAAAGACTTCTATATTCTTGGTGCAACTTCCGGTGTGGATGAATCCGGACAGGCGGGAAAAGATATGCGACCATTGGAGAAGGGCGATAAAGTAGCTATTGTCTATTACGCACAGAGCATGGAAGGAAATAATGAGGTTCAGGAAATGCCAGACGATGAATTTACATGGAAGGAAAGTTATGAATTCAAAGAAAAAGATTTGCCGGATGGAAAATATGCCTTTACTTATGAAGTAACGGATATTACCGGCAAGAGCACGATGTCAGACGTTGCCTTCCTGAATTTGAAAAATGGCGAGATTAAGCCGGAGTTATAAAAGAAATTTATTAGAAATGCAGAGACTTTACCGTTTCTGCATTTTTTTTGCCGTTTTGACAGAAAGCGTAGGATTTATCCGCAAAGTATGATATTTTGGGAGCACGGAATCTTTTGAGGAGGGGTTTTATGCGAATTTATTTATGTGATGAATCCGCAAAAGAGCGGTCAGCGATAAAAAAGTGCGTAGATAAATATCTGCGTGGCAATTATCAAGTAAGCATAAAAGAATTCAGCTCGGTCGAAAATATGTTATCCGAAATTCCGGTAAACAAACCGAGTCTTATGATTGTAAACCTTCCGGAGCAAAAGATAAAAGACCCTGTGATTGTAAAAAAACTTCAGGGGAGAAAGAGTAATCAGAAGATGATTATGACAGCAGCATCTGAATGCTATGCAATGGATGCCTTTTCCGTATATGCCGATGGCTTTTTGATAAAGCCGTTTGTGCAGCAGCAGGTTGATTGTGCGCTGAACCGTTTTCAGAATATGTTTTATCAAATGAAAAAAAACATATCATTTATGGTAGACCGCACAATGAAAAAATTTTGCTTAGACGAAATCATTTACATGGAAACATGTGGGCATGCGACGATGATACATACGCTGCATGGGGATTTTCGGACAAATTGTTCGCTCACGAGGGCAAAAGAAAAAATGCCGGATGGCGGTGATTTTGTTACCTGCGGGAAAAGTTATTACATCAATGCGGGCTATATTAAAGATGTTACCAAAACAGAAATTATTTTACGGGGAGGTGAACAAATTTACATTCCGACTAGATTACAAAAGGAATTATGCTTGTTATGGCAAATGAAAGTAAATAATAATATTCTATAAAAAATTAAAATTTGGAGGATTTAGAAAATGAAAAAGATTGTATCAGCAGTATTAGTATTTGTAATGATGTTAAGTTTGGCAGGATGTGGTATTTCTTATGACGACATCAAAGGTGATTGGACAGCAAAGACAATCAATGGTATGACAATTGATGAATATGCAGCATCCCTTGGCGTTGATCCTAGTCAGGCAACTGTAAATGTAAATATCACAGAAGATGATAAAATGACAATGGTAACTGCAAACGGTGAGACAAAATTTGATTATGAGAGACGTTCTGACGGAATTGAAGTTAAAATGGAAGGTAAAGATGAAATTTACATGTCCATGGCATATGACAAAGACAAGAAGACGCTCACATACAAATTAGATTTGGGAAATGGACAGACAATGGAAGTTGTTTTGGAAAAGGGAAAAGCTGATATGACACCTGTTCAGCAGGACGCTCAGACTCAGACTGACGGAGCTGTTGAAGAAGGAGCTACTGAAGCTGCACAGTAAGGAATATGATGAAAAAATGGGACAAATGGATAACGTTAGCACCAATTGCTTTGGTGCTTGCGTTTCTGCCCCTTGTTGTAGGCAGGATAAACAGTAAAACATACACAGAGAATGAACCGTGGCTTCCCGCAAATGCGGTTGAGTCAGATTTCTTTTTGTATGGTAAATTGTTTGTCCTGTTTTTTTGCTGTCTTTTTATGATTGTGCTTTTGGTTCGTATGCGCTTTTGGCGGCAGATTCACGAGATGCCAAAATATCTTCTTCTACCTATATTATATGGTGGTTTTGCAATTGCATCTTCTCTGCATGCAAATCATCCTTTTCTGAGTGTGCGGGGGATGACCGGCAATATGCAGGGGCTTTTCGTAATACTTTCGTATCTGCTTGTGTTCTTTTACAGTTTTTTTTGGGTGAATAAAACAGAAAATATTTCCATACTGATAAAAATACTTGGTGTCTCAATTGGAATCCTTGGCGTGATTGGCATTTCGCAGTTCTTTGGATTTGATTTATTGTCAATGGGCTTTGTGAAAGAGTTTCTAGGTGGGAGAAAGGCGAGAGTTTCACATTTTATATATTTAACTTTGTACCATTGGAACTATGTGGGGAGCTATGTAGCGCTTCTTCTGCCGGTGACGGTGGCAATGATTGTTTATTTCCATGAGGCGGGTAAAAAGCGGGAGAGAACTTTTTGGTTCGTGCTTTTTTATCTGCTGATTTTCTGCCTTTTTGGTTCGCAGTCGCGGACCGGCACGCTTGCGGTACTGGTTTCGTTTTGTGTTGGCGGCGTAAAATATCGGAACAAAGTCTGTCAGTACAAAAGAACAATTCTCTGCGTCTTGGTTTCTGTGCTTGCAATTTTATCTTTCTGCAACTGGTACATCACAGGGGATATTTTTGGAAAATGGCAGCAGGTTCGGTTTTCTACCAAGGGAAGTAAAAAGTTATCTTATATTGAAACGAAGGATGACCATGTGAAAATCCGCTATAAAAAGAAAAATTATTCTTTTGTCATAGAGGGAAGCGGTGAAAATATCACGCTTAAAAAGACACCGGATAGAAAGTGGAAAGCATTTTCATTTGAAAAGAAAGCATTTGCGGACGGTGAAAAGACCGTTTATGGCTATGAAATGAAGTACAAAAAGAGTGTCTGGCGGTTTACCAATCAGCGTGGGGATGGGAAGTATTATTATCTCAATGCAAACGGAAAATGGGATTTGTGTATTCACGCCGAAACGGCACTGCCATCGTGGATGAATGAGGTGGCATCGCTTCGAGGTTTTGTGTGGTCAAGAACGATACCGCTGTTAAAAGATTATGTGCTGCTTGGCGCGGGGCCCGACCAGTTTGGTTTTGTGTTCCCGCATAATGATTATGTTGCCAGATATCAGTATGATTTGTTGACAACTTATTATAAGAAGCCACATAATTATTATCTTCAGATGGGAATTGAGACAGGGTGCCTCTCGCTTGTTCTGATGCTTGCATTTTTTGTGATTTTTTTAAAGCGTGGCTTTGCGGCAGCCAAAGGAAAGTGCCATACGCAGAAAGAGTATTTTATACGGGCAATTTTGATTTCTGTATTAGGATATCTCTTTGCCGGGATGTTTAATGATTCTATGGTAGTAACAGCGCCTGTGTTCTGGTGTCTGTTAGGACTGGGAGCGGGTGGAATGGGTGATAGAGTTAGGAATACAATAAGTTAGACTTACCTAAAAAAGGAAAAACCACAAACCAGCGAGAAACATAATTCGTGAAGCGAATTCTCTGTTTCGAGTCGGTTTGCAGTTTTTCCTTTTTTATCGTAAGAATAGCCGTATTATTTACCCTCTCAATGCCTCATCAATTGCCTTAGCGGCAGCTTTTCCTGCACCCATGGCAAGGATTACGGTTGCGGCACCTGTTACGGCGTCACCACCGGCGTATACATTATCACGGGTTGTTAAACCGGATTCATCCTTTGTGATTAAGCATCCGCGGTTATTTGCTTCCAGACCAGGGGTTGTGGAGCGAATCAATGGGTTTGGACTTGTACCAATGGACATGATTACGCTGTCAACATCAAGAACAAATTCGCTGTCAGGTTTTTCAACCGGACGGCGGCGTCCGCTTTCATCCGGCTCGCCAAGTTCCATCTCAACACATTTCATGCCACATACCATACCCTCGTCATTGCCAAGGATTTCAACTGGGTTATTTAGTGTCTTAAAGATGATTCCCTCTTCTTCTGCATGCTCAACTTCTTCTTTACGGGCAGGAAGTTCTTCCATACCACGGCGGTATACAATGTAAACTTCTTCTGCACCAAGACGTTTTGCACTGCGGGCTGCATCCATAGCTACGTTACCGCCACCGACAACAGCAACTTTCTTTGCATGCTGGATTGGTGTTTTGCTTCCGTCGCGGTAAGCTTTCATTAAGTTAATACGAGTCAGGAATTCGTTTGCAGAATAAACACCCTTCAGACTTTCACCAGGGATATTCATGAAACGAGGAAGTCCTGCACCGGAACCAACGAAGATTGCTTCGTTACCCATTTCGAAAATTTCATCGATGGTTAATACTTTACCAATTACCATATTGGTTTCTACATCAACACCGATTGCTTTTAAGTTATCAATTTCCTTCTGCACAATTGCTTTTGGAAGACGGAATTCCGGAATACCATAAACCAAAACGCCGCCGGCAAGGTGAAGTGCTTCAAAAATTGTTACTTTGTATCCTAATTTAGCCAAATCACCGGCAACGGTAAGACCACTTGGGCCGGCACCGATAACGGCAACTTTGTGACCGTTTGGCTCCGGTTTAACCGGTGCGTCTGTGCAGTGCTCTCTGTGGTAGTCAGCAACGAAACGCTCCAATCGTCCGATACCAACCGGCTCGCCTTTGATACCGCGGACACATTTGCCTTCGCACTGATTTTCCTGTGGGCATACACGGCCGCAGACAGCAGGAAGGGAAGTGGATTCTGAAAGAATCGCAAAAGCACCTTCAATATCTTCATTTGCTACGCGCTCAATAAATGCCGGAATGTTAATCTGAACTGGGCAGGCGCTGACGCAAGGTTTGTTTTTACAGTTTAAGCAGCGACGAGCTTCGTTTACTGCCATATCATAGGTGTAGCCAAGAGCTACTTCGTCAAAGTTTTTATTACGGACATCCGGGTCTTGTACCGGCATTGGGCATTTATTCATATCCATATTTCTCTCTGCCATGATTAATTTTCCCCTTTCTTGAGTAGATTGCAATATTCATCGCGGGCGTGTGTCTCAAATTCTTTGTACATTGTTCCACGATGCATTGCTTCATCGAAATCAACGAGGTGTCCATCGAAATCCGGACCGTCTACGCAGGCAAATTTGGTTTCGCCGCCAACTGTCAGACGACAGCCGCCGCACATACCGGTTCCGTCAATCATAATCGGGTTCATGCTGACAACGGTTTTGATGTCATATTTTTTCGTTGTCAGGCATACAAATTTCATCATAATCAATGGTCCGATGGCAATGACTTCATCGTATTCATTTCCATCCTGAATTAATTTTTCCAATGCGTCTGTTACCAGACCTTTTTCGCCATAACTTCCGTCATCGGTCATCATGACGAGTTTGTCACTGGCTGCTTTGAATTCGTCCTCAAGAATTACTAAGTCTTGATTACGGAATCCAACGATGGCGTGAACTTCAGCACCCATCTGGTGCAGTTTCTTTGTAATTGGGTAAGCAATGGCACAGCCAACACCACCGCCGACAACTGCTACTTTTTTCAATCCTTCTGTGTGTGTAGGAACACCAAGCGGGCCTACAAAGTCGTGAATGTATTCACCTTCTTTTAAGGTGTCTAATTCCATTGTACCGGCACCAACAATCTGATAAATAATGGTAACGGTTCCAGCCTCGCGGTCAAAATCCGCGATTGTCAAAGGAATTCTCTCGCTATCTTCTTTTGCGCGGAAGATAATAAATTGTCCCGGCTCTGCTTTCTTTGCAATCAAAGGAGCCTCTACTGTGATTTTACTGACAGTAGGATTCAGGGACTTTTTTTCAACAATTTTGAACATAAACAAAATCCTCCATTCATCTGTGTACATAAGTCAACATAATTCTATCATATTATAAGGGTAAATTCAAACGGATTCTTCTGGAAGTGTAAAAAATATATTAAATATCACGATTTTGCGTTGTTTTTCTTGACAATAGAGAAAGCGTGATGTATTGTTTACAATATGATGTGGTTTTGAAAACTACATGGAACATAAAAATAATTTGCAGGATATGATATAGGAGGAACGCAAATGGCATTTTCAAAAGGCGATATTGCAGCACCATTTATTCAGGTTAAGGAAGATGAAAACGGTGTTTTGCAGGACATTAAATTTGTAAATGATGATAATTTTAACTTTGCTTATGATGTGGTAGATAAGATGGCAAAGAAAGATCCGGACAAAGTAGCAATGCTTCACATTTCAAAGGATGGAAAGGAACGCTCCTTTACCTTTTATGATATGGCACGTTATTCTTCTAAGGTAGCAAACTATCTTCAGTTTTTAGGAATTAAAAAAGGCGACCGCGTAATGCTCGTTTTAAAACGCCACTACCAGTTCTGGTTTGCGATTTTGGCACTGCACAAGATTGGTGCAGTAGCAATTCCGGCAACAAATCTTTTACTGAAATCCGATTTTGAATATCGTTTTAAAGCCGGTAATGTAGATGCGATTCTTTGTACGGCAGACGGCCCGGTTTCACGCGAAGTGGATAAGGCGTGCCGCAGCTACAAAAATCTGAAAGTGAAAATCATGGTTGGTGCCAGCCGCAAAGGATGGCGCAGCTTTAACAAGGAAGTAAAATATTTTTCAAGTCATTTCCGCAGACCACATGGTGAGAATGCAATCCATGGTGATGACCCATCGATTATGTTCTTTACTTCCGGTACGACTTCGTATCCGAAAATTACAACCCATAACTTTAAGTATCCTTTGGGACACTATGTGACAGCGAAATACTGGCATCAGGTTGACCCGGATGGCATCCATTTTGCCATTTCCGATACTGGCTGGGGAAAAGCTCTGTGGGGTAAAATTTATGGTCAGTGGCTGTGCGAAGCATGTATTTTCACCTATGATTTTGATAATTTCGATGCAAAAGAAATTCTTCATATGATTGAGAAATACAAAATTACAACATTCTGTGCACCGCCAACGGTTTACCGTGTAATGGTTCATTTGAAATTAGACCAGTACGATTTGTCTTCTTTGCAGAATGTAACAACAGCAGGTGAAGCATTGAATCCTGAAATCTTTGAGAAGTTTAAGGCAAAAACCGGACTTACTCTGATGGAGGGATTTGGACAGACCGAGACAACATTGACAATTGGTAACCTCGTTGGTACAACACCAAAACCGGGCTCCATGGGTGTGCCGACACCACAGTATGATGTACAGATTATGCTGCCGGATGGAACACTTGCCGGTCCGGAAGAAGAGGGTGAAATTGTTATCTGCACAGAAGATGGTGCGCCAAATGGTTTGTTTATGGAATATTACGGCGACGAAGAAAAAACACAGAATGCATGGCATGATGGTTATTATCACACAGGTGATACTGCCTACTTTGATGAGGACGGTTATCTGTGGTATGTCGGCCGTACCGATGATGTAATTAAGTCCAGCGGCTACCGCATCGGACCATTTGAAATTGAAAATGAAATTATGAAACTTCCATACGTTTTGGAGTGTGCCGTTACTTCTGTGCCGGACCCAATCCGTGGTCAGGCAATTAAGGCAAGTATCGTTCTTGCCAACGGTGAAGAGGGAACGGATAAACTGCGAAATGAGATTATGAAATCCTTGAAAAAGAATATTGCGTCATATAAATGGCCAAAAATACTTGACTTTACGAAAGAATTGCCTAAAACTATAAGTGGTAAGATTCGTAGAAAAGAAATCAAGGAGAATGACTGGAATGAAAATGAAGACAACGAATAGTCGGCTTGTCATCACCGGAATGGGTGCTGTGACGCCGATTGGAATTGGCGTAGAGAATTATTGGAAAAATCTTGTGGCCGGAAAATGCGGCGTGGAAGCGATTACCCGCTTTGACACCGAGGAGCTGCCGGTAAAAATTGCGGCTGAAGTCAAAGATTTTAATGCGGAAGACTTTATGCCAAAGAAACTGACGCGTGAAATGGACGTGTTTATGCAGTATGGTTATGCAGCAGCGATGGAAGCAATCGCGGATGCCGGAGAGGAAATTACTGTACCGGAGCGCATGGGTATTGTTGTTGGTACGGCACTTGGCGGTATCTCTCCGATTGCAGAGGTGCAGGATGGATTAAGCAAGGGAGAGCATAAAAAAGTCAGCCCGCGCTTTGTGCCGAAAATTATCGGCAATGAGGCAGCAGCCCAGGTGGCAATTGCAAAAGGCTATCGTGGTCCAAGTCTGACGGTGAGCACAGCATGTTCTTCCGGTGGTGACGCAATCAGTACCGCCTGCATGTTAATCATGTCCGGACAGGCAGACGCCGTTCTTGCGATGGGAACGGAATCCGCATTATCCCCATTGTTTATTCAGGGATTGGCTTCGGCACATGCGTTGTCCACCAATAACGAGAATCCGCAGCAGGCGAGTCGCCCGTTTGATAAAGACCGTGATGGTTTTGTCATTGGCGAAGGCGGCGGTGCGCTGATTATTGAAACGGAAGAAAATGCGAAAAAACGCGGCGCTAAAATTTATGCAGAACTTGCAGGATTTTCCAACTGCACCGACGGCTACCATGTAACAAGTCCGCATCCGGAAGGAATTGGTGCGGTATTCTGCATGGAAAAAGCAATCGAGCATGCAGGTATTACAAAAGAATCCGTAGATTATATTAATACACATGGAACTTCTACCGGTATGGGTGATCCGATTGAAACGAATGCGATTGCAGAACTTTTTTCAGAGCATGCCGGCGAAATGGCTGTGACTTCGACCAAAGGCGCAACCGGACATATGATGGGTGCCGGCGGTATTACCGAGGCAATTACTTGTATCCAGTGTATTCGCACCGGTGTTGTTCCACCAACATTAAATCTGGATGAATTGGATGAAAAATGTGCATCCTTGAATTATGTTCCACATAAGGCAATTGAAAAAGAGGTTCGTGTGGCAATGAGTAATTCGTTTGGATTTGGCGGACAGAATTCAAGTGTGATTTTTTGCCGCTACGAGTGATGAATAATTATGATGTAATAGTTAATAAAAAGAGATGGTTAATTTCCCATTCGGAATCGCTTCCGCTGAGAGAACACACGCAGCGGTGCGTGAGGGCAGACTACGCCCTCTGCGCACCGGCGGTGTTCAACATTCCTCATGGTGAAATTAACCGTCTCTTTTTTCTCATTACATCATGATTAGTTTTGACAAAAGAGGACTTTTTTATGCGGGCAAGCTGGTCAATGCAACGCAAACAGGCTGAAATCTTGAAAGGGTTGCTTATTTGTAAGGCTATGGAGGGGAAAGGGCAACCATGAATGGGATAAATTGATAAAAGAGTTGTTTTTGACCTTGACGCCACCTAAAAAAGGAATATTTTGGGGAAAAAGACAAGCTAAAAAACAACGCTTAGCACGATTTTTTGAAAAAAGCGTTGTCGAGAATGTCAGGCATTTTGTTTTTATCAACGGTTACTTATCTTTTTTTGTTTGTAATAATCAAGCGGAATCTTTTGTGAATCGTGGGTTTTGAGCGCGTCAGCAGGAGGCATTGGTAGTTTCAATGCCCCTGCTGTTACGCAGCTCAATGAGTGAAAACGCCCATGATGCGCAAAAGATTCCGCTTGATTATTGCAATTAAAAAACATTGTAACAGATAAAAAAACAACTGAAATTTTTGCATATTTTTCAAAAAATCGGAAATCCTATAAGAAAGTCACAAGTGGATGACTTTGGAAAGGATGATTTTATTTGGGTAAGAAGAAATTTTTTGCAGCGGCTTTTGCGGCGTTTGTTCTGTGGGCTATTGTGATTTTGCAGACTGTATTAACCAGATGGTATGTTTCGCAGACTGCGTTTGAACAGGCATTTGCAAAAAGTGATATTATGAAAGCATCAACTCAGGAGGCGGCTGCTGATATAAGAAATATAAATAGTGACAATCGTGTGATGGAAGGTGTGGTAAATGGCAGGCTGAATGCATCGGAGCAGCAAACAATGGCGGACAAACTTTTTCGTCAGTTTGGCGGTGGAGAAGTAATGAACAGCAATTCCGATAGCAGTTCGGATTACTATGTCGCATACGGCTATACAAGCGGATTTGAAAGTTCCAAAAAGGTAAATGGCAGACGCATAAATATGATGGCTGCATTTTCTTATGATGAAAAAAAGGATGTTACAAAAGTTGTGTTTGGAACACCGCTGATTAACAGCGATTTTTGATTTTGTGGGAATGTTTATCTTCCTGCCGCATACAATAAAAGAAAAAGGCGTGTGCGTATGCTCAATAAACTTTGGGGATTTATGATTCTCATTGGGATTTTGTTTGCGGCGGCAACCGGCAAAATCGGAGAAATCGGAACAGCAGCACTGGATTCGTCAAAAGAAGCAGTGACTTTATGTATTACGATGCTTGGCATCATGTCCATGTGGACAGGACTTATGAATATTGCAAAAAAGGCAGGAATTATCGATGCGCTTACAAAAGCACTTCGACCGGTTCTTGCCTTTTTATTTCCGGGCGTGCCAAAAGAGCATAAGGCAAATGAATATATGGCCGCCAATATGATTAGCAATGTGCTTGGGCTTGGATGGGCGGCTACGCCGGTTGGTTTAAAGGCAATGGAAGAATTGAAAAAATTAAATCATGGAAGCCACATTGCCAGTGCGGATATGTGTACTTTTTTGATTATCAATATTTCCTCTTTGCAATTGATTCCGGTTAATATTATAGCGTATCGAAGCCAGTATGGTTCTGCCTCGCCTGCTTCAATTCTTGGCATGGGACTAGTGGCTACAATTGTATCGACGGCAGCCGGTGTTATTTTTTCTGTAATAGCAAGAAAAGTATCAAAGAAAAAGGGGGAGCGGTAAATGGAAGTCCTTTATTATATTTCAGATTGCATGATACCATTCGTGATTCTCTATCTTGTCGGCTATGGCATGTGCAAAAAAGTGGATATTTTTGATTCGTTTATTGAGGGAGCCAAAGATGGATTTTTGACGGTCTATAAAATTCTGCCGACGTTAATTGGTTTGATGATTGGTGTAGGAGTTTTGCGGCAGTCCGGTTTTATGGAGTGGCTCGCCGGTATGTTTGCACCGGTTGTAAATATCCTTCATTTTCCGGGCGAACTGCTTCCGCTTTTTATCGTGAAAATGTTCTCATCCTCGGCGGCAACCGGTCTTTTGCTTGATATATACAAAACATATGGAACAGATTCCTATCTTGGCACATTAGCGTCAGTTCTTATGAGTTGTTCGGAAACCATTTTCTATACCATGAGCGTTTATTTTATGACGGCGCGCGTGACCAAAACGCGTTATACACTTACCGGTGCATTGGTGGCAACTTTTGCCGGGGCGATGGTGGCGGTTTTGCTGGTGGGAATGTCGTAAAAAAATTCCTTACTTTTGCAACATTTTCCAGTTATCATTCGTTATATAAGTACAAGGTACATGATTAATGGACGTGTAAATGAAAGTAAGGAGAGTGATTTTATGAAAATGAAAAAGATTTTGGTGTCGATGTTTTTGCTGTTTTTTGCATTGTGTCTGAAAGCAAATGTTTCAAATGCAGCGGAGATTTCTGCGATGGAGCGGTTGGATTACTGGGATGTTTCTAAGGAATATACGATTACCAATCAGGATGCAACCTATCATGCCTATTTATCGAAAGATAAAAAAGAAAGCTGGATTTTTAAAGCGGATTTGTTAAACAAAGAGAAAATGCTGGATATCATATTTCCTCAAAAAATTGAAAATGCGCCGGTTGTGAGATTGGGATATAGTGCAGATTTATATCAGGGGGAAGAAGCTGCGTGGCCACAAAACTTATTTGGTGTGACAATGTTTGATTATTGTGATGCCGACAGCCGCCCGACTTTGGAAATACTTAATGTTAAATCCGTTGTGATGCCTGATACAATTCGCGAGATGGGATCTTGTACTTTTGGTGCAATGGGAAACTTAAAATATATTCATTTGTCAGACAAACTTACAAGTTTGAAAAATGGAACATTTTTCGGAAGCAAAGATATTAAGAAAATTGATTTTCCGGCAAAATTTAAAGTGGAGGCTGCGAATGTTTTTGGCTACTGTGATGGGTTGCCGGGGCTTGCACATGAAACTAAATATTTAAAAAATGACACACTTACATTTTCTGGTAATATGGTTATCAATCAAACCGAAAAAACTTTGATTCAGGTAATGCCGGATACAAAGAAAATTACAATACCAAAGAGCGTGAAATGGATTGAGCCGACGGCGTTAAAAAACACCAGCCTAAAAACGGTAAAAGTATCGAAGAAAAACAAATATTTTGCGGTTCATAAAAGATGTTTGTATCGGAAGGCAGAAAAAGAACTTGTTTATGTGTTTGGCAAGGGAAGCACGTTGACATTGTCGAAAAAAATAAAACAGATTAGTGAAAACGTGGTTGTAACCAAAGCCAAACTGAAAAAGCTAATCATTTCACATAAAGTAAAACGCTATAACAATTGGAAAAAGCCATTTGCTAAGAATAATAAAAAGATAAAGATTTATTACCGTGGGAAAAGAGTGAAGTAGGGAGGTTTTGCTTATGAGAAAAGAAATTTTGCTGGCGTGTGCGTGTGTACTTTGTTTATCAGCATGTGGGACTGGCACAAAGGAACAGTCAAAAAATCCGCAGAAGGCGTTGGAGGTAGGAGCAGAAACAACGCCAAAAAGTGTTGAAGCAACGAGCAGTCCTATGGTACAAAAAATAAAAAACACAAGCGGGAAAAGGGAAAATCCAAAAGATTTGAAACAAATAAAATTATCCGTTGAGCGCTGGGATACGAAGCAAAAAGATTTTTCTGTTCAGGCAGTCAGATTTGGCACTGGCAGTGGCTGTGTTTCGGAATTTGGTCAGAATTGGGAGTTTATTTCTTATAAAGAAAATCTCAAAACGGTTCAAAAGAAAAATCCGTCGTATTTTGTGGAATTAACTGATTATCTGGATGAAAATCACACAAAATATAAGGCGGCGCGTTATTTTAAGAATAACAATTCTTATGTCCTTTATGAAAGAAGTGAGAAAGGGAAGAAACATAAGTATTTGTGTCTGGAAAACCAAGTGCTTACTTTGGAGTATCCGAAATATATGAACGAGAACCAAAAGTATATTTCTTTTCCATATCCGTCATGTAAGAGTCTTTCTGATTTTAAAATCGAAGAGTCTTGGGAGAAAAATGAAGACTTTTACGAAAAGGAATTTTGGCAGTTATATTCATATGAGGATTTAAAAGCATTTTATCAGAATTTTGAAAAAGGTACTGCCGAATGTTCTGATAAAACGCAGACTATTCTTGTGAAAGCAATGGAACACGATTATGATAATAAAACAAGTGATGCAAGTGTTTTGCTTGATTTTAAAAATCATAATTTTATTGTGAAGAACCCGCAGGGTAAAAAGATTTTTGATAAAAATGACGTATGGAAAGCATATGAAAAGCAGTATACAAGCGCCGGGAAATTTGGCAGTAAAGAGTTTTTCTATAATAAAAGCAGTGTGAATATTTTATGTGTGGAAAAAGGAAAAAGAACGGTATGTATTGAGAATCAGGATGAGAGAGATACCCTGTTTGAGGATTTGGGTTGGAACTGTGTAGGAACAAGTATGGATATGAAAGTTTCGCCAAAATCAAATTCTAAAAATATATATTTAGATGTCACGCTCCATATGGAGGAGGATGGTAAGTGGGATAATCATGCGGTGCTTAAACTTGACAAAGAAGGAAAATTTGTGGAATGTAAATAAAGGTTGACAATTCCGATTTTCAAATGTATACTATGACAAGATAAAAGGTTTACATTTGAAAAAACGGAGGATGAAGTTTGAAAAAAAGAAATTTTAGACAACCAAGAAACAAAGGACATAGCAAAT
>NZ_QUDR01000025.1 GCF_003477605.1 Clostridium sp. AF37-5
CCTTGTTGGTTCAAAGAGAGAAACATCAATGTGTAGTTTTGAAGGTACTAACTTTTACCTTTCATAAATTCCTTTATGGAGTACTATTCCTCGATAGCTCAATGGTAGAGCACTCGGCTGTTAACCGAGTTGTTGTAGGTTCGAGCCCTACTCGGGGAGTTTCTGTATTTACTAAGAAGTTATACAGTCGTGTTCTTCGTGACAGGGACGCGTATCATCTGTTAGAGATAGCAGACACTGGCCCCTTGGTCAAGCGGTTAAGACATCGCCCTTTCACGGCGGTAACACGGGTTCGATTCCCGTAGGGGTCATTGCATTTAATGCATATTGTATTAGCTGGATGCATACAATAGAATATGGCGACTTAGCCAAGTGGTAAGGCATGGGACTGCAACTCCCTGATCATCGGTTCAAATCCGTTAGTCGCCTCTTTTCTAAGACTCTGATTATTAATCGGAGTCTTTTGTAACTTTACTTTATAGGAAAGACCGTATGCGGCACTTTTCTAAATGGAAAAGAGCCCGCAGATATGTGGACATGACAAATAGATGGTTTGGGATTTAAAAGATGTAAAAAGATTCTTCTCTAAAATCGTCATCAAGGTCAACTTATTTAGAAAATAGTCCATGTCTGGAAGTTCCTCTTCACTCATACGGCGAATGTCCTTGGATGTCATTCCTTCCGGGGGATTTTCGATGTATTTTTATCCTTTTTCCTCTTGGTGTCACCATACTTGCCGAACTAAATTCTTTGGTCTGTTCTAATCAGAAACTTTTGTGTTCCTTGTTTCATAAATGCTCCGCCGAGACACTTTTGGAATTATTGGAAAACAAAATATATCTCGGGGCAACACTTGGCATTATCCAGGTTTTACATACATGGGGACAAGAATTGAATTACTATCCTTATATCCACTGTATCAATATTCTTTTAATCCCCAAAGAATTGTAAGAATAATGGTTTGTATATTTTATGAAGAAACATGGAGAAAAAGAATGTAATAACTCATGGGATGATGACAATTATCCATATATTTAAAATACATTTTTCCATCGAATTAGGCTGTTAGTTGTAGTATAATATGAAAAAATATTCATTATAGGAGGATAATAATCATGTGTTTTGCAAAACGTAGAAAAACCCTTTTTGTTTTTTTTCTTGTTGCTTCTCTTGTGCTTACGACCACTTTGGGCGCAGCTCCAAATCTCTCGCAGGCAAAAAAGAAAAAGCAGGGAATTACTGTAACAAATAAGATGACCAAAGGTGTTTTGGTGATTCGAGAAAAAAAGAAATTACAGTTAAAGTTAAAGTTGCGCGGAAAAAAAGTTTCATCCAAGAAGATAAAGAAGATATTCAAATTCAGGTCTTCGAACAAAAAGATTGTGACAGTGAATAAAAAAGGAAAAATTTATGCTAAGAAAGCTGGAAATGCTAAAGTGTATATAACACAAAAGGCAAAAGGCAAGAAGAAAAAGTGTAAATTAAAAGTGAAGGTTGTGGCAAAAAAGAATAAGCCCGTGGTAACTGTGACGACGGAGTCAACGAAACAGCCAACGGTAGACCAAACAAAGCAACCAACGGCAGAGCCAACGAAACAGCCAACGGCAGAGCCGACGAAGCAGCCAACGGCAGAGCCGACGAAACAGCCAACGGTAGAGCCGACGAAACGGCCAACGGCAGAGCCGACGAAACGGCCAACGGCAGAGCCAACGAAACGGCCAACGGCAGAGCCAACGAAACGGCCAACGGCAGAGCCAACGAAACGGCCAACGGCAGAGCCAACGAAACGGCCAACGGCAGAGCCGACGAAACGGCCAACGGCAGAGCCAACGAAACGGCCAACGGCAGAGCCAACGAAACGGCCAACGGCAGAGCCAACGAAACGGCCAACGGCAGAGCCAACGAAACGGCCAACGGCAGAGCCGACGAAACGGCCAACGGCAGAGCCAACGAAACGGCCAACGGCAGAGCCAACGAAACGGCCAACGGCAGAGCCAACGAAACGGCCAACGGCAGAGCCAACGAAACGGCCAACGGCAGAGCCGACGAAACGGCCAACGGCAGAGCCAACGAAACGGCCAACGGCAGAGCCAACGAAACGGCCAACGGCAGAGCCAACGAAACGGCCAACGGCAGAGCCAACGAAACGGCCAACGGCAGAGCCGACGAAACGGCCAACGGCAGAGCCAACGAAACGGCCAACGGCAGAGCCAACGAAACGGCCAACGGCAGAGCCAACGAAACGGCCAACGGCAGAGCCAACGAAACGGCCAACGGCAGAGCCGACGAAACAGCCAACGGCAGAGCCAACGAAACAGCCAACAGCAGAGCCAACGAAACAGCCAACAGCAGAGCCAACGAAACAGCCAACGGCAGAGCCAACGAAACAGCCAACAGCAGAGCCAACGAAACAGCCAACGGCAGAGCCAACGGCAGAGCCAACACCGTCCGCAAGTCAGGAACCGCAATTGGTAAATAGCGGAGAATGCAGTAAAATGACATGCGGAGGAAGTTATGCTGGCCCTGTGAGTGGTAAGGAATATTCAGCAGTAGCGTTGTATGGTAATGGTGACTATTGTACCACATCTTACGAATTTGTAGGGACAAATAAAAAATACCGTATGGTGGTTAAAGGAGCATCTAGTAATTCGACAACGGCGAATGTTTCTGTATATATTGGCGGAAAGAAAGTTGGAACAGTTGGATTTGCTGGAACTACGTTGTCGGAGCAGTCTTTTGAATTTAAAATGACAGATGCAACAGGAAATCAGGAAATAAAATTTTTACTCGAAACAGATAATGGATCGAATGATACCTATGTAAATAGTTATGAACTTTATTACATTGGTGATGTGAAACCATTTCCGGATGCTCCAACACCAGCATCAGTTGGAGCTGTGTCTACAGGAAATTACAGAAATATGTTTAAGGAATTAGGATATTCGGATGCAGAGATAGATAAGAAGGTCGAATCGGCCTGGCAAAAATTGTTTTATGGTACTGACGAAGAACGAATCTATTATCCGGTAGGGGATGATATGGCTTATATTTATACAGCAGATACCGATGATGTACGTTCTGAGGGAATGTCTTATGGTATGATGATTTGCGTTCAAATGGACAAGCAGGAAGAGTTTAATCGTCTGTGGAAATGGGCAAAAACTTATATGCAGCATACAAGTGGAGAGTTTAAAGGATATTTTGCTTGGCAGATGAATACGAATGGAACCAAAAAGGACAATACGCCGGCAGCAGACGGCGAGGAATATTTTGCAACATCGTTATTGTTTGCATCAGCGCGCTGGGGAAATGGTGAAGGAATTTATAACTATAACAAAGAAGCGCAGGAAATCTTGACAACGATGCTTCATCAGGCAGATGATGGTCAAGGTGTGAATATGTTTAACAAAGAACATAAAATGCCTGTATTCTGCCCAATTGGAAACGCTGCAACATATAGTGATCCATCGTATCATTTGCCGGCATTTTATGAAGTTTGGGCGAGAGAGGCAGAGCAGGACAAAGATTTCTGGAGCGAGGCAGCTGAAGCTAGTCGACAGCATTTTAAAGATGCAACAAATGAAAAAACCGGATTAGGTCCGGATTATTCCGAATATAATGGGGCTGCTAAGAACGATGGAAATCATGGTGATTTCCGATTTGATGCATGGCGAATTGCAGCTAATATTGCTTGCGACTATGCATGGTGGGCGCAGGATAGCTGGGCAACCACGCACGCGAATAGAATCCAGTCGTTCTTCTACGACCAGGGTGTTGATAGTTATGGAAATCAGTGGTCATTAGATGGAAAGAATCTTAGTCCTGATCATTCTCCGGGATTGGTTGCTATGAATGCAACAGCGAGTCTGGCATCTAGTGATAAAAAATCATGGTCATTCCTTGAGGATTTGTGGAACATTTCTCCAACAACAGGGAAATATCGATACTATGATGGATGCCTTTATATGATGGGATTGTTACATTGTAGTGGTAAATTCCGCGCATATTTGTCAGGTAATACGCCGGTAGTAGACGTCGTGAATGGCAAAATATCGACAACAAATGCCGAATTTGATTTGAGTGCAGATAAGAAAGAAGATGTGACAACAAAACTTATTTTAAATGGTGTTAGAACATTATCAGAAATTCGAAACGAGAAGACAGTGTTAGAAGAAGGAAAGGACTATACCATTAGTGGTGATACAGTGTCTATTCGCAAAGAGTATCTTTCCAAACAGGCAGTAGGAGTAACGAAATTGACATTTGTCTTCGATGCGGGGAAAAATGCTGTTATGTCGATTACGATAAAGGATAGTCAGTTACCTAATGTACCGGTAGTGTCCGGGCCATTTGAAAAAATAAAGGCTACAGACTTTGAAAGTTCCGATGATGTAACGATTGAAGATGGAAAAGTCACCTTAAACAGTACGAGCTCATATATAGCGTTTACTCTTGATTTTGGAAGTGAGACCGCAAAGAGTATAACTATTTATGTGAAAGAGCCAAATAATAGTGGACAGTTGTTTGTACGAAGTGGAAGTTTAAGTTCTACTGTGGCAACGGTGTATAATCTAGGTAATGGTTCCTGGAAAGAGACTAAGAATTCTTTGTGGCCTACGGTTACAGGAAGTACAAAAATTTATATACAGACAAATAAACCGGGACTTCAGATTGATTGGATACAATTTGGAAAATAAGTAAAAAATCGCGAAAGGATATCATACATGCTTAATAACCGAAAAAAAACGATAGGTGTATTTGTTTGCAAGCTTCCAGAATATTTCCAGCGCACCCTGTGTGGTGCGCTGGCTGATGAAGCGGTGGCAAATGGATACAATTTGGTTGTTTTTTCGACTTTTGGTGAATACGATAACAATCATGATTATGTGGAAGGAGAAAGCAATTGTCTTTATATTCCAAATTATGACGAATTGGATGGGATTATTTTATGCCTTGATGTGTTTGATATTCCTGGCATGGTAGGAAAATTAATTGAGCAGGTAAAGGAAAAGGCGCATTGCCCTGTGATTAGCATTCGACAAAAAAGAGATGAGTTTATTAGTGTGCTCAGCGATGATAAAAAGGCTATTATGGCTATGGTTGATCATTTGGTAGATGAACATAACGCAAAGCGAATTTATTACTTGTCTGGTCCCTCTTACATGCATGATATCCGTATGAGGGAGGACGGATTTCGCGAAAGAATGAAAAGCAGAGGTGTTGCCTTTCGTGAGGAATACATCTTTATGGGGAATTTGTGGTATAACATT
Source organism: Clostridium sp. AF37-5 (assembly GCF_003477605.1). GTDB lineage: Bacteria > Bacillota > Clostridia > Lachnospirales > Lachnospiraceae > Eubacterium_F. The sequence continues at coordinate 5,271 of NZ_QUDR01000025.1, forward strand.
GGTAAAGAAGCAGTTGATTATTTTTTTTCACTTGATGATGAAAGACCTGATGCAATTCTATGTGCCAATGATTATATGGCAATTTCTGTATGTGAAGAACTGTGCGAGCGAGGATTTCGTGTACCGGAGGATATTATTGTGACGGGATTTGATGATGTTGAGGAGGCTAGAGATATATATCCAATGTTGACAACAGTTGAAGCTTGCCCAGAAAATTTTGCGAGATGTGCTATGGAAATTATTAAAAAGGCGGAACGAGGTGAAAAACTAGAAAAGCAATATTATATTTCAACGCAAAATCAGTATCGAAATTCTTGTGGATGTAAAGAAGCGGAAGAAGCGAAACAAATTTTTCGTAAACAATTTGAAAAAAATCAGCGTTTGGTTCACTTGTATAAGCAGAATATGTTTATGGTTTTTCGGATGGAAGGAATACGAGATTATCAGGGCCTTCCGGATTTAGTTGGAAAGTTTGTAGAAGGAAACACGGGTGTTTCAGACTTTTATATATGCCTAAATCCGGATGAGAAATATGAATTGGATGATTCTAGAAAAAGTCCATATGAGGATGAGATGGAAATGTTATTACATGCCTATTATGGAAAGAAAATGTCAATTGAAGTGCCGATGCCACAAAAACTTTTTAAAAGAAAAAATCTTTTGCCTGCCGACGAAGTGACGGACAGGCCTTGTGTTTTTTATATCAACCCGCTTCATTATCGAAAGCATTGTTTTGGTTATGCAATCATTTCGTTTTTTAATAATCGATTTTATGCGGCAGAAGATTTTTATCAATCTTTTGTGATAAACATTTGCACCGTGTTAGAAAATATTTATATACAAAATCAAATTGAACAGTTAAGCAACGATAAAATACGCCTTATTCGACGAGATTCGGTTACACATATGTATAATCCGTATGGGTTTCATGAAATGGCTACACAAATGCTACATGATGCGACAGCAGCAGGAATTAATTGTGTCTTTTTCTATGTAAGATTAGAAAATTTACAGGAAATAACAGAAATATATGGAAAAGAAGAATCAAATGAAATCCTTCTGTGTATGAAGTCTGTTTTTGAAAAATTTGAGCAGGAAAAACATGTGTTAGGACGATTAGGAGGAAGTGATTTTTGCCTATTACTAGAGGATAAAATGCAGGAAGAAATAGAAGTTCTTGCACAAAATTTTGTTAATGAAGTAAATGAAGTGAATATTTCATGGAATAAAGAATTTTTCATAGAAGTACGCTATGGATGGTTTGTTAAGGAAGTGGGAACTATTTCTAGTACAGACGAGTGCATTCGCAGTGCGAAAATGAAAATGAAAGTTGGTGCACAAATGCAGACGAGTGCTGCAAAATATGCTTTTGAGGCAATGAAGGAAATCAGACAGAATTATCAAAAAGAAATTTCTGTTACATACATGGCAGAACAAATTGGTATATCGCGTACGCACTTGTCCCATTGCTTTAAATTGATATATCAGAAGTCAATACAAGATTATATTACTTCTTATCGAATGGAAAAGGCGCAGGAACTTCTGATTCATACTCAGAAAAAGATTAAAGAGATTGCTTTTTTGGTTGGCTATAAAGATGAGTTGTACTTTTCGAAAGTATTTGCCCGTCTGTATGGTATGTCTCCTAGTAAATTTCGTAAAACAATGTTGACATGAAAAAATATGGGTAAATTGGAGATGGATAGAAAAATCCAGTAGTAAGTGTTCAGGAAGCCTGTAGAGAGTTTCTGGATGGTGTGAGACAACGACGAATGGACAGTGAATGGGCTTTGGATGGTATCGAGTGATATCGCAGCAGGATTATCAAGGATCTTGTCTCTTTCCTCGCAGGAGGAAGGGGCAAGATCCTTTTTAGTGCGCCTGGTGGCGCACGTCACTAATGGGTGAAAAGCCCTAATCCGCCCTAGTAGTGGGAAGGATATACCAAGACCAAGCGTGTCTGTGAACTCCTTTGATATTACCTTCTACCCTATTACAATGGGTAAAAAAAAGACTGTTGCCGAAGCAACAGCCTTTTTAGCGTTCTCATTACTTACAATTAAGCAACTTTGATTACACATTTCTGAACTGTGATAGAATCTCCTTCTTTGTATGGAGAAGTATCTTTCATGTTCGGGATGTACATCATGATTGGGTAGTGAGCACCTGTATCTTTGTCTGTGTCACCATTTACAGCATTCTTAGGAATTGTAAATGTGAAGTTAAAGGTGTAAGATTTACCTTTCTTCATAGCTTTTGTGACAAACTTGCAGTGCTTATGTGTTTTGTCTTTCTTAACTTTAGCGCTCAGTTTCTTAGCAGAAACATGAAGAGCCCATGGGTAAGCACCTGTGTCTCCACCTGAAGTATAGTTGAAGCAAACACCCATCTCAGGAAGTGTACGTTTACCGGAGTTCTTTACTTTCAAAGAAATTTTCAGTTTGCGTCCACGGTAGTCAGGAGAGATGTAAGTTTTCTCGCCCCAGAATGTTGCGTCACAAAGCCAGATACGGAATGAGTTATATTTGAACTCAGAGTAATCAGCTTTGTATGGTGGATGGTTATCCGGGTTAGTAGATTTAGCGAAGTTGTAAATTACTGTACCCTTCTTTGCGTTTTTTACAGATACTTTACATGTCTGTTTCTTTCCGCCTACAGTTGCAGTGATTGTTGCGGTACCTTTTTTGATACCAAGAACTTTGATGGACTTGCCTTTTGTTTTCTGGCAGTGAGCAATGTTATCATTGCTGGATGACCATGTTGCACTTCCACTTGCAGTCAATTTTACTTCCTTACCCTGCATAACAGAAGCTTTTTTCTTCATTGCTGCGCTAGCTGTATCATCACTTGCTACTGCAGCGGTGGTAACAGCCATAGTTGCAACTAAAGCTACAGCTACAACCTTTTTTGAAATTTTAGCGAACATTTCAAATTCCTCCTTTTTTAATATTAAAATGTTTTTTGATTTTTGTGCTAAATAGACAAAAATCAATCGCTTTGCGTGGATATATTATATCATTTTAATAGTTTAAAATCAAGAGGAAATGAAAATAATTACAGTACTATTTTTTGCCAAAAACATGACGTTTTTTTGCCTTATTTGCAGTTATTTGCGTGGCTGCAATTTCCTGCCTTGCTTTCTGGTAACTGCGAATGGTTTCATCCAGTTCACGAAAACGTTTTTCATCTGACTCTTCTTTTTCGCGAAACAGATAATCCAATTCTTTGTTGACCTGCACCGATACAGTATCAGCAATATCCGATGTAAGACTGTCAGAATTTTCCCTTATAGCATCGGAGACAATATGGGAAAGAATGGTTTTAAACTGTATCATTTTGTCATTTGGGGAAATTTCCGACTCGGAAACCGGGTAGGGAATTACCTGGCCGGATGATTTTGGTGAGAGTTTGTGTTCAATGTCTTTTAAGGAAAAACCGTCTTTCTTCATATTAATAATCTGCTCTAATTGTTTCATTTCTTTTTCTGAATAAACGCGGTGCCCCATTTCGTTTCGCGGGATATTCAAGTGAAGTTCCTCTTCCCAAAAGCGCAGAACGTGAGAGCCCACGTGAAGTTTTTTTGCCGCTTCCGAAATGGTATATTGTTTTGCTTCCATGTAGATAACCTCCTGTTTTATTTTTTTTTATTATAGCATGGGAAAAATGTCGATTGATTGGACATGCATTAAATGTAAAAAAACAGTGTGACACAGGACGACAAAAAACAAGAAGAATCGGAGCCAAAGCCCCGATTCGACAGAGAAAATGGAATTTATTCGTCGTGATATTCCAAATTTGCAAATTTTGTGTACTGGTTCAACCACTTAAGTTCGACGGTACAGGTTGGACCATTACGCTGCTTACCAATAATAATCTCGGTGATTCCCTTTTTGGTAGAAGCGTCTTTTGTGTAATATTCATCGCGGTACAAAAACATAACAACGTCGGCATCCTGCTCAATCGCTCCCGATTCACGCAAATCAGAAAGAATTGGTCGTTTGTCCTCACGTTCTTCTACTTTACGGCTGAGCTGGGAAAGCGCAATTACCGGGCAGTCCAGTTCACGTGCCAGAGATTTTAAGGAACGTGAAATATCCGAAATTTCCTGCTGGCGGGAAATGTTTTTTGAACCGCTGTTACCGGACATGAGCTGAAGGTAATCGATAATGATTAAACCGAGGCCTTTTTCCATTTTTAGTTTACGGCATTTACTTCGTAAATCATTGATGGAAATGCTGCCGGTATCATCGATATAAAGCGTTGATTCACCGAGGATAATAGAACTCTCGGTAATCTTTGCCCATTCATCATCTTCCAGTTCACCGATTCGGATTCTTTGGGAATCTACTTTTGAGTTCATGGCAACCAAACGCTTGGCAAGCTGCACTTTGCTCATTTCCAGACTGAAAATAGCAGTTGGAATATGATTAATCATAGCAACATTTTCGGCAATGTTCAGAGCAAAAGCAGTTTTTCCCATGGATGGGCGGGCAGCAATCAAAATTAAATCGGATGGCTGCAAGCCGGCTGTTCGATAATCCAAATCAATAAAGCCGGTCGAAATTCCGGTTACATCACTGTTGTTCTGAGCAGCTTTTTGAATACTCTCAAGTGTTTCCAGGGCAACCTCTTTAATTGGTGTAAAATTTTCAGAGGAGGCGCGTCCCTGAACGAGTTCAAAAACTTTGCGTTCCGTATCATCCATCAGCTCAGCAACATTAGCGGAATCCTGATAGCATCGGTTGGCAATGTCCTCCGTTGTTCGAATCAGCGAGCGCAGTTGTGATTTCTGTTCAACAATATCTGCATAGTAGCGGACATTGGCTGATGTAGGAACGGCGGAAATGATATTACTGAGAAACTCAATACTGCAAATGTCATCGGAAGCGTTTTTCTCATGAAGTTTATCCACAAGAGTAACTAAGTCTGCCGGACGTCCTTCATGAAACAATTCCACAATAGCGGAAAACAAAATGCGGTACCTGGCATTGTAAAAATCATCTTCATTTAGTTTTTCAGAAGCGAGAACTACCGCATCCTGGTCAAGAAGCATTGAACCGATAACTGCTTCTTCTGCCTCTCCATTATGCGGCATAACTCGTTTGATTACAGTTTCATCCATGATTATTTTCCTTTAACAATTACTTTAAGTTCGGCTGTTACTTTTGGGTGCAGACGGATTGGCACATGGTAGGTTCCAATGTTTTTGATTGGCTCCTTTAACTGCATTTTTTTCTTGTCTAAATCATAGGAAAGTTGTTCTTTGGCAGCGGTAGCAATTTCTTTGGTGGATACCGAACCAAAAACGCGTCCGTCCTGACCTGCTTTAATGGCAACTTCAACGGATTTTGTCTCCAGCTCTTTGGCGAATTCCTGCGCTTTCTCCAAGTTTTCTGCAGCAACCTTTTCGTCATTTTGTTTCTGAAGTTTTAAATCATTTAAATTTTTTGAGGTTGCTTCTACGCCAAGATTTTTTTTCAAAATAAAATTTTTGGCATAGCCGTCTTTTACGGTTACAACTTCACCCTTTTTTCCAACGGATTTCACATCCTCGAGTAAAATTACTTTCATTATATGTCACCTTCTTCTTTCATTTTAGTTAAAATTTGTTTGATTTGTTCAGCGCCTTCTTCCAGTGTACAGTTCTCAAGCTGGGCACCGGCACTGGTAATGTGGCCGCCCCCACCCATTTTTTCCATGACAACCTGAACATTTAATTCATCAATGGAGCGAGCACTGATATAAACTTTACCTTCATAGGCAGTTAATACAAAAGTAGCGCGGATGCCTTTGATATCAAGAAGATCATCGGCAATTTTTGCACCAACAATGGTTGGCGATTCACAGTTATCCGCATTACAAGGAGAAATAGCAAAACAATCCATAAAAATTTCTGTATTTTGTATTGCTTCAGCTCGAATTTTGTATTCTTCAATGTCGGAACGGAACATTTTGCGAATGCGAATAATATCTGCTCCGGAACGACGTAGGAATGCAACTGCTTCAAAGGTGCGGACACCCGGTTTATTCATAAAGTTATTCGTGTCAACCATAATACCGGAATAAAGTGCATCGGCTTCTACGGCTTTTACACGTATTTCCTCACCGGCATACTGTAAAATTTCTGCTACCATCTCACTGGCTGAGGAAGCAAACGGCTCAACATAGGAGAGAGTAGGGTTTTCAAAGGATTCACCGGTCTGTCTGTGATGGTCGATAACCACTAGAGAGGAAACTATCGGAATCAAATCCGGTGCATCGGTGTAGGACGGACGGTTAACATCAACGACCACAAGTAAAACTCCGTTTCCATTTCCGATAAATTCCTTCGCATTCTCACTTGTAACAAAAGTGCCATCCGGATAATCTTTGTTGTTCTCAAATAATTTCAAAAGCGGTGCCAGTGAAGAAGTTACCTGATTTACAATGATTTTCGCTGGTTTTTCCAGAGACTGTGCAATTCGGTAAATACCAATAGCACTGCCAATTGCATCGACATCCGGCAGACGGTGTCCCATAATGACTACTTTATCAGCATTAATAATGGAATCACGCAGTGCCTGTGCCTTTACGCGGGCTTTAACGCGTGTATTTTTTTCCTGCTGAATACTTTTTCCACCATAATAGAGTAAATTGTCTTTTGTCTTAATGACAACCTGATCACCACCGCGGGCAAGTGCCAAATCAATAGCACTGCGGGCATATTCCTGACGTTTGCGGTAGGTGTTTGCCTGAATTCCGATTCCCATACTAATGGTAATGGAAGTATCATTTCCCACATTAATCGAGCGGATATCATCAAGCAGCGAGAATTTGTCTGCCTGCAATTTTGACAGATATTTATGCTGGAAGAGGAAAATGTATTTATCCTTTTCAATTTTACGCGTAATCGCATCAATGCTTAACATGTATTTATTGATTTTTCGATCAACCATCGCAGCCAATAAGGAGCGGCGTACATCGTCAACATTTGCAAGGGATTCATCGTAGTTATCGATGTAGAGCAAGCCGACATTGACACGCTGGTCATAGTTTTCACGGATATAGTGCACAATTTCGGTTTCATCATAAATGTAAATGACATACAAAGCGTCACCGATTCCCACCTGACCGGCGTTTTTATGGAGGGCATCCGGTGCCTTTTCCAGAGAAACCAATTGCGTAATTGCCTTAAAGTAAGTTTCTTCCACGTGAAAATGAAGTTCTGTTGTCTCATAATTTTTCTCCGGAAGATATTCTTTGGTGAGAGCCGGAATGGCATCGTTTATATGGTAGTTTTTTGATAATTTGTCGGAGAACTGTTTGCGGAAATTCTTGTTATCCCACACACAGACTCCGTTTGTGTCCAAAATACAAATCGGAATGTCCAATTCCGTGGCAAGTTTATTAACCGTGACGTGAAATCGCATCGAGTAATCGACTAAGTTGCGCAGTACAGCACCTCGTTTAAAAAAGTATAAGACACTGGCAATGATTAAGTAAAATAAAACGTAAATACTCATAATAATGCCGGCACGCAGGTTGGTTATATAAATGTGAACATTCATTGCGATTAATAAAAGCCCTAATAAGAGCGGCCATCGCAAATAAGATTTCAAAGTCCCTTTAATTCGATTCTGACTCAACTTTTTACCTCCTCCCAGGAAATGTTCCAAAATTTCATCATATCAAGAATATTATTATATCACGGATTGTAAATGTTGACAAACCCTATTTGATAGATGTATTATGAGGGTAAAATAGAGAACAAAAGAATGAGTAAAGGAGGATACCATGTACTGTAAAAAGTGCGGAACAGAATTAAGGGAAAATGATACATTCTGCTATTATTGCGGAAATCGAATTGGATGGATGCAACGGATGTTGTCTAGTAAGGCATTTATAGGAAGTGTGATTGCGGTTTTTGTTGTTATCATTGCAGCAGTACTTACCTATCTTATATGGACAGGGAAAATTACGATGCCGTCGTTTGATAAGGGTCAGACGACAGAGCAGAATAAGATTGTGGATTCAGGAAAATCCGGAAAGGATTCAGATAATCCGGTAGCAAAGGCAACAGCTACGCCGGCACCGACTGCTACGCCGTACGCGTTTACTCCATCGGATGTAACGAAGACGATGAAGAAAGAGATGAAACCTTTGACAGAACGGCTGAAACCATTTTTGGCATACAGCGCATCGTTTTATGCAAATGGTTCCCATAGATTTAAATTTGACACGACCTTTGTGACGACGATGGCAATTTTTAATTTGGAACATTCGGATAAGACACTGCGGTATGGTGATTCAATGTCCAAAGTGAAGAAGGAAGCTAAGAAAGAAATTAAAAAGATTTTTGGCAGCAATTACAAATACAAATTTGCGTATACGGGAACTTATCCGGGATATGTGTACCGTCCGACCGGGAATACGATTGTATTTAATTCCATGCGGATTCCGGGAAAAGATTATCAGATGAAAGTGAAAAAGATTACGGAGTATGAAGAGGGGAAATACCGTCTTACGGTGGAAGCATATCTGACGAATACGGGCAGTAGTGTCAAAGGAGTATCGCAAAAATACAAAGTGTATTTGGAAAAAGACGACAGCTCCGAATTTGGGTTTGTTGTCAGTAAAATTAAATTATAAGAAAAGCACATGAAAAAAGAACTGATTCTGCGGAATCAGTTCTTTTTGGATTCTATGCAATTAGTCCAATGTATATGGCATCAAGGATACGTGACGGGCACGTTTGATTGCTACAGTCAAAGCTCTCTGATGCTTTGCACATGTACCGGTAATTCTTCTAGGAAGAATTTTACCTCTTTCAGACATATATCGTTTCAGTTTTGCAACATCTTTGTAATCAATGTAATCATGCTCTTTGTCAGAACAGAATGCACAAACTTTTTTTCTTCTACGTGGGCCTCTTCTTCTCATTGGAGAATCGCCTCTGTCTTTATTGTAAGCCATCGTTAAAACCTCCTATAAAATTCTTGTATCAAGAGCTAAGCCTAGTTAAATGGCAGTCCGTCTTCGATACCATCCGGAATGTTCATGAAGTCATCATTTGCTGCTGCATTTGGCTGTGGAGCACCGCCACCAAAGTTTCCACCCTGGGCTGCGTTTGCATCCGCTGTGCTTTTGCGCTCTGCAAATTCGATTTCTTCAGCAATAATCTGGACACTGTATACTTTTTCGCCGTTGTTGTTGGTGTAATTGTCGTTCTGAATACGACCGGTCATCAACATACGGGAACCTTTGCGAAAATATTTTTCCACAAATTCAGCCTGACGGCCAAATGCAGTACAGTTAAAAAAATCGGTATCGGTATCACCCTGACGGGCAAAACGACGATTTACTGCAATGCCAAATCTGGCAATAGCCAATGAATTTTCACCCTGGGAATAACGAATCTCAGGGTCACGGGTCAGATTACCCATTAAAATTACCTTATTCATGGAAGACTCCTCCTTATCTTATGCCTCCTGTTTTACGCATAAGTATCTGAGCACGTTGTCCATAATGCGAAGTCTCTGTTCCAATTCAGCCGGAGCACTTGGCTCAGCGTCGAACTGAATAAAGTAATAAAAGCCTTCACCCATCTTCTGAATTTCATAAGCAAGTTTTTTCTTGCCCCATTCATCGACGTTTGTAATCGTTCCGCCAAGAGAAGTGATATACTCTTTTGCCTTCTCGACGGTGGCATTTCTTACTTCGTCTTCAACTTTTGCACTAACAACTAAAGCTAATTCATACTTATTCATAGTTGCTTGCACCTCCTTTTGGTCTCTGGCTCTTCCAATCTATACACTTCATAGAGGAAGAACAAGGAATATGATTAAATATCACGGAGTTAAATTATAACACAGAGGGTAGGCGATTACAAGAAAAATTTACAAAAATCCACGAAAACTTTTCTCGACGGTTTTTCGCGGTACCATTACCTGATGACTGCATTTTGTGCAGCGCAGGCGGAAATCCATACCTACCCGTAAAATTTCCCAGCAATTTTCGCCGCAGGGATGAGGTTTCTTCATTTTAATCTTTTGTCCTACTGAAAAATCCATCGTAATCTGTCCTTTCTGTAAATTATTTGTCCTCGGATTGCTACAAAAAATATTTAATCAACATGACAATGAAAAAGCCAAGGAAGAAGAGGATAAGAAAGAGCTGGAATCCGGTGTCCGCCCGGTCAATCCATCCCTGCTTTTCTGCCTTTCGCAGTTTGTCATAGTCGACATCGCCGTTAATAATGTCTTTAATGCGGTCTTTGAAACGATATTCTTCTGACATGAAAAGCCCCCCTTGCTACTTTTTCTTGTTAATCTTTTCTAATGATATGTTGTCCTCGATGTAAACGGTGTAACTGTTTTTGGTAAAGGATACTTTCATTAAAAAGCCCGATTTAACCTGTTTTTCATTTAATTGGAAATAAGCTGAATAATTTCCTTTTTTCTCATCAAAGTCATCAATTTTGATACAGTGTTTTTCTGACTTTAAATAATTATAGTAGGTTTTGGCATCGGATATTCCTTTGTCACCGGCAACATCGGTGTAGTAGTAGGTTATCATACCATGGTCGCTTGTGGATGAAGTATCAATGGTATCCATGCTGCAGTCAGTACCGCAGACAGTTGTGATGGATTTGATATTCATGCCAAGCATCGAATGAACTTCCGGTTTTTTGTAGCCACAACCCGTCAAGGCGAGTGTGGCTACAAAAAACAGAAGTGATAATAATTTCTTCTTCATAATATTAAGCTTTCAGTGTATCATACAGTCCTTTTACTGTAGGATAGATTTCTTTGAATTTTGCGTATTTCTTATCGTATTTAGCAGCAAGTGCAGGATCCGGTTTTTCTGTGCCGATAACTTTGACAATCTTGTCAGCAGCTTCCTGAACGGATGCATATTCGCCACAGGCAACAGCAGCTAACATGGCGCCGCCAAGACCAGGACCTTCTTCACTCTCAATAATGTTTACGTTGATGTTTAATACATTTGCCATGATTTTGCGCCACAAAGGACTCTTTGCGCCACCGCCACAGATTTTTGTCTCTGTAATGTTAATGCCGAGGTCTTTTGCAATTTCATAGCAGTCACGCATAGCAAATGCAACACCTTCCAAAACAGCCTGTGTCATGTCAGCGCGTGTTGTATCCATTGACATACCAATGAAGAGTGCTCTGGCATCCGGGTTGTTATGAGGAGAACGCTCGCCCATCAGATATGGGAGATAGTAAACGTTGTTCTCGCCGAGTTTATCGTCGGTAATTGGCTCCTGCTCTTTTCCGTAGTCTTTTGTTCCAATAATTTCATCCATCCACCATTTGTTACAGGAAGCAGCACTGAGCATGCAGCCCATCAAATGGAAGTTTCCGTCTGCGTGGTCGAAAGAATGAAGAGCGTTGAAACGGTCTACGCCAAATTCTTTGCTGGAAATGAAAATGGTTCCGGAAGTACCAAGTGAGATATTACATCCACCGTCACCAACCGTTCCGGTACCAACTGCAGCAGCAGCGTTATCACCGGCGCCGGCAGCAATTTTACAATTGGTTGTAAGACCAAGGGTAGCAGCAGCATCTTCGGTAAGAGAACCGGTTACTTCATAACTTTCAAATAATTTTGGAAGTTGTTCTTCTTTTACGTCACAGATTTCCATCATTTCTTTGGACCAGCATTTATTCTTTACGTCCAAGAGAAGCATACCGGATGCATCGGAGTAATCACAGCTGTGAACGCCTGTCATTTTGTATGCGATGTAATCTTTTGGCAGCATAATCTTTGCAATTTTAGCAAAGTTTTCCGGCTCATTTTCTTTTACCCAGAGAATTTTCGGAGCAGTAAATCCGGCAAATGCAATGTTTGCGGTATACTCAGAAAGTTTTTCTTTTCCGATTTCGTTGTTTAAGTAATCAACCTGTTTGGTTGTACGTCCGTCGTTCCAAAGAATGGCCGGGCGGATTACGTTATCATTCTCATCGAGAATAACAAGACCGTGCATCTGTCCACCGAAACTAATGCCGGCAACTTCAGAAGCATCAAAACCGTCTACCAGCTTTTTGATACCGTCCACAACAGCATCCCACCAGTCTTCCGGTTTCTGCTCAGACCATCCCGGCTGAGGGAAAGATAATGGATATTCATTTGAAACGATATTGCAGATTTTACCGTTTCCTTCCATTAAAAGCAGTTTTACTGCTGATGTTCCTAAATCAACACCAATGTAATACATAATGTACCTCCTGATTTGTTTTTGTTGGATTCCTAAGAATCTCTGTATTGATAGAAAGCGACCCGCAAGCGAGTCGCTTTCTTATACTTTACGCTATTTGTTTATTAAGCGAATGGGTTCTCTGTTGGGTAACGAACACCTGCCGGCTGGTTATAACCAATTTCCTCAACCGGAACACCGATATACTTGAATACTTCGTACAATGTTTTGCCAAAGTGACCGAATGCAACAGCACCATGGTGAGGGAAGTTACCTTCAATCAATACGTGGCGATAGAAGCGACCCATCTCAGGAATTGCAAAAATACCAATTGCTCCGAAGGAACGTGTGGCAACCGGAAGAACTTCACCGTGTGCGATGTAAGCACGAATCTGTGCATCGGCTGTGCTCTGCAGACGGAAGAATGTGATATCGCCAGGGACGATGTCACCTTCCAAAGTTCCGTTTGTAACTTCGATTGGAAGTGAACGAGCCATAATCTTCTGATATTTCATCTCATGAGCAGTCAGCTTGCAAGATGCTGTATTTCCACAATGGAATCCCATGAATGTATCTTTTAATGTATAAGTGCCATATTTGCCCTTGATATCTTCTTCGTACAAGTCAGCAGGAACAGAGTTGTTAATGTCAAGAAGTGTTACAGCATCCTGGCTTACAACAGTTCCGATGAACTCAGAAAGTGCTCCGTAGATATCTACCTCGCAGGATACCGGAATACCCTGTGCTGTCAAACGGCTGTTTACATAGCAAGGTACAAATCCAAACTGTGTCTGGAATGCAGGCCAGCATTTGCCGGCGATTGCTACATATTTGCGGTAACCTTTGTGTTCTTTGACCCAGTCAAGAAGTGTCAACTCATACTGAGCAAGTTTTGCAAGGATTTCAGGTTTTTTGTTGCCTGCACCAAGCTCTTTTTCCATGTCAGCAACCACGCCAGGAATTCTTTCGTCTCCCTCATGTTTGTTGAATGCTTCGAACAAGTCAAGTTCGGAGTTCTCTTCGATTTCAACGTTCATGTTGTAAAGCTGTTTGATTGGAGCGTTACAAGCAAGGAAGTTAAGTGGACGTGGACCAAAGCTGATAATCTTTAAGTTGTTCAATGCTACGACTGCACGTGCAATCGGAACGAACTCATGAATCATGTCAGCACAATCCTCAGCAGTTCCAACCGGATACTCAGGGATGTATGCTTTTGTGTTTCTCAATTTCAAGTTGTAGCTTGCATTGAGCATACCACAGTAAGCATCTCCACGGCCATCCATCAGGCTGTTGCCGGATTCCTCAGCAGCGGCACAGAACATAACCGGACCGTCAAAGTGTTTTGCCAACAAAGTCTCAGAAATTTCCGGACCGAAGTTACCTAAGTATACGCAAAGAGAATCGCAGCCGGCTTTTTTGATATCTTCCAAAGCTTCGACCATCTGAATCTCGCTTTCTACGATACATACAGGACATTCATAAATGTCATCTGCTCCATATTTTTTTGTGTAAGCTTCTACCAAAGCTTTTCTTCTGTTTACAGAAAGTGACTCAGGGAAACAGTCACGGCTTACTGCAACAATTCCGATTTTGGTTTTTGGCATGTTGTTTAAGTTCATTTTAAAAAACCATCCTTTCTTTATATAAATAGTAATCGTTTACTGTGCCTGATAAAGCAAGCACTCTTGAAACAAAATCAGTACTTTCATTTTATACTATATGTGTGCAAAATGCAACAGAATTTTACACCGGATTAAAAGTCCACATGGTCGGGGTCGCCGTGCATTTCATTTTTGTTTAAGGCATCAATTTTTTCGATATCTTCGGTGCTTAATTTAAAATCAAAAACCTGCGAATTGCTGAGGATTCGGGCTTCTTTGGTGGATTTTGGAATTGTGACGATGCCGTTTTGCACATCGTAGCGCAGAATAATCTGTGCAATATTTTTTTCATACTTTTCGGCAAGGCTTTGCAGAACCGGGTCGTCAAAGCATGCACCACGGGCGAGCGGACTCCATGCCTCCGGTACGATATTGTGTTTCTTACAGTAGTTACGAAGTTCTTTTCTTGTTAAATAAGGGTTACATTCAAACTGGTCAACGGCCGGTGCAATGTTTGCATGGACACTTAATTCTTCTAAGTGATGCGGTAAAAAGTTGCTTACGCCGATGGCCTTTACAAGTCCCTCTTCATATAATTGTTCCAGCACATGCCACGTTTCTTTGATTTTGCCGGGTATTGGCCAGTGGATGAGATATAAATCGACGGCATCTACACCAAGGTTGTCTAAACTTTTTTCGAATGATTCACGCTGGCGGCTCTCGCGCTGCATGTCGTTCCAGAGTTTGGTTGTAATAAATAAATCGTCTCGTGGAATTCCACTGTCTTTAATCCCTTCACCGACTTCTTTTTCGTTTTCGTAAAATGCGGCAGTATCAATCAGGCGGTATCCGTGTCTGATGGCTGTCGAAACGGCGAAAGTGTTTTCTTCCTTGGAATTGTAAACGCCAAGCCCGAAAATAGGCATAGCCACACCATTGTTTAAGGTTACGGTTGATTGTAAAGACTGCATAGGAAATCCTCCTATTCTGTTTTTTTGAGTAGATTCTATTATATGGAAGCGAGGGTGTCAAGAGGGGGAGAAGATATCGAATCAGTCCGAAAGGATTTCGTGAAGGAATTTAAAGAAGTTTCTTTAGTGTGTGAAAAAAAGAAACCTATACATTAGTTTTTCTTTACTGATTCACGATATGCTTTTGGCGATGTGGTGAATTTTTCTTTAAATTGCCGGCTGAAATGTTCGACGTTTGAATAGCCGCATTGTTCTGCAATTTTGTATATTGGTAATGTTGTTGTGGCCAGCTTTTCCTTAGCTAGCAGGAGGCGGTGTTCAATAACGTCTTCCATACACGATGTACCGAATTTTTTTTGATACAATTTTTGCAGATGCCTTGTTGAAATGTGTAACTGTTTGGCCATATCCGGTATATTCCATGGAGAGGACGGATTGCTGGCAATATTGATATGAAGCTGCTGCAAAGCCATTTCGTGGAAAGTACTAGATTTATTGTAGGACAGAGATTCTTTTAGTTTTGAAAAAAGAATCTGAAACAGGGATTGAACAGTGAAATTTTTATATTGGTTTTGAAAAAAATTTTCCACAGCAATTAAGTGAATAAGGCTGCTTATATAAGAGTGATCCATTGCTTTAAAAGGGGTACCAAGAGGTACGCTACCATTACAGATAAATGGTTCATCTGTATAAAATCGCAGCCAGTCATCACAGAATATTTCATTTTCAAGGGAACCGTATTCAATAGAAGAATAGGGTGGGTATAGAGTAATGCTGTGTGCGGGCATGATAATACGTTTTCCATCTATGATATGGTAAGCCGGTGTATGTGTCATAGTTATCAGCCACCAGTCATTTGACTGATCAGTTACGGTATAGGTAAATCCTGCAGGATGCGAAGCATTGCTTTGTACGTAAATAATGTCTATCATAGTTATTCGAAGCCCCTTTGCTGAAAAATTTTGATCCTAAAAATAGAATACACGTTATGGCAGAGAAAAGCAACAAAAAATGCCCCTATATATCATGAAATAGAACATAAAATGTCATAGAAAGAACTATACAGATTTGTTAAAATAAAGGTGAAAATGATTAAAGGTAAGAAATGGAGGCTTGTGAAAATGAAAAAAATTTTTTCAAAAGTTGTTGCCGGAGCACTTGTTCTATGCATGGCGACATTATCATTATCAATCCCATCAAAAGCGGACAATCCAATTGTGCAAAATATTTACACAGCGGATCCGGCACCGATGGTTTCGGGGGATACGCTGTACTTGTATACAACGCATGATGAGGATAAACTGGTAAAAAATTTTTACACAATGAATGACTGGAAATGTTATTCAACAAAAGACATGGTGAACTGGACAGATCATGGGACTGTTCTGTCAAGAGACAATTTTAAGTGGATGGATACGAAGGATCCTCGTGCTTGGGCACCACAGTGTGTTGAGAGAAATGGCAAATTTTATATGTATGTACCGGTTCATAAAAAGAATGGTGGTATGGTTATTGGTGTAGGTGTCAGTGATAAGGCAACCGGACCATTTGTTGATGCTATTGGTAAGCCATTGGTAGATGAGGGGGACTGGAATGACATTGATCCGACCGTATTTATCGATGATGATGGACAGGCTTATTTGTATTTTGGTAATCCCAATCTTCGCTATGTGAAATTGAATGAGGATATGCTTTCTTATGATACGACTATTGGTAAAAAAGGTGTTGTATCGCTTGATATGAATGAGTCAGGTTTTGGTCCTAAAGTGATGGAAAATGGGAAATTATCCCGTCAGTGTTCTTATGGAGAGGGACCATGGTTCTATAAACGAGGCAGTTTGTATTATATGGTATATGCTGCATTTGGACCAACAGGTGGAGCAGAACATCTGGCATATTCTACAAGTAAATCGGCAACCGGTCCGTGGGAATATCAGGGAGTTATTATGCCATCCCAGGGGGGCTGCTATACAAACCATCCGGGTGTTGTAGACTTTATGGGACATTCGTATCTGTTCTATCACGATCAGAAATTAAAGGGAGGCAGCAGTTATCACCGTTCTGTTTCTGTGGAAGAGTTTACATATAATGAGGACGGTACATTCCCTACTTTAAATATGACAAAGGACGGACCTGCCCCAATTGCAAAACTGGATCCATATCAGTGGACGGAGGCAGAAACCTATGCAAAAGGAACAAATGTTGAGTCAGAAGGAAATGGCACAGTGGGAATGAACCTTTGTGACATTAAAAATGGAAGTACGATTAAAGTAAAAAATGTGGATTTTGGTGAAAAGAGTGCAGTTTCCTTTAGAGCTGCCATAGCAAGCGAGAAAAAAGCAACTATGGAATTACACTTGGATTCAGCAGATGGACCATTGATCGGAACACTTAGTATTGATAATACCGGTGGTGAGTATATATTCAAAATACTTTCTACGGATATAACAAATGCAACGGGAATTCATGACCTATATATGGTATTTAAGGGAGAAGATAAGGTATCTCTGGCTAAATTTGATCACTGGAGATTTGTAGATGAAAAAGGTGCCGATGCAATTCCGGATCCGACACCAAAGCCGACTCCTGTACCGACACCAAGTGTGGCTCCTTCTGTAACGCCGACTGCTACACCGAATGTTACGGAAACACCGGCACCGACTATTGTACCAAGTCAGACACCGGCACTGACACAGTCTTCGGAAAACAAGAAAATAGAAAGCCCACAGCCGAAAGCGACTGTGAGGGCAGTAAAAAAGATTAAAGTGGCTAAAGTCAAGGGTGTAAAAGTAACAGTGACAAAGGCAAAAAAAGCTAAGATTTCCTGGAAGAAAGTCAAGAGGGCAGCCGGTTATCGGGTGATGTATTCGACCGATAAGAAATTTAAGAAGGCAGCCGTTAAGATTACTACTAAGAAAGCAAATTATGTTACGAAAAAGCTGAAAAAGGGCAAAAAGTATTTTATCAAAGTAGCTGCATATCGAAAAGACAAAGCTGGTAAGAAAGTATACGGAAGTTTTAGTGCTGTTAAGAAAATTAAAGTAAAATAATAATTACAAGATACTATAGATCTGTTGTAAGATAGGTCTATAGTATCTTTTTTATGCTGAAAAGAGATGGTGCTAGAATTCTTTTTCTGCCTAACCCTCGTACGAAATTCATTCCACTATTGCCTAAACCCGCAAAATAGGGTAAACTAAAGAACGTATCTAAGACACGTACTTTCGAAAGGGAGGCAGATATGAGACGAGTAGCTTTTTTGACCAGTGGTGGTGACTGCCAGGCTTTGAACGCAACAATGCGCGGCGTGGCAAAAACGTTGTATAATGCAGACCCGGACACACAGATTATCGGTATCCTTGAGGGGTATAAGGGTTTGATGTATGAAAAGTATGTAGAAATGAAACCGCTTGATTTTTCCGGTATTTTGACGGAGGGTGGAACGATTCTTGGGTCTTCGAGACAGCCATTTAAGAATATGAGAAAGCCGGATGCCAACGGCATGGATAAAGTGGCGGCGATGGTGAATACTTACCATAAATTAAAACTTGACTGTCTTGTGATTTTGGGAGGAAATGGCACACAGAAATCCGCCAATATGCTGCGGGAGGAAGGCTTAAATGTAGTAGGACTTCCAAAAACCATTGACAATGACATCTGGGGAACGGATATGACATTTGGTTTCCAGAGTGCCGTGGATATTGCGACTACGGCGATTGACTGTATTCACACGACAGCGTATTCGCACGGAAGAGTATTTATCGTGGAAGTTATGGGACATAAAGTTGGATGGCTTACGCTTCATGCCGGAATTGCCGGGGGAGCAGATGTGATTTTGATTCCGGAAATACCATATGATATTGACGCTGTGGTACAGGCAATTCAGAAGCGCACGGATGCCGGAAAGCGTTTTTCGATTCTGGCAGTGGCAGAGGGTGCAATTAGTAAGGAGGACGCACTTCTTACGAAGAAAGAGAGAAAAGCAAAATTAAAGAATAATCCATATCCAAGTGTTTCCTATAAAATAGGAGCAGAGATTGAGGAGCGCACCGGGCAGGAAATTCGTATTACGGTGCCGGGACACACACAGCGCGGGGGAAGCCCATGTGCGTATGACCGTGTGATTGCCAGCCGCCTTGGGGCAGCAGCGGCTCAGTTGATCTTAGAAGAAAAATACGGATATATGGTTGGATTTAAAAATAGAGAAATCATTCCGATTCCGTTAGAAGAAGTAGCGGGTAAATTAAAGATGGTAGACCCGGATTCTTCCATTATCCGCGAGGCGAAAAATTTGGGCATCAGTTTTGGTGTGTAACAGAAAGAGGCAATTATGTCATATCAGGCTTTATATCGGAAATATCGTCCCAAGGACTTTTCCAGTGTCCGGGGGCAGGAACATATTGTAAAAACGCTCACAAATCAGATTCAGGCGGACCGGATTGGACATGCTTATTTGTTTTGCGGAACGAGAGGAACCGGAAAAACGACGGTTGCCAAAATTTTTGCAAAGGCAGTAAACTGTGAAAATCCGGGACCGAATGGTCCTTGTGGTGAGTGTGCAATGTGTAAGGCAATTGAGGAGCAGTCTTCCATGAATGTGGTGGAAATCGATGCGGCATCGAATAACCGTGTGGATGACATCCGGCAGGTGATTGATGAAGTGCAGTATTCACCGGCGGAGGGACGTTTCAAAGTGTATATTATCGACGAGGTGCATATGCTCTCGACAAGCGCATTTAATGCACTTTTGAAAACATTGGAAGAGCCGCCTTCCTATCTGATTTTTATTTTGGCAACGACGGAGGCACACAAGATTCCACTTACCATTTTGTCGCGCTGCCAGCGCTATGATTTCAAACGGATTCAGGTGGAAACAATTGCGGCAAGACTGCGGGAATTATTAGAAATAGAAGGAATTGAGGCAGAAGACAAGGCGCTCACTTACATTGCGAGACAGGCAGACGGCGCACTGCGTGATGGCTTAAGTCTTTTGGAACAGTGTATTTCTTTTTATTTCGGACAGAAATTAACATATGAAAATGTTTTGAAAATTCTTGGTGCTGTCGACCACAGTGTATATCACCGGTTGATGGAGGCTTTGATAAAAAATCAGGTCGATGGCGTGATTGCCATTGTGGCTGAGATGGTTGAGCAGGGCAAGGATTTATCACAATTTGTCAATGAACTGATTTGGTATCTGCGCAATCTTTTGGTTGTGAAAACTGCGGATGAGGCAGAGCAGTTAGTGGATATGTCGGAGGAAAACAGGCAGGAACTTTCCCGTTTTGCCGAGCAGATTGAATTGGAAATTTTGTTCCGCTATATCCGTATTTTGTCGGATTTGGCAAATGACATGAAATATGCAAACAATAAGCGTGTCATGCTTGAGATGGCGATGATTCGCTTGTGCCGTCCGCAGATGCAGACGGATTACGATTCGCTGATTCAGCGGTTAAATCAGTTGGAGCAGAAGAATGAACAGTGGCAGGAGATGATGGAGTCCGGTACCTTTGTGGCAGCGCAAAGTGCAGGAGCATCTGAGAACAAAACGGTAATCAAGCCACAGAGAGAAATTCGTCCTGAAGCAGTTCCTGATGATGTAAGAGATGTGGTGGCAAACTGGAACCAGATACTTGGACGAATCGATCAGGTGTCGCGGTCTATGCTTTTAGATGTGAGGATTTCTGTATCAGAGGCAGGAAAACTGGTGCTTGCTTTTACGCAGGGAATGCCTGCCGAATATTTTAAAAAAGAGGAAAATCAGCAGGTGCTGATTGAGGCAGCCGGTCAATTGACGGGCAAAGAGATTTCGTTAGATGTGCGTTTTGTGGAAAATCGCCAGGAAATGAATGCTTTGCCGGAGCTGCGGAATATAATAAAAAATGTAGAAATTGAGATGTTGGATTGACCGACATAGAAAAAGAAAGGAAGAAGAAAAATGGCAAGAAGAGGTGGATTTCAGGGCGGAATGCCGGGAAACATGAATAATTTGATGAAACAGGCGCAGAAAATGCAGCGTCAGATGGAAGTAACACAAAAAGAAATGGAAGAAAAAGAGTATGAAGCGACGGCTGGCGGCGGTGCCGTTACGGTAAAAGTTTCCGGTAAAAAAGAAGTTCTTTCCGTAAAATTGAGCGAAGAAGTTGTTGACCCGGATGATATTGAAATGTTAGAGGATTTGATTGTGGCAGCAACGAACGAGGCATTGCGCCAGCTCGAAGAAGACAGCGCAAAATCCATGGAAGCGTTGACCGGCGGATTGAACCTTGGCGGAGGCTTCCCATTCTAATGAAATATTATAGTGAGTCGATTACAAATTTAATCGAAGAATTGGCAAGTCTGCCAAACATTGGTCCAAAGTCAGCACAGCGGCTGGCACTGCATATTTTAAATCTGCCGGAAGCACGCGTGAAACATTTAGCGGACAGTATATTGACGGCAAAGCAGAAGATTTGTTTTTGCAAAGAATGTTTTAATTTGTCTGACCGGGAATTGTGTCAGGTATGTGCGGACGAAAAAAGAGACCACCAGACGATTATGGTAGTCGAGGAACCAAGTGATTTGGCGGCTTATGAGAAAACCGGACAGTACAAGGGCGTGTACCATGTACTTCACGGTGCGGTGAATCCAATGGTTGGTGTGCAGCCGGAGAACTTAAAACTCAAGGAACTGCTGCAGCGCCTTCAACGGGAAGATATCAAAGAAGTTATTATTGCGACAAATTCCACGGTGGAAGGAGAAGCAACAGCACTTTGGATAAGCAAATATGTCAAGCAGGCGGGGATTAAAGTAACCCGGATTGCCAGCGGAGTTCCGGTTGGCGGTGCGCTTGAATTTATTGACGAAATGACGTTATTCCGCGCACTTGAGGGAAGAACGGAACTGTGAGTGCATAAGACATCGAAACAGTCCGAGACTGATGAAATCAGCAAGCTGCATGACAAGATTTAAATGCGTTGTCTGCAGCAGCATCTGGCTCCCAAATCCGGAAAGATTGACAATACCGGTGATAAAAATGTCACCTACTTCCGGAAGATTTTTATCAACACCGACGCCGGGACAGAGTGCTCCCTCACCTAACGTGATATAGCCGACGTGCTCGACGACACCGAGGGATGCGTCAATTGCAATAATCAGTGCGTTTTTATAACAGGAATGAATGAATTGTAAGGTGGCTTCCAGATTTTTAGCATGGATGGGCTGTTCCAGTGTGCCGAAAAGATGGAGGCTGTTTTTATGTGTACTGCAAAAACGTGCTAATTTATGACCGACAATCGGACCTAAGCAGTCGCCGGTGGCGCGGTCGGAGCCGATGCAGACAAGGACGATGTCACGTGAATGGTAATTCTTTTTCTCTAATAAATTCTGAAGTGATGTAGTAAAATTAAATAAGGAACGGCTTTCGCCGGGATTAAAATATTCTGCCATAATAAAAAACCTTTCTGTGTTGTTATTAGCAGTATTCTCATTATTTCCAAAAATCATGCGGAAAAAACTTCAATAAAATTTGTTCTCGGGTTCTGAATCGACAAAATCCGCTTTCCGGGCGTGATATGATAAAACTGTCGATTGAGAAAAAACAATAAAGGGAGGACAAGTCATGCAGTGGACAAGACCAAAAAGTGTTCGGCAGATTGGAGAGATTCCGGGGCGGGGACGAATTTATATGGAAGATTATGTCATTCGTTTTGTAAAACGTCTGGCAGAGCAGAGTCATGGGATGGAAAAGGCAGCAGTGCTTTTGGGCACGAGCCTGATATGTGATGGGGAGAAAATTTACCAGATTTCAGGCGTTGTGGAAATTCATAATTTTGCAGGGCGGAGCGGTCCGAAACTTACCGATGAAGACTGGGATTATATTTATTCGGAAATGAAGGAAAATTTTACGGATTTGGAAATTGTCGGATGGTTTTACAGTTGTCAGGGATTTTCTGTTAATCAAGCGGGGCAGCTTCTGCAGATGCATAAACTGAATTTTGAAAAACGGGATAAGGTTTTATATCTTTATGATGAAACAGACGGTGAAGATAGTTTCTTTTTGTATCGCAGCGGACAGTTAGAAAAACAAAAAGGTTACTATATCTATTATGAAAAAAATCCGGAAATGCTTCATTATATGGAGAGGGAAAATAACCGGCATGTTCATATTGTGGAGCAGGAAGATGACCGCGTGGTGAGAAATATTCGTGGTATTATGGAGGAAAAAGAAAAATTTCGGACAAAGAAAAAACAGAAAGAAGTACATATGGGATATGGCATAGCGGCGGTGACTGCATTGATTGTCGTGTTTGCGTTTGTTGTACTGATGCAGAATCAGTCAGCGCTCAATCAGGTGAAGCAGCAGTTGAATACAATCCAGACGATGAATCAGTCGCATCCCGCAAATCAGGACAAGACGATTGTGGAGACGCAGAAAGCAAAGCTTACGCCGTGCCCGACAACGGTTCCGCCAACACAGGAGGCCACGGCAGTGCCGAGTGTTTCACCAACGCCCGTACCTTCGGCGCCTGCGCAAAATGGCGTTGCACAATAATTCTTTTCTATGCTATAATATAAGTTACCGTAATCAGAGAAATTTTCGATTCGAGTACGAGCAAGAAGGGTAGAAAATGAAAGACTTTTTGAAAAATAAGCAGAAATGGATTGTGGGTCTGGTGATTCTGGGGCTGATGTTTGTTGCCGGTGGCTTTGGTGTGGCCTCTTATTTATATGGGAATCGGTGTTACCGTGGCTATGAAGTGAAAAACAAAGTGAACCGCAGCGACAGTAACAATGTGAATTACCGGTATCATAATGGAAATATTTTAAAATACAGCCGCAGTGGTATTAGTGAGATTAATAACGAAGGGAAAAGTTTGTGGAATGGCGGTTATGAAATGAAGCAGCCACAGGTGGACGTGTGTGGCGATTATGTGTCGGTTGCTGATGTGAGCGGGAAACAGTGTTATATTTATAACGGAAAAGATGAAGGCGTTACCGTTGAGACAAGTCTTCCGATTGTGCGCGCAAAAGTGGCACGACAGGGCGTTGTTGCGATTCTTCTGCAGGATAAGGATTCCAATGTTTTAAACATTTATAATCCGTACAGCAACGCAGAGAGTTTACTGGTGGAAATTCCAACCAATGTTTCGGAGGAAGGATATCCGCTTGATTTTGATATTTCACCGGATGGGAAAAGTGTTGTCACTTCTTATATGATAGCAGGCAGCAGTGATTTTGAAACGAAAGTCAGCTTTTACAATTTTACGGAAGTTGGACAGGACAAAAATACATTGGTAGGCGGAAAGTCATTCGGAAACAAGATGATTGCCGATGTTGAATTTGTGTCGGATGATGAAGTGCTGGTTGCCCACGAAAAGGGGTATTCCATTTTTGGACAGATGAAACAGCCGGAAGTTGTTATGGAAAAAACATTTTCAGATTCAATTAAAAGCCTTGCTGTGGGAGATGATGCGTTAGCTTTTGTCCTGCAAAAAGAGGGAAATGCAAAAAAACAAACATTAAATTTGTATAATTTGTCCGGCAGAGAAAAAATGCAGCAGGACATTTCTTATGAATATGCAGATATGGAAATGTACGGGGATGAAATTATTTTTACGGGAAACCGTTCCTGCAATATTTTGAGAACCAATGGACATGACAAATTTGATTATCATTTTGAGCAGGAGATTGATGCGGTGTATCCGACATCAGACGGACAGGTTTATACGCTGATTGATTCATCGACGATACAGAAAATACGATTGCAGACGAAATGAGAAAGGAAAAAATATGAGTACAACACTTGTGGAACTGATTGCCGCCGGAATCTTTTTGGTGTGCATACTGGATGGTGTTCATAAGGGACTTTTATTAAAAGTGTTTTCGCTTTTGCGGATGGTTGTGGTGCTTGCCCTTACGATGATTTTGGTGCCGGTTCTAAAACCGTTGTTTGCGGCAAATTCTGAAGTGCAAAGCGGTGCGGCGTATGTAATTGCGCTTCTTGTGGCAGTGATTGTCGTGGGGATTGTAGTCCGTGTGCTGAAATTAGTGGACCACATACCGGTTCTGAAAACCGTAAACCGGCTGGGCGGTGCCATCTTCGGTGCTTGTATTGGAATTGTTTTAATCTGGGTTTTGCTGGCAGTGATAGGAGCGTTTCAGGATGTGGCGTGGTGCAGGGAGATTTCGGAGTGTGCAAAACAGAGTGAAATTCTTCGGACGATTCAGAAATTTGACCCGATGAGTTATGTATTGAAAAAAATTGATTTTCCAATGTTGTTTTAATGGCAAATCAATGGAAATAACTGAAAAAAACGGCTTGACAAAGGGAAGTCCACACGATATAATGATTTAGCATGCGTTTCGTGTGGGCTTTTTTGTGTCCTCAAAAATAGGACAACTAGTTCCGCAGACCATGACAAATTAGATTACAGGAGGTGAAAATTAATGCCAACTTTTAACCAGTTAGTAAAGCAGGGTAGAAAATCGGTTGCTAAGAAATCCAATTCTCCAGCACTGCAGTCATCCTACAATTCTTTGAAGAAAAAGTCCGTTAATACGAGTTCTCCACAGAAGCGTGGTGTTTGTACTGTTGTACGTACTGCTACTCCGAAGAAGCCTAACTCAGCACTTCGTAAGATTGCCAGAGTTCGTCTTTCCAACGGCATCGAGGTAACAAGTTATATTCCGGGTGAAGGCCACAACCTTCAGGAGCATAGCGTTGTTATGATTCGTGGTGGACGTGTTAAGGATCTTCCTGGTACCAGATACCACATTATCCGTGGTACATTGGATACCGCAGGTGTAGCTGATCGTAAGCAGGCTCGTTCTAAGTACGGTGCCAAGAAACCGAAAGCTGCAAAATAAGCTAATTTAAAAGTACCGGATTAATTTTTGCATCTTACTATATAAAAGTGAGCAAACTTTAAACTGGTGCGGACACAAGTCGTGAGTACCTGTGAATTAATTATTATTAAGGAGGGAAGTAACGTGCCACGTAAAGGACATATTCAGAAAAGAGACGTATTGGCTGATCCAGTTTACAAAAATAAGATTGTTACAAAACTGATTAACAACATTATGCTGGACGGTAAAAAGGGCGTTGCTCAGAAAATCGTATACGGTGCATTTGAGCAGGTAGCAGAGCAGACAGGTAAGGATGCTCTTGAAGTATTCGATGAAGCTATGAACAACGTAATGCCTGAACTCGAGGTCAAAGCTAGACGTATCGGTGGTTCCACTTATCAGGTTCCAATCGAGGTTCGTCCGGATCGTCGTCAGGCGCTGGCTCTTCGCTGGTTGACAACCTATTCTCGTGCGAGAGGGGAAAAGACCATGAAGGAGAGACTTGCCAATGAGATTATGGATGCTGCAAACAACACTGGCTCATCCGTAAAGAAAAAAGAAGATATGCACAAGATGGCAGAGGCAAACAAAGCCTTCGCACATTACCGCTGGTAATTCTTGTGCCACCTATTTTGGAAAAAGGAGGAACTGGCTTTGGCTGGAAGAGAATATCCACTTGAGCGTACCAGAAATATTGGTATTATGGCTCATATCGATGCCGGTAAGACAACACTTACAGAGCGTATTCTGTACTATACCGGTGTGAATTATAAAATCGGTGAGACTCATGATGGCGCTTCCACAATGGACTGGATGGAGCAGGAGCAGGAAAGAGGTATTACAATTACTTCTGCCGCTACTACCTGCCACTGGACTTTGGAAGATCATCACAAAGCTAAACCGGGTGCATTGGAGCACCGTATCAACATCATTGATACTCCTGGACACGTAGACTTTACTGTAGAGGTAGAGCGTTCACTGCGTGTACTGGATGGAGCTGTTGGTGTGTTTGATGCAAAAGCTGGTGTAGAACCTCAGTCTGAGAACGTTTGGCGTCAGGCTGACACTTACAATGTACCACGTATGGCATTCATCAACAAAATGGATAAGATGGGTGCAGACTTTTTTATGTCAGTACAGACGATTATTGATCGTTTGGGTAAAAATGCAATTCCTGTTCAGATACCGATTGGTCAGGAAGACGATTTCGTCGGATTGGTTGATTTGTTTGAGATGGAAGCATACTACTATAAAGATGACAAGGGCGAGGATATCGAAATCACTGAGATTCCGGATGATTTGAAAGATCTTGCTCAAGAATGGCATGAAAACCTTGTTGAGAAAATCTGTGACTTGGATGATGATCTGATGATGCAGTATCTTGAAGGTGAAGAGCCATCCGTCGAAGATTTGAAGAAAGCTCTTCGTAAAGGAACAATCGCTTGTGAGGCTGTTCCGGTATACTGTGGTTCTGCTTACAAGAACAAAGGTGTACAGAAGATGTTAGATGGTGTTATCGAGTACATGCCTGCACCAACAGATATCCCTGATATCACTGGTACAGACGAAGATGGTAACGAAGTCGTTCGTAAATCTTCTGATGATGAGCCATTCGCAGCATTGGCATTTAAGATTATGACAGACCCATTTGTTGGTAAGCTGGCATTCTTCCGTGTGTATTCCGGTACATTGAACTCCGGTTCTTATGTACTCAATGCAACAAAAGGAAAGAAAGAGCGTGTCGGACGTATTTTGCAGATGCACGCAAATAAACGTAGTGAATTGGATAAAGTATATTCCGGAGATATCGCAGCGGCTGTTGGTTTCAAATTGACAACAACAGGTGATACTATCTGTGATGAGAAACATCCGGTTGTTCTGGAATCCATGGAATTCCCTGAACCGGTTATCGAGCTTGCTATCGAGCCGAAAACAAAGAACGATCAGGGTAAAATGGGTGAAGCTTTGGCAAAACTTGCTGAAGAAGATCCGACATTCCGTGCTCATACTGATCAGGAAACCGGTCAGACAATCATTGCCGGAATGGGTGAGCTTCACTTGGAAGTTATCGTAGACCGTCTGCTTCGTGAGTTCAACGTAGAAGCAAACGTAGGTGCTCCACAGGTTGCTTACAAAGAAACATTTACAAAAGAAGTCGAAATCGATTCGAAGTACGCAAAACAGTCTGGTGGTCGTGGTCAGTATGGTCACTGTCGTGTTCGTTTCACACCGATGGATCCAAACGGCGAGAACACTTACGAATTCGAGTCTACAGTCGTTGGTGGTGCTATTCCGAAGGAATACATTCCAGCTGTCGACGAAGGTATTCAGGAAGCTGCTCAGGCAGGTATCCTTGCTGGATTCCCAGTACTCGGTATTCATGCGAACTGTTATGATGGTTCTTACCATGAAGTCGATTCGAGTGAAATGGCATTCCACATCGCTGGTTCCATGGCATTCAAAGATGCTATGAAGAAAGGTGATGCAGTACTGTTAGAGCCTATTATGAAGGTTGAAGTTACGATGCCTGAGGAATACATGGGTGACGTAATCGGAAGTCTGAACGCAAAACGTGGTCAGATTGAAGGTATGGACGATATCGGTGGTGGAAAGATTGTTCGCGCATTTGTTCCGCTTGCTGAGATGTTCGGTTATTCAACAGAACTTCGCTCTACTACTCAGGGACGTGGTAACTACTCCATGTTCTTCGAGAAATACGAGAAATGTCCAAAGAACGTACAGGACAAAGTATTGGCACAGAAGAACGGATGAGAATGTTAATTCGTTAATGTAACAATTTTGGGGGGTTGCTTTTTTAGCAACTTTCCCATATAA
The DNA here is from genome assembly GCF_003477605.1 of Clostridium sp. AF37-5. GTDB lineage: Bacteria > Bacillota > Clostridia > Lachnospirales > Lachnospiraceae > Eubacterium_F. The sequence continues at coordinate 33,701 of NZ_QUDR01000025.1, forward strand.
TTAAGCTATGTGTATATAGCAGATATTTCTAAATTAAAATTTAAAAAATGTTAGGAGGACGTTTAGAAATGGCTAAGGAAAAGTATGTAAGAAGTAAACCGCATTGTAACATTGGTACCATCGGTCACGTAGATCATGGTAAAACAACTTTAACAGCAGCAATCACAAAGGTACTTGCTGCAAGAGTATCCGGTAACGAAGCTACAGATTTCGAGAACATCGATAAGGCTCCAGAAGAAAGAGAACGTGGTATCACAATTTCTACTGCTCACGTTGAGTATGAGACAGAGAAGAGACATTACGCTCACGTTGACTGTCCAGGACATGCTGACTACGTTAAGAACATGATCACTGGTGCTGCTCAGATGGACGGCGCTATCCTTGTAGTAGCTGCTACTGACGGTGTTATGGCTCAGACAAAAGAGCACATCCTTTTGTCTCGTCAGGTAGGTGTACCATATATCGTTGTATTCTTGAACAAATGTGATATGGTAGACGACGAAGAGTTGATCGAACTCGTAGAGATGGAAGTAACAGAGCAGCTTGAGGAGTATGACTTCACAGATTGCCCAATCATCAAAGGTTCCGCTCTTGGCGCTTTGGAAGATCCAAACGGCAAATGGGGCGATGCTATCATGGAATTGATGAACACAATCGACGAGTATATTCCAGATCCAGAGCGTGACACAGATAAGCCATTCGTAATGCCTGTAGAGGACGTATTCTCTATCACAGGTCGTGGTACTGTTGCTACTGGTCGTGTAGAGGCTGGTACTCTTCACTTGAATGATGAAGTAGAAATCGTTGGTATCAAAGAAGAAACTCAGAAATCCGTTGTAACTGGTATCGAGATGTTCCACAAAGAGTTGGATGAGGCTCAGGCTGGTGATAACGCTGGTGTACTTCTTCGTGGTATCCAGAAGACAGACATCGAAAGAGGACAGGTTCTTTGTCAGCCGGGAACTCTTACATGTCATACAAAATTCACAGCTCAGGTTTACGTTTTGACTAAGGACGAGGGTGGACGTCATACTCCATTCTTCAACAACTATCGTCCACAGTTCTACTTCCGTACAACTGACGTAACAGGTGTTGTTCAGCTTCCAGAAGGAACTGAAATGTGCATGCCTGGTGATAACGTAGAAATGACAATCGAATTGATTCACCCAATCGCTATGAGCCAGGGTCTTACATTCGCTATCCGCGAAGGTGGACGTACAGTAGGTTCAGGCCGTGTTGCTACAATCATCGAGTAATACAATCTGAATATAGATTTGTTATTGCAAGATAACGTTGTGTCCAAACGTAAGATACCCGTAGAACTTCAGTTCTACGGGTATTTCTGTTGCTTGGAAATATATAAAAGGGCAGAAAAGAATAACGAACAGGATAGAAAAACGGTTGCCGGGAGAGAGTCCTGACAACCGCTTGGGATAACAGAATGATAACAAAATCCTGAAAGTGGGTTGACAAATTTGAAATTGATGCTATACTACCACTATAACAGAGTTATTAATAGGATTTGGTTCGATTCCAAACACCATCAAATTAATATTGGGAGCATTGTCGAATTGCTTAGTTTCTGGATTGGTTTATGATGTGGTCAAAGACATTTGTAAGAAAGGACTTGGTTCGATGAGTAAAGAATACATATTATTATTTGGTCTGGGAGTATGCGATGGTGAAGTGTAATGGTTGCACGATTTGTTAAATGAGCAGACTCCCCCCAGACTACCAAAAACTCAGAGCTCATAAGGGCTCTTTTTCTTTTGCAAAAAATTAAGTCAGATCATAAGCCTCTCCAAAAACTTGCAATTGCAAGGGCACTCTATAAAGATTCACCAATTGTTATTTTAGATGAGCCAACAGCTGCCTTAGATCCTAGAGCTGAGTATGAAATATATACAAGATTTTTGGCTCTTGTAGAATCCAAAACATCAATTTTTATTTCACATAGGCTTTCAAGTACTAAATTTTGTGACCGGATTGTTCTTTTTAAAGATGGCTCTATAGAAGAGACTGGTACACATAACGAATTGTTGCAAAAGGGAGGACTCTATGCAGAGTTGTTTAGGATGCAAGCACAATTCTATTTTGACAACTAGATATATTGGGAAGGAAATTCATGGTGTCTTATATGGAATTTAGTTTGAGAAAAAATTTCTCAAATGCCAAAATGTCGCGTTTTTGAATGAATTAGTATTGAATTACAAATTTGTTTTTTATTATATCATAGTTTTTTCTCCTGTTATATATCAAGTAGCTTTGAAAAGACTTCACGAACATGTTCCAAATAGCTTTCCGACACAGGATAAATAGAATTGTCGGAAAGTGTGATGTCTTTATTGGTTAATCTCATAACTTTATTCATATTGACAATAACTGTTCGATGGCAACGGACAAATTCTTTGGGTAGTTGATTTTGTAGATTTTGTAATGTGATTTTCTGACGAAAAAAAGCCTGATTATCATTTGGTTGAGTTATTATATCTACATAGTGCCGAAAAGAGGTAAATGCCAATATTTTGTTGTAGGGTATTTTTACTGTTTCAGTTTTTGTTTTGTACACGTGATAAGACCCTTGCATGTTTCTCAAAATGGGTTTCATACATTGTTCAAGTTTGTTCTGGCTAATTGGCTTTAACAAATAATCCAAAGCCTGAACATGATACCCGTCAAAGACATATTCGGAAAAAGCAGTCAGGAAAATGATATTACCGCAAAATCCATCCCTTCGTAATTGTTTTGCAATGTCCATTCCATTTGCTAATCCTAATTCAATGTCAATAAAAAAAAGTTCGTCTTCATCATATTCTTTTTCTGAAAAATCCTTGTCATTAAAATAGTGACGTATAGATGTGGAAATATTATTTTGTTTACCCCACTTTTCCAGCAATTGTTTTAATTGCGCAGCATGAGTTGCTTCATCTTCTAAAATTGTTACATTTAATTTCATAATGATTTACCTCTTTCTGTAAGTAATGGAATATATACATCAGCAGTAAAAGAATCTTTTTCGGCTGTTATATTGCAAAAGCCGGAATTTCTTTCGGCAATTTCTCTAACATTTGTTAAACCTTTACCATGATTTTTCTGATCTGTTTTTGTGCTGTCCAGTTGACCATTAAGCTTGTATCGATAGTTTCCAGAGGAACTATTCTCTACATGAATATGATACATGCTCCGCTGTGGTTTAAGAAAAACTTTGATTTGAGGATGGGTATCCGTCTTTCGTTCTATATTGGTACAGGCCTCTATTGAATTGTCGAGGAGATTGCCTAAAATCCCCGTGATTTCAATATCATTGATAGGAAAATGATCAGGGAGAATAACAGAATACATAAACGATATATGCTCTGACTGTGCAATCGCGTATTTGTCGGTTAAAATTGCATCAATGACGGGATGACCTGTACTTACAATTGGGAAAGATTGTGGGAGGGACTCGCGTTGCTTGGATACATATTGACTGAGTTGGTGATAGGACTTTGCTTTGATTAGTTCATGGATTACTGCTAAATGATTCGAGTAGTCGTGTTTCCATTTTTGCAGACTTTTTGCGGATTGGAGAATAGTTTTGTTTCGTTCCTTATTTTTTTCATACATATGTATTTGTTCTGCCAATTTAATGTTTTCTTGATATGTTTTACTGATAATTTGAATTAGAAATAACATAGCGAGGAAAACGAAAAGAATAAAAATGCTGATGCTGTTAAGTTGTATTCGGTATTTCATAGGTAACTTGTCAGTATCAAGTTCAACGATTATATTCAAGAAAAACGTGGACACAAATAAGGCAATAACAGTAGTTATTACTACAAAAACGTCAAATTTTTTTGGTAAAGAAGAAATATCATTCAGGATGTGTAAGAAAGCAATCATGAAAAGGAATATAAATAACAAAAACAGCAATGGATGTTTTGCTATAATGTATTATCTTCGGCATCATCTACTATGAAAAATATTTCAATAGAAATAGATTGGGAATATGATTTAGCCGATACAAATTATGAACTCTATAAATAGGAGGCTCTGTCATGACAGATATAATCAGGCTGAAACAACAGGAAGCAGTGTTACGATTACTTTTTCAGAATGCACACAAGGATGTCGAAAAGCCGCTGCATGCACAAAAGAATGTGGTTGCGAAACGGGATTGCTTAACGATTAGTTCGGAAGCAATGGAAATTCAAAAGACAGCTCAGATTTACGGTCAGTCGGAGAATATTAAGTTTGACCAGAATGTTGATATTGCGTCATATTTTGAAGCTGCAAGAGAGGCTAACCAGAAAACACTTGAGAATGCGGGTGACGAGATTACGCGTTCTGGGCAGAAATGTCCTTATGTGTCATCAGGTGAAGTGTGCTATCAAATACTTACAGATAAATATAGTAAATTGATAGAAGAAGCAAAAAAGAATGATGACCCGGAACTTTATATTGAGAGAAAGTATTATGATCCTACCTGTCCGTGGTTTACATCAGATTTAACCAGAGAAGAAAGAAGTATTGGGTATCGAAATGAAATGTCCATGTTAAAAAGAGGAAAAGTGGTAGGTGCGAATATGCTTGACTCGGTATTTCGGATAAACAATTTGACGCTTGAATATGATGAAATAAATGCTTCTCAAATTTCTTACTATAGACAGTTGTGTGATGCACAGCTCAATTTTATTTTTTCAAAAAATAAAATTGAAGTAGGAGAAGTCTCACAGTACATTTTTCGGGTAGATCCTTACAGTTATTACATTTCCGTGGATTGTGAGGATGCTACAATAAAGGGGAAAATGGAATCTGTACTAAATCAAGGGGAAAACGGAAAGCATCTTTGGCAGCAAATTAAATGGTTTTCGGAGCAGGATGGTGCTCATGGTACTCAGATAAGTAATAAATTGAGTATTCACAAAACTTGGGCTTATAGAGAGGTGTACAGATACACAGGCTATCAATTGCATGAGTTAAAGGAAGAGAATGGCACATATTACACAGAAGATGGGACAGATATAAAAACGGTGATCCGTGAGGAAGTATGGAAGTATGGAAAGATCCAATTTTTCCGTATGAGGCAAAAGAGGATTATGCACAGGCTGTCTGTGGCTGGATTCAGGAAGTGGCAGAGTGGGGCTGGCAAAATGTGCCGGATATGGTGTTATCTATCGGATACACATCTGCTGGTTTACATGATCTGGGGCAGGATATTTCTTTTGATTATGGAAGTGAGTGGTATAAACAATATCTGGATAATTATCAATATTCCGTGTTGGCAACATATTGAAGAAACATTAATTTGAAAACAGTTGTTTGGCTTTTTAAGCAACTGTTTTTTATCTTCCTTTTATCTCTTCAAATGAAAACCGAGATCCCCGCCTGAGAGGAAATCTCGGTTACAAACAGAATAACAGATGACAGTGAAATTGGCAGTACAAAGGCAGAGGGCAGGATTCCCCCTGTCTTTTGTGTTATAGTGGGGGCACACTGGCAGGCAACGGAAAAAACATCACAGTCCGTAATCGACATTTACGATGGATTGTATCAGAAGCTAGGATCATAAGGTTGTTTCCGGTGATCTTGACGGATAATGGGAGTGCATTCCACTTTTATTACGGGGAAGAACTGACGCAGAAGTTAGGATGTCAGAAGGCTGCCGCCGGAGACATCAACCTTACGCCAGAACTTCTGAAAAAATGGGAAACTCATAACAAAGGTGAAAATAGGGGTACAAAATTTTAATGCTACTTTCAAAATGCGAAAGTTGTTTACAAAACGAGAAGGTCGGCGGGGTACATTCGAACATGAAAAAATTCCTTATATAGATTTCGTGCACTAAAAAGGGGTGTTCGTGCACTGAGGGTTAATATAGGAGAAAAATCTGTCGAATTCACTTGTAGAAATAATATACATCAAAAGAAGAGTCAGAAGGAGGATACAACAATGGAAAAAAGCATGGGGATTTCTATACCATCAGTAAATAATTCAATTGTTAGTTATGAACAGTCGCAAGTTACAAATGTAAATAATAAAGGAAGGGAAAACGGTAGATTCTTCAAAGAAAGCGGGAAAGCACTGGTGGCAATGCAGCGAAAAAGAAAGTAAATTGTTGCAATGTCGTGTCAAAGACAGTGATCAGCGCAAAGAGTATCTTACTGCCTTTTATCAGGGAAAGATTTCTGATGTTGAATTGGACATGGCAATATCAAATACGATACGTAATGCATATGAAGAAGCCGTTTCTGGCGGCTGGCTGGATAAAGATGACGAGAAAGAATTTTTAAATACAATGTATTGTGATTTAACAATAGAAGCGGTGCAGAATGCCGTGTCTAGTAACATTGTTGAAGGTAGGGCACTTAATCGGCAAAATGCAGTAAATGTGCAGGATAGTAAGTTTGTGTATTATAATGCAAAATTTTATCATTCCTGTGAGAAGGTAAGGGAGGTTCTCAGAGATTGTTTAGATAGGTTTTCAGAGGAACTGGGAATTGAGAATCTTGACAAAGAAAAGTATTTATCCGAACACGTGAAAAATGGTGATGATTTTAATGCAGTTTGGAGTGGAAGTTATGAAAGTTGGAATGGGCATTACAATCATTGTGAGATGATAAATACGGAAGCTGTACCTCCAGAGGAATTTTCCTTTTATTATCAAGTGGAGTATTCTAATATCCATAAAAATTTTAAAGAGTACGATTATGAAGAACGACACTATCTGCTCGTTAATGGAGAGACTTCTGTTGTTAAAGAAGAATTCAGAATGACAGATGATACGATGTTGAATCGAAAACCTTTTAATAATCTTTTGGATTATGTAAAAAGTAAATATTTAGAACAGGATCATTTGTGGAAAGAACTGCATTATTTGAAAAATTTTAAAATATATTCTTTGCTAAATTTTGTTTAAATGAAACTGTTGCTAGAGGATTACGAGTACAAAAAGGCACAGTTTGATGCCGGTATGGAGACGATAGAAAAGTTGTGCAAGAAGGGAAGATACCTGAAAGAGAGCAGATACTTGCCATCAAAGGTATAGGAGTGATCACGGTGGCTGAATTTCTGGTTGAAGTGGGCGATGTAAGGCGTTTCGAATCACCCAGACAATACAAAAGAGGGCGAGCGGAACTATTGCAGAAAAACTGGAAAACGATTTTATATCTGTTAGACGAGGCTCAGTTTGTGGATGCAGACACACCGCCGAAACTGGTTCTGCGCATGGAATAACTGGCAAAAAAGAAGCCGGATCATCCGGCGGTAAAAGCCTATCAGCGATACCGGGGAGATCCGGATGAAACGATTCGTTCCGTCATTATGCCCGTAAATGCCCGTATGTAGCCTTTCGATAATGAAGAACTGTTGGAAATCTTTTCGTCCAATGACATTCCGTTGGATGAGTTTGGCACCGGAATTGACGGAGAAAAGAAAACAAAAAGCAATTTGTTTATCATTATCCCGGATGACGATGACACCTTTAACTTCGTGCCGGGCATGGTTTACACGCTGCTTTTTCAGGAGTTGTACCGTCAGGCAAGGTTCTTTGGTGGAAAGCTGCCGATGGATGTCGGTTTCTGGTTGGATGAAATGGCAAAGAAGATTCATTCTACTCCGAACGATAAAAAGAGACACGCAGGAGAGCCGACCATCACTGCCGGCATGATACAGTCAGCCCTTCATGCCGAGAAAGAGCGGGAAGAAGCGGAACGGAAAGCGTGGTTTGTAGAAAATTTTGATTTGCTGCAGGCAGAGGCTCCGGAAGAAGTAATAAAGTTAATCATCCGCCCGGAGATAGAGGAAGGACAGGTGCTGCAGAAAAAAAGAAAATGTGGTTGGAGATGGAGGGGATAGAAGCAATTGAAGAATGAGAGATTATGTGATATTCTTGCTTGAAAAAGGAGAAAATCATGAAGAAACAATCAGAATTAATCAATGAGTATTTGTATTATGGGAGAAAGCAGCGAAAATTGGATGAAAAGACTATCAGATCAGGCCGTGTTGCTACAATCATCGAGTAATTTAAAATTTTATATTTTAGATTGTATTCCGCAATCCTTGAGAAATCAGGGGTTGCGGTTTTTTTGTATAAAAACTTCTTTAATAATGCATTTTGGGGAAAAGAATGGTAAACTGTTGTTTAATGGGCTTGCATGCTTGCAGAATAGCTCAACTATTTTTATGATTTGAGAAGAGGCAGAAGATGAATAACAAAACAACCAGAAACAGTTTCCTATTATTGGTAACGGCAGCCGTCTGGGGGGCTGCATTTGTGGCTCAGACAGTTGGTGGACAGACAATCGGAGCATATTCGTTTAATTGTGTCCGGTGTATTATCGGGGTACTGGTATTGATACCTGTCATGAAATTTTTAGATAAAAAAGATCTGTCGCCAAGAAAACCAAAGACAAAGGAAGATTATAAACTGCTGATAAAAGGTGGAATCTGTTGTGGTGTGGCACTTTGTATTTCTACAAACCTGCAGCAGGTTGGAATTTTGATGGGAGCAAGTGCGGGAAAAGCAGGTTTCCTTACAGCGGTATATATTTTACTGGTGCCGATTCTCGGACTATTTTTACATAAGAAATGTGGGATAAATATCTGGTTTGCTGTTGTATTGGCACTCGTAGGGCTGTATTTTTAGCAGTATTTGGCTGGTTGATTCTTGGACAGAAGCTGAATGCAAAAGAGATGCTGGGCTGTTGTCTGATTTTTGCAGCAATCATTTTGGCGCAGCTGCCGGTATAGCGAAAAGCAAAATTAGCAGATGAAGTCATGGGGAGAACAGGAGTGAGTAAAAAATTGATATATTTTTGGAAAAAGATTTTGATTTTAACATGGATGTTCAGTTTATTTCTTGGCATACTGGCAGGACCATGTGCGGTAGACGCAAAGAACCAAAAAGAGAAAAAAGAATATGGCGTATTTTTAAGCATTGATTCGTCTCAGATAAAAAAGTTATACGGATATAGGCTGGTGGTCATTGATGCACAGTATTTTTCTGCAAAAGATATCCGTACCCTGCACAAAAAAGGCGTAAAAGTATATACCTACTTAAATGTCGGTTCCATCGAGAATTTTCGCTATTATTATAAGAAATATGAATATCTTACAATCGGAAATTATGAGAACTGGGAAGAAGAAAAGTGGGTAGATGTTTCGAATAAGGACTGGCAGAAGTTTATGGGAAAACTGTCGAAGAAACTGCTGAAAAAAGGGGTGGATGGTTTCTTTATTGACAACTGCGATGTCTACGATTATGCAAAGACAAAGAAAAATTTTAAAGGACTGGCCAAAATACTGAAAAAAATCAAACGTCTTGGAAAAGGTGTCATGATCAATGGAGGAGATGTTTTTGTGACAAAGTACAGAAAAACATACGGATCGGCGAAAGATATCATGACTGCCGTTAATCAGGAATCTGTGTGGAGCAGTATTCGGTTTGAAACGAGCACGTTTGGAAAACAGCCAAAAGATGTACGCAAATATTTTTCCGATTATGTTCAAAAATGTAAAAAAGATAGAATGGAAGTCTATCTTTTAGAATACACGAAAGATAAAAAACTGATCAGAAAAATTAAACAGTATTGCAGAAAAAATAAGTTTCACTATTATATATCGGATTCAATCGAATTGGATTAATAAACAAGTATCATTCATGATTTAATGGGAGGAGTTTGAAAATGGAACAAAAAGAAATAACAAAAACGAGGCTGATTATTTATGTGCTGATGTCTTACGGACTGCCCTGTCTGATGGGAATTCTGATGTGGTATGGCAGTACAAAGGGTTATGACCTTACGGTATTTCCGACAGCACAGATGATGTATCCGGCAGCGGGCGTGATCGTACTTGGTGTTGTATGGGGATTGTGGCATATCCCAGATGATCTGTTTTATTATACACAGACATCAGGAATACCGATCATCTCGGGAACACTTTCCGCAGATGTTATGGAAAATCAGAAGAATCCCGGCGGTGATTCCACCTGCAAGGACACAGATACCAACTGCTAATGTGGAAGCTCCGGCAGAACCCATTGTCTTATAAATTTTCTCGTCCATCTTATATGCCCCCCCTTTGTTTGGATTTCTCATATTCTTAATGTATATTATTCTATCATTATTTTTATAAATATACAAATACAGATAAAAAACTTTGACATGTTCCTAAAATGAAATTTTAAATTCCACTTCCCCACGGGTCGGTGGAATTCTGTGCTGTATATTTAATTGTTTTTCCATCTATGCATATTTCTATATCTCCCAGTGGCGTGGTCATTCAATTCTCCCATATCTAACATTTAAGGTATCTATCTTCTGCTACTTTAATTACTAGCGAATCGTATCTTCGCCTTTTAATTGTTTTTTATTTGCATACATGGCTGCATCTGCAATAGAACATATATGTTCAAAATCCTCGTCTGCATCCGGCGTGGCAAAACCAATGGCGCAGCAATAAAGAGTCTTAGAAAGCTCCCTCCGCATATGATCGATCAGAGCAGGAACATCATCTTTTGAAACCCGTGAACATAAGATCATAAACTCATCACCACCGGTTCGATACAGGTGGCATCCCCTCGGCAGTATATTTTGAATGCACGCTACAATCGTACACAAAGCCGTATCCCCGGCCGCATGGCCATTCTCGTCATTGAGCCTCTTCAGATCATTTAAATCAATGGAAATTACCGCTGTCAGACATTTGCTCTCCATTAAATGATCCGCATCCAGATAAAAATACCGACGGTTGAGCGCACGCGTAAGTGGATCCCGCTTGAACTGCTGTGTCGTCAAATACATATAATAAAATGCAATACTCACAGCTCCCGTGGTATTGATGAGTCCGTCATAATGGAAAAATGCCTCCAGAATGACAGCTATCGTGTTCGTCACCGCAATGAAAATTGCGATCAGCGATTCGTATGTATGCTCCGTCTTATATAACTTATTAGTCAGGATAACCAACAGAATTAAATAAAAACCGGAGGCAGCAAATGCCGAATATCCAAGTGGCCCCCGCACAAATTCATTCTTATCCGAGTAGGAAAAACAAACACCTGAAAATAACGCAGTGGGAGCGATCAACGTATTCAGAATTCCCGGAAGCGCAATAAATTTCTTAAACTTTTGTGACACTCTGTTACCACAGGAAAGAATGATCACAAAGCATATATTGATTGGTCTAAGCGCATATCCAATAATAGATACTGCCACACGCAGCGTTGTCGGATACGGAAGTGTCGCACACCAGTATTCTATACTGTCAACGATAACCAGACACAGTACTGAGCTTATCGCAATGGAAAACAACCGAATTACCTTTCTCTGAAATACAGGATTTACATTGACGAAAATCAACATAAAAAAGGATATTAAGATCGTCGCAAAATTCAACTGTAAAAAATAATGAAACATAAACTCTTCCCCTTTTTTATCTGTAAATATACAAATTGCACATTATTATAACACAGAAAAGGGAGAATGTCTATATAATGCTTGCTTGAGTTTGTGTCAAGTAATCATTGGCACTTTTTTCAGGTTCCGTGTTTCATGGGA
>NZ_QUDR01000026.1:0-383 GCF_003477605.1 Clostridium sp. AF37-5
CGGTCAGTATCTTTTCAAAAGTACATTCTTCAGCTGAAAAGGGTTATAAATCCGCCAATACCGTTACTTTTGAAGCTATGGAACTGCGCAACCGTCGCAAAGGGAAAATTAAAACCAATGTATTTTATAAGGGGAAAAATCACGAGGCTTACATTTCCCATGTCAAAGTCCAGATTACAGCTTCCAGAAAAGATATTTATCTGGTACTGGTTTATGGCATCACAGAACATCCCATGATGCTTGCCACAAATAAAGAAATCAAGTCCAAAGAGGATGTGATCAAAGTGGCAAGAACCTATTTTTCGCGATGGAAGATCGAGGAATACTTCCGTTGTAAAAAGCAGATCCTGTAAAGGCAAAAGTATTCTTCTGCTATTATCGAC
>NZ_QUDR01000026.1:393-43685 GCF_003477605.1 Clostridium sp. AF37-5
ATTCTTCTGCTATTATCGACTGGCGAAAGGCATCCGTGGCATACTCTCATATGCAAAAGAAGGCGTCAGACTATGGTTCCGACCCAAACGTCCGAGATACCGTTAACTCTGCCTTAAACTGGTTGTCTGAATAGATAAAAAAATAATTCTTCCAAAGTCCGGTTTCGGCGGGGCTTATTAAAGTGCCTCTAATCCTGATACTGTCGCTTTTGAGTTCTCAAAATCCAGCAGATTAGTGTTTTAATTAAAGTCATCCACTTTTTTTATGCGCTTTGCGGAAACTCAAGGAATGATATCTATTGCATAATCGAAGGAAATGTGGCATAATATAATACAGAATTGCGGCGGACGTCTGCGGACTATGCCTAAGGGAGTCGGATGCGTTTGGCTTCCTCTTAAATTTGGTAACATCGATATTAGCAAAATGCTTGATCCACGCTTGTTAGGGAAAATTTATTTCCAACAGGCGTGTTTTTATTTTGAGGAAGGAGAAAAAAATGAGTTATAAGTATATGCGAATACAAGGTAGAGAAGATTCTTATATTACCAGGTATCCTAAAGGGATTTTTAGCCTTTGTTGGAATCTTGTAAATGCAGGGGTCATGGATGAAAGTGAAAAAGAGATGTTTGTGTGTATTGATGAGTGGTTTAAGAGTCACTTACCAGAGCCTGAACCATGTGTAAAAAGGGAAAAAGTTATTACTTTTTTTAAATGTGATACTACAAGGCAAATGTACGAAAAATTGAGGCCGGCAATACATTTGTTAGATAAATATAATAGGGCATACGATGTTGTCTATACAAATTTTGTAGGTGAAATTGTGTATGAAGATAAATGGCAGATTGCGGTCAAAGTGGAAGAGAGCAGGATGATTTAAAGTAATTTAACGCTGCAGAAATGGAGAAGAATATGGAGTATAAAAGTTTACTGGAAACAACTCAAAATACAAGAGATTTGGGAGGCTATGAAACCTGTTATGGAAGAAAAACAAAGAGTTTTTCGGTTCTTAGGAGTGACAGGCAGGGATATGCAAGCGATAGAGATAAAAAATTTCTTGTCAACCATGATATTACAACAGTGATAGATATGCGAACGGAAGAAGATGTAAAGAAAAAGCCAAGTAGTTTAACAAATGTTAAAGGAATGACATATTATAACTTCCCCGTTTATGAAGGAAGTAAGGTGCCAAATTCAGTAGAAGAGGTACCCTTTAGTTTTTTGAAAATTGCAGAAGAACCAAATATGAAAGCCATTTTTGAATGTATTGCGAATGCGCCGCAAGGAGTTATTTTTAATTGCTCTGCCGGAAAAGATAGAAGTGGTGTCGTTTCTGCTATTTTGCTCTTATTTGCCGGGGCGAAAGATGAGGATATTATTGAGAATTATGTAGTTACAAAATATTATATTAAACAAAGACTTGAGTATATTAAGCAGAATTCAGATATTGATATGGCGATTGTAACGCCAAACAAATATTTTATGGAAATGTTTTTGAAGATGTTTCGAGAAAAATATGGAGATGTATCCAATTATTTTCAGATTATTGGAATGGATAGAGAATGTATGGATAGGTTAAAAGAGAAATTTGTCTAATGTTGCATGGGGTATGGTGCTGTGATAGAATAAAAAAGAACATTTTCCTATAAATCAGTAGAAAGGAAAGAGGGATATGAGCGACAAACGATTTGCACTGCTGATTGATTCAGACAACATATCAGCAAAATATATTGACAGTATTCTGGACGAAATGACAAGGCATGGGGTGGCAACGTATCGGCGTATTTACGGCGATTTTACTGACTACCACATGAATAAATGGAAAAGTGAGCTGGCGGAGCGGTCGATTACGCCGATTCAGCAGTTTCGCAATACGACAGGGAAAAATGCGACGGATTCGGCACTGATTATTGATGCGATGGACATTTTGTATGCAGGAAATGTAGAAGGATTCTGCATTGTGTCATCGGACGGTGACTTTACAAGATTAGCGAGCCGCCTGCGGGAATCCGGCATGGAAGTGATTGGCATGGGCGAAAGTAAGACGCCGAAATCATTCCGTGGGGCATGCTCGGTATTTACGAATATTGAGCTTTTACTTGAGAGCGACAAAGAGGAAAATAAGAAAGAAAAGAAAAATGCCGTTTCCAAAAAGAAAATTTCGGATGCTGTTTTGGAAGTTATTACGACAAACGAAAACAATGGAAAAGATACGGGACTTGGTGAAATTGGAAGTGCTCTTGTGAAAAAATATTCCGATTTTGACGTGAGAAATTATGGTTATAGTTCGCTGTCGAGATTTATTGAGGATTTGGATAATTTTGAATTGAAGAGAAATCATACCAGTATTCAGGTAATTCTGAAAAATGATGCCAAAGAAGTGGAACAATTTATGGTTGATACGGTGAAAAAGGCGGGCGTCACAGGAATTGATATTGGACAGTTGGCGCAGAAGGTGTATGACCATTTCCCGAATTTTAAGGTAAAGAAATTGGGATATGCAACGTTTCAGAAGCTGGTGCACTCCATCCGCGCACTTCAGGTTGAAAACGTGGGTAATAATCAGAAGAACGTTTATCTGAAAAGATAATGAAATAATTTCCCATTTATGAGCAAATGTGATAGAATAGTATCATTAGGGTTTGGCAGAGTAGCTAAACCAAGGACAAACAACTAGGAGGATGAAAACAGACATGGCGAAACAGAAGATTATGTTAGGAAATGAAGCGATTGCCCGTGGTGCTTATGAAGCCGGGGTAAAAGTATCGGCTGCTTATCCGGGAACACCGAGTACGGAGATTAGCGAGAATCTGGTACAGTATGACGATATTTACTGCGAATGGTCGCCGAACGAGAAAGTTGCTACTGAGGTGGCAATTGGCGCATCCATCAGCGGTGTCCGCGCAATGGCATCGATGAAGCATGTAGGGTTAAATGTGGCGAGTGACCCATTGTATACCGCTTCTTATATTGGAGCAAATGGCGGTCTTATGGTGGTTGTAGCAGATGATCCGGGACTTTACAGTTCCCAGAACGAGCAGGATACCCGTTGTGTAGCACGTGCTGCACTGGTACCGGTATTGGAGCCGTCCGACAGCCAGGAAGCAAAAGATTTTGTCAAAGAAGCTTACCGAATCAGTGAGGAATATGACACACCGGTAATTCTTCGCACGACGACAAGACTGGCACATTCACAGGGTCCTGTTGTATTGGAAGACCGTGTGGAGCCGGAAGATAAACCATATGAGAGAAATCCGGGCAAAAATGTTATGATGCCGGGTAATGCGATTAAGCGTCATCTTCATGTGGAAGACCGCATGAACCGTTTAGAGAAAGATGGTTCTGACTTTGCAATTAACAAAGCAGAATACAACGATACATCCATTGGTTTCATTACCAGTGGTATTCC
Organism: Clostridium sp. AF37-5; assembly: GCF_003477605.1. GTDB lineage: Bacteria > Bacillota > Clostridia > Lachnospirales > Lachnospiraceae > Eubacterium_F. Next base: position 3,801 of record NZ_QUDR01000026.1, read on the forward strand.
TTATCAGTATGTGAAGGAAGTATTTCCACAGGCATCTGTGTTAAAACTTGGTATGGTATATCCGCTTCCGAAAAAATTGATTGAAGAGTTTGCAAAAAAAGTAGACAAACTTTACATATTTGAAGAATTGGAGCCGGTAATTGAAGAGCAGGTAAAAGCATGGGGGATTGAGTGTATTGGCAAGGAAATCTTTACCCGTCAGGGTGAGTACAGTGCAAACCTCTTGCGTGAGAAAGTATTGGGACAGAATGTTGAGACAAAACCATATCCGAACCTTCCGGCGCGTCCGCCGATTTTGTGTCCGGGATGCCCGCACAGAAGTACATTCACCGTACTGAACAAATTGAAAATTCATGCAGCCGGTGACATCGGATGTTACACACTTGGTGCGGTAGCTCCATTAAATGTTATCGATACAACGGTCTGCATGGGTGCCAGCATTTCAACCCTTCATGGTATGGAAATGGCACACGGCAAAGATTACATTAAAAACTGGGTAGCTGTAATTGGTGATTCGACCTTTATGCACACCGGCGTTAATTCGCTGATTAACATGGTTTACAATCAGGGAACCGGAACGGTTATTATCATGGATAACTCCACAACCGGTATGACCGGACATCAGGACCATGCGGCAACCGGAAAAACACTGCAGGGCGATGTAGTACCGGCAATCAGCATTTACAACTTGTGTAAATCCATTGGCGTAAAAAATGTAACAGAAGTCAATGCGTTTGATTTGACAGCAATGGAGAAGACAATTAAAGAAGAAGTGGCAAAAGATGAAGTTTCCGTAATTATTGCCTGCGCACCATGCGCACTTCTTAAGGGCGTGAAGTTCCCGAATAAGTGTGTGCCGCTTTCGGATAAATGTAAGAAATGCGGTATGTGTTTGAAACCGGGATGTCCGGCACTTACGAAAAACGAAGATGGAACGATTGCAATTGATGAGACGATGTGTAATGGCTGTGGGCTTTGCAAACAGTTGTGTAAGTTTGACGCTATTGATTGTGTGGCACGCTAAGCAAAACGGAGGAATTGATTCATGGAAACAAAAAATATAATGATTGTAGGTGTAGGTGGTCAGGGAACACTCCTTACCAGCCGCATTTTAGGTGGAATTATTAAAGCGGGAGGCTTTGATGTAAAACTGAGCGAGGTTCATGGTATGGCACAGCGAGGCGGAAGCGTTGTTACGTTTGTCCGCTACGGTGACAAAGTATATGAGCCGATTGTAGAAGAAGGACAGGCAGATGTGCTCATTGCTTTTGAAAAATTAGAGGCAATGCGCTATGCACACTTTTTGAAAAAAGATGGTGTTATGATTGTCAATGACCAGCGCATGGACCCGATGACGGTTGTGACCGGCGTTGCTGAATATCCGGAGAATATTTTGGATACACTGAAAAAAGACCACAAAGTGGTTTCGATTGATGCGATGGATGAGGCGAAAAAACTTGGCAATTCCCGCGTATTTAACACCATTATTATTGGTGTAGCAGCGAAAAATATGGACTTTGACAAACAGCAGTGGTTAGATGTTATTGCAAACACTGTTCCGCCAAAAACCGTTGAAATCAACCAAAAAGCATTTGAGGTAGGTTTTGAAAAATGATAATTGATGCACATACGCACACGTATCCGGAGACGATTGCAAAACGGGCGATTGAAAAGCTTGAGAAAAATTCGGGTACGAAGGCTCACACCAATGGTGTGCAGTCCGGCTTAATGGCGTCGATGAAAGAGGCAGGGATTTCTTATTCCCTGCTTCTTCCTGTCGCTACGTCAAAAAAACAGGTAGATACGATTAATGAAGTGGCAGCAGAAACAAATGCAAAGGCTTTAGAGACCGGGCTTCTTTCGTTTGGCGGAATTCATCCGGAGACCGAGAATGTTTCGGAAGTATTAAATCGTATCAAAGCACTTGGGCTTAAAGGAATCAAAATTCATCCGGATTATCAGGGGACCTTTTTTAATGATATACGGTACAAGCGGATTGTAGAAAAAGCAACAGAATTAGGACTGTATATTACCGTCCATGCCGGCGTAGATATTGGAATGCCGGACCCCGTTCACTGTACGCCTAATCATGTGCTTGAGGTGTTAAAGGACACAGAGTCGGACCACTTGATTCTTGCCCATATGGGCGGATGGCGTTTGTGGAATGAAGTGAAAGAAAAACTGATGGAAAAGCCGCTTTACTTTGACACTTCTTTTTCGGGTGATTATCTGCAAAAAGAGGGTGTTTCGGGAATGCTTACAAAAGAAGCATTTGTCGATTTGATTCATGCGATGGGAAGTGACCGTGTCCTGTTCGGAACGGACAGTCCGTGGAGTGGGCAAAAAGATGCGGTGCAGTGGTTTATGGAAACCGATTTAACAGAGACAGAAAAAAAGAAGATTTTATCTGACAATTTCATTCGAATAATTGGAATTTAAGAGTGACAAAAGACCCACCAATTGTCGGGAGCAGACAAGTTTTGGTGGGTCTTTTTATATGCAGAAAATTTTCTTATAAGAAAATGTATTTCAAAACAAACAATACTGCTAAGATATACATCAAAGGTTTAATTTTCTTAGCTTTTCCACAGCATAAGTTAATTACAACATAAGAAATTACGCCGAGTGCGATACCTTCGGAGATGCTGTACATCAAAGGCATTGCAAGCATAGCAAGGTATGCAGGAACGGCTTCTGTAATATCTTCAAAGTCAATCGAGATGATAGAAGAAATCATCAAAAATCCAACGAAGATTAATGCCGGTGCAGTAGCAAAGGATGGAATTGCTGTGAAAATTGGCGCAAATACGATAGCCAATAAGAACAGCAGACCGGTTACCATTGCAGATAAACCGGTACGTCCACCGGCTGCAACACCAGCGGAGGACTCAACGTAAGTAGTAGTAGTTGATGTTCCGAAAATAGCACCAACCGAAGTTGCGATGGCATCTGCCAAAAGAGCCGGACGGATGCGAGGAAGTTTTCCTTCTTCATCAAGCATATTCGCTTTGGTGGAAACACCAATCAAAGTTCCGAGCGTATCGAAAATGTCAACAAACAAAAAGGCAAATAAAACAGCGATGAAGTTCAGGATATCAACACCTGAGAAATCAACGTTGAAGCACTGGCCAAATGTTGTTCCAAATGCACCAAAGTCAATCATGCGGAAAGTTGGATAAAGGGAGTAGAACTCTTTACCATCCGGTACATAAAGACCAATTGCTTCGCAAATCATACCAAGAATCCATGTGGCAAGAATACCAATCAAAATGGAACCTTTGATATTTTTGTGATGCAGAACAACGATGATGAACAAACCAATTAAAGCAAGCAGGGCACCAATACCGATGGTATGGAAATCGCCTACAAATTTTACATAAGTCAAAAGAGTAGAATCATCGTTGACAACAAGGTTTGCACCCTGAAGGCCGATGAAAGCGATAAACAAGCCGATGCCGGCGCTTACGCCTTTTTTCAGAGCCATTGGAATGGCATTAAAGATGGCTTCACGTACATTTGTCAAAGATAATACGATGAAAATCAAACCTTCAACAAATACGGCAAGCAAAGCAATCTGCCAGGAATATCCCATATTGCCGCAAACGGTGAATGCCATGTATGCATTCAGTCCCATACCCGGTGCAAGGGCAAATGGATAGTTGGCTAACAGAGCCATAGCCATACAGCCGACGAAAGATGCCAGTGCGGTTGCCAAAAGAATGGCATCGGAATTCATTCCGGTAGCACTTAAAATATTTGGATTGACAGCGAGGATGTAAGCCATAGCCATAAATGTTGTCAGACCGGCAACAACCTCAGTACGGAAAGAGGTATTATTCTCTTTCAGTTTGAACATTTTTTCTAACATGAAATGCTCCTCCTTGTAAGTGATAGATATATTGCGCTCACGTGCTCCCTTCGCGAGGCGGTAAAAGGCAGCAAATAGCCGCCTATTTCCCTTCGTAAATAATTAAAGAAGACACGTCGTACTGCGACAATTGTTCTCTTCCCTTTAAGCCGGCAAGTTCCATCAGAAATACAATTTTAGCAACTTCTCCGCCTAATTCCTCAACTAAGGAGGCACATGCTTTTACTGTACCGCCGGTTGCGATAAGGTCGTCCACGATAACAACTTTCTGACCTTTTTTAATGGAATCCTTGTGAAGCTCAATTGCTGCACTGCCATATTCCAAATCATATTCTGCAGTTACTGTTTCACAAGGCAGTTTTCCCTTCTTACGGCATGGCACAAATGGTTTGCCCATTGCATAGGCAATCGGTACACCAAAAATAAATCCACGGGATTCCGTTCCGACAATTACATCAAAATCCACATCTTTGAGTGTTTCAATCATGGAATCAATCGCAAGCTTCAATCCTTCTGCGTCCTGCAAAATCGTTGTAATGTCGCGAAAAATAATTCCCTTTTCCGGAAAGTCAGGAATACTCCGGATATATTCTTCTAATTTTTTCACAATGAGTACCTCGTTTCTTTTTGAATGTTTGGTGAAAAACTACGTTCTTTACCTTTCTATTATAATAAGAGATAAAAATATAATCAAGGTAAAATATTGGTTTTGCGGAAGTCCAGGTGTCTTGGAAAAGGGGCTCCGCTGAATGGCGCTCCCGCTCGACAAACACACAGGGGTATCGGCGTGCAAAATACGCACAGCCTGATACCCGTGCGTTTGTAACCATTCATCGAAACCCCTTCCCCAAGACACCAAAGACACCATCGCTCCTGCAAAAATAATATTTTGTGTAGAGAGTGAGAAAAATATGGAGTATAATCCGATAAATGCTTTAAAAATGAAAAGTTTTTCGGGTTATACTCCGAAAAAACCTTATCGTTGGGCTGTGACAAATGTTTGCTGCCAGTTCCTTTGTATTCCAGTAATTCCGGAGAAAAGCTTTGTGACTTGTGGGTACAAACACGTGGGTATGAGGCTTGCGTATTTTGCATGCCCATACCCTTACGTGTTTGTTAAACGGGAGTGCCCACGAGACGCAAAGCTTTTCTCCGGAATTACGGAAAACAAAAAACTTGACACAAACTGAAGGAGTATTAGGGTTGAGAACTGTCGAAAAACGTGGTATTCTATTAGAGGATTTAATCCATTACAACAATGAATAGAGAACGAGGAGGACATCATGGGCGGTTTTTTTGGAGTGGCATCGAAGGATGACTGCGTATTTGATTTGTTTTTTGGAACCGATTATCATTCCCATCTGGGAACAAGACGTGCCGGAATGGCGGTGTATGGAGAGGACGGGTTTGACCGTGCAATTCACAATATAGAAAATGCACCATTTCGGACGAAATTTGATAAAGACATGCAGAAAATGAAGGGATATTACGGGATTGGCTGCATTTCCGATTTTGAACCACAGCCATTGATTGTGCGTTCCCATCATGGCACATTTGCCATTACAACCGTGGGAAAAATTAACAATGCACAGGAAATTGTGGATGAAATTTTCAATGACAATAACACTCATTTTCTGGAAATGAGTGGTGGAGACATTAATCCGACAGAACTTGTGGCAGCGATTATTAACCAGAAAGAGAATTTGATTGAGGGCATCCATTATGCCTTAGAGCGGATTGATGGTTCTTTAACGTTAATGATTCTTACACCAAAGGGCATTTATGCAGCGCGTGATAAATATGGAAGAACACCGCTTGTGATTGGACATAAAGAAGATGCTTATTGTATGGCAATGGAATCTTTCTCGTTCCAAAATTTAGGATACCGTCCACTAAAGGAATTAGGACCGGGTGAGATTGTAATTGTAAATCAAGAGGGAATTAAAACGCTGATGGCACCGGGAAGCAAGATGCGGATTTGCACATTCTTGTGGGTGTACTATGGTTATCCATCCAGTTCCTACGAGGGAATCAGTGTTGAGCAGATGCGTTATAACTGCGGGAAAAATATGGCAAAACGTGACCATGTAAAACCGGATATTGTTGCCGGGGTTCCGGATTCCGGTACGGCACATGCGGTTGGTTATGCAAATGAGTCCGGTGTTCCATTTTCAAGACCATTTATCAAATATACACCGACGTGGCCGCGCTCCTTTATGCCGACAGTTCAGAGTAAGCGTGACATGATTGCAAAAATGAAAATGCTTGCTGTGCATGATTTGATTCAGGATAGAAGTATTCTTTTGATTGACGATTCCATTGTCCGCGGAACACAGCTTCGTGAAACGACGGAATTTCTGTATGACAGCGGGGCAAAGGAAGTACATATTCGTCCGGCGTGTCCACCGCTTGTATATGGATGTAAGTTTTTGAATTTCTCGCGTTCCTCATCGGAGATGGATTTGATTACCCGCCGTGTGATTGCACGACTGGAAGGAACGGAGGATGTATCAGAGGAAGTATTAGAGCAGTATACCGATCCGGAATCGGAAAAATATGATCAGATGGTTGAAGAAATCCGCAAGGAGTTAAACTTCACATCCCTTCGTTTTAACCGCTTAGATGATATGTTGGAGGCAGTTGGAATTCCGAAAGAAAAACTCTGCACGTATTGTTGGAATGGTAAAGACTGATAGCTTAAGGAAGGAGGAACTTCCATGACGAAAAAGAAAAAAAGACTGTTGGTTGTTGTGGTTTTAGCCGTTGTGCTTGTGGCACTGCTTGCAAGACCGGTTGTGAACTTGGTGATAGAATGGCTGGATCCGGGACAGGCACCGCTGAATGATTTATTTAAATTAAAGAAAAATGAAGTAGCACTTGTGATTAATGATGAACAAAGCAAAGAGAAGGGATATGAAGCAGAGGGCGAAATTTATGTACCGGCATCGGTTGCGTCTACTTATATGGACCAGAGAATTTATGTCGATACAGTGGAAAGCAGCCTTTCCTATGTGACAAGTGGCGGCGTGATTTTGGCGCAGGCAGGAGAAGTTTCTTATCAGGTTGGCAAGGAGACGCAGAACGCGAAGAAGCCAATTCTGCAGAAAAAAGATGATGCGTTTTATGTATCCCTTTCCTTTATCAAAGAACACACGAGCTGCTATTATAAAACATATCAAAATCCAAAACGCCTTGTGATTATGTCAGACCGGAGTGCGTCCTATACGATGGCGTCACTGACAGAGGATACCCGTGTGCGCAAGGGTCCGAATAAAAAATACAAATATTTTGTGGAGCTGGCAAAAGGCACCCGCGTATTTGTGGAAACGGATAAGAAAAAAGAAAATGATTATACGGCAGTTACCACACAGGATGGAATTGCCGGCTATGTACCGAGCGACCGCCTGCAGGGGCAGAAAGAGACGGCTTGGAAATTTGACAAAGAGCCGGAATCTTTTACCCAGTTAAAGACAAAAGGCCAGGTATGTTTGGGATGGCATCAGGTAACGAATGAGACGAGCAGCGGACAGCTTCCATCGCTCATTCAGAGTGCAAAGGCGATGAATGTCATCAGCCCGACGTGGTATGCGCTCAGCGATAATACAGGCAAGTTTGGTTCGCTGGCAAATTCTTCTTATGTTGCTCAGGCACACGCACAGGGAAAACAGGTGTGGGGACTGATTAATGATTTTGGTAAAGGAATTAAATTAAGTAAAGTGCTCGGCGTGACATCAAACCGGAATCGTTTGGTAAATGGTCTGGTGGCAACGGCGATTCAGCATGAATTGGATGGAATTAACATTGACTTTGAGCATGTAACAAAAGATACTGCACCGGCATATCTGGAATTTTTACGTGAACTTACTCTTAAGTGCCACGCAAATGATTTGATTGTTTCGGTGGACAACTATTCGCCGGCAAGTTACAATGCGTATTATGATCTGGAAGAGCAGGGACGCATTGTGGACTATGTGATTTTGATGGCGTATGATGAGCATTACAACGGCAGTGAAGAAAGCGGTTCGGTTTCGTCGCTTCCATTTGTAAAAGAAGGTGTCAAAAATGTGCTGGCAAAGGTACCGGCAGAACGTACGGTAGCTGCACTTCCGTTCTACACGAGATTGTGGAAAGAAGTAAAAGGCAAAAAGCCACATCCGGAAGCTTATGGCATGAGCGGTGCCGAGAGTGTTGTCCGGGCAAATGATGCATCACCAAAGTGGGATGAAGCAACCGGTCAGTATTATGCGGAATTTAAGTCCAGTGGTGCAACTTATAAAATCTGGCTGGAAGAAGAAACTTCGTTAAAGAAAAAACTGGAAGTTGTGAAGAAAAGTAAGACGGCAGGTGTGGCGTTCTGGAAACTTGGTTTTGAGCGTGCCGTTACCTGGACGACGATAGCGGATGCCGTTCGCGGATGGTAAGACTATTTGAAAGAAAAAAGACATACAATAGTACCAAAAAGGATGCGGGAGTCCGTTATGTCGAAGGAAAAAATAGAACAAACAAAGAAAGCAGCCATGGTATTCTTTTTTGCCGTGGCTGCTTTTTTGAGTGCGTGGTACAAGTTTGCGTCACCGTTAGAAAAACCATTTCACAAGACACTTAACCAGACTGCGAAAGGAACGAAGGCAACGATTGTAATTGACCCCGGACACGGTGGTTTTGACCCCGGAAAAGTGGGAGCAAATCAGACATTGGAAAAGGATGTAAACCTTGCCATCAGTGAGAAATTAAATCAAAAACTGGCGGCAAGCGGTTATACGGTTTATATGACAAGAGTGAGTGATGAGGCACTCTGCCGTGGCGATGAATCATCAAAAAAGCGAGCAGATATGCAGAATCGTGTGACGCTGATTGAAGAAAAGAAACCGGATTTGGTTGTGAGCATTCATCAGAACAGTTTTTCTGCATCCACAAAAGGGGCACAGGTTTTTTATCATAAAAGTTCCGAAAAAGGCAAGCGTCTTGCCGGTATTTTACAGCAGTCCATCAAAGAAAAAGCGGACAAAGAAAACCACCGTGTGGAAAAAGCGAATGCCAGTTATTATATGCTTCGGAAGGTGAGCTGTCCGATTGTTATCGTAGAGTGCGGATTTTTGTCAAATCCTGACGAAGAGAGGCTGTTAAATGACGAAAAATATCAAAAAAAGATGGTCGAAGGGATTGCAGAGGGCATTGAAAATTTCTTGTATAAATAGGCAGAATATGGTATGATAAATCATATGAGTATTTGAGAAAAAGCGAGATAGAAGGAATCGTATATGGATACAGAATGGATTTGCTTCGATGCGGTAACAGGGTATGACAAAGGAGAATTGAATCATGCCGCACAGATTTTACGGCAGGGCGGGCTGGTTGCCTTCCCGACGGAGACTGTGTATGGACTTGGCGGGGATGGATTTAACCCGCAGGCGGCTAAAAAAATATATGAGGCAAAAGGGCGTCCGAGTGATAATCCACTGATTCTTCATATCAGTAAGAGAGAAGAACTTGACGCAATTGCTGCACGGATACCGGAAACGGCAGAAAAACTTATGGATGCATTCTGGCCGGGACCGATGACACTTATTTTTGAAAAGACAAAAGCTGTGCCTTATGAGACAACCGGTGGACTTGATACGGTAGCTGTCCGGATGCCTTCACATGAGGGAGCCAGACAGTTGATTGAAAGTGCCGGCGTGCCGGTGGCGGCACCGAGTGCAAATACGTCAGGCAGACCAAGCCCGACGACGGCAGAACATGTAAAAGAAGATTTGTGGGGACGCATTGATATGATTATCGATGGCGGTCTGGTTGGAATCGGTGTGGAATCGACGATTATTGACGTCACAGAAGAGACGCCGACGATTCTGCGTCCGGGACATATTACAAAAGATATGATTGCTAAGGTGATTGGCACAGTACAGATGGATGCCGGTTTATCCGGATTAGACCCATCGGTAAAGCCGAAAGCACCAGGCATGAAGTACAGACATTATGCACCGAAGGCGTCGATGACGGTGATTCAGGGAGAAAAGGAAGCTGTTATCCGCCGGATTAAAGAACTTGCGGCAGAATATCCAAAAGAAAAAGTGGGGATTCTTGCTGCGGATGAAACGTTGTCCTGTTATACACATGGACAAGTTGTGTCAGCGGGATCGCGGAATGAACATACCATTGAGCAGGGGTTATACCGTGCATTACGCGAATTTGACCATATGGGGGTTTCGGTTATTTTTTCTGAGAGTTTTGCGGATGATGACCGGAGCGAGGCAATTATGAACCGTTTATTGAAGGCAGCAGGGCAAAAGATTGAGTATCTTTCGGATAAGTGATTGGAGGAGGCATACGGATGGATTACACAAAAATTATTTTTGTATCGAAGGAAAATGTCCTTCTTGGTCCAATGGCAGAGTGGATTATGAAAAGTATTTTGATGGATAAATCAAAGCAGATTATGTCACGTGGACTGGTTGTACTTTTTGCGGAACCGAGAGACCAGCGGGTGACGGAACTGCTTATGAATCATGGGGTTCCCTGCGAGGAGCAGGTATCGGAAGAATTTCATGCAGAGCAGGTTGATGAGACAACGCTTGTGCTCACGATGAATTTTACCGAAAAAGTCAAAGTTCTCGAAGATTATGGTGTGACGGAACATGTTTATACGCTTCGCGAATTTGTGCAGGAAGAAGATGGAAAAGAATTTGACCCGGATGTGCCGGACCCATATGGAAGCGGGGATGAGGCATATGAGGAATGTTACTTAGAACTCAAAGATTTATTGTACCGGGTGAAGAAAAAATTACAGTGGAACTAAAATATGAGGAGGGTGTTACAATATGATAGCATTAGGCAGCGACCAGGCAGGATATGAATTGAAACAGGTGGTGATGCGTCACTTGGAGGAGCGCGGACTTTCCTACAAAGATTACGGAAGTTACAGTCCTGACCCTGTGGATTATCCGGTGTATGGAAAAAAGGTAGCACATGCCATTGTTGATGGGGAATGTGACAAAGGAATTTTAATTTGCGGAACCGGCATTGGTATCTCAATTGCAGCGAATAAAGTACCGGGAATTCGTGCAGCCGTTTGCAGTGACTGCTTCAGCGCAGAAGCGACCAGACTGCATAACGATGCCAACATTTTAGCTTTCGGTGCGAGAGTTGTGGGACCGGGGCTTGCAGAAAAAATTGTAGATATCTTTTTAGACACAGAATTTTCCGGTGTGGAGAGACATAAACGCCGGGTTGATATGATTGAAGAATAAGGAGTGAAATAACGTGTTAGGTTTTGTCGGATGTGGAAATATGGCACAGGCGATGCTGAAAGGAATTTTGGCAAAAGGCTTGTACAAAGCAGATGAGATTATTGTATCGAGACGTACCAAAGAGGCGTTAGATGCATTGCATGAAGAACTTGGCGTGCAGACAACAACAGATAACAAAGAAGTGGCAGAAAAAGCAGATGTGCTGGTACTTGCGATAAAACCGTATCAGTTTGCAGATGTGATTCCGGAGATTGCACCGGTTTGTAAAGAAAATGCGTTAGTCATTTCGATTGCGGCAGGCCAGACGATAGCGAATATCGAGAAGTTATTTGGAAAGACTATGAAAATAGTACGCACGATGCCGAATACACCGGCACTTGTGTTAGCGGGAGCAACCGGGATGTGTTTTCATCCATCGGTTTCAAAAGAAGAAAGAAAAACGGCAATTACTATATTTGAAAGTTTTGGTGTGGTTGCAGAAGTTTCTGAAAATATGATTGATACCGTGATTGGTGTCAGTGGCAGTTCGCCGGCTTACGTATTTATGTTTATTGAGGCAATGGCGGATGCGGCTGTGGCGGATGGTATGCCGCGTGCCATGGCTTATGAACTGGCGGCACAGACGGTGTACGGAAGTGCTAAGATGGTGCTTGAGACCGGAAAACATCCGGGTGAATTAAAAGATATGGTCTGCTCACCAGCGGGAACGACGATTGAGGCAGTTCGTGTCTTAGAGGAAAAGGGACTGCGCAGTGCTGTCATAGAAGGACAGATGGCATGCGTGAAGAAGGCGAGAGAATTATGAGAAAACGTGACGAAGCGAAAAACCGGAGAGAAATCATACATGCCTTATCGATGATTATGCAGATTGGATTATCGATGATGGTCTGCATGAGTGTCAGCCTGTTGATTGGCTATGGCTTAGACAAGCTTTTTGGTACCAAATGCTTTATGGTAATCATGATGTTTATCGGGATTTTGGCATCGCTTCGCAGTATGCTTGTATTGACCGGACAGTATCACCCGGGCAGTACAAAAAAGGAAACACAGGAAGGAAAACAGGATGGAGACGGCGAAGATTAGTTTATGGGAAGTCATAATCGGCATATGGATTCTTGCCATTGTGGTAATTCTTGGCGGCATCTTTTTTGTGCCGGAGCCGTTACCGTATGCTTTGGGAGAAATCGCTGGCAGTGTTACAGCGAGTGGACTTATGGTTCATTTGTACCGGAGCATTGACATTGAGTTAGACCTTCCGGAAAAAAAGGCAGTAAGTCACTCCAGAGCGATGGGGCTTGTACGGAGCGCCATTGAAATCGGAGTGCTTGTAGGAAGTTTTTTTCTTTCAAAATGGGTTATGCCATATACCGTTTTGGCGGGACTGCTTGCAAGAAAGGCAGCAGCACTTATGGTTCCATGGATGGAAAAAATAAGACTTCGTAAAAAGAAATTATTATAGGAAAGGAGAGTGAGAGCGTGGATGGAGTAGATTTTTATGTATATGGGCATCTGCCGATTCATATTGGCGGCGTGACGGTGTACATCACGACGACCCATATATGTCTGGCTATCGTTATGGCGGCTCTGATTATTTTCGCGATTGTTGCAAATCATAAAATCAAAAAAGCAGACCCGACGAAGGCACCGACCGGATTTTTAAATGTCATCGAGCTTTTAGTGGAAACCCTTGACAATCTGGTTAAGAGCAACATGGGAAAGACGCTGGCACCAAAGTTCAAAAACTATATTGGTGTGATTTTCATGTTCCTTGTGACATGTAATTTGTCCGGGCTTTTTGGACTCAGACCACCGACTGCGGATTATGGTACGACACTTCCACTGGCGTTAATCACTTTTGTTATGATTCAGTATCAGGGAATCAAATGGCAGAAGTGGGGAAAACTCAAAGGTTTGTTTGAACCGATTTTCTTATTTTTCCCGATTAATGTAATTAGTGAATTTGCCACACCGGTATCTCTGTCACTTCGTCTGTTTGCCAATATTTTATCGGGAACCATGATGATGGCGTTGATCTACGGACTTCTTCCTAAGTTCCTTTTGTGGGTCTGGCCGGCTGCACTACACGCTTATTTGGATGTATTTGCCGGCGCATTGCAAGCGTATGTATTCGCTATGCTGACAATGGTATTCATTGCGAATGCCGCAGATTTGGATGATTAATTTTATCGCGCATAAGCGCAGAAAGTGAGGAAAAGATATGAATATTTCAGGAGCAGATTTAGTACATGCAGCATCAGCAATTGGTGCAGGATTAGCAGTTATCGCAGGTATCGGACCTGGTGTTGGACAGGGTATTGCAGCCGGATATGGTGCAAGTGCCGTAGGACGTAACCCGGGTGCCCGTGGTGAGATTATGTCAACCATGCTTCTTGGACAGGCAGTAGCCGAGACAACCGGTTTGTATGGTCTGGTTGTAGCCATGATTCTGCTGTTTGTAAATCCATTTGGAGTATAATGCAATCCATCCGAAAATTGTAAGAAAGGAGGGACTGTAATTGGATCCAAGAATATTTGGACTTGACCCGCAGACGTTATTTGATACATGCATTACGTTAGTTGCCATGCTGGCATTGTTTATCCTTTTATCGTATCTTTTGTTTAATCCGGCGCGCAAGCTGATTCAAAAGAGAAAGGATTATATTGAGAGCCAGCTTTCGGAGGCGGCATCCGCTAAAGATGAGGCACTTGCCATGAAGAAAGAGTATGATGACAAACTGGCAAAGGTGGATGATGAATCCACAGAATTGATTTCACAGGCTCGCCAAAAAGCAAAAGAGCGTGCGAGTGAAATTGTAAATGAGGCCGGCGATGAAGCACATCGTATTCTGGCACGTGCAGAGAAAGAAGTGGCACTTGAAAAGGATAAAGTCCGTGATGAAATGAAACAGGAAATGGTTCAGGTGGCTTCTATGATGGCTGGCAAACTGGTGTCAGAATCCATCAGTGAAGAGGCACAGGCCAAGTTGATTGAAGAGACATGCAATGAAATGGGGGATTCGACATGGCAAAGTTAGTTTCAAAAGTGTACGGCGATGCTTTGTTTTCTCTTGCGGTAGAAGAAAATCGTGTGGATGAACTCTGGGACGAAACGCGTGCGATGAAGCAGGTGCTTTCGGAAAATCCGGATTTCATGGCGATTTTGGAACATCCTGAAATGACGATGGAAAAAAAGATGGATGTGCTGCAGGAGGTTTTTCAAAAGGAACTGTCCCAGGACATGATGGGACTTTTGCATGTTCTTGTAAAAAAAGGAAGAATCGGAGAACTAATCCCTGTGTTAGCATATTTTAATGAATGTGCCATGGCATACAAAAAGATAGGAAAAGTTCAGATTCAGACGCCGATGCCACTATCGGAGAAACAAAAAAAGAAAATTGAACAAAAACTTCTTGAGGTGAGCGAGTACGAAACTTTGTCGGTGGACTACGAAATTGATAAAAGTCTGCTTGGCGGCATTGTGATTCGTATTGGCAACCAAGTTCTTGACAACAGTATCCGTGCAAAACTGGATGCGATGACAAGAGATTTGAGTAAAGTAAGGCTGTCAAATTAGACGGGCGGCTTTCAGAAAGAAGGTGTGTTGGAAACATGAATTTAAGACCGGAAGAAATTAGTTCAGTCATTAAAGAAGAAATAAAAAAATATAGTACGGAGTTTGAAGTTGCCAATGTAGGAACGGTAATTCAGGTTGCCGATGGAATTGCCCGTATTCATGGACTGGAGAAGGCAATGCAGGGTGAGCTGTTAGAGTTCCCGCATGAAGTGTACGGAATGGTCATGAACTTAGAGGAAGATAATGTTGGTGCGGTTTTACTTGGTGATTCGGCAAACATTAACGAAGGTGACATGGTTAAGACGACAGGACGTGTGGCAACGGTGCCGGTTGGCGACGCAATGTTAGGCCGCGTTGTGAATGCGCTCGGACAGCCAATTGATGGTAAAGGTCCGGTAAATACGGATAAGATTCGTCCGATTGAGCGTGTGGCATCAGGTGTTATTTCCCGTAAATCGGTAGATACACCGCTGCAGACAGGTATTAAGGCGATTGACTCCATGGTTCCAATCGGAAGAGGTCAGCGTGAGTTGATTATCGGTGACCGCCAGACCGGTAAAACGGCAATTGCGATTGATACCATCATTAACCAGAAAGACCAGGATGTACTTTGTATTTATGTAGCAATCGGACAGAAAGCATCAACGGTTGCCAATATTGTAAAGACACTCGAAGAGAGTGGTGCGATGGATTATACAACGGTTGTAGCAGCGACCGCAAGTGAGTTAGCACCACTTCAGTATATTGCGCCATATGCAGGATGTGCGATTGGTGAAGAGTGGATGGAGAGCGGCAAGGATGTTCTTATCGTTTATGATGATTTGACCAAACATGCGGCTGCTTATCGTACCCTTTCATTGCTTCTTCGCAGACCACCGGGACGTGAGGCGTTCCCTGGCGATGTCTTTTATCTGCATTCCCGTCTTTTGGAGCGTGCAGCAAAATTGTCAGATAAGTTAGGCGGCGGTTCTTTGACGGCACTGCCGATTATTGAGACACAGGCAGGTGACGTATCGGCATACATTCCGACTAATGTAATTTCGATTACAGATGGTCAGATTTATCTAGAGACCGAGATGTTTAACTCCGGTTTCCGTCCGGCGGTAAATCCGGGTCTGTCCGTATCCCGAGTTGGTGGTTCGGCACAGATTAAAGCGATGAAAAAGATTGCGGGACCGATTCGTATCGAGCTTGCACAGTACCGCGAGCTGGCCGCATTTTCCCAGTTTGGCTCCGATTTGGATGCCGACACAAAACGCCAGTTAGACCAGGGTGAAAGAATCCGTGAGATTTTAAAGCAGGATCAGTATGCGCCGCTGCCGGTATGGTATCAGGTTATTATCATTTATGCAGCGACAAAACAGTATCTTTTGGATATTGCGGTAGAAGATGTCCTTGCGTTTGAAAAAGGTTTGTTCCGTTTTGTGGATGAAAAGTATCCGGAAGTACCGGCTGCCATCCGCGATGAGAAACAAATCAGTGAAGAGACAGAGAAGAAATTGATTCAGGCGATTGAGGAATATAAACGCAATTTTATTCATGAGAAATAAAAGAGAGGTGTGATGCTATGGCCTCAAT
This sequence comes from Clostridium sp. AF37-5, assembly GCF_003477605.1. Lineage (GTDB taxonomy): Bacteria > Bacillota > Clostridia > Lachnospirales > Lachnospiraceae > Eubacterium_F. The sequence continues at coordinate 20,068 of NZ_QUDR01000026.1, forward strand.
GAGGGACATCAAAAGAAGAAAAGAAAGTATACAAAGCACTTCTCAGATTACAAAGGCAATGAAACTGGTTTCGACTGTAAAACTTCAAAAAGCGAAGGGAAGAGCAGAAGAAACACAGCCTTATTTTAACAAAATGTATGAGACGGTTTCGGGTATGCTTGCCAAATCCGGCACCGTGAGATATCCCGGAAAACGAGAGAAAAATCCGGATGAACCATGCAAAAAAGGTGTGATTGTAATTTCGTCAAACCGTGGACTGGCGGGTGGTTACAATTCCAATCTTGTCAAGTTAGTTACCAAAGGTGATTTTGACCGAGAAAATACGATTATTTTTCCGGTTGGAAGAAAAGGCTTGGAAAGCCTTGTGAGACAGGGGTATACCTGTCAGGGGGATTTTTCCGAGGTGATTAACAATCCGTTGTTTGGAGATGCGGTAAGCATTGGAAAGACCGTGATTGGTGCGTTGGAAAATGGTGACATTGATGAAGTGTATTTAGCGTATACGGTATTTAAAAATACCGTGACACAAATCCCTACTTTGATTAAAATTCTTCCATTTGCAGAGGATGATATCAAGGAGAATGCACAGGAAGAGGATGAGAAGGATAAGGGTGCTGTGGCACAGATGAATTATGAGCCGGAGGAGGAAGAAACTCTGGGTTATATCATTCCTTTGTATGTAAACAGCCTAATCTTTGGTGCGCTCGTGGAAGCGGTGGCCAGTGAAAATGGTGCGCGTATGCAGGCGATGGATTCTGCAACAAGTAACGCAGAGGAGATGATTGATACCTTGGGATTGCAGTATAACCGTGCAAGACAGGCTGCAATTACTCAGGAATTGACAGAGATTGTTGCTGGTGCGTCAGCGATAAGTTAGGAGGTAGAAAATGGCAGAGAATAGTAAGACAAGTCTCGGCGTAATTACCCAGATTGTTGGAGCCGTACTGGATATTCGTTTTCAGGACGGAAACCTGCCTGAGATTAATGAAGCAATCCACATCAAACGACAGGATGGGGATAAGCTTGTAGTTGAGGTGGCACAGCATTTGGGTGATGATACCGTTCGCTGTATTGCCATGGGACCAACGGATGGTTTGGTCCGCGGCATGGAAGCAGTGGCAACGGGAGCTCCGATTTGTGTGCCGGTAGGTGAAGAAACATTAGGACGTATGTTTAATGTTCTAGGCGAGCCAATTGATGAAAAAGAGCCGCCAAAAGTAAAAGAGTATGATCCGATTCACAGAAAAGCACCTTCTTTTGAAGAGCAGTCTACCGAATCGGAGATTTTGGAAACCGGTATTAAAGTAATTGACCTTTTGTGCCCATATCAGAAGGGTGGTAAAATTGGTTTGTTTGGTGGTGCCGGTGTAGGTAAAACGGTACTCATTCAGGAGTTGATTACAAACATTGCTACAGAGCACGGTGGATATTCGGTATTTACCGGTGTTGGTGAGCGTACCCGTGAGGGAAATGATTTGTACTATGAAATGATTGAGTCCGGCGTAATTGATAAAACAACCATGGTGTTTGGACAGATGAATGAGCCGCCCGGAGCGAGAATGCGAGTAGGTCTTGCCGGACTTACGATGGCAGAATATTTCCGTGACAAAGGTGGAAAGGATGTGCTTTTGTTTATTGACAACATCTTCCGTTTTACACAGGCAGGTTCTGAGGTTTCAGCGCTTTTAGGACGTATGCCGAGTGCGGTAGGTTACCAGCCGACACTGCAGACAGAGATGGGTGCTTTGCAGGAGCGAATCACTTCGACAAAGAGCGGTTCGATTACATCCGTTCAGGCGGTTTATGTACCGGCCGATGATTTGACAGACCCGGCTCCGGCGACGACTTTTGCCCACTTGGATGCGACAACCGTATTGGAGCGTTCGATTGCAGAACTTGGTATTTACCCGGCAGTAGACCCGCTGGCTTCAACATCCCGTATGCTGGACCCTCGTGTGCTGGGTGAAGAACATTATCAGGTTGCCCGTGGTGTTCAGGAGATTTTGCAGCGTTACAAAGAGTTACAGGATATTATTGCCATTCTTGGTATGGACGAGTTGTCGGAAGACGAGAAAATGCTTGTCAACCGTGCGCGTAAAGTGCAGCGATTCCTGTCGCAGCCATTTAACGTCGCAGAACAGTTTACCGGTCTTCCCGGTAAATATGTTCAGTTGTCTGATACGATTCAGGGATTCAAAGAAATTCTGGATGGTAAACATGATGAGATTCCGGAAGGTTATTTCTTAAATGCCGGAAGTATTGATGATGTTGTAGCACGATACAAAGAGAGCCGCCAGTAATTTCAGGCGGATAGGAAAGGAAGTGGTTACAACATGGCAGAACGTAAAACATTTCGTCTTGAAGTGATTTCGCCGGAGCGCATTTTCTATACCGGAGATGCTGAGATGGTGGAACTTACGACGACGGAAGGTGACATCGGAATCTATGCGGATCACATTCCGCTTACGACGATTGTTGCACCTGGTGTAATGACGATTACCGAGCCGGGTGGCGTGCTCAAAGAGGCAGCAGTGCTGGAAGGCTTTATGGAAATTACACCGGATAAAGTTACAATTCTTGCTCAGTCCTGCGAGTGGCCGGAAGAAATTGACATTAATCGTGCGGCAGAGGCGAAGGCGAGAGCCGAGCGCCGCTTAAAAAGTGCAGATGAAAATATAAACATGGCACGAGCAGATTTGGCTTTGCGAAAATCGTTGATTCGGTTGCAGTTAGCTGAAAAATAAAAAGAATCCCCTAAAAAGCAGGATATTTGCGTTGCAAATATAGCTTTTCGGGGGATTTCTTTTTATTTTTTGCTTTTTGGGGAAGAGGAGGCTGGTGAGAAGGAGGGGGACAACTGTTTTTTGTCGATTTATTTGGATTCCAGTAATTGTGTAGGAAAGTTTTGTGACTCGTGGGTTTGAGTGCGTCAGCAGGAGGTGCTGGTAGTTTCAGCACCCCTGCTGCTACGCAACTCAATTAGTGAGAACGGCGCAAGAGGTTCGGGGAACCTCTGACCTGCGCGGACCGGAGTGGAACGTAGACCCACGAGTCACAAAACTTTTCTACACAATTACGGAACCAAAAAAAATCACTATGGAAACCCCTCCGAAATTATGGTAAAATAGTGAGTAATAGGGTAGTTGCAATAACATACGAAGGAGAGAGTTTATTATGGTTATTAAGGTGATTTTGTTACTGGTATTTTTTGCCGTGATGCTTGGGATTGGATTTTATTCCAGAAAGCATGCGACAGATGTGAATGGTTTTGTGTTGGGAGGACGTTCGGTTGGTCCGTGGCTGACCGCATTTGCATATGGAACGTCTTATTTTTCAGCGGTTGTATTTGTCGGATATGCAGGACAGTTCGGTTACAAATACGGACTTGCTTCCACTTGGATTGGAATTGGCAATGCAGTGCTTGGTTCTCTGCTTGCATGGGTTGTATTGGGACGACGTACAAGAATTATGACAAAGCATTTGAAATCCATGACCATGCCGGATTTCTTTGGAAAACGTTATGGCAGTAAATCGCTTCGCGTTGCAGCGTCGATGATTGCCTTTATTTTCCTCATTCCGTATACCGCATCGGTGTATAATGGTCTTTCCTATTTGTTTGGTATGGCATTTGATATTGACTTCCGCATCTGTGTAGTCGTGATGGCGGTGCTGACCGGTGTATATGTTATTGTGGGCGGTTATATGGCGACTGCACTGAATGACTTGATTCAGGGAATTATTATGTTATTTGGTATTGTGGCAGTCATTGCGGCAGTGCTTTCCGGTCATGGCGGATTTTTGGCTGCAGTGAAGGAACTTGCGCATGTGCCAAGTGACGTAATGCCGGGAGCTTATGCATCTTTCTTTGGACCAGACCCATTGAATCTGCTTGGGGTTGTGATTTTAACTTCATTGGGTACGTGGGGCCTTCCACAGATGATTCAGAAATTTTATGCCATTAAAGATGAAAAAGCAGTACATACAGGAACTATTATTTCGACGTTGTTTGCCGTAGTTGTTTCCGGCGGCTGCTATTTCCTTGGTGGATTCAGCCAGATTTCCGGTGTGACAAAAGCAGCCGATGGCAGTGTGGCATATGATACTATTATACCGACGATGCTTTCAAGCCTGCCTGACATTCTGATTGGAATTGTCATTGTGCTTGTTTTGTCTGCATCCATGTCGACTTTGTCGAGCCTTGTGCTGACGTCAAGTTCCACACTCACACTTGATTTTATCAAACCATTGTTTGTAAAAGATATGAGTGAGAAAAAGCAGTTAATCTGGATGAGAATACTGCTTGCGTTCTTTATCATCATTTCCGTTGTGATTGCACTTGATCCGCCGGCATTTATTGCACAGCTTATGGGAATCAGCTGGGGTGCTCTGGCAGGAGCGTTTTTAGCACCATTTTTGTATGGACTGTACTGGAAGCGCGTGACAAAAGCGGCTGTCTGGGCAAGTTTTATTGCCGGAGTTGGAATTACGGTTTCTAACATGTTTATCAATTATATTGCATCACCGATTAACGCCGGAGCATTAGCAATGCTTGCTGGTTTGATTGTTGTCCCGGTTGTTAGTGTAATAACGAAGAAACCGGACGAAGCAATTGTAGATGGAATTTTTAACTGCTTGGATGAAAAAGTTATGGTAGAGCAGAAAATGGCTTTGCCGGAAGAGGACGAAGAGTAAACGTATACAATGGAAATGAGGGGGTGTCGGATATGGCGCGAAAAAAAAGGAAAAGTCTAATTTTTACCATCATGCGAATGTCAGTAATTCCGATTGCAATTTTAGGAGTTGTCATGACATTTTACAGTCAGAATTCGGTTCATGAAGGTATGGTATTTGAGATTGAAAAGAGTTTGTCCGGTATCGCTCATAATCTGATTAGTATTTATAATGTGTTGGATGCGGGAGATTTTTCACAGAAAGACGATAGGGTTTATAAGGGGGAAACAGAAATTACATCGGATTACCGCGTTTTAGACGATATTAAAAATGATACCGGTGCGGATGTTACTGTATTTGTTGGTGATGAGAGATGTCTTACAACACTGGTTGATAAAAAAGGAAATCGTTTGGTTGGCTCTCACTTAGATAAAGAAGTTGCTTCACAAGTGATTGAAGACGGGGAAGAATATTTTTCCCAGAATGTTGACGTTATGGGAGTCAGATACTTTGGCTACTATGTGCCAATTCGCAATGATGAGAATGAAGTTGTAGGTGTTAGTTTTGCCGGAGAGTCGGCGGAGTCTGTGAATACTTCCATGAGATTTATGACGCATGGGAATGTGATTATCTGCCTGTTTATCATAATTCTTGCCGGATTTATCTGTAATCTGTCGGCACAGAAAATGGTGGAGGCGATTCAGGCAATTAAGAGATTTCTTGGCAGAGTGGCGCATGGAGAATTTCATCATGAAATGCCGGAAAATGTTTTAAAGAGAGGCGACGAACTGGCGCAAATGGGCGAATATGCAGTGGCGGTCAGTGATTCATTGGAAGAAATGGTGTCACGTGACCCATTGACAAAACTTCTGAACCGGCGTGCGGCGCAGATTCAGATGGATTACCGTAGAGAAAACGATTGTTTTTCACTTGCGATTGCAGATATCGATTTTTTTAAGAGCGTCAATGACAGTTATGGTCATGAAAAAGGTGATGAAGTTCTAAAATATGTTGCCGGAGCACTACAGAAAGCAGTTGGTGAAGATGGTTTTTCTGCACGCTGGGGCGGCGAAGAATTTTTGATTGGTTTTGATGGAACAGTAAATGAGACGGGAAAAGTTTTGCAGGGATTTTTGGACGATGTGAAATCGAAAAAGTTTTCACATAACGGTATGGAATTCTCAATTTCTCTGACGATTGGTATTGCAACTTACTGTGAAGAAGAGAAAATGGAAGAAGCGATTAACCGTGCGGACGAACTTCTTTATTATGGAAAAGAGCATGGGCGAGACCAGATCGTAATGGAATCAAGGGAGGAGGAATCCTGATGCCGAAAGCACCAAACCAGAAATACAAATTATTTTATATTTTGGAACTGCTGCGAAGTGAGAGTGACGAAAAACATCCGGTAACGATGCCGCAAATCATCTCGTATTTAAAGCAGAATGGTATTCATGCGGAAAGAAAAAGTGTTTATTCGGACATGGAAGCTTTGCAGATACTCGGGTACGATGTTGTATGTCAGAAAAACCCGGCGGGTTACTATCTGGGAAGCCGTGAGTTTGAATTGGCGGAGTTAAAACTTTTAGTTGATGCTGTGCAGGCGTCCAAATTTATTACGCAAAAACAAAGCAGAAATTTGATTGAGAAGTTGGAACATTTCACGAGCCGCCATGAGGCAAATCGGTTACAGCGTCAAGTTTGTGTCAATGACCGTGTGAAAACAGAAAATTTGTCTTCCCTTTATCTGATTGATGACATTCATCAGGCAATGCACGAAAATCAACCGGTTACTTTTGTTTACTGCGAATGGAATCAGAACAAGGAACTTGTGCCGCGGCACGGTGGCGAACGCTATCTTGTTTCTCCATGGATGCTTATGTGGGAAGACGAAAATTATTATCTGCTGGCGTATGACCACAAAGCAGAGATGATTAAATATTTCCGTGTAGATAAACTTCGACAGTTAAAGAGAGAAGAGGGAAAAAGAGAAGGGGAAACAGCATATCAAAAATTGGATGTCACGGATTTTTCAAAAAAAACGTTTGGAATGTTTGCCGGGGAGAAAAAAAGGCTTCAGCTTGTTTTTGATAATTCGCTGATTGGCGTTGCAATTGACCGTTTTGGAAAGGAAATTCCCGTTTTAAAAGAGTCCGAGACACAGTTTCGGACATTCGTAGAAATCAGTGTCAGCAAGCAGTTTTATGGTTGGCTTGCGGGGATTGGAAAGGGTGTTTCGATCGTGGAACCAAAAGAAGAACAAGAGAAGTATCGGAAGTATCTTGAAAATATTTGGAAACTATGATATTCTACCATTGATTATGAGAATTTGTATCAATTACGCCAAGGAGGACAAGAATGAGAGGAATAGAAACCCCGATTAAGACACTGAGACAGAAAGTGTTTACAGAAGTTGCAAAAGTCGCTTTTGATTCACAGAACATAAATGATGATATCGAGGCAATCCCATATAAAATTACGCCGGGAGATGCGCCTTTATACCGTGAGAGTATTTACCGTGAGCGTGCTATCTGCTCGGAGCGTGTGCGTCTTGCGATGGGACTTTCATTAAGACCGGATGACGAACCGGTTCACGTTACAAGTGGATTGGATGAGAGTAATGTGGCAGAAAAATATTATGAGCCGCCTTTGATGCAGGTAATTCCGTCGGCTTGTGATATGTGTGAGGATAACGTATATGAAGTATCCAATCAGTGCCGTGGCTGTGTGGCACATCCTTGTGTAGAGGTTTGCCCGAAAGGTGCTATCAGCATTGTAGACGGAAAATCTCATATTGATAAAGATAAATGTATTAAATGTGGAAAATGTAAGGCAATCTGTCCTTATGATGCAATTGCGAAGAAGGTTCGTCCATGTGCAGCTGCATGTGGTGTGAAAGCCATTTCCAGTGATGAGCGCGGACGTGCCCAGATTGATGATGAAAAATGCGTAAAATGCGGACAATGCATGGCTGCATGTCCATTTGGAGCGATTGCAGATAAATCCCAGATTTTCCAGTTGATTCAGGCAATGAAGCAGGGACCGGTTATTGCCGAATTGGCTCCGGCGGTTATCGGACAGTTTGGTGACGATGTCCGTCTTTGGAAAATCAAAGCAGCGTTGAAAGAGATTGGTTTTGCGGAAGTGTTCGAAGTTGCACTTGGTGCAGATATCGGAGCGATTACGGAAGCAAGACATTATGTAAATGAAGTAAAAACAGGAAAACTTCCATTTTTGCTGACTTCCTGTTGTCCGGCTTGGTCGATGTTGGCAAAGAAAACACTGCCGGATATGGTAGAGACTGTTTCAAGTGCTCTGACACCGATGGTGGCTACTGCACGTACAATTAAACAGCGTCATCCGGAAGCTAAGATTGTATTTGTCGGACCGTGTGCGGCAAAGAAACTGGAAGCTTCCCGCCGTTCGGTACGAAGTGATGTGGATTTTGTAATTACCTTTGAAGAATTGGATGCGATTTTCACTGCCAAAGGAATTGATATGGAAACCTATGATGCAGAGGAGCCAATTCATGATGCAACAGGAACCGGACGTGGTTACGCCGTTGCCGGTGGTGTTGCAAATGCCATTGAAAACTGCATTAACGAATATTATCCGGGAACGGAAGTTTATATTGAGCATGCGGAAGGATTATCCGACTGTCAGAAAATGCTTCTTATGGCGAAGGCCGGTAAAAAGGATGGCTGTCTGATTGAAGGTATGGGCTGTCCGGGTGGCTGTGTTGCCGGTGTTGGTACGAATATTGCGATACCGAAAGCGGCGCAGGCTGTGCGCAAGTTTGTTAAGGATTCAACAACTGCACTGCCACCGAAAGAATATTCAGAAATTCATTTGCCGTAAGGTAAAATAAACAAGATAAGAAAGAGGGTATTTTGATTGTAAAATCGGAATACCCTCTTTGTGACAGAAGGCATTTGATCATATTTAATCAATAGCGGAGGCAGTATGAAAATCGAACGAATTATTTTATTTACCAAGGGAATTGAAACATTAAGTTTTTTTAGTGAGCAGCTTGGGAAGACTTTTAGTAAATTGGGATATGAAGTGTTTTACTTTGACCAGTGTAAATCGTATGATAGTCTTGCCGAATTGCTTTTGTTTGCCAAACCGGAGGCAACAGCGGCAGTGACGTTTAATTTTGACGGCTGCTGTGGTGAGGGATATTTTATTGACTGCAAGGGAATTCATTTGTTTGATGACAGAAAAATACCGGTTATCAATATTGTGGTTGACCATCCGTTTTACTATCATAAATTTCTGCCATTTTTGCCAAAAGACTACTGCCAGATTTCGATTGACAGAGAGCATGAAGCTTATTTGCAGTATTATTTTCCGGAAATTAAGCGGGGTCCGTTTTTACCGCTGGCGGGAACGTCTTTGTGGGAAGAAGATACGCTGCCTAAGTGGGAAGAACGCCCATATGACGTTGTATTTACCGGAAATTACACGCCGCTTTCTAAATTTGAACCGACGATTGAGAGACATGGCAAAGAGTATGCCGATTTTTATTACGGAATTATTGAGGATTTTAAGAAACATCCGCATCTGGGGATGGATATCGGAATTCGTGAGCATCTGCTTTCCGAGGTTGAGGATATTACCGAAGACGGTGTAAAAGAAATGATGCCAAATATGATTATGATCGATTTGTATGTGCGCAATTATTTTCGTGGAAAAGTGGTGCAGACGCTTGTGGATGCCGGTGTTTCCGTGCATTGTTTTGGAGCTGGATGGGAATTTCTTCCCTGTGAACATCCGGAAAATCTGATAAAAGAGGGTGGCGTTGATTCACTGGCGTGTCTGCAGGCGTTAAGCAAGGCGAAAGTTTCTTTGAATGTAATGCCGTGGTTTAAGGATGGCGCACATGACCGCGTATTTAATTCGATGTTAAACGGCGCTGTATGTTTTACCGACTGGAGCCGGTATTTGACAGAAAATTTACGGGATGGAGAGGATATTTTCTTTTATGAACTGGATGCACTTGAATGCCTGCCGGATATGGTGCAGGGAATTTTAGAAAATCGAAAGAAATGGGAGCACATGCAGAAAGCGGCGTATGAGACGGCTGAGAAGTCGCATACATGGGAACACCGTGCAGGGGCTGTGCATAAAGAAATTCTTTCCAAGATACGCTAAATGTGGTATGATGATACATAAGTCAAAGCGTCCACGTAGTATAAAGCGGGAGAAATGGAGGTAAAGATGGCTAGAAAAAACAAAAAACAGCGGAAACATCCTAAGTTTTGGTTTGGGTTTAAAATTGTATTACTTTTGTTTCTGCTCACAATATTAGTCGGCGGAATTATCTTTTATTTCAAATATGGAAAAGATATCTTCGCAATGCAGGATGACGCGGTTGCGCTTGTGAAAGAGTCGTCCATAGATACATTCCGTTCATCCGAGACATCAATTGTGTATAACAATAAGGGCAAAGAGATAGCGAAATTAAAGGGAGAAAAAGACTCCTATTACCTTACCTTGGACAAAATACCAAAGGCGGTAAAGGATGCAGCAATTGTTACCGAAGACAAAAAGTTTTACTCACATAACGGAATTGATGCCAAAGGTATTATGCGTGCGGTTTTTGCATTGATTAAGAACAACGGTGAGAAAACACAGGGAGCATCGACAATTACCCAGCAGTTAGCGCGCGGTGTTTTCCTCTCGACGGAGAAGACGTATGAGCGAAAAATAAAGGAAATTTTTATTGCGCTTGAGCTGGAAAAGAAGTATACCAAAAGCCAGATTCTGGAATTTTACTTAAATACCATTTATTATGCAAATGGTTACTATGGAATTGAGGCGGCGGCACGCGGATATTTCGGAAAGGGTTGTCAGGAATTGTCACTTGGACAGTTATGCTTTTTGTGTTCTATTCCAAATAATCCAACCCTTTATAATCCATTGAAAAATTTCGATAACACGGTCAAACGTAAAAATCGTATTTTAGATCAGATGTTAGATGATGGCGTGATTACGAAGGTGGATTACGATGAGGCGTATCAGGAAGAAATTAAACTGAACATTCAGGAAGTGCAGAAACGAGATTACATCCAGACGTTTGTTTCTTACTGTGCGATTCGCGAGTTGATGAAAAAGAATGGATTTGAGTTTAAAAATTCATTTGCGGATAAGGAAGAAAGAGAGACCTATGAGACGGAGTATGATGATGCGTACTCGACGGCTCAGCAGATGCTTTTGAATAAAGGATATAAGATTTATACATCCTTTGATTTGAAGAAACAGAAAAAACTGCAAAAAGCAGTCAATCATAATTTGTCCGGATTTAAGGATAAAGAGACAAACGGAACCTACAAAATGCAGGGTTCAGCAGTATGTATCGATAATAAGACCGGACGTGTTGTTGCGCTGGTGGGCGGACGAAGCCAGGAGACAGAAGGACTTTCCTTAAACCGTGCGTACCAGTCTTACCGTCAGCCGGGTAGTTCAATTAAGCCGTTGATTGTTTATACACCGACTTTGGAGCGTGGTTCAACGGCAAGCACGACCGTACATGATTATAAGTTTAAGGGCGGTCCGTCAAACAGCAGTGGACGTTACTACGGTTATATTTCGCTTCGTTTTGCGGTGGAGCAGTCCTTGAATACGGTTGCATGGCAGCTGTTCCAGAAGTTAAAACCGGAAGTTGGCTTGCAGTATTTATTGGATATGAATTATTCCAAAATCGTGAAGTCGGATTACTACTTGTCGGCATCCCTTGGCGGATTGACATACGGTACCAGTACGTTAGAGATGGCATCCGGTTATGCAACACTGGAAAATGACGGAAAGTACCGGGAACCAACGTGTATTGTGAAAATTTTGGATTCCGATGGAAATGAAATTGTTTCCGATAAAGTCGAGCAAAAGAGTGTTTACAAGAAGGATTCAGCACGTGCGATGGTTGATATCCTGACCGGTGTAATCAAACGTGGTACGGCACGTGGTCTTGGCCTTGATAATGGACAGCCAAGTGCCGGCAAGACCGGAACAACCAATGATAAAAAAGACGGTTGGTTCTGTGGTTTTACACCATATTATACAACGGCAGTCTGGGTTGGCTATGATTCCCCGAAAACGGTTGCCGACTTGTATGGTTCCACCTATCCGGGACGAATCTGGCATGAGTACATGAATGAGATTCATAAAGACTTAGATGTAAAAGAATTTGATTTGGGTGAGTTATCATCGGGAAGTTCCGGTGGTGGCAGCAGTAGTGGTTATACGACTCCACAGGAAGATACCGGAAGTGGTGGAAGTGTAGATACGGACCCGGCAGATTCGAATGATAATGACGTTGATGTGGATCCGGATGATGGAACGGATACACAGGTTACGGAACCGCCGGCCACGCAGGTACCGGCGACACAAGTTCCGGCAACAGCGGAACCGGCTGCGACAGAGCCTCCGGCAGACCCGGCAGCAGACCCGGAAGCAGAGGGTGTAGAATAAAAAATAAGGGCTAAAAAAAGCCTGTCAGGCAAATGCTTGACAGGCTTTTTAATAGGTGCGCCTTGCGACACACGTTTCTATTAGTGTTCCTGATGATATTTCTTCAGGATGCGCTCGATACGCTCGGTTGGATTTAAGTATTCCGCAATTGAGGAATCATGATTTAAAGTATCGATAAGGAGAGCAATGTACTTGCTCATATCAACATTGATGTAATACTCACGCTGTAACAGTTCTTCCGGCTGATATACTAAGTTTGTCGTCATGACACGGTAAATCAAGCCGCTCTTATAAGCTTCATCAAACTTCTCCAGACCGTTTGTGAACAGACCAAAAGTAGAAGCAACGAAAATACGGTTTGCATTGCGGCGCTTCAATTCAGTTGCAACGTCAATCATACTTTCACCGGAGGAAATCATATCGTCAATCACAACAACGTCCTTGCCGGAAACATCAGCACCGAGGAATTCATGTGCAATAATCGGGTTACGTCCTTCAACAATTTTTGTGTAATCGCGGCGTTTGTAGAAGGTTCCTACATCAACACCGGCTACGTTACCAAAGTAAATCGCACGTCCCATAGCACCTTCATCCGGGCTGATAATCATCATGTTTTCCGGTTTCATATGAATGTCCGGTACATTTTTCAAAAGGGCTTTAATAAACTGATATGTTGGCTGTACAGTTTCAAAACTCTTCAATGGAATTGCATTCTGTACGCGAGGGTCATGTGCGTCAAAAGTGATAATATTGTCAACGCCTATAGCGGTCAGTTCCTGAAGTGCCAAAGCGCAGTCTAACGATTCGCGGGAACTGCGTTTATGTTGTCTGCTTTCATACAGGAAAGGCATAATAACAGTGATTCGTCTTGCTTTTCCGCTGATTGCGGCAATGATACGTTTCAAATCCTGAAAATGGTCATCCGGTGACATATGATTAACCTGTCCACATACTGTGTAAGCTAAACTGTGGTTACATACATCAACAAGAAGGTATACATCTTTTCCGCGGACGGATTCATTTAAGATACCCTTTGCTTCACCGGACCCAAAACGTGGGCATACGGCATCGATGATGTAAGAATCCCTTTTGTAATTGGTAAAATGAATGGAAGAATCTACATCGGCTTCATTTCTCCAGCCAACAATGTAATCATTCACTTTTTTTCCGATTGCTTTGCTGCTCTCCAATGGAATAATACCAAGGTCTCCATAAGGGATTGTTTTCGACAAATCTTTTTGACTCATGATTAAAGTCCTCCGTGTAAATATTGTGTTGTAGGTTTATAGTTTGCAGCAACAGAAAGAAAAACATACTTAATGTTGCATAATTGCCTTTTTCAAGCGAATGTCATCGCCGGTGATTTTTAATAATGTATAATTACTTGTAATCCGGGAGAAAATCCGCTCGCTGTAGCGTTCCCGTAAATCATCAAACGACAAGTTTGTTGAAATAATCGTGGAACGGTGGTTTGTTAATCGTGTATCGATGCAGTGGTAAAGCTGAGAGGAAGTAAAACTATTGTTTAATTCTGTTCCCAAATCATCGATAATCAGTAAATCGCTGCTTAATAAATAAGAAAGCGAAGCATTTTTCCGGGTCTGTGATAAGTCCCGGTCAAATTTGCACGATTCTAAAATATCAAATAGTTTTAGAGAAGTCAAGTACACAACGGTATGAGACTTGTCTAAAAGCTCTTTTGCAATACAGTTTGTTAAAAAAGTTTTACCGACACCGGTGTTGCCGTATAACAGAAGATTTCCCGGTGTGTCCGAAAAACCGGATAAATAGGATTTCACGGTTTCTAAGACATGTCGCATATTGTCACGCGGTGTTTCGCCGGTTGCCTCTTCGGTGTAGTCATCCGGGTAAAAATCCAAATTAAAATGAGAAAAATTCTCATGTTCCAAAACATCTTTCAAATTTGACTGTGAGTACAAATACTGAACAATCAGTTTTTCAAAACAGTGGCATTTCCTGCCATCAATATAGCCGGTATCCTTACAGTCAGCGCACTCGTAGACCGGTTTCAGGTAGTCCGCCGGGTAACCGTGCTGCAAAAGCAGGGCTTCTTTTTGTTTTGTGATTTTATCAATCTCGGCATCTAGGTCAATCGAATCGGTTTGTCCTTTCAAACGAGAGGCAGCGTGCTGCACCGAAAGTGTACGAATCCGGTTTTCCAATTCGTTCATTTGGGGAATCGCATCATAGACTTCCTTCATGCGCTTTTTCAGGATGAAATTGTCCTTGAGCTGCTGATGATAGTAATGGGACATCAGATGCTCGTACTGACTGTTGGTCAAAAGCATAATAAATGGATCCTTTCGTTTGTTTTATGCCTGCACATTGCGCAGTAACTGTTTTTCCAGTGAACTGTAATCCTCTTTGGAATACTCTCTTTGAGGAAAACTCTGGAATTGGTTCCTTTTTTGCTGTGTGGCAGAGTTTTTCTGCTCTCCGGTTTTTTTCTTCTGCTGAAATGACTTGTCGCATTTTTCTATGTCCGCAAGGGTGAGGACACCTTTCTTGTGCCAGTCCTTTAATATACTTGTTATGTAATTTAAGTTTGTGCCACCGGTCTGCAAAACCGTACGCTTACATGCCTGCTCAATAATTTTATCCGAGAAGCCGTAATTACTCCATGTATCAATGATTTCACGTTCTGCCGGAGCAAGGGAGCGATTTAAGCCAAGTGCTTTGCTTACGACATGATAAAGACCTGAAAAAGCAGAAGACTCATCCTTTGCTTCCTCCGGCGTTGTAATCCCCTTTTTCGCCCATGTAAGACCAATTGCCTCCATATACTTTGGTGAAGTCTTTCCGCGGCTGTGTGCCGTGCGGTACAGGGTAGCAATCATCTCCTGTGAAAATCCGATGTCACACATAAAATATAAAATCATTTGCAGATGTGTGGTGGAAAGGGTCGTGCCAAGTATCTTTTCTGCCTGCGAAATCGCCTCGCTGATTTCAATATCTTTCATCAGTGCTTCCGCCTGTAAAGGAGTATACTCCTGGCGGTTCGGAATGGAGATGCCGTCGGGTACAACGGTTTCTTCCGCTACCGGTGAAGCATCGATATCCGGTTCTCTTTCTGCCGTAACTGCTGACGCAGTGTCTGTGGCGTCAGTAGAAAGAACAATCGAAGTAATCTCGCCATTTTGCTCTGTGAAAGAAAGAAGTCCTTCTTTCTGCCAGTAACGCAGTGCACGCAAAATGTCACTTTCTGTGCATTCGAAACAATCGGCAAGAGCATCAATGGATGAATTACCTGCAGTGTCGGCATGCTGGCAGAGCATAACCAGATACAAATATATTTTCACGAAATTGCCATTTGCAGATGGCATATGATTTTGAATAAATGAATTGGAAATCAAAGTGAGTCCGCAATTCGATGTTGTGGAAATTGTAAATCCCATAATAAAACTCATTCCCTTTCTCCATCAGGTATTTTTTACCTGTCAGCAAGGATGAGTATATCACAAAGAAAAAACAGTTGCAAATTGCAAATGTGCATACATTTCATGTAGAATTTATCTGTTGATAATGTGCATAATGTTCATAACAAAACAACAAACAGACTATTCTGGTAGAAAGAGTGGGTGAATATGCCGAAATTACGTTGGTTGAGCTTGTCAAGTAAAAAATGCAATTTATTCACATTTTTTTTTGAACAAAAAAATATCCACAACCGTATCTTTCGACTGAATGTTGATAAGGTTGTGGATAACGTTCATAACTTAGTTGTTCAGAAGATTTTCACCAATTTCTACTATGTTTCCGGCACCCATAGTTATCAACAGGTCGCCGTTGACTAAATTTTTTAAAATAAATTTTTCGATTTCGTCAAAACTGCGTAAATAGTGAACTTCCTTTCCGAGTTTTTCCAATTCTCTTGCAAGGTCAGCAGAAGAAATATCTCCTGGGTCTTTTTCACGCGCCGCATAAATGTCTGCTAAGATTACTTTATCTGCCAGAGAAAGGGCAGAGGCAAAATCCTTTAAAAAGGCGCGGGTACGTGTGTAGGTGTGCGGTTGGAAGGCACACCACAACGTTTTGTGCGGATAATTTTTCGCTGCTGTGAGTGTTGCTCGGATTTCCGTCGGGTGATGAGCATAGTCATCAATAATGGTAAATCCGTTTTTCTCACCTTTGTATTCAAAGCGGCGGTCTGCGCCGTGGAATGTAGTCAATGCTTTCTGGACGGTGCCGTCATTAATACCGTAGAGAGAGGCTAACGCTAAGCAGGCAAGGGTATTGGAAATGTTGTGTCTGCCGACTACGGACAGATGGAAATGCCCTTTTGTTTCTCCCTGTACGACTGCGTCAAAGGTGCCGCATCCAAGGTCATTATAAGTGATGTTTTCAGCTGTAAAATCAGCGTCTTTATTTTCTAATCCGTATGTGATAACACGGCAGGAAAGTCCCTCTGTAATTTCTTCATAATTTTCAATATCCGCATTGATAATTAATGTACCATGCTCCGGAATCCGTTTCGCAAATAAATGGAAAGAGTGACGGATATCTGCCAGGTCATGGAAAAAGTCCATATGGTCTTCTTCTATATTAAGTATCATTCCCACAGTAGGGAAAAAGTGAAGAAAACTATTCGTGTATTCACAAGCTTCCGTAATGAAATGCTTGGAGTGGCCGATGCGGATGTTGCCGCCGATTGCTTCTAAAATACCGCCGACGGAAATTGTCGGGTCAAGGTTTGCTGCCAAAAAGATGTGGGAAGCAATCGAAGTGGTCGTTGTTTTTCCGTGTGTTCCTGCAATGGCAATGGCGGAAGAATAATTTTTCATTACCTGCCCAACCATAACTGCGCGCTCCATCAGCGGAAGATTTAATTTTTCAGCCGCCTGATATTCCGGATTGGTCTTTTTAACTGCTGCGGTATAGACAACCAAATCGATATCTTTTGTAATATTCTCTTCTTTTTGTCCATATACTACTTGTATGCCGAGAGATTCCAAATGTTTTGTGATTTTGCTTTCATGCCAGTCGGAACCGGTAATGGTAAAGCCCATGGAATGAAGCAGCTCGGCGAACCCGCTCATACTAATGCCGCCAATTCCAATAAAATGAATCTTTCCCGGATGTGTAAAGTCGATTTCGTACATAAATGACACCCTTCCTTCTATTATTTGGAAACAAAATTATGTTTCCTCAGATTCATTATATATAGACAGGGGAGAAAATACAAGGAAAAAGGTGAATATGCTTAAGATTTTCATACGATATTTGTGCAAAATGTACAAAATCAAAGAATCATAAGAAAAAAAATTGTGAAAAATATTCACAAAACTTAAACAATGTGGTATACTTATTTTACAATATTAACAACAGGGGTGATAACATGATCAAAAAAGAAATGATAGCCATGTTACTTGCTGGGGGGCAAGGGTCAAGACTGGGGGTCTTGACTGCAAATGTAGCAAAACCTGCTGTTGCTTTTGGGGGAAAGTATCGAATCATTGATTTTCCGTTGAGTAATTGTATCAACTCGGAAGTCGATACCGTTGGAGTGCTGACACAGTATCAGCCGTTGAAGCTGAATACTCATATCGGCATTGGAATTCCATGGGACCTTGACCGCAATATTGGGGGCGTGTCAATCCTGCCGCCGTATGAGAGAAGCACAAGCAGCGAGTGGTACACCGGAACCGCAAATGCGATTTACCAGAACTTGAATTATATGGAGTATTACAACCCGGATTATGTATTAATTCTTGGTGGTGACCATATTTACAAGATGGATTATCAGGTAATGCTTGATTTCCATAAGGCAAATCACGCGGACATTACGATGGCGACGATACCGGTGCCGATTGAAGAGGCAAGCCGGTTTGGTGTCTGTATTACAGATGATACCCATCGTATTTTGGAATTTGAGGAAAAACCGGAGCATCCACGCAGTAATCTGGCATCTATGGGAATTTACATATTCTCATGGCCGGTGTTAAAAGAAGCCCTGATTCAGTTGAAAGACCAGAAGGGCTGTGACTTTGGTAAACATATTTTACCTTACTGCCACGAAAGGGGCGACCGCATTTTTGCCTTTGAGTACAATGGATACTGGAAGGATGTTGGTACGCTTGGTTCGTACTGGGAATCAAATATGGAATTGATTGACTTGATTCCGGTATTTAACCTGTACGAAGAGTTTTGGAAGATTTACACAAGTAACGAATGGATTCGTCCACAGTATATTGCAGGAGATGCTGTGATTGACAAAGCCATTGTGGGTGACGGCTGTGAGATTTATGGAGAAGTCCATAGTTCTGTGATTGGTTCGGATGTTGTCATTGAGGAAGGCGCTGTAGTGCGTGATTCGATTATTATAAATTCTGCGAGAATTGGTAAAAATACCGTTCTTGACCGTGCAATTATTGCAGAGGGTTCGATAATTGGAGAAAATTGTGTGCTCGGTGCGGGCGAAGACGACATTCCAAACAAACTAAAGCCGGATGTCTATGCCTTTAACCTGGTTACGGTTGGCGAAAAAACCGTGATTCCGGATGGCGTTACCATCGGTAAAAACACTGCCATAGCGGGTAAGACAACCATTGAAGATTACCGGGATAACACCTTAGCAGGTGGCGAAACTTTGATAAAGGCAGGTGACATGTAATGAGAGCAATAGGATTGATTTTAGCAGGTGGGTCCAGTACCCGCATGAAAGAACTGACAAAAAATCGTGCGACAGCAGCACTGCCGATTGCCGGTGGATACCGCAGCATCGATTTTGTACTTAGCAGCATGTCCAGTTCCCGGATTAACAAAGTTGGTGTCATTACGCAGTACAATTCAAAGTCGTTGACACAGCATTTGAACTCATCAAAATGGTGGGACTTTGGACGTAAAAAAGGCGGTTTGTTTGTATTCACACCGACACAGACACATGACAATAGTTATTGGTACCGCGGAACCGCAGATGCCATTGCGCAAAACATTGATTTCTTGAAATCAAGTCATGAGCCATATGTAATTATTGCATCCGGTGACTGTGTATACAAGATGGATATGAATAAACTTTTGGAATATCACATTGAGAAAAATGCTGATGTTACCATCGTGACGAAGGACTTGGGAACGGTAGATGACCCGAGCCGGTTTGGTGTCGTATCGGTTGACATCGAAGGCAGGGTGACCGAGTTTGAAGAGAAGCCGCTTGTGACTTCGAAAACGCTGGTTTCTACCGGAATCTATGTAATCCGCCGCAGACAGTTGATTGAGATGATTGAGCGTGCAGGGGCGGAAGATGGATTCGATTTGGTAAAGGATATTTTTATCCGTTACAAAGGAGTCAAGAAATTTTATGCCTATCCGTTGGACTCCTATTGGAGCAATGTAACAACGGTTGATTCCTATTTTAAGACAAATATGGATTTCTTAGACCGCAAAACAAGAGAGTATTTCTTTAATGAATACCCACAGATTGCATCAAGAATTGAGGATTTACCTCCGGCTAAATACAATGTTGGCGCAAAAGTTAAGAACAGCCTTGTGTCAAGTGGTTGTATCATCAATGGTGAGGTTGAAGATTCCGTTTTGTTTAAGGAAGTTTATATAGGCAACAATTGTACAATACGAAACTCGATAATTTTAAATGAAGTCTACATTGGGGATAACACTTATATTGAAAATTGTATCGTAGAGAGTCATGGAACCATTCGGGCAAATTCCAACTATGTCGGAAGTCCGGATGACGTTAAAATCATTCAGGAGAAGAATGAGCGTTATGTAATGTAGCGTACAGATGAAGGGAGGATACGATGCAGATAACAGATGTTCGCGTCCGGATTGTGGACGGGAATGCGAAAATGAAAGCGGTTGCTTCAATTACTTTGGATGAGGCATTTGCCATTCATGATATTAAGGTAATTGAAGGAGAGCGGGGCTTATTTGTCGCAATGCCGAACAAGAAAATGCCAAATGGTGAATACCGTGATGTTGCACATCCGATTCATAGTGGTATGAGGACGGTGTTAGAGAAAGCAATTCTTGGCGAATATTATAATGTGTTAAAAGCGTAAAACCAGAAAGGCAGGTTGGCTTTGGTCAGCTTGCCTTTTTGTAGTGTAAGTTCGGCAGGTGTTTGCGGATGAAAGTATTTAGAGCAGGAGGTTAATTTGTGAAGAACATTTTCAAGGAACGAAAGATACATATTGCATGTGTGTGTTTGCTTTTGGTGATGCTGCTTGCCGGCTGTTCAAATTCGGACACAAATAATCAAGAGACAGATTTATTTGACGTGTTAAATAGAGCTGATTCGGTTAAAATTGGAAATCATATTGTTGTTTATAATTCAGAGAGTGGAAATATTTGTTATGGGGAAATGGTAAATGATAAGCCAAAGATAATCAAAAATATTGCGCTGCCATACAAGAATGCAAATGTAAATCAAATAATTGCTAGTGACAATTGGATTTATGTTGTAGTAGAAGTAATGGCTAGTGAAAAAACAGCGGACGTAAGAATTATTTGCCGGTATGATTTGCAAATGAATTTAAAAGAAGTCAATCACACAATGTACCATAATATATATTATAAAGACGGGTACTTGTTTGGGTATGATGATGGCAATGAAGATTATGACCGTGTATTTTTTTATCTCACGCCACGTTATATTGAGGCAACACATTATGTTAAGGAAGAGAATTGGAAAAATCAATGGAATAAAATTTCTACGAAAAAAAAGAAGGAGAAAGTCGGTTCTGTTGTTTTATATAGGCATGAAGATGATTTACGTCATGATGTGCCATATTTTTCTAATAATAAAACAATTCCTTTATTTTGTGGGAGAGAAATTTGTTCTTCCGGAATAGAGCAGGATGGATACACAGCAGAACCATATACTTTTAGCAGAAAAAAACAGAACAAAATTTTGAAAGAGTTGAATTTGACGAATGAAAAATTCGACATGAGTATGTTACAGGATGGTGATAACATATATGGCTATTGCAATGTTTTTAAGGATGGCTGGGTTTATAACATGTATAAAGGAATTGATTTGAAAGATATAAAAAAGGCATTCACTTTTTGCTATTATTTTAAAAGTAAGAAGTTTAAAATTTTGCAAACATTTACGAATGGAGAATTGCTTGGTTTGGCAAATTCAGAAGAAGTGATTTACCGAAAGGGAAATGCAATTTATACACAGGCTCTTTTGGATGCAAAAAAGACACAGAAAATATTTAACTGCTCCCATTATGGAGAGATCTATGCATGGGGAGACATAAAAAAAGGAAGCGGCATAAGCCCGGTAAAAAATAGCTCTGGAAAATATTTTGAAGTGACGGAAAAAAATACTATATTATCGGATGAAGAAAAATTCGTAGTAAGTATAGAGTAAGGGGGGGATTATGAAGAAAATTTTTAAAGGACAAAAGATACATATTGCATGTGTGTGTTTGCTTTTGGTGATGCTGCTTGCCGGCTGTGATTTATTAAAGCCACCAATAGAATACGGAATTGAGTATGGGAGAAACTACATTAAGACACCTCATGGGACTGCATGGATTGGTGATACTTATGATGGGGTTAAACTCGTTGTGGGAAATGAAAAAAATGAACCGCTTCGAGAAACAGGGCTTTCTGAAGACCCATGGATGATAACAGCCAGCGAAAAGTATCTTTATGTACTTATTGAAAGAAGAGCATTAAAGTATTATTTGCTGAAATACGATTATTCGCTCAAAAAGAAGGCAGAATATGAAGTGCCTTACTCACAAGTTACTTACCGAAATGGATACCTGTTTGGCTATCTGGAGGAAAGGGTGCCGGATACAGTTGATTTGCTGGCATCGGAAATGCCGGATTATCTGGTTGCTACACATTATGTTAAAGAAAAAGACATGGAAAAGAAGTGGAAAAAAATTAAGGATAAAGAGGTTCTACGCAGGATTTAATTTGTGAGGATGGTGACTGGCAGACGCTGGGACGAGAAAAACAAAGTGCATTTTTTGTGAAGCACAAAAAGGAATTGGATAAAATTATAGGAAACTGCAAATATGGTAGGTTGGTATTTAATAAGTGTGGAAATGATATTTATGGAATTTTTAATGAATATGATGATACAGATTCGGCTAATGGGTTCGCATATAGTGATTTGAAGAGAGGAGTGATTATACGATACTCTGGTGAAACAAATAAAATCACAAAGGTTCGCGAAATGAAAGATGGGCAGCAGCTCATGAGTGCAACCGCACAGTATGTAATTTACCGCCAGGATAAGCAGGTTCGTATTTCAATGCTATCGGGGGAAAAGGACCGCTGTTTACATGATGGGGAAAATGAGGGTTCTGTCTTATGCACAGAAGATGCATATTTTTGGCGGGATATTAAAATGACTGCTGCTGAAACGGATAAGGCAAATACAAAGTGGGAGAATTATTTTGACTAAATAGCTGAGCCGGAAATTCCAACACCGATTGAAACAGGATATTTGCTATGCAAATATAGTTTCAATTGTGTTGGAATTTCTTGCTTTCATTTTAGTTCAAGAGGACACTTCCTGTGTTCTCTCTAGATGATAACTTCTCCTGCTGTGCTAATTAGTTATTTTCCTTTGATGCAAGTAAGGCTTTTAATCGAGCGATTTCACTATCTCTTTGTGATAATGCCTCATCCTTTTCCTGAACTACCTTTTTTAGCCGCTCAATTTCCTGTTCCTTGACTTCGTTCATGCTATCTACGTATTCTTCCACCGTACCCTCTGATAACAACATAGGCTCTACCTCCGCTCGGTTTCGAATCAGAAACGAGCGCAAATGGTCTGCGTCAATACAATAGTCAACTGCTTTGTGTATTGCCTTTGCCAAGTCTCCGATTTCGTTATAATTTTCCCGTATTTTTGAGATTAGTATAACATAATCTTTTAGCGTTTTGCAACCATTTAATACATTTTCGTTCATACCATTGTTGATGTTCAATACTTTTACAAAAAGTTCAAGACACGGCTCAACTTCTTGATTTTCAAAAGCGTCAGAGAGTTTTAAAATTTCAACTTCCGGACGTTTTTCCATACCATTGTATAAAACGATACAGGCAGGTGTTGGGATTTTTACCAATCCATATTTTAAGATGTTTTCATTTCGCTGTTCGAGAATTACTTCATATTCTCTGGCTAGGTACAAAAGGCTCCGTAGTGGATAATTCAAGCAGACGGTGCTGCTGTGTTCAATTAAACACATTTCGTTGGTGTTAATAAGAAAAGCTACGTCATTTTTCATCTGAAGAAATAAAGCATTGTCTAAAGTAATAATTTCTAAATCATCTGGATTCTCGTAATGAGACATGTTCAGAGCATTGTATAAACTCAATAATTCTTTTTTCTCGTTAAATATTCGGCAAAATACGCTGTCTTTGTAAGTGCGTACGCCGGGGCTATGTAAATTGTAAGAATGCTTTTTGGATGACTGTAAATTTTTCTCAATGTTCTTTTGCGTGTTCTCCATCCTATCGTCTCCCTCCAC
>NZ_QUDR01000027.1:0-3920 GCF_003477605.1 Clostridium sp. AF37-5
AAGAGAGCATCTTGCAGCAGGCAGCTACTTCTATGCTGGCTCAGGCAAATCAGTCAAATCAGGGAGTACTTTCTCTGTTACAGTAATCTCGGTTGGTTTGATGACTGCGTAAAGCAGTATCATAATGAATTGTACGAAAAGGGAGAGACCACTTGGTCTCTCTCTTTTTTTGTAGAAATCTAGTTTGCATTGTGATAAAATAAGACCATAGATTGTGAACTGCTACAAAGAAAAAGGTGTGTGCAATGAGGAAGCAAAAAAAAGACTGTTTCAGATGGCTGAGCAGAAAGAGCGTATTTTTGTGATTGGTTCTCCGGATATTGATATTATGTTAAGTGATACCCTTCCGTCTTTGCAGCAAGCATATGAAAAGTATGAAGTGGAGTTTGATTCTTATTCCATTTTTATGTATCATCCGGTGACGACTGAAGTCAGAGAATTACCGGAGCACATCAAAGAAGTAGTTGATGCCTTACTTGCATCGGAGAAAAACTATATTGTGGTATATCCGAACAATGACAATGGAACGGAAATCATTTTAAATGAAATCGGGCGGCTGTACGGGAATAAGAGATTTCGTGTTTTTCCGTCCATTCGTTTTGAATATTTTCTGACTTTTTTGAAAAATGCCGATGCGATTATTGGAAACTCCAGTGCAGGAATACGGGAAAGCGGTATTTATGGAATTCCTGCTATTGATATCGGCAGCAGACAAAAGGGCAGATACGATGAAAAGATGTTAAAAAATATCCAGCATGCCAGAGAGGACAAAGCGGATATTTTAGATAAATTACAAAATATTTCATCCCACCGGATTCCATCAAGTGGATTTGGTGTGGGAAATAGTACCGAGTTGTTTTTTTGAAGTGTTAAAACAAGAGGATATCTGGAATTTGGATATCCAGAAGATTTTTGTGGACATACGGGGGTTGAAAAGATGAAAAAAACATTTTGCATTGGAGATATTTGCGTTGGAGATGACAAGCGTGCACTTGTGATTCCGGAGATTGGAATTAATCATGAGGGCAGTCTTTTGGTGGCGAAAGAAATGGTGTCGGCAGCATACCGTGCCGGCGCACGGCTGATTAAACACCAGACCCATGTGGTAGAAGATGAGATGTGTCAGGTGGCAAAGCAGGTCATTCCGGGAAACTCTTCGGATTCGATTTATGACATTATGGCGCGTTGTGCGCTGAGTGAAGAAGACGAAAAAGAGTTAAAGGAATATACCGAGAGTCTTGGCATGGAATTTCTTAGTACACCATTTTCCAGAGCAGCGGCGGAGCGGTTAGAGAGAATGGGTGTAAAAGCTTATAAGATTGGTTCCGGTGAGTTAAATAATTATCCACTTGTGGAGCATATTGCCGAGTATGGAAAGCCGATGATTGTTTCAACCGGAATGAACGATATTAAAAGTGTGGCAAAAGCAGTGAATATTATGGAGAAGTATGGCGTTCCGTATGCGCTGATGCACACGACAAATTTGTACCCGACCAAACCGGAGTGGGTTCGTCTCGGTGCGATGCAGGAGATGATGAGAGAGTTCCCGGATGTGCCGATTGGATTATCTGACCACACACTAAATAACAATGCGTGTATTGCGGCACTTGCACTTGGTGCAGATTTGGTAGAGCGCCACTTTACGGATGAAATGGCAAGAAGTGGACCGGACATAATATGCTCGATGGATGAGGCTGCTTGTGAGGAACTGATTCAGGCGGCAATTGAAGTTCCTATGATGCGCGGCGGAACGAAAGGGGCGCTGCCGGAGGAGCAGGTCACGATTGATTTTGCTTTTGCTACGGTGGTTACGATTGAACCGGTCAAAAAAGGTGAGGTTTTCACAAAAGAAAATATTTGGGTAAAACGTCCGGGAACAGGTGAGATTTTAGCAAAAGATTTTACAAAAATACTTGGGAAAAAAGCGGTGGAGGATATTGCCGCGGATACGCAGTTGAAAAATGATATGGTAGAGTAAAGGAGACGAGGAATTATGATTTTGGCAGTGATTCCGGCAAGAGGTGGAAGTACCATCCGCAGACAGGATATGAAAGAAATTTACTGGGTAAATGGTGCAGTGTATGTAAATTGTGTAGCAGACTTGACAAAGGATACCAGTTTTAATGACAATCCGGTTGGTTATGTGATGCCTGTGGAGCGCAGCATTGATATTGATGAGGAGAGTGATTTTTTGCTGGCAGAACATTTTATGCCGATACCGACGATGTTTGAATTGTAAGGAGATATAGGAGGAGACTTTATGAGCGAACTGCAGATTGGAAAAAAGAAGATAGGAAACGGCTACCCGGTTTATATTATTGCCGAGGGCTGTGATAATCATATGGGTGATGTGGAAGTGGCAAAGGAAATGTGTCGTCAGGCGAAACTTGCTGGGGCTGACTGTATTAAATTCCAGCATCATCTGCCGGATGAAGAAATGCTTTCGGATGCCGGGATCGCAGGAAAAAACAATATTCCGCTGTATGAGTTTTTGAAGCAGCATGCACTTACACTGAAGCAGCACCGGGAGTTGATGGAATACTGCAAAAAGATTGGTATTCAATATCTTTGCACGCCATTTAGCTTGAAAGCAGCGTATGAGCTGGATGCAATGGGAGTCGATGCCTTTAAGATTGGATCCGGCGAGATGACAGATATTCCGACTCTGGTACGGATTGCGAGACTTGGTAAGCCAATGATTGTATCTACCGGTATGAGTACAATTGAAGAAATTCGGCGAACTTACGATGTATTGAAGCAGGCGGGCGTTCCCCTTGCATTTACGAACTGTATTTCCGAATATCCGCCAAAGTATGAGGATATTAACCTTAAATTTATCCTTCAGATGGAAAAGCATTTTCCGGATGCAATTATTGGGCATTCCGACCACACACCGGATTTGTATACGAGTTTTGGCGCTGTGACGTTGGGGGCACGTGTTATTGAGAAACATGTGATTTTGGATAAACGGACACCGGGGCCGGACCAATCGGTATCAATTGATTTTCAAGAACTTCATCAATTAGTAGACGGTATCCGCAAATTGGAAGAGGCTCTTGGTTCTGTCAAAAAAGTGCACCCGGGAGAGGAAGAAACGCGTTCGTGGGCTTTTCGCAGTCTGGTTACGAAACGACCGATTAAAAAGGGTCAGCGGATTGAAGAAGATATGATTTGGTCGAAGCGTCCGGGTACCGGAATTCCGGCATACCGCATGAAGGAAATTATTGGTAAATACGCGGCAACGGATATTGATGAGAATGTGCTGCTAAAGGAAGATGATTTTTGTTAGCAGGTGGATTGGCTTACACCAGCCAGATGCCATAGGATATAATGATGCTTGTTGTGACACACTAAAGGAAAAGAGATATATAGCCGATAATAAATATTCCATATGAGAGTATGCCACGGATGCCTTTCGCCAGTCGATAATAGCAGAAGAATACTTTTGCCTTTACAGGATCTGCTTTTTACAACGGAAGTATTCCTCGATCTTCCATCGCGAAAAATAGGTTCTTGCCACTTTGAGCACATCCTTTTTGGACTTGATTTCTTTATTTGTGGCAAGCATCATGGGATGTTCTGTGATGCCATAAACCAGTACCAGATAAATATCTTTTCTGGAAGCTGTAATCTGGACTTTGACATGGGAAATGTAAGCCTCGTGATTTTTCCCCTTATAAAATACATTGGTTTTAATTTTCCCTTTGCGACGGTTGCGCAGTTCCGTAGCAAATGTCCATTTATTGTGATAAAGAAGCTTGCTTTTTCAAAAAGAGCCGAACCTCGTTCATAGCTTCAAAAGTAACGGTATTGGTGGATTTATAACCCTTTTCAGCTGAAGAATGTACTTTTGAAAAGATACTGACCGGATGATTGCCGGTAGTAAGGACACAGGCTTCTGTTACATGGTAGCCTTTTTT
>NZ_QUDR01000027.1:3930-34440 GCF_003477605.1 Clostridium sp. AF37-5
GGTAGCCTTTTTTTATAAACATTTTTAGCAGATGTGCTTTCCGAACCATCCCGTACGATGCCGAGCGATTCAAATTTGTAGCCGCCCGATTTTACAACATCACTGTCATCAATGTGAATGACCGGTTCGGAAGGAACCCATTTCTTGATCTGCTGAAGATAAGAAGATGCAGCTTGTGCAGGAATACCTTTATCAAGATGTCTGGAAAGACGATCTACAATATTTATCTTTTTGGAATCTTCATGAAGCTGATCTACAACATCAGTCAGAAGACAGCTTCCGGCAGCAAGCATACCGTAAGTCATATCAGCAGTGAATTTGCGTTCCGGTTTCGAAAGCTGTTTGAAAATTTTATTTGTAAAATTTAAAATTTCCCGTTTCAATGTATAAGTATTTGTTGTAAAATAAACCATAGGGAATCCTCCTCTTTTTTGTTTAGTACGATTTTTTTGTGTTGCAATCTATATTTAGCTGTGTTAAGATATGCACAAGCAGAAAGTCCAAACATTATCAGAAAAAGTCAAATAGTATAGAGTATCGAGAAAAAACTTCACTGCTAAATCATAAAAAACAAAATTGAAAAAGCAGGGAGGTTAGCACATGGGACATCTCCCTGAGAGGGAGGTATGTCATATGAGAAGACACATTGATTTTGACAAAATCGGCATCACCGATGATGTAATGTTTTGCACCGTGTTAAGCAATTCCGAGGATTGCCGAGAGTTTTTACAGAGAATCCTTGGGATTGAGATTGAGGAAATTGTCGTCGTGGGAACCCAGGTGAGCATGAAATCGAATTTTCACGCGAAGGGTGTCCGTCTTGATGTTTATGCAAAGGACAAAAAGGAAAACGCCTATGACATTGAGATGCAGACGACGAAGATGAGAGAACTGCCACTGCGGAGCCGGTATTACCACAGCGAGATGGACAGTTACCAGATTGCCGAGGGAGAGAAGTATGGAAACCTAAAACATTCGATTGTTATTTTTGTTTGTAATTTTGACTTGTTTGCCAAAAATCGGAGTGTATATACATTTGAATCGATTTGCCGTGAGGATACAGAGATTCATTTGCAGGATAAAAGGAAAACGATTTTTATTAACATAAACGGAAGCAGAGAAGGTGTGCCGAAGGAACTTGCGCATCTTCTTGATTACCTGAAAACAAAGACTCCGACGGATGGGTTTACGGAGCGGCTGGAACAGCGCGTGCTGGAAATCCGGCGAGATACGGAATGGAGGGATGATTATATGACGCTGGAAATGAAGATGGATGAGAAGTATGAACAGGGGCGTGAGCAAGGATTGAAAGAAGGGATTAC
Source organism: Clostridium sp. AF37-5 (assembly GCF_003477605.1). Taxonomy (GTDB): domain Bacteria; phylum Bacillota; class Clostridia; order Lachnospirales; family Lachnospiraceae; genus Eubacterium_F. The sequence continues at coordinate 5,253 of NZ_QUDR01000027.1, forward strand.
AAAGGGAATCGAGCAAGGGATTGAGCAGGGAATCGAATTAGGAATTGGCCAAGGCTTGCGTGTACAGATTCAGAAAAAATTAAATAAAGGAAAGTCAATTTCACAAATTGCTGACGAGTGTGAAGAATCGGAAGAAGAAATTTGGAAAATAATTAGAGAAAATGGTTGGAATGTATAGAAAATTTATTAGCGGTTGGCATAGTGCCATTTAAAACCAGATGGTTAAAATTTGGAAAAATCAACAATAATTGACTAGTATAATAGATAAGCGTATAATACATACGGATGTGAAAAAAACAGAAAGAAGAGTTTAAGAGATGAATCAAAAGAAACGAGTTGTTTTGACGGTATGCGCAGCAGCAGCTATTGTTAGCCTTGTGCCATTTCGGTCATTGCCGAGTGCTACGATGGTGAAGGGACAGGAGATGGCGACAGCATTGCCTGAGGTGACACCGGACGCAGGGGCAACGAGTACGCCTATGCCGACAGAAATTCCGGCAACACCAGTGCAAACACCGGCTGTACCGGTAGAGAAATTGCCTAGTGTAAAAAAAGTAAAGGTAGTTCGTTTTTCCACCCACAGTGTAAAGCTGACATGGAAGAAACAAAAGAAGGCAAAGTATTATCATGTTTTTGTTTCAACAAAGAAAGATGGAAAATATCGAAAGAAGCTTTCAACAAAAAATAATGTCTGCCTTGTGAAAAAACTGAAAAACAAAAAGAAATATTATTTTTACATAACGGCAGGAGAGAAAAAGCAGCTGTCGGAGACCGATAGCAATCCTTCTAAAGTTGTTTCTAAGAAGATGAAAACGTATGTGAGGACAACAGTGTTTGCCGGCGATTCGATTACGGAAGGCTTGACATACGAAGGTGGTTTCGCCCATATGCCGATTGGTGGTAAAAAGAGGACGATTGCATACCGGGGACTGAATACGGTGACATTCCATACAAAGAGAGTGTTTCATGGAAGAACCGGACTTCAGAAGCTGATTGCTGCCAAACCATACCGCGTGTATATGATGCTTGGTATGAACGAGATTCATTATCAGAAGATTAGTAATATGTTAAGTGAGTACCGTGACATGTTAGAGGCAATTAAGCAGTCTTGTCCGGATACGGATATTATTGTGTGTGCAATTTCACCGGTGACGCGTGCAGAAAAAGCAAGACATCCGGGATTCTGGCAGCGACCGGTCTTTAATCGAAAGTTAAAGAAACTGGCGAAGAAGATGAGCGTTACCTATTTGGATTATACCGATTTTTTGAAAGATTCAAAAGGGTATTTGAAGGCGGCTTATGCAACAGGAGACGGATATCATTGGAAACCGCCGGCATATGCTAAGTTCGGAAAGATACTGGCAAAATATGATAGACAGAGAGATGGTCGAGGAGGAAAATAAAGATGAAAAAATACGGCATGAGAATAGCAGCGGTTGTATGCATGGTAATTATGTGTATCAGTCTGTTTCCACAGATGGGACAGGCGGCAAAGAAAAAGGAAAGTTGCAAGACACTTTGCGGGTATGCGTTAAAAACAACCGGTGGTGCAAAGAAATTGAAATATTCTTCGGCGGCTGCACTGGACTTTGGAGCGCTTACTCACTCAGTTCGCAGCCAGGTGAAAACGATTCAGTATGTATGTGATTCAAAAGAGGCGTACAGCCTTTGTGTGATGGAAGCAAAAAATGGAAAAGGTGCGAAAAAATTATATAATGCTTTGAAAAAGTACCAGAAGGCAAATAGCAAGAGTGATTATTTAAGTGATTATTCTAAAACTGAGCAGAAAGTATTTAAGAATGCAATTTATGGGAAAAAAGGAACTTTTGTCTGGTATATTGCAATGTCTCCGTCAAAAGCTGTCAACAAAAAAGGACAGGCGGCATTGAAGAAGAAATTGTAGGAGAGGCTGCCTCATGGTATTTAGTAGTTTATTGTTTTTGTTTCGGTTTTTGCCGATTATGTTAGTTGTTTATTACTGCACCCCAAGGAGATTCCGCAATGCGGTTCTTTTTGGGGGCAGTTTGGTTTTCTATGCATGGGGAGAGCCGGTTTATATTGTCTTGATTCTGTTCTCTATACTTGTAGCATATTGCGCCGGACTTCGTCTTTCTTATTATCAGAAAAGAGAAAATAAACGAGGACAGATTTGTTCCTTAACAATTGCCTGCGTAGTCAGTCTGCTTTTGTTAGGGTTCTTTAAGTATGCGGACTTTTTTTTGCGGATGGCCGGATATATGGCAGGTGTAGAAATGCCGCAGTTAAATCTTCCTCTGCCGATTGGTATTTCTTTTTACACTTTTCAGACGATGTCCTATGTGATTGATGTGTACCGGAAAGAAGTGAAGGTGCAGAAAAACTTTGTGACGTTTGGAACCTATGTTGCGTTGTTCCCACAATTGATTGCCGGACCGATTATCCGCTATCAGACAGTGGAAGAACAGATGGTAAAACGGAAAGAAACAATTGATTTATTTAGTAAGGGAATTGTTCGATTTATGATAGGTCTCGGGAAAAAAGTGTTGATTGCCAATCCGATTGGCGATCTCTTTCGTGAAATTGCCGGCATGGGGGCGGCGGATTTGACAACGGTTTCTGCATGGCTTGGTGTGATTGCATTTACGTTACAAATATATTTTGATTTCTCCGGTTATTCAGATATGGCAATCGGACTTGGCTCGATGTTTGGATTTTCTTTTCCTGAAAACTTTAAGCATCCGTATGAATCGAAAAGTATTACCGAGTTTTGGCGCAGATGGCACATTTCTCTTGGTACATGGTTTAAGGAATATGTTTATATCCCGTTAGGTGGCAATCGAAAGGGATTTGGCAGACAAATTTTAAATATTTCTATTGTATGGCTTTTGACCGGATTGTGGCATGGGGCTTATGGAAACTTTGTTGTATGGGGAATTTACTACGGAATTCTTCTTATGATTGAAAAATTGTTGTGGAAGCCGGTATTTAGCCGTCTGCCATCTTTTTTCATGCATTTATATACGATGTTTTTTGTGATTCTTGGCTGGGGAATTTTTTCGTGGCAGGATATGGCAGATGGAACAAATTATTTCAAAACATTATTTGGCATCAGTGGAAATTTTGTTAATCGAGAGGCAATGTATCTGCTTTCCTCTTACCTGATTTTACTTGTGATTGCCATTATTGGTTCGGTTTCGCTGCTTCGCACCTGTATAAACCGATTCTTTTTGCCGGAGAAGACCATGCGTCGAGAAGTGTGTGGTACGTTGTTTGTCGTTGTTGTTTTTATACTGAGTGTTGCGCTGTTAGTCAATTCTTCGTATAATCCTTTTTTATATTTTCGATTTTAGGAGGTGTGGTGGATGAGAAAGATGAAACTGGCAATGCTCATTGTTTTTTTTGTCATACTTTTTGGCGGTACGGTGGCTTCTTTTGTTCTGCCGGACCGGGAGTTTTCAGATGTGGAGAACCGTGAACTGGCTAAGAGACCGAAAATCACGGCAAAGCGCATTTTATCGGGAGAATTTCAAAAGGAATATGATACATATTTAAGTGATCAGTTTTTCTTCCGTGACAAATGGGTGGACTTGGCAGTGAGAGAGCAGGTTGCCCTTGGGAAAAAAGACTTTAATGGCGTTTATCTTGGCAAAAATAATTACCTGCTTGAAAAATACGAAAAGGCGGATTTTGATTCAGGGCAGATAAAGGAAAATGAAACATATCTGACAACGTTTCTCAATGAAACGGAAAAAAGATATGGCAGGAAGCATGTGAGGGCAATGTTTGTTCCATCGAAAACGACAGCGCTTACAAATGTTTTGCCTGCTTACGCAGACACGATAGACTGGCAGTCTATGATTCGGGATTTGCAGACAAAAGTTGATGAGCCTAACTTGATATACGATTTAACGAAAACGATGCAGTCGCATAATGAGGAATATATTTACTATCGGACGGATCATCATTGGACAAGTCTTGGGGCTTATTATGCATATCGTGCATGGGCACTTCAAACCGGACGGAAAGCAAAAGATTTATCCGATTTCAAGCGCGTATCTGTATTTGATGATTTTTATGGGACTACCTATAATAAGATTCATGCCGGTGGTGTGGCGGATGTGGTGGAAAAATTTGAAAGCAAAAATCCGGTGAAAACAAAAGTAGTGTTTGATGATGAAGAGAAAACCTATTCTTCTTTATATTTCCCCAATGAGGCGAAAAAAGGGTTTAATCGTTATCAGTATTTTATGAAGAAAAATTCGTTTCAAGTGGAAATTACGACGAAAGCCTATACGGGTAAAACGCTTCTTTTGGTAAAAGATTCATTCGCTAACTGCTTTGTTCCATTTTTGACGGAACATTTTGATAAGATAATTATGATTGATTATCGTTACGGGAAAATGGCAATGGGAAATCTTTTGTCGTCAAATTCGGATATTACGGATGTGCTTGTTTTATATAATACAGAAAAATTTTTGCAAAATAAAAAACTGGAAAAACTTGCGGATATCCGTAAAGGAGAAAGTACCATGAAAGAATTTGACATGAATGACTTACTTGGATAGGAGGCAATTAAAGTGGAAAAAACAGTACATTTTATTATGTATCATTACGTGCGTGATTTAAAAAACAGCGAGTATCCGACCATTAAGGGACTTGACAAAGAATTGTTTGAGAAACAGCTTGCATATCTTTTGGAGCATTATACACCGGTGCGAATGGATGAGATTCTTGCAGCATATCAGAAAAATGCTTTTTCAGACATTCCGGAAAATGGTTTTGTTCTGACGTTTGATGATGGGTATATTGATCATTATGAGGTTGTTTATCCGATTTTGAAAAAGGTCGGAGTGCAGGGAGTTTTCTTTCCAAATACAATGGCATGGAAGGAAAACAAATTATTGACGGTAAACCGGATTCATTTTATTCTGGCGGCTGTAGAGTTGAAGGGGAGCTTGGCAATGAAACAGCTGGTAGCCGATTGTTTTGAAGAGATGGATTTTTATCGAAATCAGGGTGTAACTCTTTTGTCCAATGAGGAATTATATCAAAATCTTGCGGTTGCTAATCGCTGGGATCCGGGTGAGGTTATTTTTGTAAAGCGGCTATTGCAAAATGCTCTGCCTGAAGAAATCCGGACGGAAATCGCAAAGCACCTGTTTCAAAAATATGTGGGATGTGAGGAGAGCACTTTTGCAGAGAAATTGTATATGAATTTTTCACAGATGAAAGAAATGAAGAAAAATGGCATGTTCTTTGGAATTCATGGTTATGACCATTACTGGCTTGCCAAACTTCCGAAAGAGCAGATGCAAAAAGATATAGATATGGCACTAGAAGCGATGGACGAAATTATCGATAAAGAGTGTTTTGTTATGAATTATCCATATGGAAATTACAGTGAGGAAGTGATTTCTTATGTGAAACAAAAGGGCTGTGGCCTGGGTGTTTCGGTTGAAGCAAGGGGGGCACAATTAGGCGTTGATAACCGGTTTGCACTTCCACGCTGGGATTGCAATGATGTGTATCCGAAGGGGGAGAAAGTGTAATAATAGCTGCCTCGTAAAGGGGCAGCTATTATTTTAGAATTCGCTTGGTTTTATCTATTATCACAGAAATATGACTGAAACGGGAATAAACACCGATAAAATGGTGGATAATACCGAACAGATATATGCGATTTATTGCTATCATTTAAGAAAAGAGCAAAGGAGCATATTTATGAGTGATATCAGCCGTGAAGACGAGATTATTGGGGCGAATGTGAAAAAGTTTCGTGAATCACAGGGGATTAGCCGCAAGGATTTGGCACATATCTTTCACATTTCAGAAGATGGAGTGTATCGTATTGAACGTGGTGAGACAGGGTTATCCAGCGCATATGCCTATATACTGGCAAACCAGTTACATTGTGATATGAATTTTATTTATGGTTTGACAACAGACCCGATATGTTTGAATATGGAGTGCATGGATAAAGAACAATTGACACCAGAAAATGCAATTAGCAAGATTCGGTGGTATACGGATATGTTGGAAAAAGTGTTGAAGGGATGATGAGATAGGTTATGCTGACGGCGATAAATACCATATTGGAAATGGCGGCTACACTTATTTGTGTGAATTATTTATTTGGAAAGAGGTATTATTTTAGCATCTATGATGCGGTTTTTATGGTAGCAGAGGTTACTTTAATTGAATCGGCAAATTATTTTGGGCTGTCCAAGGGGATGGCTTTCTTTGGGTATGTGGGAATTTACATATATGAATTGTTGAAATTTAAGTGTTCAATACGAAAAGCAAATGTGAATTTAGTGCTTTTTATCATTATTGGAGTGTTTTCACAAGTTGTATGTTCGATTCCGGCGTTTATACTGGAAGGATATCTGTCAATTGATTTATTGGTTATTAGCGTAAATGTTTTCATGATTATATTGATGCTTATTCTTGGTAAGAAGGGTTTACTTTATAAAATATCAAATATAATTTTGAATTATGATCGGTGGATTTACGTGGCAACAATATTGTGTCTTGTAGGTGCAGTTTATTTGTTAGTTATTTATAAAATGGAAGAGTATCTTAGGGTGACAGACTACATCATTTTTGGCATATGGACACTTTTAATTGCTGTGCTAATTGTTCGATGGCAACAGGAGAAATATGAAAAACTATCGAAAGAAAGGGAATATGAAATACATAAAACTTACGATGGTGTATATACGCAATTGCTTGATTCAATGAGAAAAAAACAACATGATTTTCATAATCATATAACAGCAATCTATAGTCATCATTTGATGGCAAAGGATTATGATACATTGGTGGCCTTACAGAAAAAATATTGTGATGAAATTATGGAGGAAAATCGATATGCACGATTACTTTCTAGTAATTCTCCAATAGTTATTGCATTTTTGTATTCTAAATTTATAGAAGCCGAGTCTAAGGGATGTCGGATAACATACGACATTAAGGTAGATGAATTACAATGTAAAATACCAGATTATAAACTGATTGAAGTTTTAGGCATTCTTTTAGATAATGCAATTGAAGCCGTACAAGATTATGATTTGAAAAATATCTGGGTAGAGATGCGGGAAATGACAGATATAATACATGTAGCAGTAAAGAATAATTCGCGCTATTATAAGCAGGAGGAGCTCATACAACTTATGGGAATGGGATATTCAACAAAGGCACAAAACAGAGGAATCGGATTATCTAAGGCAAAGGATATTTTGATGGAGTATGAGTGTGATTTAAGAATATATTGTGAGGAGAATGAGAATACCCGGATTGTGTTTGATTTCACAATAGAGAAAAGTCAGAGAACATAATAGCTGCTCTCTGACAAAAATGAATGGCAAGAATGAATTACTTTTCATTTTCGGTAGGATATGGTTGTTCTCCGAATAATAACAAACTCATCTTTGTCCAATGAAGGATTCCTGCAAAGGCAATGCAAAAATTACAAGCCTTAAATATCCATGATTTCGATAGACGCTTCATGAGGCACCTCCTTTCTCACAATTTTTGCTGCAAGCAGTTGAAAAGATTGCAGCATAATTATCCAAAAACCAGTGATGATATACTGGTTTGGCGGAACAATGTACATGATAAGCGCGTAGATGGTAATGATGTGAAAAGCCTGACGTTTGGCTTTTCGTATCTGAATACCGTTTGGAATAGGACGGTACGAAGAGACAATTGGTGCAAACAAATAATTGATGAGTATACATAGTAAAAGCAGGACAAAGTAGAGGGGACGGGGAAGCAATATTTTTGGGAGTTGGCATATGCCTATATATAAAAGAAAAAAAGACAATGCCAAACAACTGAAGTAATGCTTAAAATGCAGTCCACCGGTACATGTCCGAAGTACAAGTAAAGTAGCAATGGCTGCCAGATATTGAAAAAAGTAATCGGTCAGAATAAAGAAAATACCCATTATGATAAGTTTACTTACGTCTGAAAGAATACTAATTATCGTATAGCGTATTTGTCCGATTTGAAAATCAGAATAACCGTAATTATTTTTTAAGTAGTCATGTATTTTCATTGCTTCGCCCCCTCGCGAATAGTATAAGGGCAAACTTAAGACGAAACGGATATATTTACCGAACTAGGTGATTTCATAAACAAAATACCAAAAGACGAAACAAAGGAGAGGATGAAAATGAAAGAGGTACTGATTTTAGAAGACAAAAGTGAGACCAGAAAGGTGCTTGCCGGTCTGGTAAAGGAAGTGCATTCGGATGCCGTAATTTATGAGGCTGCAGATGAAAAGACGGCGTATGATATTGCAATGAAGAGAACAATTGACTTGTTTTTGGTAGATATTATTTTACATCCACAACAGCACGATGATGTATCCGGTGGGGAATTTGCTCAGAATATAAGAAAAGTTGATAAATATTTGTTTACGCCAATTCTTATCATTACTTCCATGTATGATCCGAAAATGTGTATGTATTCGTCTGTTCACTGTTACCAATTTATCGAAAAACCGTTTGATTTTGAAAAAGTAAAGCAAACAATTCAAGAGGCAATTCGCTATGAAACGGTACAGGAAAAGGACCGGTCACTGATGTTTCGGACAGAAGGAATGTTAGAAATGATTGCCGTTTCGGAAATTGTATATGTAGAAAGTGTAAACCATCGTTTAGAGATTGTAACAACGTCGGGTCGGATTGAGATTCCGTATAAAACTTGTAACAGTCTGTTAAAGGAGTTGGACAGCGATAATTTTGTATTATGTAAGCGTGGCGTGATTGTAAATTTGAAATTTGTGAAAAAAGTAGATACAGTTAACCGCTACATATTGTTAGCGGATAATTTTGGCAGTTTGGAAATTGGACCGATTTTGAAAAATGATTTTATAAAGAAAATGAAAGCACGGGGAATTATTTGAGTAACAAAAAAATGCTGTTTGGTAAATTGGGCAAAATCTTTTCTCCAAACATTGAAAATCTTTCCTATTCATGGTATAATAACACGAATATATTGAAAACATGTTAGGAGGATGAACAATGAAAAAGTTAATAGCAATGGGTCTTACCGTAATTATGACGGCGGTGGCTGTATGCGGATGTGGCAGTTCCGATAGCGGAAATGATGCAAAGAAGAGCGACAACCAGACAAAACAGCAGGCTGTTAAGGTGATTGATGTAGACTTGACTAGTGAAGAGTATGCGTTTGGTGTAGATAAAAACAAACCGGAACTTTTGACACAGGTCAATGATTTTATCAAAGAGATTAAAGATAATGGAACGTTTGATGAAATCTGTAACAAATATTTTGGTGGCGGAAATCCAACACCGGTAAAATCCGAGAAACTTGATACATCGAAAGACCAGCTTTTGGTTGCAACGAATGCTTCTTTTGAGCCATTTGAATACATGAAGGGCGACAGTTACTATGGTATTGATATGGAAATTGCGGCTGCACTTGCAAAAAAATTGAACAAAGAACTGGTAATCCAGAACATGGAATTTGATTCCGTCTGCTTGTCAGTTGGACAGCATAAGAGTGATATTGCCATGACAGGTCTTACGATTAAAGAAGACAGAAAGAAATATGTAAACTTTACGGATCCTTATTATAATGCAGCACAGAGACTGATTGTCAAAGGTGACAGCACAGAGTTTGATAACTGTAAAGATAAGGCAGCAATTGAAAAGATTTTGAAAACAAAAGATAAGAGTGTAACGATTGGTGTGCAGAACGGTACAACCGGTCAGTTCTACTGCGAAGGTGACAAGAGCTGGGGCTTTGAAGGTTACAAAGTAACCACAACCGGTTATAAAAATGGTTCTTTAGCAGTACAGGATTTGATTAATGGTAACATCAATTATGTAGTCATCGATTCTGCACCGGCTAAGTGTATTACAGAAGCAATTAACAAAATGCAGTAATAGTCAGCAGGTTCGTGATTCATACGGACCTGCTTTTTACGAGGTAGATATGGATAATTTTGGATTAAAAATTGAAGCGTTTAAGCAAATTTTCTTTGAGCAGAATGGATATCAGAAGGTAATAGAAGGCTTGCAGAATACATTGATTATTGCAATTGCCGGTCTTTTGATTGGTATTATTATAGGTATTTTGATTGCGACTGTACGTGTTGTGCCAAAATACAAGATACTGCCAAGAATTTTGAATGGTTTTTGTTCTTTTTATGTTGGCTTGTTCCGTGGAACACCGATGGTAGTGCAGTTGCTTGTGTGCTATTATGTATTGCTTCCGATTATCGGAGTAAAACTTACGGGTGTGCAGGTGTCTGTGCTTGTGTTTGGTTTGAATAGTGGTGCCTATATTTCAGAAATGATGCGTGCCGGTATTTTGTCCGTAGATGGCGGACAGATGGAAGCCGGACGTGCGATGGGACTTAGTTTTGCAACGACAATGCGAAAAATTGTGATTCCACAGGCGGTAAAAAATATTTTGCCAACACTCGGAAATGAGTTTATTGCCTTAATTAAAGAGACTTCTGTTGTAAGTTTTGTTGGTGCGGCTGACCTTTATGTGGCATTTAACTATATTGGCAGTAACAGCTATGAATTTATGGTTCCTTATCTGGTGATGGCAGTGATTTACATTGCACTGGTGTTGCTTATTTCACTCGGAATCAAATGCATGGAAAGGAGCCTGAGAAAAAGTGATAGACGTAATTAATTTGAAAAAAAGTTTTGGCAGTCATGATGTATTAAACGGAATTGATATTACCATCAACAAGGGCGATATCGTGGTTGTCATCGGACCAAGTGGTTCAGGAAAAAGTACGTTTCTTCGATGCTTAAACTGTATGGAAGACCCTACAGGTGGGCAGATTATTTTTAATGATGTAGATATTGCAGATCCGCATGTAGATATTAATGTGCATCGACGCCATATGGGTATGGTTTTCCAGCATTTTAATCTGTTTAATAATAAAACGGTGTTAGAAAATATTATGCTGGCGCCGGTTCATGTCCGCTGCAAGGGACTGCACGGTGCAAAGCGCAAAGAAGAGGTTAAAAAGATTCGCGAGCAGGCGATGGCACTTCTTGCACGTATCAATATGCAGGACAAAGCAGATGTGTATCCTTCTACCTTATCCGGTGGACAAAAGCAGCGTGTAGCGATTGTACGTTCACTGGCAATGAATCCGGATGTGATTTTGTTTGATGAACCAACAAGTGCACTGGACCCGGAGATGGTTGGTGAAGTTTTGGACCTGATGAAGAGTCTTGCAGATGAAGGAATGACAATGGTGATTGTCACTCATGAGATGGGATTTGCCAAGGAAGTAGCAAACCGGGTAATCTTTATTGACGATGGAAAAATCTTAGAGGAAGCTACGCCGGAGGAGTTTTTTAATCATCCAAAGAATCCGAGACTGAAAGATTTTCTTTCAAAAGTGTTGGTATAGATTTTATAAGATTGCATAAAGAAAAAGTAGAAATCTTCTTGTGTCAGAGAAGATTTCTACTTTTTTGTTTTTATAAGTTAGCAAGTGTTGGCCAGTTTTCGTCGCGTTCTAAGATGTTTAACGGTGTGCCATCACTCATGTGGTAACCGGAAGAAGAGCCATTGCCCGGATATTCTCCTGTGACGTCCGGCCATGTGATACCGATTGCAGGATCATTCCAAACAAGTCCGCCATCATCCCCCGGATGATAGAAGTCGGTACATTTATAACAAAATTCAGCCCATTCACTAAGAACGAGATAACCATGGGCAAATCCCTTTGGAATATAAAACTGTTTTTTGTTTTCCTCTGATAATTCAAGTCCATACCATTTGCCGTAGGTTTCACTGCCTTTTCGTAAATCGACGGCAACATCGAATACCGAGCCACGGATAACACGGACGAGTTTTCCCTGTGGAAAATTTTTCTGATAATGAAGTCCGCGCAGAACACCCTTGCCGGAACTTGACTGATTATCCTGAACAAAGTCCAAATCAAGTCCTGCCTCTTTCATATCATTTAAGTTATAGGTTTCCATGAAATATCCGCGGTCATCACCGTGTACAGTTGGTGTGATGACACAGAGTCCCTCGATTCCACCTGCATTTTTTTCTACTTGTATCTGTCCCATGAGAAGACCTCCTAAATATTTGTTTGTTTTAAGTATCTATTAAGTGCATCTTTCCAATCCGGAAGCGGCACAAAACCATGTGCAGTAAGTTTGCTCTTGTCAAGACGGCTGTTGAATGGACGGGCTGCTTTCGATACACCGTATTCTTTGGTTGTCACCGGTTTTACAGTCAGATGATTTTCATCATAGCAGTCATATCCAAGTGAAGAAGCCTGACGAAAGATTTCACATGCAAAATCATACCAGCTGATATAGCCGCCTTCATTTGTTGCGTGATAAATTCCGTATTCTTTGGTTTCTATCATATCAACAAGGAGTCTTGCTAAGTCAAAGGTGTAAGTTGGCGTACCAATCTGGTCGTCTACTACGGTTAGTGTGTTATGTGTTTTGCCGACATTCAACATAGTTTTAATGAAATTGTTTCCATGAGTGCCAAAAACCCATGCAATGCGGACAATAAAATAATCGGAGAGGAGTTCTTTTACTGCTTGTTCACCGGCAAGTTTTGATGCACCGTATACATTCAGCGGTGCGTAATTTTGCTGGTCCGGTGTCCATGGCGTTTTGCCTTGTCCATCAAAGATATAATCGGTGGAAATATACATCATAGGGATGGCTGAATCTTTACATACTTCTGCGATATAGCGTGTGCCGGATGCATTGACTGCCATGACTTTTTCTTTGTTTTCTTCCTCTTCGGCAGCATCCACTGCAGTCCAGGCAGCGCAGTGAATCACGCCGTCCGGGTTTGCACCATGGATTACAGTATTTACACTTTCTTTATTGGTAATATCCATTTCTTCAATGTCAACGCCGATGGCAGTGTGTCCTCTTTTTTCTAACTCATTTACGACATCAAAGCCAAGCTGTCCTTTTACTCCTGTGACAAGAATTTTCATTGAAAAACCTCCTATCGATTGCCATACATTTTTTCATAATAATTCTGGTATTCGCCGGAAATAATTTCTTCCCACCAGTCTTTGTTATCAAGATACCACTGAATGGTCTTTTTAATTCCATCGGCAAATTTGGTTTCCGGAAGCCAGCCAAGTTCGTTGTGTATTTTTGTCGGGTCGATGGCGTAGCGCATGTCGTGTCCCTTACGGTCTGTCACATAGGTAATCAGACTTTCCGGCTTGTGTAACTCTTTGCATATAATTTTTACAATGTCAATATTTTTCATTTCATTGTGGCCGCCAATGTTATAAACCTCACCAACTCTTCCTTTGTGGATAATCAAATCGATGGCTTTGCAGTGGTCCTCCACATAGAGCCAGTCACGGACATTTTCGCCTTTGCCATAAACCGGGAGAGGTTTGTCGTTTAGCGCATTGGCAATCATAAGAGGAATCAGCTTTTCCGGGAAATGATAAGGTCCATAGTTGTTCGAGCAGCGGCTGATGGTAACCGGCAAATCGTAGGTGCGGTGGTAAGCTAAAACCAAAAGGTCAGCGGCTGCTTTTGAGGAACTGTACGGACTGCTCGTGTGAATAGGAGTTTCCTCCGTGAAAAATAAGTCCGGTCTGTCGAGTGGTAAATCACCGTAAACCTCATCGGTGGAAACCTGATGATATCGGGTAATGCCATATTTGCGGCAGGCATCCATCAAAACGGCAGTTCCTTTGATGTTGGTATCCAAAAAGACCTCCGGATTTTCAATGGAGCGGTCCACATGGCTTTCTGCAGCAAAGTTTACGACAATATCTGGTTTTTCTTCTTCAAATAACCGATAAACACCCTCGCGGTTTGTAATATCCTCTTTTACAAAACGAAAATTTTTGTTATCCATTACAGGTGCGAGTGTGGAAAGATTTCCCGCATAAGTCAAGCAGTCTAAACAGATGATGCGGTAATCCGGGTACTTCTTTAACATATGAAAAATAAAATTGCTTCCAATAAATCCGGCACCGCCGGTAACGATAATAGTCATAATGTTCTCCTTTTCTCTAGCGCAGTACATCAAGATATTTTCCGTCTAATACATCTTTTAAATACTGTCCATATTGATTTTTCTTTAATACTTCATAGACTGCCATTACATCTTCTTTGCTTATCCAGCCGTTTAAGTATGCAATTTCTTCCAGACATGCAATTTTTCTGTGCTGGTGAGTTTCTACGGTTTTTACAAAATTTGTTGCATCTACAAGGCTTTCGTGAGTTCCGGTATCAAGCCAGGTAAAGCCCTGTCCGAGTAATTCCACATTTAAAGCATTGTTTTCTAGATAAATGCGGTTTAAGTCTGTGATTTCAAGTTCGCCTCTGGCACTTGGTGTTAGACCTTTTGCGTATTCCACAACTTTATTATCGTAGAAATAAAGTCCGGTTACACAGTAATTGCTTTTAGGCACTTCCGGTTTTTCTTCAATCGAAACAGCTTTTCCATCTTTGTCAAATTCCACAATACCAAAACGCTCCGGATCATCTACATAATAGCCGAATACGGTTGCACCTTTTCCGGTTTCCGCATTTTCTACGGCTGCCGTTAACCGCTTTTTCAAACCATGTCCGGCAAAAATATTATCACCGAGAACCATAGCTACGCTGTCATCGCCAATGAAATCTGCTCCGATGATAAAAGCTTGTGCAAGACCATCCGGACTTGGCTGTACGGCATAGGATAAATGGATGCCAAAGGAGGAACCATCCTTTAAGAGTTCTTCAAATCGCGGTGTATCCTGTGGCGTGGAAATAATGAGAATATCCCGGATGCCGGCGTTCATAAGCACGGAAAGTGGGTAATAAATCATTGGTTTATCATAAATTGGTAAAAGTTGTTTGCTTGTTACAGTTGTGAGAGGATACAGGCGAGTGCCGGAACCTCCTGCTAAAATAATCCCTTTCATAGTGACCTCCGTTTTATTTGATATTTATATCATATAACATGACGTAACGTCACCTGCAAGAACTTTTTTTAAAAATTTGAAAAAAATAGATAAATTAGCAGTCTGAATCCATTTTTACGGCACGAAACAGACCGGCATCCTTAGTAATTGGAAATCCACCAGCAACCTGTTTTTCAATATAAGAGGCAAAATCACGATAACGCGATGCTAAATACTGGTTTTGGTTTCCGTGGCAGGATAAAATATAGGAAATCAAAGGAGCTGCCTCTGTGACAAACAGTGAATCCTCGTAGTCTATCCATGTTACGTCTTGAAAGCAGGAAGATAGAATCGCGGCTCCATTTTCTTTTCCAAAATGAAGGTATAAATTGTCCGCAGACAAAGTGATTCTTTCGTCAAATCCTCTGGCAAGGCTTGTGACTTCTTCCATATGATGTTCACCGTATGTGCTGGCAATAAGCACGCCGTTTGGATTTAAGACGCGTTTGATTTCTTTTAGTGCATCCATCGGATTGTCCAAATAAAATAACACATGGTTGGCAAGTACGAGGTCAAACTGGCTGTCTGCAAAAGGCAGGTGGGCGGCATCTGCCACAACATAGGTAAAATCTCTGTTGGAGCATGATTTGAGATTTCTTCTAGCGTCGCGGAGCATTCCCTCTGAAATGTCGGTAAGGGTAACTGAAAGCCGACGGGGAAGTTTATCCTCGTTGGTTGTCCAGAAAGTGCCATCGCCGCAGCCAATTTCCAAAATATTCATATCGTTTTTAATATGACATTGTTCAAAAATCCAAGGGAACCATCCTTTTTTATTCGTGCTGTATAATTCATGCAGATGAATTCTGGCGTTAATGTTCGAGGCATCCATATATTGGTTTTTTAAACTTTTTTCCATGGAGGTCATATGAATCAAATCCATCATCTGTTTCCAGTCCACTTCTTTTTTTTGGCGGATGGTGTCAGCGGTTGTCTGGATGGTCTGCTCCATCAACTGTAATTGCTCTCTGCGGTCTTTTACTAGTTTGAGCTGGATATCAAGAGAGTCCAAAAGAACGTGCCGGTCCGGGTGATTCAATGTCATGTCGCGGATTTCGGACAGAGAAAATCCAAGGAACTTAAACAGAAGAATTTGCTGCAGTTTCACAAAATCCGAGTCAGTATAAAATCTTGCCCCGTGTTCATTTACATAAGAGGGTTTTAAAAGATTCTGTTTGTCGTAATAGCGGATGGTCCGCAGTGTTACGTCTGCCATTTTGGCAAACTCACCGGATGAATAGTAGCCGTCTTTTTTCATACAAAAACCCCCTGTTTCAATCATTAATAATATTATAGCGAAAGAAACAAGGGGGTGCAACCTTCGTATTATACTAATTCGGCAATGCGGCTTACACCGACATAAATTTCAGAAATTTTATACCACGTGCGGAATCCGACAATGCCATCCTGTGTCAGACCGAAAATTCGCTGAAAGGTTTTAACCGCTTCTTCTGTAGCAGGACCAAATACGCCATCCTCTGCAATTTTTGGAATGAGTGGATAGGCGTTCGATATAACATTTAACTGGCGCTGCATCTGGCGCACTTTTTCACCGGAATCGCCCACACGGAGCGGCGAGCCGGGATAAGAGGATGGAATACCGGAGATTTCATCGGTGGAATTAATATAAATGGAATCGCCGTAGTAGTTGCGGAGAATTTCGATGGCTGTGTATCCCTGGTCGCCAAGTGCCTTGGAACCCCATTGGCTGAGCCAGTTTGGACAGCTGACATTTTTTCCATCACAGTACTGAGTAAGAATTGGTTGCTCTACATTTGGTCTTGAAAGATATTCACTGAAAATTTCATCCACAATAGCGGATATATTTTCAAAAACATTGCGCCCCGGAACAAATTTGTGGTCGTAGGCGGTGGAGGAAGTAATGGTGAAATCTTTTCCCTTATTTCGATACCATTCGGTGTAAACACGGTTTAAGGTAAATGACTGGATAGCAAGGATATTGGCGCGGATGGTTGCTTCCGGCCAGGTGGAATAAATTTCACTGCTTGCAACATTTTTGATGTAGTCACGATACCGGACATAATAATCTTTGGCACGGGTGTCTGATGGGGGACCATCATGAACAACAACATACTCCGGGATGACAACACGGCTTAATACAATTTCTCCGGTTTCTTCCACCGTTTTGATTTCACTTTCCGGTATTTTTGGCGGGTAATCGCCCCATAGTGTATGGTCAGGAATGACAAAAAGTTCCGCACTGTCGGTTTCGCCTGTGGCAAGAGGAAGCAGAGAAGCGTTCTGAATGGCTGTCTCACCGGAAAAAATTTCTGCTCCATTAATTTCGACCGATTCAAAACCGGAAGCGGAGATTGTGATGGTGTATTCCGAATACGGTTTGTTTGCAGAAGGGGTCATGCTGTAATCCACCGGCGGTGCGGCAAGTTCAATGTCATTTAACTGTCCCACGTTATTGGTGACAGCTTCCTCTATAATGTTTTCCGGTTCGTTTTCTGAGGTAATCTGCACGGTGGCATCAGGAATCGGAAAGCCAGAGTTATCCGACACAACGTGTATATTTAATTTGCCATAATCCATAAAAAATCCTCGTTAGACATAGATTAGTATATTTTATGAACAATATGTGAAAAGTTTCATTTGTTATTGACATTGGCACAAAAATCTGGTATAAACATTAAGATACTAACAGTTTGCATGCTAATGATTAAATGACTATTGATTAGATATAGAATGATTTGGAGGTGAAAAACTTTGCAGGAACAGAAAAAAAAGAAGATTCGTTCCCGTGATATTACGCACCGCATGATTGTGATGAATCAGATGCATCGCAGGATGCTGGAGTGTAATCTGGAAGGAACCGGGATTCACAGAGCACAACATCGTCTTCTGATGACGCTTGCGAAACATTCATTTGCATCGCAGGTAGAACTTGCTAAATTTTTAGAAATTTCACCGGCGACAGTTGCCGTTGCACTGAAGGCGCTGAAAAAGTCCGAATACATTACACAAAAGATGCGTGAAGAAGATAACCGACGCAATTTTGTGGAATTGACGGAAAAGGGGCGGAAATTGGTAGAAGAAAGCTGTGACTTTTTTGATATGTTAGATGAACAAATGTATGTGGGATTCTCGGAAAGCGAAAAAGAACAGTTATGTGATTACTTTGACCGTATTTATGAAAATATGGAACGATTAAAAAATGCAGCGATGGAGGGACAAAATGAAACAGTATAAAAAATATGTAATTCCTTATAAGTCAGCATTTATCCTTGGACCAATCTTTATGATTGTGGAGGTGCTTGGCGAAATCATTCTGCCGAAATTAATGTCCATGATTATTAACTATGGATGTGGACAGGATGTTACGGTGGTAGCGAAGGGTCCTGCTTACATTATCGGGATAGGAGCAGCTATGATAGGAACGGCTCTTCTTATGATGATGGGTGGCGTGCTTGGTGCTTATTTTGCAGTAAAGGCATCCGTAAATTTTGCCGGTGATTTGCGAAGAGATGTTTTTGCCAAAGTGCAGAAATTTTCCTTTGCCAATATCGAAAAATTTTCAACCGGTTCTTTAGTGACGCGATTAACAAATGATATTACGAACATTCAGAATGTCTTAAGCATGGGACTTCGAATGCTTTTGCGTGCACCTGGTATGTTAATTGGTGGTTTGATTATGGCATTTCTTATGAATGCGAAACTGGCACTGGTTTTCTGTGTCGTAATTCCGGTTTTGATTATTGCACTTGCGTTTGTTATGAAGACTGCATTTCCGCGGTTTGACGTGATGCAGACAAAGATTGACGGACTCAATTCAAGAATCCAGGAAAATATCACAAACCAGCGTGTTGTAAAATCTTTTGTGCGTGATGATTTTGAAAAAGAGACCTTTGACCGTGCGAACAACGAATTAAAAGATAAAACACTTCGTGCGATGAAGGTTGTTATTCTCACAATGCCGATTATGACATTAGCAATGAACCTTACGGTTATGGCAGTTGTCTGGTTTGGCGGTCAGCAGATTTTGATTGGCGATATGCCGGTTGGAAACCTTACAGCATTTACTACTTATGTAACGCAGATTTTGATGTCGCTTATGATGGTTTCCATGATTATGATTCAGGGTTCTCGTGCGATGGCATCTTCTCATCGTATTTTGGAAGTGTTAGATACGGACATTGACTTAAATGATGACAATGCATCTGAGAAAGACCGCTTGGTAACATCCGGTGAAATCGAATTTAAAAATGTCTGCTTCCGTTATTATAAAAAACATAAGAAAAATGTTTTGCAGAATATTAATTTTACAGCGAAACCGGGCGAAGTGGTTGGTATCATCGGCTCGACAGGTTCCGGAAAAAGTTCTCTTGTGCAGCTGATTCCACGTCTGTATGACTGTGATGAAGGGGAAGTGTTAGTAGATGGCGTGAATGTAAAAGAGTATTCACTGAATCATCTGCGTGACGGCGTTGCGATGGTGCTTCAGAAAAATACGCTGTTTTCCGGCAGTATTATGGAAAATCTCCGCTGGGGCGATGAAGAGGCAACGGATGAACAGGTGAAAGAGGCTGCAAAGGCAGCACAGGCAGACGGCTTTGTCAGTGAGTTCGCAGATGGATATGACCGTGAACTTGGACAGGGCGGTGTCAATGTTTCCGGTGGACAAAAACAGCGTCTTTGTATTGCGAGAGCACTGCTTAAGAAACCGAAAATCCTTATTTTGGATGACAGTACCAGTGCAGTAGATACAGCGACTGAGGCACAGATTCGGAAGAGTTTTTCAACGACTTTAAAAGATACAACAAAATTGATTATTGCGCAGCGTATTTCTTCTGTTGAGGATGCTGACCGGATTCTTGTTATGGATGAAGGACAGATTGTTGGACAGGGAACGCACAAAAAATTATTAGAATCCTGTGAAACATATCAGGAAATTTATTATTCACAGAGAAGCAAAGAGGAGGTGGCAGGATGAGTCAGGCAAAAAATCAGCCACATGGCGGCATGGGACCGGGACCAAAACATGGACCAGGCGGCCCGAGACATATGATGGGTGGCAAGCCAAAAGAATCACGTGCTACCATTAAAAGACTTCTTGAATATATGGGAAAAGATAAGATGCTTGTTGTATTGGCACTTGTCTTTGTGCTTGTGTTCAGTGGAGCAACATTAGCCGGTTCTTATATGTTAAAACCGATTGTTGACCAGCTTGGCAAAACGGCGTTACAAGTTGCTTCTTTGAAAAATAAAAATTTAGATTTTAGTACAGTGCTGGCAGATGGTACATGGACACTTTTGAAAGGTGTACTTACCATGTTGGTTATTTACGGCGTCGGAGTGCTTGCAAACTATTTGCAGCAGCGTATTATGATTGGTGTTTCCCAGCGTGCGCTGATTCGTATCCGCAAAGATTTGTTCGACCATTTGCAGGATATGCCTGTTCGCTATTTTGACACAAATGCAACCGGAGATATTATGAGCCGGTTTACCAATGATATTGATATGATTGGTGAATTATTAAATAATACGGTTATTCAATTGATTTCCGGTGCAATCAGTATTATCGGAACAACCATTATCATGATATGCTTAAATGTCTGGCTTGCTCTTCTTACCATTGTCATGGTTCCTGTTATGGTTAAGGCAGGTGGAAGTATTGCCAAAAGAAGTTCCCGTTATTACCGTGAACAGCAGAGTGCGCTTGGTGATTTGAATGGTTACATTGAAGAGACTGTTACCGGTCAGAAGGTTGTAAAAGTTTTCTGCCACGAGGACAAGGCAGTGGAAGAATTTGTAGATTTAAACAATGACCTTCGTGAAAAACAGATTAAAGCACAGTTTTTTGGCGGCATTATGGGACCGGTTATGGGAAATATCGGTCAGGTCTGCTATGGTCTGACGGCAGCAATTGGTGGTCTGCTTTGTTATTTTGGAAGACTTTCTATCGGTGGTCTGACGGTGTTTGTTAATTATTCCAGACAGTTCAGCCGCCCGATTAATGAAATTTCCATGCAGGTAAATACGATTTTCTCGGCACTTGCCGGTGCAGAGCGTGTATTTACGGTAATGGATGCGGATGTGGAAGAAGCTGATGCAGATGATGCCGTTGAAATGAAAGATGTCAAGGGCGAAGTGATTATGGA
Organism: Clostridium sp. AF37-5; assembly: GCF_003477605.1. GTDB lineage: Bacteria > Bacillota > Clostridia > Lachnospirales > Lachnospiraceae > Eubacterium_F. The sequence continues at coordinate 26,316 of NZ_QUDR01000027.1, forward strand.
GCACGTAAACTTTGGCTATGATGAAAATAAAGTTATTTTAAAAGATATCAACTTGTATGCTCATGCCGGACAGAAAGTGGCATTTGTTGGTTCTACCGGTGCCGGAAAGACGACCATTACAAACTTACTGAATCGTTTTTATGATATTCAGGAAGGAACAATTACGATTGACGGCATTGATGTGAAAAAATATAAACGCCGTTCGCTCCGTGAAAATATTGCGATGGTTTTACAGGATACGCATTTGTTCAGTGGAACCGTGCGTGAAAATATTCGCTACGGAAGACCGGATGCAACGGATGAGGAAGTAGAACAGGCTGCGAAAACGGCAAGTGCTCATTCGTTTATCATGCGTCTTGAGGACGGCTACGATACCGTACTTGAGGGAGATGGAACAAATTTAAGTCAGGGGCAGCGCCAGCTTTTGAATATTGCCCGTGCAGCTCTGTCAATGGCACCGATTCTTGTGCTGGATGAGGCAACCAGTTCTGTCGATACCCGTACCGAAATGCATATCGACCACGGAATGGAGCGCTTGATGAAAAACCGTACAACATTTGTAATTGCCCACCGATTATCTACCGTTCGTAATGCTGACTGCATTATGGTATTGGAGCAGGGCGAGATTATTGAGCGTGGAACACACGAAGAACTGCTGGCAAAAAGAGGAAGATATTATCAGCTTTATACCGGTGCTGTAGAGTTAGACTAGATATTGCAGAACTAAATTTTGTGTTGGAATACATTTGACACAGTTTTCAATTATGATACAATGATAAGGATAAAATAAAAATCGTAGAATTGGAAAGGGGCAAAAGACAATGCAAAAGAGTAGAAAAAGAATTGTAAGCGCAATTGTAAGTGCATCTTTAGTGCTTGGATTGTGGACAGGATATGCCATTCCTGCCCGTGCGGAGGAAAATGGAAGTGGACAAACTCCACCGACCGAAATTGGCGAACCAACACCGACACCTACGGTGACACCATCCGCATCTCCAAGTGTTGAACCAAGTACAGAGCCAAGTGCGGAGCCAACGGTTACGCCGGAGCCGGTAGATGTGACCAAAATTGCGATAAGCAGAAAATCAGCGGTTTTGATGGTAGGAAAAACATTAAAGCCTGTGATAACGGGAACGACTTCAACAGTTACCTGGACAAGTGCCAATGAAAAAATTGCTAAGGTGGATGAAACCGGAAAAATTAAAGCACTCAAAAAAGGTAAAACGGTAATTACGGCAGCAGTTGACGGCATCACAAAAACCTGCGAAATTACGGTTGTTGCAAAAATGGCAAAGAAAGATTTCAGTAAATTTAATTCAGAGAACTTTGTGAATTTCTGTCAGCGTTATGGCTACAGCCATGGTTATGCATGGAATGGACAGTGGAAGGGCGGAAGTAAGAAAAAAGCAACAGCCCGCGGTATTAAAATTGGTGCATCCAAGACAAAGGTTCAAAAAGCCTATGGAGAACTGACTTGGAAAAAATGTACATCAAAAGACCCATTTAGCAAAATGAAAGGTCTTAAGAAAAACAAAGTAAAAACTTATGGAGATGCAGTTTATGGCAAGTATCGAATCCGTTTTTACTTAAACAGCAAGAAAAAAGTTGTTGCGATTATATTTGCCTGCAACATCTCAAAGATTAAGAAAAAACATTTGAAGAAATATATGTAGAAAATTTCTGAAATTGCTGCAAAACAACGAAAAAGGAACGGCACAGCTGATTATTTGGCTGCCGTTCCTTCATTTGTTTCTGCCGTTGCGGTTTCTTCCGTGTCGTTCTCGGATTCTTCTGTTTCCTCTTCGTTTTCTTTTTTCGGCGGCTGAGAAAGTAAGGTCAGTATAATCATCAGAATACTTAATACAATTGGCGCAGCATAAACGACTGCTTTGCCGGCGGCACTAATTGTAACAGGCTCTGTGTTAAACCAAATCAGTACACCAAAGTGAACGATAAAAACCAGTGTGCCGAGAATGGCACTAATTACTCTGGCAAGCATACTTTTTTCGCCCCCGAATTTCGCACGGGATACGAAGAAAACAAGGAGAAAGGCAATTGATGAATCCAACAGACAGAAAATTAACATTCCCGGATTGATTGTCATAGTCTTTCCTTTCTGTATATGTAGGGACCAAGGTCCGTTTATTGATAGATATTAGTATAGCATATTGTGGGGGATTTGTGCAAAAAAATTGTTGATATTCCTTTGGGTTCCGTAATTTATCACGAAAAGTTTGCAGGTAGTGGGCGCTCCCGCTTGGACAAATCCGCAGAAGTATCGGCATGTAAAAGACACATGCCTGATACTTGCGCATTTGTACCCACTTCCTGCAAAACTTTTCCGGATAAATTACTGGAAGTCCAAATTGATTAGCATCAAGCACACGAAAATGAAACTTCCGAACAATATGTGAAACAAAACTCTGGTTTTTATTGTAAGATTGCGGAGGTGTGGAGAGAGCTGTCTTTTTGGTGGGCAGCACTGTTTTTTCGGATGTATGTGCCAAATATTTGCTGTTAGTTCTTTGGGTTCCAGTAATTCCGTAGAAAAACTTTGTGACTCGTGGGTTTGAGTACGTCGGTATGTGGCACTGGTAGTTTCAGTGCCCATACCGCTACGCACTCAACGAGCGAGAGTGCCCACGAGACGCAAAGCTTTTCTACGGAATTACGGAAAACAAAAAAAGTGCCAACGAACACTTGACACAAACAACCGAAAAAAAAGTAATTGACATTTTCCCCTACATTTGATAATATATCATTTGTTCGCAGGAGTGGCGGAATTGGCAGACGCGCAGGCTTCAGGTGCCTGTGGTAGCAATATCGTGTGGGTTCAAGTCCCATCTCCTGCATTTCATACAAAACTGTTGATTTTAATGGGTCAGCAGTTTTTTTATTTCAATATGTGAAATGTTTGTGGTACTTATTGCGAACCTTGTTTTTTTATGGTAAAATACAAGAATATTGGGGTCAAATCTCTTTGCCCCCTTTGCATTACTAATCTATGGAGGCTGAAAGAAAATGAATAGCGCAAAGAAAATTATGAAAAATGGTGGGGAAAATGCTACACAGTCCACAGTGAAACAGAGCAGAGGACTGAGTAAGAATATGATTTTGATTCTTGTTGGCATCATCCTTGTAGCAGTGCTTGGCGGCGGGGTATGTTATGTGAATCTTCGTCCGAGAGCAATTTTGACAGTAGAAGGAAAAGATGCGGATGGGAAGACAGTAACACATACGATAAATTATCCGGAAGCAATGTATGATATTTACCAGGCAGAAGCAATGGCAAGTATGTACCAGATGTATGGTATGTCTTTTGACTGGTCCGATACGACAGAAGATGGTGACACCTATGCAGCACTTTACAAAAAGCAAATTATGCAGGCGTTAAAAAAACGTGAAATTTTGTATATGTGCGCACAGAAAAAGGGTATGACTTTAACAGATGAAGAGAAAAAGACAATTAAAGAAGATGTCAAGAGTGCCAGAAAGAATATGACAGATTCCCAGAAAGCGATGAAAGGTCTGGATGAGGCAACGATTACAACTGTAAAAGAGAAAGATAAACTTGGTGAGAAATATAAAGATTCTATTGTTTCCACTTTGAAAATCGACAAGGACAAGTTAAAGAAATCTGTCGATAAAAAATCTTATCGTCAGTATACTTTGCAGTATTATACATTTGCCAAGACAGAAACCGGCAGTGATAATAAGACAAAGGATAAAGATGCAAAGACACTTGAACAGGGTAAGAAAGATATGATTGCTTTGCAGAAAAAAGCAGCAAGCGCAAAAGATTTTACAAAAGATGTTATTACGGACAAAGACAATGACAAAGTCGATGATAACAACAAAGGAATTTCTTATTCGACAAAAGATTTGATTGAAACCGATAAGGATTTTCTGGACAATGCTACTCGTAAGACTGTGAAAGCAATGAAAAATGGTGCAGTATCCGGTTTGATTGAGACAAAAGAAGCTTATTATGTGATTAAGATGGTAAATAACAATGACCCGGCTGCTTACAACAAGCAGTGCGAGACTGTTATTTCTCAGGAAGAAGATACACAGTTTGATGCGGTTTACAAAAACACAATTAAAGCAGAGTATACCGCAACAACACAGAGTTACTGGAAGGGCAGAGTTACAATTGGTTATCTGACAACAGATAGTTCGGCACAGCAGTAATTAAAGTAATTTATAATATCATTTAATACAGCAGAAAATGGAGGATGTCATGGCAGACGTAAAACGGATTTATGTTGAAAAAAAAGAACCTTATGCCGTAGCGGCAAAGGAGTTGAAACAGGAGCTTAAGAGTTATCTTGGAATTGATACGCTCAGTGAAGTGCGTGTGTTGATTCGTTATGATGTGGAATCAATTTCCGAAGATGTATACAAAAAAGCACTTGTTACAGTGTTTTCAGAACCACCGGTAGATGATATTTATGAGGGGAGTTTCCCGAAAAAAGAGAATGACAAAGTGTTCTCTGTGGAATATTTACCGGGACAGTTCGACCAGCGTGCCGATTCGGCAGAACAGTGTGTTAAACTGTTAAATGAAAAGGAAGAACCGATTATCCGGTCTGCGACAACATATGTGTTATCCGGTGATATTTCCGAGGATGAATTAGCACGTATCAAATCGTATTGTATTAATCCGGTAGATTCCCGTGAAACAGATGAAGTAGTTCCTGAAACTTTGGTAACTGTTTTTGAGGAGCCGGCAGATGTTAAGATTTTTGATGGCTTTAAGGATATGCCGGAGGATGAGTTAAAGGCATTGTACGATTCACTTGGTCTGGCAATGACGTTTAAAGATTTTCTTCACATCCAGAATTATTTTCATGGAGAAGAAAAAAGAGACCCGTCGATGACGGAAATCCGCGTGTTGGATACATACTGGTCGGATCACTGCCGTCATACGACGTTCCTCACAGAGTTAAAAAATGTAACGTTTGAAGATGGTGATTACAAAGCACCGGTTGAAAAGACATACAATGAATACAAAAAAGCACATGATGAAATGTATCAGGGCAGAGATGACAAATTTGTTTCTCTGATGGATATCGCGCTTCTTGGTATGAAGAAACTTCGTGCAGAAGGTAAATTGGAAGACATGGAAGTGTCGGATGAGATTAATGCCTGCTCGATTGTTGTACCAGTTGAAATCGATCATGGAAATGGTCCGGAAACAGAAGAGTGGCTTGTATTCTTTAAGAATGAAACACATAACCACCCAACAGAAATTGAGCCGTTTGGTGGAGCTGCTACCTGTCTTGGCGGTGCAATTCGTGATCCGTTGTCAGGACGTGGCTATGTTTATCAGGCAATGCGCGTGACAGGTGCGGCTGACCCGACAAAATCTCAGAAAGAGACGATGGAAGGAAAGCTTTCCCAGCGTAAGATTGTGACAGGAGCTGCCAAAGGTTACAGCTCATATGGTAACCAGATTGGTTTGGCAACCGGACTTGTGGATGAAGTATATCATCCAAATTATGTTGCAAAACGTTTGGAGATTGGTGCCGTTATGGGTGCTGCTCCAAGAAAAAATGTAATTCGTGAGAACTCTGATCCGGATGACATCATTATTCTTCTTGGCGGACGTACCGGTCGTGACGGATGTGGTGGTGCAACCGGTTCTTCAAAAGCACATAACACAGCATCGATTGATACCTGCGGTGCAGAGGTGCAGAAAGGTAATGCGCCGACTGAGCGTAAGATTCAGAGACTTTTCCGCCGCGAAGAAGTGAGCCGTCTGATTAAGAAATGTAATGACTTTGGTGCCGGTGGTGTTTCCGTAGCGATTGGTGAACTTGCAGATGGTTTGACCGTAGATTTGGACAAGGTACCAAAGAAATATGCCGGTCTCGACGGAACAGAACTTGCTATTTCTGAGTCTCAGGAGCGTATGGCAATCGTTGTTGACCCGAAAGATGTTGATAAGATGCTTGCCTATGCAGAGGAAGAAAACTTAGAGGCAGTCTGCGTAGCGACTGTTACCAAATCTCCTCGTCTTGTGTTGAAATGGCGTGGTAAAGAAATTGTAAATATTTCTCGTGCTTTCTTAGATACAAACGGTGCTCATCAGGAGACAGACGTTGTTGTAGAAAGCCCGAAAAAAGCAGATAATTATTTGACAAAGACAGAAAAAGTAGACAGTTTCAAAGATGCTTTCTTGAAAAAACTTAGCAGTTTAAATGCATGTTCAAAGAAAGGTCTTGTGGAAATGTTTGACAGTTCCATTGGTGCCTGCACGGTCAATATGCCATATGGTGGTAAATATCAGTTAACACCAACGCAGACTATGATTGCTAAACTTCCGGTACTTGACGGTAAATGTGATACGGTTACGATGATGAGTTATGGCATGGATCCGTATTTGATGAGCTGGAGCCCATATCATGGAGCAGAATATGCAGTGCTTACTTCGGTTGCTAAGATTGTGTCAGCCGGTGGTGATTTCCGCAAAATCCGTTTTACATTCCAGGAATATTTCAAACGTATGACAGAGGATGCAAAACGCTGGGGCGAGCCGATGGCAGCTCTGTTAGGTGCATATGATGCACAGATTAAACTAGGTCTTCCATCTATTGGTGGTAAGGATAGTATGTCCGGTACCTTTAACGATATTGATGTACCGCCTACCCTTTGCTCCTTTGCCGTTGATGTGGCAGAGATTTCGGATGTTGTAACAAACGAATTGAAAAAAGCAGGAAGCCGTCTTGTGAAATTCACAATTCAGAAGGATGAGTATGATCTTCCGGATTTTGCATTTATTATGAGTCAGTATGAGAAGATTACGAAACTGATGCGTGATGGTGTAATTCTTTCCGCACAGGCAGTTGATGGCAACGGTATTGCCGATGCCGTTGCGAAGATGGCATTTGGTAATAAGATTGGTGCTAAATTCTGCAAACATAAACCAAAAGAATATTTCTTTACACCGGGTTATGGTGAAATTGTAGCAGAGATTGATGAAGAGGATTTGGCTGTGTTGGATGCTGCCGGTGTTTTGTATGATAAGATTGGTAAGACATTGGATAAACCGCAGTTTGAGTGTGATGATGAAGTGATTTCTATGGAGGAAGCACTTTCGGCTTGGAGTGGCACTTTGGAAAAAGTATTCCCTACCCGTTCCGGTGTGGAAGACAAAGAAATCAATACCGGACTTTACGATACGAAAGACATTTATGTATGCAAACATAAAGTAGCAAAACCTTCCGTATTTATTCCGGTATTCCCGGGAACAAACTGTGAGTATGATACCGCTCTTTCGTTCCAGGCAGCAGGTGCTGATACAAAGAGCATTGTATTTAAAAATATGACGGAGCAGAACATCACGGACAGTGTAGATGCTTTTGAAAAGGCAATCCGTGAGTCCCAGATTTTGATGTTTGCCGGCGGATTTAGTGCCGGTGATGAGCCGGATGGCTCGGCAAAATTCATTACCTCCATTTTCCGTAATGAAAAGATTAAAGATGCCGTTCATGAACTGTTAGATGAGAGAGACGGTTTGGTACTTGGTATTTGTAACGGATTCCAGGCGTTGATTAAACTTGGTTTGGTTCCTTACGGTAAGATTGCGACACAGCTTTCCGACTCGCCGACATTGACGACAAACAGTATTGGACGTCATGTGTCGAAGACCGTTTATACAAAAGTGGTTACGAATAAATCGCCATGGCTTCAGGAGGCAGAACTTGGCGGAGTATATTCGATTCCGGCTTCTCATGGTGAGGGACGTTTTGTGGCAAGTGATGAGTGGATTCAGAAATTGTTTGCAAACGGACAGGTTGCGACACAGTATGTAGATATTGATGGAAATCCAACCATGGATGAAGACTTTAACCCGAATGGTTCTTATTGTGCAATTGAAGGTATTACCAGTCCGGATGGACGTGTTCTTGGTAAGATGGCACATTCCGAGCGCCGCGGTGATGGTGTTGCCGTAAATATTTATGGCGACCAGGATCAGAAGATTTTCAAGAGCGGTGTAAAATATTTTGCATAAGTGCATGATTTTGTATGTAACGCGCTGTTCCCTAAACGATAGGGAGCAGCGTTTGTTTGTATTGGCAATAAAAATAAACCACCTGCTATGCAGGTGTGTTCCCAAACA
>NZ_QUDR01000028.1 GCF_003477605.1 Clostridium sp. AF37-5
GAAATCGGAGACTTGGCAAAGGCAATACACAAAGCAGTTGACTATTGTATTGAAGCAGACCATTTGCGCTCGTTTCTGATTCGAAACCGAGCGGAGGTAGAACCTATGTTGTTATCAGAGGGTACGGTGGAAGAATATGTGGATAGCATGAATGAAGTCAAGGAACAGGAAATTGAGCGGCTGAAAAGAGAACTGTCGAAGGTAACTCAGGAAAAAAATGAGGAAATTGCTCGATTAAAAGCCTTACTTGCAGCAAAAGAAAACAAATAATTAACACAGCAGGAGAAGTTATTATCTAGAGCGGGCGCAGGAAGCGCCCGCTTAAATTTTACACTTAGGAAAACAATGCTTTTACTTCATCCAGTGAAACCTGATAATGTGTAATCTTTGCGGTTTTCTTCTTTACAAGAACAGCAACCTTTATATCCAGATACTTCTCCGTGTAGGAATTGCCCGGTATAAATTCTTTGCCTATCTTTTCTGCATAATTTTCATTATAAACGGTTTCTTCTTTTGTCTTCACTCCGTTTTCTTTGGCAAATTGAATCCGTTTTTGTTCCGGCAGTTCACTCCATTTTTTCATGATTTTATGCATTTGTGTAACCTGCGTATCACGCGTGTCCTCGCTCTGCGTTTCCCCCTGCGCCATTTTGAAAGCTTCCTGTGCTTTATCTTCATTTGCCTTTGTCTTATCCAATGACACTTCAAATAAAACACTGACACCTTTGTACTTCGGATTTGCCGAAATCTCTCCTGTCTTTTTATCGTAACAGAAATTTTCAGCACCCGGTGTCTGGTCACTCACACCTAAATAAACACCATAATTTGCAAAAATATCGAGATTATCACACTCATAAATATAATAGCGGATACCATCAATTAACTGGCTTTCCGAACTTCCGCCCATGACAAAAAGATTATACTGCCACGGTGCCTTTCCCTTTACAAAAGGCGATGCAATCATCCGTTCATCCTTTTCCTTTGTATTTTCTACTGCCACAACATAATACGATTTTTCCTTCGACACACCGGAATTAATCTCCTCGTCAAGCAATTTCTTTCCGCTCACTTTTCCGAGATAGCTAATTTTATAGTCACCTGACTTTTTCGTTACGACCTGCTCCGATAATCCCGCAAATTCCTTTGCCAGCCTATCATTTCCCATCTGCTCTGCTGCCTCATTTGCCGTGAGCAAATGAACCGCTGCATAGGCCGTCGTTCCACCAACAAGCAGACACAACGCAATGACCGCTGCTTTCATAAAATGACTGCCGGCAAAATTTCTCCGGCGTTTCTGTAAAATCGCTCGATAAATCCTCTCTTTATCTTCTTTCGAGCACTCCATTTTCTGATAAATATCTTTAATCTCCATTTCTATTCCTCCCTGGTCTGATATACACTGCCTCGATTAACTCCGACAGCATTTCCTTCATTCAATTCCTGTTTCAACAATTTCTTTGCTTTCTGCAAATACGTTCGTATCGTAGATTCCGGCTTTTTCAATAATTTTGCAATCTGCACACTATTATAGCCCTCGTAATAATAAAGATACACAACGGTTTTGTACTTCACCGGGAGATTTAACACAAGTTCAAGCATTTCAATTTCATATTCATCATAACGCCCTTTTGTCTCCTCATTTTCCTGCCAGCTTCGATTTTTCCGCCACCAATGTTTCAAAATATTTTTGCAGACATTTCCTGCTGTGACAAGGAGCCACCCTTTTACGTGTTCTTCCTCTTTCACGCGCTCCATTGCCTGATAAAAGCGGCAAAAAGTTTCCTGCACGGCATCCTCCGTGTCCATCTTATTTTTCATATACGAAAAGCAAAGCCGGTACACATCCTGCATATAAGAATCGTATACATTTTGAAATCTCGCTTCCTTATCGACGTCGTATAAAGAATGTTCCACTTTCATCCCTCCTTTCACTTAATATACAATTGGCAATGGATTTGCGTCGAGTTATTTCTGATTTTTTATGCTTAAACTAATCCTGATTTTTCGGAACTGCCAAAAGCGTAAGGGCAAATGGCAGAATTGCGCAAAAGAACAAACCAATTAGTGCCACCAGATAGTGACGGAAGAAAATAAATAAAACTACATACAAAATTAACAGGAAACACTGCAACGCAAGAAGCAGTGTTTTTACCTGCCTGTATTTTTTCTCATCCAGATTTTTTTCCAGTTCAAAACCATTCATTAAGATTCCTTTTTCCTGACTTGTTACCGCCGTATGAACTGCACTTATAATAAGTGCCAGTGTACCAATCACATAAATTGCTATTGCTCCATGCCATTCCATACAAACACCCCCGTTATTTAAAATAAAATCCGGCAATTAAATTTTCTGTATCCAGAGAAATCGTATACACAATCTGACGCTTGCCATAGTCTACAGCCACTTGATAAACCTTCAAATCCCATCCTGCCTGAGTGGTTTGTGTCACACTTAATAACTTCTCATTTTCTGCTTTTTCAATCATCTGTGATGAAGCTATTTTTTGTGCATCTTCCCAATTTTTCTTAGAAAATGCCGCCTGCATTTTCGCATCACACCGAGCGATAAATTTTTCATATGCGCCATCCGAAAAATCGGTAATTACCTCTCGTACAACATCAGGAATTTTCTCGATTTTCTGAGTTTCAACATTCTTTGTCAACTGCTGCCCGCTGTTTTTTTCGTGCGAGTGTGCAAACCAAACACCTGCCGCCACACAAGCAAATAAAACAAGCACTGCCACGCTGCCAATTAAAATTCTTTTCCCTTTTTGTATGCTCCGTCCATCTTCATTAAATTCACTAACAAACTGCTCCGGTGTTCCCCACTCCTGCCTTATCTCCTCCCAGCTCTTTCCGCCTTCTTTCGCACTCGCAATGTCTGACTCAAGCTGTCGCAGTATCTCTCGTTTTTTGTCCGCTTTACAATGCAGGAGCCGCTTTATCTGTCGTAAAAATTGTTGTTCTGTCATTTGCCGTTCCCCCTTAATAATTCATCCACTTTCTTTTCAAACAAAGTCCAATGCTCCTTTTGAAACAAAAGTCTCTCTCTCCCCTTCTTTGTTATTTCGTAATATTTCTTGGGTGCCTTGCCATCTTTCGGCTCAGACCAGCTGCTTTTTGCAAAATCATTGTCCTCCAAGCGGTATAAAATCGGATATAGCGTTCCTTCTTTTAAAGCAAAAAAATCCTCGCTCGTCCCTTTTAAGGTTTGTATCATCTCATACCCATACATACTCTTTTTTGCCAAAAGTTCAAGAACCAGCATCTCTAATACACCCTTTTTTAACTGTTGTTCAAAACTCGCCGTATGCCCTCACCTCTTAACTGTTTAGTATTACTAAATACATTGTATCGCTTAGGTTTAGTTCTGTCAAGTTTGAAAATAGGCCTGTTTGTGTCAATTGTTCATTGGCACTTTTTTAGTTTCCGTAATTACGCAGAAATTACTGGAAACCAAAGAAACTAGCAGCGAACAATTGTCACAAACTCCGCAGGAATTGCTTATGGTTTCTGCGGTCACACGGTAAGGTGATTCCGTTACCATCATTGCTATCTTTTCTGCAAGTTCTATATCATAAGCTTCCAGTATGAAAGCAACAACTTTTACCCTTGTAAATGCTTTTCATATTTTCCAACCACAGACATCCCATCTTTTACAATTACAAATGCATGCTCATCCACTTCTTTTAATTCCCGCTTTAAATGAGCACATTCATATTTGGACAAAACAACAATAACCATATATGTATTTTCTTCCGTATAACCGCCTTTTGCTTCCCACCAGGTCGCATCGCGGTGATATTCATTGACAATGTAATCAATAATCTTCAAAGGCTTCTTTTTAGTAAATATAACCACTTCCGTGTTAATATTCTGCGTATGAGCCCGATCCGTCATCAACATACTTACTGCCGAATATATAATGCTATATACTGCCGTAGGAAGTCCGAACAATACTGCACAAACAATATAAATAACTGCATTTACCGACAGTGACACTTTACCAACACTAAATCCTTTAAACCGTTTGGTAAAAATCATACCAACAATATCCAAACCACCGCTTGATCCACCGGATTGCAATGCTATCCCAATTCCTGTTCCTCCAAAAATTCCACCAATTATGCTTGCAGTAAGGGAATCCCTTACAATTGGTATCGCCGGTATCGGAATCAAACTAAGAAACAATGTTTGACTCACCACACAAACCAATGTCCGAAAGAAAAATTTCTTACCGACAAATACATAGGCAAGTACAAACAATGGAATATTCAAAAGCATGTTAATAATACCCGCAATATCCGTTGTCCCGGATGCCAAATGAAAATAACGCACCAATACCGTACGAATCACCTGACTAATTCCCAAAACACCACCATTATAAAGATTTGCCGGTACGATAAAAAGATTAATACCCGCTGAAAAAACTAACATACCAACCACTGCAACCACATTTCGCTGCCAAAATTCCCGCTTTGTATTCATATCATCGCCTCTTTTCTCAAAATGTATGTTTTGCGCCGCATTTCTTTCTCTTATTTTAACAAATTCTTTCTTTTTTTGCTAGTTATGAACTTATAACCTTGAATAAATATGGTGGGTGTAATTGCCAATCCCAGAATAGTTGCATACTCTATTCCACTTAATGGAGTTACCTCAAAAAGTATCTGCAATCCCGGCAGAAAAAGCACTGCAGCAAGTAGTAATGTTCCCGCTGCAAAAGCACCGATGCTCCATAGATTTGTAGAAAATTTCAAATCTACCAGCGAACGCTCGCTCCGACAGGTAAAACCGTGAAATAACCGTGCCAATGTCAGGGTAGCAAATGCCATTGTAGCCCCCATTGCATCGCTCCTATTCAACCCTATACAAAAAGCTGCCATTGTTGCTGCTGCAATAAGCGCACCATAGCCAAAGAGATGGCTCACAAATTTTCCTGTAAGAATACCTTCCTCCGGGTTTCTCGGCTTTTGCTTTAATAGTTCGGGATCCGATGGCTCCATTCCAATGGCAAGTGCCGGCAGCGAATCTGTCAACAAATTTATAAAAAGAAGATGAACCGGTTTGAAGGGTGATGGGAGTGCCGCTACCGAGCAAACAAGTACCGCAATAATTGCAGCCATGTTTCCGGAAAGCAGAAACTGTATTGCATTTTTTATATTGCGATACACGTTTCTTCCATTCAGCACAGCTTTAATGATGGTAGCAAAATTATCATCTGCTAAAATCATAGAGGAGGCATCTTTTGATACTTCTGTTCCTGTAATTCCCATTGCCACGCCAATATCTGCTTTCTTTAGTGCCGGTGCATCATTTACTCCATCCCCTGTCATAGCTACAATGCGGCCTTTCTTTTGCCAGTTTCTCACAATTCGTATTTTGTTTTCCGGTGAAACCCTTGCATAAACAGAAATTTCTTCCAAAAGCCCATGTAATTCTTCGTCACTCATAGCATCTAATTCCTGTCCCGTCACCGCCAAATCATCTTTTTGGAAAATGCCTATCTTTTTTGCAATTGCCTCTGCTGTTACTTTATGATCTCCGGTAATCATAACTGTGCGAATTCCAGCCTGTCTGGCTGTCTGTACAGCATCCACTGCTTCCTCTCTCGGTGGATCAATCATTGCTGCCAAACCGACAAAGATAAATCCATTTTCCTCCTCCAACGTCAGTTTCTTGCCCTCATTAACCTCTTTATATGCAAAAGCAAGTACTCGGAGACCATTTTCAGAAAACTTCTGATTCTGTTGCAAAATTTTCTCTTTCATCTTGTCAGTCATATCACGATTTCCACCAATCTCGGCACATTTTACGCATCGTTCCAGTAAAACATCCACTGCACCTTTCGTTAGTATCATCGTTATACCATGCAGGCGGTATTTGGTGCTCATAAGCTTACGTTCTGAGTCAAAAGCAAGTTCTTCCATTCTTGGTATCATTTCACGAATGACCTCTTCCGAAATTCCAGCCTTTGTCAATCCGGCTTTTTGTGCCATTGTCAAAAGACAGCTCTCTGTGGGATCTCCAATTTCCTTTTTCATTTGAACGGAGGCGTCATTATTCAAAATCGCGTTGTACAAAAAAATTCTGTGAAGCGGTTCCGTTAGCTTAAGGCTCTCTGGCTTAACAACAGTATGATTAATATATATATCTGTTACCGTCATTTTGTTTTGTGTCAGCGTTCCTGTCTTATCCGAACAGATTACCGACACACACCCGAGGCTTTCCACCGCTTTTAATTCCTTAATAATGGCATTCTCCTCTGCCATTTTCCTTGTTCCCATGGCTTGCACAATCGTAACAATAGAACTAAGCGCCTCCGGAATTGCCGCCACAGCAAGAGCCACAGCAAACATTAATGAATCCAGTATTGGCTGTTTCTGACAAATTCTCAGCACAAACACTATTGTGGAAATAATCATGATTACAATAGCAAGCTTTTTCCCAAAATCATCTAAACTTTCCTGCAAAGGTGTTTTCCTCTCTTGCGTGGCATTCATGAGTTCCGCAATCTTTCCCATCTCCGTCTTCATTCCTGTCGCCGTTACTAACACCACCGCACGTCCCTGCGCAACCAATGTACCGGAATATACCATGTTGATTCGGTCTGCCAATGCCGCCTCTTCCTCAATAGCATCTTCTGATTTATCCACATTTGTGGATTCCCCGGTAAGAGAACTTTCATTAACCTGAAGCGAATAATTATCCAAAATGCGTCCATCTGCTGCAATCATGTCCCCTGCTTCCAGAAGAAGAATATCCCCTGGTACAATCTCTTTAGAAAAGATTTTCATTTTTTTACCATCACGAAGTACTTTTGCATGTGGTGATGAAAGTGCCTTGAGAGAATCAAGCGACTTTTCTGCCTTGAGATATTGAACCGTTCCAAGCACAGCATTCATCACAATAACAACAAAGATTACAACCGTACTCTCCATATTTCCGGATAACATCGACACAACTGCGGCAATCATTAAAATAATAACCAGCAAATCCTGAAACTGCTCCGCAAAAATGCGCACCGGACTTTTTTTCTTTGTTGCTTGTAACTGATTTTCCCCTATTTTCTGCCTTATTTCCTGCACCCTGCTTTCTGTCAGGCCTTTCTCCGAGACATGTTGGTTTTGGAGTATTTCTTCCCTGGTCATCCGGTAAATTTCTTTCATCTTTTCTTTCCTTTCTCTGATTAATAACAATTTCAAAGTTCGCAGCCCGCCTCAATAAAAAAAGACTTTTTGTGCATGCAAAACACATGCACAAAAAGTCTTGTTCAACAAATCTAATTTGTTCCGTAAATTCCGGATTCTTTCAAATCGTACTGACGAAATCTACACCTCACCTTTTGGCGCGGAACTACTCCCTCTTTGCGGGTTGTTCTTATCTTATCACATATTCTTTTCCTTGTAAACAGTTATAATCCTTTGGAACGGTTGTATGCAGCACAAATCATATTTGAGTTTTTAATCAAAATGTGCATTGCAAAAAACTGTCCGATACCACACAGAAAAGCGCCAAAAATGCACCACATCAATACGGTCGTACCGTTTTCCTGGAAATTTAAATTGTAACGAATGGCGTTTGCCGCTAAACGATTTCCCAATTTGTAGTACCAGTAATAAGCATAAATACCGCAGGTAATGAATGACAGTAAAATAAATGCAACAAGTCCCGAAGTCTGCTCGCCATCTCCCTCGCAGGCAATATTAACTTCCTCAGCCAATTTGTAAATGAAGTAATAACCGTATATGCCACAGGTAACCAGTGAAAGTAAAATGTATGTAACAAGCGAGCGGTCTTCTTTTAATCTGCCGCCGGAATATGGTGGAGGTGTACTTCCCGTTCCTCCTTGGAAATTCTGCTTCACATCTTCAAAAGCATTTCCTAATTCCTGTTCACTTTTGTTAAACACATCCTCTGCTGCCTGTTTTACCTTTTCTCCTGTTGAACACGGTTTACCACAAGACGGACAGAATTTTGTTCCATCCGGGACTTGTGCACCGCAATTTGCACAAAACATATGTCTCCTCCTTTAGCTTAAAATTTTTTGAATGAGTAAAACCATACATCCCTTTGCCGGTTCAAACACAACCACCTGATGGTCCCCCCATATCATTCTATACAAATAAACAATAACATATAACGCTATCATTGTAAATATAAAACCTTTGTAAAACACTGGTTTTATGCGCTTTTTCAATAGAATGACAAGTAATATAACCGGTGGCGTAAAAAATAAAGGATGAAAATAAAATGCCCGTGCAAAATCCAGATGAAAAACTGCCATCCACGCTCTGGACATTCCGCATCCTGCACACGAAATCCCGGTCAGAAATTTAATCGGGCACGTGATGCCAAAGCCCTCTAAAACTAAGTATAACAACACAACCGCCGCAATTGCTGAAATAATCTGAAACCGGTTTTCTTTCTTCTCCAACTTACAGCTCCTTCCTAATGCTTTCCTCCTGATATTTTGTCATAATATCTGCGTTTGTCTTCATACATCCTTTTATCCGCTTCTCGCAGCAGATTTTCAAATGGCTCTTTCGCATTCTTCCGGTAAGCAAATCCATACGCCATACTAACTTCCTTCAATTCAAGATATACAAGCATTTTATCAATTTTTTCATTCACTGCATTTAAATCCACATCAAACAGCACAATCACAAACTCATCACCGCCCACGCGGTACACATTCTCATTGCCAAAGCAGGCAAACAAAACTTCTGCCGCATCACACAAATATTTATCTCCTGCCTCGTGCCCTTTCGTGTCATTTTTCTTTTTCAGTCCATTCAAATCACACATAATGAGGGCAATCGACTGATTTTTGGCAAAGTCTCCATCATAGGCAAACGACAGTGCTTTTCGGCTCCGGCAGCCGGTAAGCTGGTCACGCAGCGCATTTTCCTCAACTTCTCTGGCATAATTTCGGATACGAATCATCATGGAAATGACAAACTCCATCATATTTATCATAGTAGAAATATTGTCCATCAATTCCACCGGCGGATTATCCACTCCATAAAAACCAATGTATTTACCATTAACTTCAATTGGCCCTGTCACCAAAGTCCGAATTCCCTGTGGTTTCAAAATATGATACAGTGACTCACTCACTTTCCGATACTCCTCTATATCATGTATCATAATGTTGTGTGATTTTTCATACTCTAAAAACCACGCATCCAGCATTCCCTCATAAGGCACCCGCTGTAAATTATCAATTTGCTCGGATACACCTTCTCTACACCACTCGTAGGTATTTCGAAATGTACCATCTAAATTATCTTCAAAAATATATGCCCGGTCGGAATCCAGATTTTCACAAATATACTTTATAATCTGCTGTATAATATAATCCGGTGACTCCGCCGATGATGCATATCGTATCATATCTGTAATAAATTTTTCATAATTCCTTTTCATTCCGGCACTTCCTATCTTGTGTATTTATAAATCAGTTCCCGTATCTAAAACGGCCTCCATTTCATCAATATGCTCCAAGAACAAATCATCAATTTCCGCATCAAAATGCGTTCCCCGGCTTTCCTTCATAATCGCCATCGCTTTTTCCTTGGAAAATCCATCTTTATAGTGGCGTTTGGAACGCAGCGCATCATATACATCTGCCACCCCCATAATTCGTGCAGAAAGCGGTATCTCCTCACCGCGAATTCCACACGGATAGCCGCTGCCATCATATTTCTCATGGTGGTACAGTGCCATATCATGTGCAATCTGATAATAAGCATCGGATTCCATTCCCTGAATTGTATTCTCTAATATTTTGGCTCCTTCCGCCGGATGCGCCTTCATAATGGCAAATTCTTCATCCGTAAGTTTTCCTTCCTTCTGCAAAATACGGTCCGGGATAGCAATCTTTCCAATATCGTGCAGACGTGCGGCTGCCGCCGTCATCTCTGCATATTCATCCGTAATTTTATCGGCAAATCTCGCATCTTTTTTCATCACATTGACAAGTACCGTCACTAAATTTCCAGTATTTTTAATATGAAGTCCGGTAATTCCATCCCTCGCCTCAATCATCGCTGCAAAACTGGCAATGATATCACGCTGAATTTTGACTACCTCTTTGGTCTTAACATCCAAGTCATGCTGCAAACGCTCCGTATAATAATAGTTGTCCGTAATTTCTGTAATGACAATCATTCGCCCATAATATTTATCATCGCGGTAAATACCATGCTTGGATACTTCATATACACATTTTTCACTATTTTTGTGTTCTAGAAGTGAACATTCATCTAAAAATAAATTTTCTGACTTCGCAGCAAGATCTTCTAAATATTGTAACCCCTCACTCCGCTCTTTCTGCAGCTTTTCCAATATCTTTTCTGCCTCCGGGTTCGTGTAAACCAACCCGCCATAAATATTGAGAACAATTAAGCCATTGGACATATACTCCACCGCTTCCTGTTGTGCCAGACGCAGCGTGTCAAATAACTTATACTTGCGAATGAGCCGCTGAAACAAAAACACTGCCACCAGATACGCCAATGTTGTCGAATCATATCCGTCTGTCAGTTTAAACAAAAACAATACCAGACAAAGGAACGTAAGCAGCACCATAACAAGCAGTACCGTTACCTGCTTGCGCATAATTTCTGATTTGTCTTTCCGATATTTCTGAACGCACACGTAAAAGGTAGAAAAAACGAAATATAGTACAAGAATAATATACAAGTTGTAAAACAATCCATGTCCCAGTACCAAATGCGGAAAAAGTCCATCTTCTGTATAAGAAATGGATGAATAAAAAAGCGAATGATGTTCATTGGTAAATACCAATGCCGCCACAAACACGCTTATGCCAAAAAATAAATTTACCTTTTTTTTACTAAGTTTTACCCCGCAATACTCCATTACAAAGAGGTACATAATAAATATAATGAACGGTTTTCCTAAATATGTAAATTTCAAAGACTGCATTGCCAGTTCTTTGGTCGCCGCCTGCATTTCCAGCGTATACCCGGCAATATTAAATACCGTAGCATATAAAAGCATCACAAGAAGCGTCTGAATCCGCGAACTGTGCTGTCTGCTTACATATAAAATTTCAAAAAACAGTGCTGCCATTCCCACATACTGAATTACCAGTAAAATCCAATACATAAAACCCCCTCTTTCCTGCACCAGTTTTATCTATCGTTTTCCCTCTTTTGAAATAAAAATCCCGGTGCTGTTTTTCCAATTATCAAAATAACAATTACTCCGATGATAATGTTTGGCAGCATATAAGAACCATTGTAGATTAAGCTATAGTAAGCAACGCTCCAACCCTTTGGTGCATAACTTCCCCACAAAAGCCATCCGGATAAAAAGCTGCACAGAAAGCGCAGTGCTCCGCATATCGCCGTTCCAACTGCCGCACCTATAAGCTTATTCTTAAATAGCGGAAGAAAAAGCCCTGCCAGTCCAAGTACCGTAAAGGCAAAAAGATAATCTAACAGTACACATCCAATCATCGCAGGAATCGTAGCGCAGTACATTACATTACTAAAGCCTAATATAAGCTGAATGATACCATGTACGGCTGCCGTAAATGTTCCCCATTTCACTCCATGACGAAGTCCCATAATGACTAACGGAATCATTTCCAGTGTAATGCTTCCGCCCATCGGCATATCATAAAGTTTAATATAACTAAGGACAAACGCCATGGCAATCATTAATGCCCCTTCAACTAACAAAAAAGTTTTCTTCGATGTATCTGTATTCATAATAATTCCTCTTTTCCGCGCACACGCAACTTAATAACTTTATTCTAACAAGCATGAGAAAAAATGGCAAGTTTTGCCTTTTCTATAATCTGCGGTAATTTTCAAGCAATTTTCTCAAATCACTGATTTCCTCCAACAAATGTTTGCCAATGTCTGTGTCTTTTACAAACATACGCTGCAAATCTTTTTCGATAATCTCAGAAGAGGATTCAATATCCGTATTATTCATCAAGGCGTCTTCCACTGAAGTAAATGGGGTATGCGCTTTCAGCCTTAACCCATGCGAATTAAAAATCAAGGTATAGCCGGCAATCCCTGTCGCTTTATTCATGGAGCGGCAGAAACCGCCATCAATTACAAACAGCCTTCCTTTTGCCCTGACCGGATTTTCCCCCTCAATGGCATGGACCGGTGTATGTCCATTGATGATATGGGAATCGTCATCATAAAGCCCAAATTCATGAAGAATCTGGCAGCAAAAACTTTCATCATAATACTTGCTGTAATAAGGATTTGACTCCTCCGTCCACAAACTTTCTTTGTCCACGTATTCACGCTCAAAAGTCTTAAGTTTTCTTCCACACAAAGGCGACTTTTCACCGCCCCACAAAAACCACATGAAATCAATATCATCTTTGTCCGGGTTGTCCAAATAAGCAGCTCTTGCTTTTTCCTCGCACTTATCCAACAACGCTTTTCCATGATAATATTTCCCATCAATGCACAATTTATCAAAAGCTCCGTTTTTATCAACCGGAACACACCCATGATAAATTAAATTTCCGTTGTATACATTGTACATACTTCCTTTTTCATACAGAAAACGAATATGTTTTTGCAGACGCTGGCTCGACACAAAATTCCGGTGCAGTTTCCGCAAAATTTCCGTTTCTTCCTCTGTTAATTCATAAGGATCTGCTAAATCTACAGTCGGAAACACATTGGTATTCATAGTGACCCATTCGCCCTCAATCATAACCTTATTTTTTGTATCATCCATTTGCCCCAATAACAGCCTGTCACTCATCTCATACTCCGGATGTGTCTTTATCAACCGCCCCTCTAACTTAAAAAGGATAACGGTAACCGCTGCTAATGCTGCCTTTATGCCATCCTCAATTCCATACGTTTTCATACCAAAAAGAATCAACTGCCTTAAGCTGATTCCATAGGCATTTTCTAAAATTTCAACATTATCATATTTGAGGTTATTACGAATCACACTGCATATGCACGCATCATTTCCGCAGGCAGCACCCATCCATAAAATATCATGATTTCCCCACTCAATATCCAGTGAATGATAATCATACAATAAATCCAGTATTTTATCCGCACTCCCGCCTCGGTCAAAAATATCTCCGACAATGTGAAGGTGGTCAACAGCCAGTCGCTTAATCAACTGCGACAGTGCAATAATAAATTCATCTGCATCCTCCAGCTCAATAATCGTCTGTAATATCTGCTTATGATACCGAATCTGGTTTGCATCTTCATCTTCCTGCGCATGCAGCAGCTCGTCAATAATATAAGCATAGTCCTCCGGCAGTGCCTTCCTCACTTTTGACCTTGTATACTTCGACGACAATAACTTGGCAACCATAATTAAATGATTCAATGTCATGGCATACCAGTTGCCATCAATTCTGTTCGTTTCCCCGAGCAGCGTCATTTTTTCTCTCGGATAATAAATCAGTGTACACAGTTCCTGTCTGTCAAACTCCGATAAGGTATCTTTAAAAATCAAGTCCACTTTTTCTTTGATTACTCCGGAACAGTTATTCATAATATGCAAAAATGCTTCATATTCACCATGAATATCACTTAAGAAAAACTCCGTCCCTTTCGGCAGGTTTGTAATGGCCGTTAAATTTACGATTTCCCGGATTACCGCCTGACTTGATGAATAGTTTTGTTTTAATAGTTTTAAATATTTTGTGTTTTCCTTTCCGTTATACACATGCTCCATCAATCTATTTCCTCGTCTTTCAAATAAATTCCCCAATTGATTATATCATAACAGAAGATGTTATTTTTATGCAAGGAAAAAGAACGTTTGTGTCAAGTGTTTGTTGGCACTTTTTTGTTTTCCGTAGTTCCGTAGAAAAGCTTTGCGTCTCGTGGGCACTCCCGTTTGTTGAGTGCGTAGCGGTATGGGCACCGAAACTACCGGTGCTTCATACCGACGTACTCAAACCCACGAGTCACAAAGTTTTTCTACGGAATTACTGGAATCCAAAAGAACTGGCTGCAAACATTTGTCACAACCCCATCATTCCAACCTCCGCCACATCCACACCATAACCACAACGCCCACAAGCCCGACACCACTACTCAAAAGCATAAGATTTCTCAAGCCAAACGCATCTTTAATCAAACCACACGAGATACTTCCTGCCATCTCCCCAAGCCCCATCCCGGCGAGATTAATGAGGGAAGCACCTTTTACGGCATCCGCCTGTGGCAGATAGTCCATGACAAAATACACCGTGCCGACATAATAAATACTGAGCCCTAACAGTTCCAGTGCCTGCGACAAAATGACAAGTGTTACGCTGCTGGAAAATGTCGTTGCCGTGGCGCGAAGGAAGCAAAAGAATGCACAGACTACCATCAGTTTATCAATCGAAACTCGACCGCGAATCCGATAAAAGACAAGTGCCACCGGAATTTCCGCCATTGCAAGCACGAACTGAGCCATCCCATAGTCCGCATGATTTCCTCCCATACCCTCAATCCAGTCAATAAGAAATGTACTGTTCATATTATAAGCAGCAAAGACAAACACAAGTCCAAGCAAAAATAATGAATATTTAGGAAAATGTTTCAGCAGATAAAAACACGAATGGACTTCTCCTGTTTCGCATTTCGTGTCTGAATTTTCGGAGGCTAAGTCTTCCGTTTTTTCTTCCTTTTTTCTTCCCTTTGAAAAATCGACAGCATCCATATTAAACGCAAAAAAAGCAAACAAAAAACTTACGACAATCTGGAAAATCAAAATCCGGTTTGCCCCAAACGCATCGGCAATCAAACCAACCACAACGCAGAAAACGGCCCAGCACAAAGAACCGCAGGCACGCGATATGGCGTAGTTCATTTTCACGCCGTGGTTCATGTACTGGATAGACAGCGAATCCACAAGCGGCGAAGCGCAGTGGATTGTCATGCCAAAAACAATCAGCGTGAGCATTGCCATCCACATCGTATGTCCGGTTAAATAAAATAAAAAAGAAAAAATAATATTTACAAAAGTCATGAGAATCAGCATGCGCTGCAAGGGAACTTTTTCGGCGTGTTTATCCGCAAAACTTCCTAATACCATTTGAAAAATGAGCACTGCCAGATATTTGACAGCGCTCAAAATTCCGATTTCTGTTCCGGAAAAACCTTTTGCCTCTAAAAGCGGTGTTGTAAACGCCATCGCTACAGCTGCGAGCGTCCAGTATCCTCCCTGCAAAAAACAGTATTTCACCGTAATTCTTCGATTCATACCAACCGCCCCCTTTGTTAATAAAGATACGGTTTTTCCCATAAATTCAATGTCGTTCCAATGCCCTTTTCTTTCGCCTTGCAGTAACACTCATACCCCCAGCCGACATCTAAAATCGGCATACCGCCGACACTAACCATGATAATTTCATCATCCGATTTGCGCCCTTTTTTTTCACCGAGTAAAATCTCACCAAGCTCTGTCACTTCTGAGCGCTCAATTTTCCCATCGTCCACCATGTTGACATAATACATGCCGGGGATTCCTGATGAGAGACGCTTTCCATTTTCATCCCACTCCTCATAAATTTCTATGTACTCCTCATACATCGGGTAGTTATCCACAATTTTGCGGATATCTTTCACCATAAAATCATAATCACTAAAATCCATTGTGCCGGAGGAAATAATCAAACAGCCGGGCTTAATCCATTCGGGCTTCAGCACCGGCCAACGGCGTTTTTCAACCGAGGTTGCCTCACTGATGATATCCGCATCCTTTACCGCCTCTTCATCCGTACCGCACAAAACAATATGAGAAACCTGCGGATACTTTTCCTTAATAAAACGCTCCATTTCTTTCGCCGTTGCGGATGCCGCAGAACTTCCTTTAATCTTAATGGTATCAATGGAATTAAACTGGGACATATATGCCATCAGGCATGTTTTGTTCACAACGCCGGGTCCCAAAAGTGTCAGCACTTTCGGATTTTTTACTGACAAATGTTTGGCAACTACCCCCGGCACCGCGCCGGTGCGCATGGCAGACAGCAAATTGGCTGACATATAGGCAAGCGGCTGTCCGGTCTCCACATTATTTAATGTCGCCATCAAAATGGAACGCGGCAGTCCTTTCCTCACATTTCGCCCGTTTGAGCCATAAAATTTTTCACCGGCTAAATGAAATCGTCCACCGAGATACGCCGGCATCGACATAAATCTTCGGTCACGCGAATCCTCAAGAGGGAATCCTGGGATTTCTGATTCTTTTGGAAAAATCAATTGGATGCCATGCTCTCTCCGATTTTTTCCGCCCATCAAAACGTCGCCTTTTGCCAAAAGACAAAGCACTTCTTCCATCGTCTCCACACAATGCCCGGCATCCAAAACACCGGCATCTATCATATCTTTTTCATTTAAATATAAAAAATCAATTCTTGTATCTGACATAAACACCCTCCTTTTCCAGAAAACAGTTACATCATCGCATTAGCACGAACCTTTTTCACCTTATGTGCATGCAGCATCCAGTGAATGAGATAAGCCAAAAGCCCAAGCAGGCAAACGCCAAAAATAATCGTTGTCAGTGCATTGATTTCCGGCGAAATACCTTTCTTAATCATTGAGTACACCTTCATCGGCAGTGTCGTTGTCTCGGCATTGGCAAGGAAACTCGTTACAATCAGTTCATCCAGTACCAAAGAAAATGCCATAAATGCGCCGGACATAACACCCGGCATAATTGCCGGCAGTGTCACATGAAGGAATGTGTACACACGGTCTGCACCAAGGTCCATGGACGCCTCTTCAATACTTGGGTCCATGCCGACAAGTCTTGCCTTTACCGTAATGTAAACATACGGAAGAACTAACGTTGTATTACCAATAATGATAGTACCGATACTTAATCCGATATTTGATAGGTTAAAGACGAGCAACAGTGCAACCGCAAGCACGATTTCCGGAATTACAATCGGAAAATAAATGGTATTCATAATCAATTTCTTTCCTTTAAACTTTGCATTGCGCAATCCGACCGCTCCGGTTGTTCCGACAACCAGACCAATCAAAGTGGAAATTACGGCAATCAAAAGTGTCGTACCAAGTACTTCCCAAATCCCAGAATCACTAAACAGTTTCACATAATATTTTGTTGTAAATCCCGACCACACTACATTGGCATGACTATCGTTAAACGAAAAGGCAATCATGACAAAAACCGGTGCGTAGATAAACAAAAACAATAGGACGACATATACTTTTCCGAGGATTGACATCACTCGTTTTTTCTTCTTTCTCTTTTCCATAGACTAAGCCCCCAAATCATCCAAATCTCCACCAAGTTTCGTGTAGATTAATACCATTAACAAAATTATCGCTGCCAGAATAATGGATAGGGCGGCGCCAAACGGCCAGTTTCTCGCGATGGTAAACTGACGGTAAATCAAGTTACCAACCATCATCGAGGTACCGCCACCAAGCATATCCGTTACCATATAATATCCGATACAAGGGATAAATGTAAGAATTACTGCGGCAAAGATTCCCGGTGCCGTAAGCGGCAGAGTCACTTTGCAAAAAGTCTTAATCGGTCCCGCTCCCAAATCTTTTGATGCCTCAATCAGACCCGGATCAAGTTTTTCAATCGATGAATACATAGGCAGTACCGCAAATGGCAGAAACATATAAATCATACCGACGATAACCGCAAAATTGTTATACAAAAGGTCAATCGGCTTTTTGATAATACCAAGTGACATAAGTACCGTATTGATGATACCGGAATTATTTAACATAACAACAAAACTATACAAAATAACCAAACCGCTGACCCATAAAGGAAGCATCAGAAGCACCGTCAGAACACCGGAAGTCTTTTTCTTCACGTGGGCAATCACGGTAGCTAGTGGATACCCAAGTAAAATCGTAAGAACAGTCGTCCACACGGCAATCAAAAGCGACTGTTTCACAACCGTTACATAAACCGGTTTAAAAATTTCTGCGTAGTTATCCAGTGTAAATTTATACACGATTTTTCCAAGCGGTCCCTTCGTCATAAAACTCATGAACAAAAGCATTCCGACCGGCACAAGCACAAACAGAACCGACCAAATTGTAACAGGCGCACACATTATAATAGAAGATAGTCTCGCCTTAAACGATTTTTTGTCTTTGTGTTTCGCAACCTGCGTTCCTTCTTTATTCTTCTTCATCCTCATCGCCTCCTTCAATATCACGGGAAGCATCCGTATCTACCAGATTTTTCTCCGGCAGTACGATTCCCTTTTCCAGATGCCAGTACAGATAAATCATCTCTCCCTCTTTTGGAAGGTCATCCATCGAAAATCGATTAATTTTTACTTCCGTTCCATCATTTAGTAAAACAATGGTTTTAATCAGGTTTCCGACATAAATATGTTCTTTCACCACCCCTTTGATATGAAATCCTTCTACCCGCTCTCTCGAATACAGCATATTTTCCGGACGAACCGATACCGAAACGGCAGTTCCTGCTGCCAGTTCACCGGTAAAGCCGGATGCCTGTGCCTTTCCGACTTCCGTACCTACGGTTACGGTATCGCCATCCTGACTGATTACAACAGCATCAAAGATATTGGATTCGCCGATAAATCCGGCAACAAACCTTGTCTTTGGATGTTCATAAATATCAAATGCTGTATCCACCTGTTCCAAAACACCCTGATTGATAATCGCAATGCGGTCACTCATCGTAAGTGCCTCTTCCTGATCATGCGTTACATAAACAAAGGTAATACCAAGCTTTCTCTGCAAACGCTTTAACTCAATCTGCATCTGCTTTCTCAGTTTCAAATCAAGTGCGCCAAGCGGCTCATCCAAAAGCAATACTTTCGGGCGGTTAATCAGTGCCCTTGCAATTGCCACACGCTGCTTCTGTCCACCGGACATCTGAGTGATGCGCCGCTTGCCAAAACCTTCAAGCTGGACAAGCTTAAGCATTTCCGTTACCCTCTCTTTAATTTCAGTTTTCGGAACTTTTTTCACCTTAAGTCCATACGCTACATTGTCAAAAACATTCATATTCGGAAATAACGCATAATTCTGAAATACCGTGTTGACATCACGCTGATACGGCTCTTTTTTCTCTACGCTCTCCCCCTGGACTTTAATCACACCGGAAGTCGGCAGTTCAAAACCGGAAATCATACGCAGTGTCGTTGTCTTTCCACATCCGGATGGTCCTAACAGTGTCAGAAATTCCCCTTCGGCAATATTGATATTCATGTTCTTTACCACATGATTGGTTCCATACCATTTTTCTACATTTACAAGAGATACAATAGGTTTACTCATAGTTCCCTCCATTCCGACTGTTTCTAAGAACGGTCTACATCAGTGCGTCATCGCCTCGTTCATTGGTACGAATACGCATCGCATCTAAAACTTCCGTAACGAATACTTTACCATCACCATTTTTACCGGTTCCAATCGCGGTCGCAATATCCGCTAAAATTTCCTCAATCTGGTCATCCTCCACAACGACGAAAACCATGATTTTCGGAAGCAGGTTGATATCATCACCGGTGAAATTCATCTCCGGCAGATATCCTTTCTGACGTCCACATCCCATAACGGATAAGCACGTCATACCCTGACAATTGTGAGTGGCAAATATTTCTTTCAAACCGACCAATTTTTCCGGTCTTGTAATTACTTCAATCTTTTTCATGGTATCATCCTCCTATTCTGCTGCATTTCCCATCAATTCCGTGTAGTAAGTATCCATTAAGTTAATCTGTTCATCACTTACAGCAATGCTCCAGGAAATCGGGAATAACTCTTCCTCTTTTTTCAATGCCGGACTTTCATAAAAATCTTTGTCAAGATGAGGTGCTAACAAGTCCTGTTTTAAGTTTGGCACACCGCCATACTCGGCATTGCTTTTTGCATTTTCTTCCGGACGAAGCAGAAAATCAATTAACTCGGTTGCTTCACTCTGTTTTTCTGATGCTGCCGGAATCGCCCAATACTGCTGGAACCGCTCACATCCTTCTTTCAAAGCAACGGCTTCGAATTTATCCCAGTTATCTTTGGAGTCTACACAAAGTGTTGTATAATCCCAGCAAAACGCTACCGGACACTCACCATTTTCAAGCTGCGATACGGCACTCTCACCAACAAACGCTTTTACATTTGCTTTAATCTGTGTCAAAAGTTCATTGGCTTTTTTCATCTCTTCTTCGTTTGTCGAATCCGGCTTAAATCCACAGGCTGCTAACGCTTCACCGTAAAGGGAAATCGTTGAATTGACCATCGCAATTTTTCCTTTCAGTTTTGGATTAGCCAAATCCTTAAACGAGGTAATTTTGATTGGACACGTCTCTTTGTTATAAACAATCGTTGTATAACTGCATCCCATATTTGGAATCGTATATTTTTCTTCGGTATCTCCAATTGGTCCCTCTTTCAAAAAATTCTCCTGAATATTTTTCACATTTTTGACCTTACTCTTATCAATTGGGGCTAACAATTCACCATCCAAAAAGGATTTTACATAAGCACCCTCTAAGTCAATCAAATCGTAATCAGCACTTCCTTCAATCATCTTCGCCAACAAAGTATCCGTATTGTCGATGTAACTGATATTGACTTTAATTCCGGTCTCTTTGGTGAAGTCTTGAAACATCTCCTCCGACCAGGTTCCTTCCCAGACCATAATGTTTAAGCTGTCTGCTTTTTCTTTTGAACCGGTACTCTCTGAACTGCTGCCGCATCCCGAAAGAACGCTTATGCTCAGTACAAGACACATCGTAACTGCTATTAAATGCTTCATTTTCTTTTTCATAATCATGCCCTCCTTACGTTGATTGATAAGTTTTACTTGTTACAAAAAAAGAAAGCCAGCGGAAACTCCACGAGTCTCCGTTGACTTTAAAGCGATACTAGCACCAAATTATTTTTCTGTCAATGCTAATTTTTATTTTTTGTGAAAATGTAACGATTTCATTTTCATCATTTCATACATTTACGGTAAATTTCTACAATCTTGTCTTTATCGAGCGGAACCTGGCATTCATCGAGTCCATCTGCTGCGCGCTCTGCCATGCTCTCAAAATGGCTTTCGTCCGTAATTCCAAGGTCCTGCATCGACAGTTTCAGTCCCATTTTTTCAAAGACTTCTTCTGTCTTTTGAATAGCAAGTTCCGCAATTTCATACGGCTTTTTGTCCGGCGAAATACCAAATACATTCACTCCGTAATTCACAAAACGGTCCACATTATCGTCATTTAGAATATAGCGCATCCACACCGGAGTGAGCACAGCAAGCCCGTGTCCATGTGTAACATCATACACCGCCGAGAGCTGGTGTTCCATCGCATGCACCGGCCACAAGGACGTGAGACCACACGCCAAAAATCCATTAATCGCCCAGCTTGACGTCCACATCAAATTGGCTCTTGCCTCATAATCATCCGGCTTCTCGCAAGCAACCGGCCCAAAATGGATACACGTTTTCAAAAGCCCTTCCATCACACGGTCCTGCATATATTTTCCCGGTGTTCCATCAAAATACAATTCAAAAATATGGCTCATAATATCTGCCGTACCTGCTGCCGTCTGGTATTTTGGCACAGTAAATGTATTAACCGGGTCCATGATAGAATATTTCGGATACAGCAAAATACTGCACATCTCCTGCTTATCCGAAGTTTCTTCGTTGTTAATTACCGCAAATCCGTCCATTTCAGAACCGGTTGCCGCCAGCGTAAGCACCGTAATAATCGGGAGTGCTTTTGTTATCAAACTGTTATCCAGCACCAAATCCCACGGACTTCCCTCATGGTAAAATCCCGCTGCAACCGCCTTCGCACAGTCAATCGTACTGCCGCCGCCAATCGGAATCACCACATCAATTTGATTTTCACGGCAGATTTGCACACCACGGCACACCGTACTAAGCCTTGGATTTGGCTCCACGCCCGCAAGGTCCCACGTTGTAATTCCTGCCTTTTTTAGCAGCGACACAATCGTATCATACAAACCACTGCGCTTTACACTGCCGCCACCGTATACCAAAAGGGCACGTTGTCCAAATTCACTGACAAGCTCTGGCAGATTTTGAATCTGTCCCTCACCAAAAAATACTTTCGTTGGAATATCATAATAAAAATTCTGCATCGTATCCACTCCTTTTCAAAACGTTAGAAAATGAATCCTGCCGCCAAATAAAGTGCCGCAGAAATCGCACCGGCAATCAGCACATACGGCTGGCTCGTCCGATACTGGTCATATATCGTTACCCGGCATGCTCGCGCCGAAACAACGCCTAGGTCAGAAACAACACACGCATTTGCGCCGAATAATCCGGCAGAAATAATTGCACCAAGGCACAACGGAACATTTGCACCAACGCCCGGTAATACTACCATCATAACCGGAATCGCAATCTGATACAACGTATAATTTAAGCTGAACAAGTATTCCGAGCAGCTAAAGAATACGAAGAAGATAAACGGCAGAAGACTGGCAACCGGAATTGCCCCGCAGACAGCGGATACAAAATCTTCCATTCCCATCGCATACATACATTCCTGCATCGCATAGCCAAGCATCAGAA
Source organism: Clostridium sp. AF37-5 (assembly GCF_003477605.1). Lineage (GTDB taxonomy): Bacteria > Bacillota > Clostridia > Lachnospirales > Lachnospiraceae > Eubacterium_F. The sequence goes on from NZ_QUDR01000028.1 coordinate 22,552, forward strand.
TAATTACCATGTCAACCATGTCGATAAAACCGTCCACGATACACTGCACATACTCGGAAATCGTCTGTAAGCCCTGCATAACATATAAAAATCCGGTAAAAATAACTGCAATTGCAAACGCCGTAAAGCAATTAAGCCCCGTTGCTAACAAAGCGATTACAATACAGACAAGCGGCAAAATGAGGTTTAACACACTGACGTGTTTTGTCCTCTCATTATTTTCATCAAAATCCTCTTCTTCGTCTGCATCTGCCTCCTCATCACTCCCTTTAATATCGCCCATCTGAATTCCTTTTTCTTTCATCATCCGGTACGCTTTTTTCATCGGTCCGATAATCGGAATTTTACCCGCCGCAAATAAGAGTGCGAGAACAATGGCAACAATCGCATAAAACATAAACGGAATTGACTGGATGAAAATATCCGTTGCCTGCGCTTTATCCGCAACATTATCCGCTTCTACAATCTGGTAAATGATAAAGTATCCCCACGCACCAAACGGAAGCATCGCCGAAGCACAGATACTAATTGTACGAATGATATAGGCAAGCGCCAATCTCGGCTTCTTCAGTGCATCAATCAATGGAGAAAACGCCGCACCGGCAGTCAGTGCCGACACATAATCATCCACCGATGTCGCACCGGCATACACACCCGCCGTCACCATAACGGCAGCCGCTTTTCCCTTTTCCTTGCTTGTCACAAATTCGGTAAACGCCTTTGTACTTCCGGTTCGCTTCATGGCTATAATCAAACCACCGCAAAGGAAAAACGACATATACATCTCGATATTTTCCGGATCACCAAGCACGGTATATAAATCATTGATAAATCCGCCAAAACAGGCACCTTTATACCACAATATGTAACATGAAAATGTACCTAAAACCAGCGACTGCATAACATCTTTTGTGACCAGAGCATATACAAACAGCCCTGCCAGTGGAACAAGAATCCAGAAACTTCCTGTCACCATTTGATTTGGCACCAAAAACAAGACAACCCAGAAAACAATCCAAAATGCCCAGAGTTTCACCATTTTCAGCTCGATATGCTTCGGATTCATGTAATAAAAAATTCGTTTAAAAATGTTTTTACTGTCCATATCAATCACTCCAATCACATAAAAAACTTACTACCTGGATGAATGATCCCAGATTTTTAACTGCGTGCCAATGCCATGGTCGACGGCATTGCGGTAAATTTCAGAACCCCATGCAACGTCCTCAATCGGCATTCCTTCAATGGCAACAAAAATAATTTCATCGTCGGACTTTCTCCCCGGCTTTTTGCCGCGGATAATTTCACCCAAATGGTCAATCGAATCTCTCGTAATCAGGCCATCCTCTACCATGTAATAGAACTCCTCACCCATGCAGCCAGTCGCCTTACGCATTCCATTTTCATCGTAGCCCTCTTCATCCTCAATGCCGTATTCCTCATACATCTTCCAGTTATCGACAACTTTGCGGATGCCAACGAGTTCTTTTTTATCCATGTTGAAAAAGCTTGTCGCAATCAAGGTAACACCCGGTTTTAACCATTCTTTTTTGTAGGTCGGATACTGTCCCGGTTTCACAGAAACCGACTCGCTGATAATATCGGAGCCGCGGACTGCTTCCTCTAACGTCTCACAGATGATTACTTCCTTCACCTGTTTATAATGGGTTTCAATAAACTCCTTAAGCGCAGCCGCCGTTTTGGATTTTAAAGAACCTGCCTTAATTTTTACCGTGTCAATATTTTTTGCATTTGTCATAATGGCACGGAAACAAGCTTTCGCAATCGGTCCTGCCCCCAACATCGTAAGAACTTTTGAATCCTCTCTCGCCAAAAGTTTGGTTGCCAGTCCCGGCATTGCCCCGGTACGCATTGAACTTAACAAGTTCGCTGACATATAGGCAAGCGGTGCTCCGGTCTCCACATCATTTAGGGCAAACATCAAATTGGAACGCGGAATTCCCATCGGACGGTTATTTCCGTTTGAGCCGTACCATTTACAGCCTGCGACATGGAATTTACCTCCTAAGTACGCCGGCATGGCGATAAACCGTCGGTCAGCACCGTCATTAATCGGGAATCCATCAATATCGGATTTTTTCGGAAATTCCAGCATAATTCCGTGAGAGTTATGCTCCGGACCGCCCATGATGAAGTCGCCGTCTTCCAAAAGTCCCATTGTCTCTTCCATCACATCAACGCATTTGGCAGCATCCATAACTCCTGCCTCAATCATATCCTCTTCATCTAAATAAAGCATACGGAGTTTTTTCGATTCTACTAATTTGGCTTTTTCTTCTGCAATTACAGCCTCTAATTCACTCATGCCTTTCATCTCCTTTGACTTTCACTCAGTTTATTTCAAACTCTTAAATCGGTCATAGCTTAAGGAAGAAATATCAACTATTGTGTCTTCTCCTGCTACCATCTGGGACAACATCAGTCCAACTGCCGGTGCGGTGCCAAACCCATGACCGGTAAATCCACAGGCAAGAATCAGTCCCGGAACTTCATCTACACGGTCGATAACCGGTACGCCGTCAAAGCACAAATCACACCAGCCGCCCCATGTGCGGACAATTTTGGCATCTGCCAGTTTCGGAATGTAGCCCATAATCGCGCGGCATCCTGCTGAAGCAGTAATCGATGTTGTGCGCAAATCGTCAAACGATTTATCAATCGATTCTTCCAAACCGGAATCCGAACCGAATACAAATGAACCATGCTGTGACTGATGTCCATAGAAATCGGCATCTGCGGTTCCTAACATGATATCAAACATATGTGGCTGCATTTCCGTTACCAGACATTCTTCAAAGAATTTTGTCATCGGCACATCAATTCCTACCGTGCGGGCAATAAAACGGCTCTCGTAGCCGGCAGCCAGAATAATGGTTTCGCCCTCAAATACTTCCCCGGTTGTAAGAATTACTTTTCTTGCTTTTCCCTTAACTTTTTCAATTGCTTTTACCTTTGCTCCGGTTATGTAACGTGCACCGAGTTCCAGCGAACGGGTATAAAAGGCAAGGGTTGTTTTCATTGGGTTTGCGTGACCGTCGGTTGGACACCAGCTTGCACCAATGACTTCATCCGAAAGATGCGGACAGATTTCTTTGACTTCTTTGCCGTCAATTACATGCATATCCAGTCCTACGCTTCTGGCATTGGAAGCTAAGGTTTCAAGTTTTTTCAAATGTGCTTCCGTTTTACCGAGACGCAAGTTTCCTCTCTGGTAATACTCAACGTCTACACCAAGTTCTTCGGAAAGTGTCGGCCACATATTGTTGACCGCATACATCGCATACGGAAGTTCTCTGACATCACGTCCGGACTGACGGACACCACCACCGTTTCTTGATGAACCACCGTGTCCGATACTGTCATCTGCTTCTAATACTAAAACATCTTTGATTCCTCTTTTGGCAAGGTAATATGCGGTTGCACAACCGTTAATACCGCCACCGATAATAATTACGTCTGCTGTTTTTTTCATTTGCAGTCACCTCCATCCCTTGCTAAAACTTTCATCTCAATTGGTCTCATCGGAGCTCTTGATACCGCCGGTTCAATATCCGTCGGTCTTACGTGAAGCTCTCTTGCCATAATTCCTTTTACTAATTTCCCACAGGTCTGTCCCTGACAGAGTCCCATGCCATTTCTCAGATATCGTCTCATTTCTTCCATTGTCACAATGCCCTCGTGAATGGCTTTTCGAATTTCTCCTTTGGTCACTTCCTCGCATCGGCATATCAGCATATCATCATCTGCGCCAGGTACAAAGGGACCGATTTCTTTTAATTTTTCCTGAATATCCATCATATCGTTTTCCTCTTTTCTGCGCTGTCTCGCGCGTTATTTTCGCGTTTTCTATGCTCTCTTATAGAAGCGTGCCTTCATTGTCATATCACTTGGCACCTTAATTGTCAACAGATTGGTGTGGTCAAATGCTTTGGCAGTTTTGCAGGATACCACTTCGCAGTCGCACACTTTCTGTCCGTCTCGTCCGAGCGCAATTCCTTTTTCACCTGCTTCCGGCAGCGGAAGAAATTCGTAAGGAAGAGTGACGGTACCAAATCCGGGCTCCGTTTCCTCATCGACTAAGAAGATTGCCTGACCGGAACAGGAAGCAACGCACATACCACATCCAATACATTTGGAACCCGGCACAACAACCGGCAGCGATGTAATGTTATCGCCGATGGAAATACATCCTTTCGCACAGGCATCCTGACATGGGTTACACGGAATGTTCTGCGTACACTCCATAACCGGATGAACACCGACTGCATGGGTAACGCCCGGATACCGTTCAATCTCATCATCTGCTACATAACCTTTTGCGAGAAGGTTTTCGGAAATATCAATGCCCTCTTCTGTTTTCTCGATTTTTTTGCCTCGGTTTTTCGGAGCAAACATTCCCTGACGAAGAGCTTCCAGTGCGGATTCCAATTCGCTTACGCGGGCTTCTCTTTCTTCTTTTGTCATGTAACCCAGATACTCAGAAATGACAGCTCCTGAAATACGACCTTCAATCATTGCTGAACTTGCTTCCTCGATTCCGGATACATCACCAGCGGCGTAAATACCCGGTACACTGGTTGCACCAAGGATGTCACAAACCGGTACATAACCACCCGGTGTGTCGTTCATTTCGCAGCCTGCCTGTTTGAGTAACTGTGACATCGGTGACAAACCAACTGCCATACAAATGGTGTCTACATCGAAATGTTTTTCCGTTCCTTCAATGAACTGGAAGTTTTTATCGACCTCTGCAATTGTAACACCCGTTACACGGTCTTCACCTTCCGCTTTCACAATGGTATGTGACAGATAAAATGGCACCCCGAGTCTTGCTACTTTCGCAGCGTGTACCCCGTATCCGCCAACTCTCGGTGCTGCATCAACGAGGGCAACCACTTCGCATCCAGCCTGCATTAACTGGAAGCTGACAACCAATCCTACGTTACCGGTTCCAAGCATCAGAATCTTTTCTCCGGCTTTGATGTGATGAAGGTTCATCATCGTCTGCGCTGCACCTGCTCCGATTACACCAGGCAACGTCCAACCGGGGAACGTTACCATGTTTTCACTGGCTCCGGTTGCCACTAAAATGGCATCCCCTTTCATATGTTTTACTTCATCTCCGATTCGCACCGTGATTTCTTTTTCCGGATACAAACCGATTACCGTTGCATTTAACATAACTTCAACGCCGTACTTTTCTGCCTCAGCGAGAAGTTCTTCTCCTATTTTAAATCCGCGGATTTTTGCTTTGTGCTCCTTTGAGCCAAAGAACTTATGAATCTGCTTAAATAACTGTCCGCCCGGTTTTTCATTTTCATCAAGTACCAGAGGATGCAATCCATGTTTTGCTGCTTCGGTTGCTGCGGACAATCCGGCTGGTCCTGCTCCAATTACAATCAAATCATATCTTTTCATTTACGCTTCCTCCTTTGCACTTGCTCCATACTGGGTTTCTACTACCATTCCCTCTTTCAACGGGGTGATGCAGGTTCTCACATTTGGCTTTCCATCAACTACCATAACGCAGTCGGTACAGCGTCCAATCGCACAAAAGACGCCTCGTGGTTCATGGCGTTTTGCTGTGTAACGATGTGCCATCACACCTGCTACGCGAAGAGCTGCTGCAATCGGCTCTCCCTCATACCCTTCCAACGTTGTTCCGTCATATGAGAATTTCACTAATTTTCCTTTTGGAGATTCCCCTAAAATCGGATGATTTTCAATTCTCTTTTCCATACCGTAATCCTCACTTTCCAAAATTCAAATTGATTTAGAAACAACAAAAGAGCCACTGGCACCAAACGCGGTCACCATTGACTCTTTACGGGAAGTATAAACCCTAGAACCATACTAGGGTCAAGGGCTTTTTTTGAAAATTTGACATTTTTTTTCATCTTTGCTAAAATAAAGGCACTTGCAACGGCGCTGTTTCTATGAAATAGCGCCTTTTTTAGGAGGAATGATCATGGCAAACAGCACATTTCACATCGGAGAATTATCAAATTTATTTAATATCAGTGTCGATTCGATTCGTTATTATGAAAAAAAGGGATTAATCTGCCCGACACGAAATGAAAATAACGGATACCGGGAATATTCTCTGGATGATTTCCAGACCTTGGTGATGATTCGTGAACTGCTGGGACTTGATTTTCACAAAGAGCAGATTAGCGAGTTCTTAAAGAATAGAAATATTTCCACCACAATGGAAATGTTAGATACGGAGCTTTCTATTATAAAGGAAAAGATGGAAGTTCTTCAAAAGAAAAAGGAGCAGATTGTCAGCCGGATTCAGTCTTTGCAAGCCGTGCAGAATGAGTCATCGGACACTTCCATTCAATTAAAGACATTCAAAAAACGCCCGATTGCCATGATTTCCACGGAAAATCTGCCGGACGCTTATGTCGACTACACAATGGTTCAATATATGAAAAAGAACCGGATTAAATTAGATACCATCGGTTTCTGCGACTGTTACACGCTGGATTTAGAAAAATCAAATCCAGACTCCGATTACTACCGCACGGAAAATGTTTTCTTTTTGACTGACAGCACAAAAACGAAGACGGACACGTTTCTCCCTGCCGGCGAGTATCTGTGTCTGTACTACCACGGCTCCTTGAAGCAGACCAAACAGTTGATGCCTTCTCTCTATGCCTATGCGAAAGAACATCACTTAACCGTCACCGGCCACCCGATGGAACTTTGCCACATCGACAGTTATGAGACGAACCGCGAAAGCGAATATGTCATTGAATTAGAACTTCCGGTGAGTTCTCATCCTTTTGCAAAACAGTAATCACTTTATCCCAATTGTCCAGTACAAATCTGCCAATTACCGGATCATACATTTTTCCTAAATTCTTTTCTATTTCCTGATAACAGATATCAAATCCAAGCGCCTTGCGGTAACGTCTTGTTGAAGTCATCGCATCAATGGAATCACAAATCGCAATAATTCGTGCTCCCACCGAAATTTCTGCCCCTTTCAATCCATCCGGGTATCCTTTTCCATCAAACCGCTCATGGTGATGAAGCACAATATCAATCAGCCCTGAAAGCATACTGGATTTACTCAAAATCTCGGCTCCAATCGCCGGATGCTCTTTCATAATCTCCCATTCTTCATCCGTCAGCCGCTCCGGTTTATTTAACACGGCATCCGGGATTCCAATTTTTCCTATATCATGTAAATGCGCCGCCACATGAATATCGTTTTGGCATTCCCCGGTAATCCCCATCTCGCCGCATATCATCTGAGCCAAGTCACCGACCCGCTCCGAGTGTCCTGCCGTGTAAGGGTCTCTGGCATCTAATGCACTTGTTATGCACTCCACAATTTCATGGTAGGCATCAATATTTAACCTGTCAAGTTCCTGTATCATGTAGTTTGTGTCAAGTAATCATTGGCACTTTTTTCAGGTTCCGTGTTTCATGGGA
>NZ_QUDR01000029.1 GCF_003477605.1 Clostridium sp. AF37-5
TTGTGGGTTCTTGCCGTCCAATGCGCATAGAGCGTGTGGTTTTCCGCGCGGGTCATCTGTGTATCTTCCGTTACTTTTGTTCCACCGTTTTTTGCCGTGTACCATCCATCAAAGGTGTAACCGTATCGGGATGCCGTTGTTAAGGAATAATCCTTATCGAACGTGTTCGGCAGTTCAGCGTCTTTCACCTCTCCTCCGTTAGCATCAAAGGATACCGTATAGGTGATTGGTTCCAGAATTGCCTTGAAAATAGAGTTGCAATCCACTGTCATGGTAGTTTCCGGTTCTAATTTCTCCAGCTCTCCTACCGCTTCTCCGTTTGCATTCATTGAATACTTTTCCCAACGAATCAGCTTATATCCAATAGTCGGATAAAAGTTTTCCGGCAGATTTGGTGAGAAAACTTCCTGATAGGAATGTTCTTCGTTCTGTACGTTGGTATTCTGATTGTTTCGGAAAGAAACCTGATAGACTTCCGGTGTCCATTTGGCGTATACGTCCGTTCCATCCGGAACTTTTAATAAAACGCCGTCTTTGTCGAAAATCTGTGTGTTTTTCTCAAAATATCCTTCAAATACATAGTGTTCTTTTTTTGGTGGATGAATGTTGCCGAAACTACGACTTTTCTCATCTTCCTTTCCTTCAAACACATATACCGAGTCATATTTCAGACCACTGCCCCCGCGGTTTACTTCACCGCCATCCGGAGCATCTGCATGAAGCGTAACTTCTTTTGCGGCTGCACCGATGTAAGGGAACTTGTCCGGGTCTTTTAAGATGGCCGGGATATTGGTTTTGTACTTCGTTTTGTAAACAGTTTTTAATGTGTTTTCCGGAGTAGTTACTGGTCCGCGGAATGCGAAACCGCTAGACGTATTATCTGTTCCGTCCAATGTAATATTTGGAGAGTTGCAATAGACAAGATTTTGGTTAAAGCAGTTTTGTCCAATTTTTTCTAAAGAATCTGGCAAATAAATAGTTACATCTCCTCTATATCCTTCATCCTTGCTTCCATATCCATCCTGACTAAACGCCCAATCATTAACCGTTTTCAGCCCCGTACAAGCCGTGGCGTCAACGACAATGCCTGAACTGGTGACGTTGAAGGAGCCGAGAAAAAACGAATCCTTGTTTTTCGCGTCTGCATCTCCTAACGATTCTACCTTGTGATAGGCAATGATTTTTCCATTTTCGCATTCGGGAATTTTATCAGGGATGATAATATCATCTGTAATGTTTTTAGAAGTATCACCATCTTCTTGATATACTCCTACAATTCGAACATTTATTGCCGGACTATTACTATCTCCTGAAACTGTATCATACGCCCATTTTATTTCTCCTTGCGTTTTAGAATTATATCCTTCTACTGGTACCACTGCATTCTGTTTTCCCTCTTTAATATAACAAGAACCGGCTAACAGGCCGGCAATAAACAATGCGCAGATAGCAAAGGATATAATATTTCTTTTTCTTGCTTTCATAAATAATCTCCTTTCTTAAAGCGATTCAGTTGTACGGCAGCTAATTACTACCGGACTCCTGTTGTTTTTAGTATAGTATTAATATGTCTGTTAAGTGGAGCTAATTATATTAGCCCCACTCAAATACAGATATTATGTGTTAAATTAAATCTTCCTTTAATTCTTTTAAAATATTTTTAAAAATTGACAAATCTGTATAAGCATCAAATCGTAAATTATTTGATTCTTTTGGAAATTTAAAAGTTTCAGTATTTATAAATTGTTTGCATCTATCAATAAGATTTATGTCTTTGGATGATTCAAATGCTTTATAATATCTTTCGGTTTATCACTAATAATATCCTTTATTCTTAATTCAATTAAATTTGCAACAAACATATATATTGTAAAGCATAAATCAATTTGCATTACAATTGGAGTTATTTTGTCTTTTATAAATTTGTTTACAGAACGAAAATTTTTTCTATTATTTTCTCCATTCTCTTCTCCATAAAAAAAAGCTATTTACTCGCAAGCAAATAGCTCATATTTTGAATCGTCCACTAAAGCAAGACCTCTCTTTACTATATTATAACCCATTTCATAGAAATTACAATATCATTTTTATAATCATATGTCATAATCTTAGATTATGTGCTATTGATTTCCCAATTATATTCAAAATATTACATAGCAATGTGCCTTTGTCGCTTATATACGTTTTATGGTAACATATTTCCAATTGGAAATCAATTGTTTTTTTATTATTATACACAAGTTATATAATACTATGTTTTGAAATTTTACAAGAGAGCACATTTGTCCCTTCTTTCATTTACCCAACTCACCCATTCAACACCAAATTTCTTATCTCCTCCGTCCGAACCGCACCAAACGCCCGACTGTCCAACGAATGATTTCGATTATCTCCCATCACAAACCATTCATCCTCTTTTAATTTGCAAATACAATCCCTAGTTTTCATTGGCTCATTCAAATAAGGTTCCTCTATTTGTTTGTGATTCACATAAACTGCATTGTCCCGAATTTCCACCGTATCCCCCGGCGCACCAATAACCCGTTTAATAATATTTAATTTGCCATCCTCTAAAAGATATTTCTTTGGCACATTCGCTTTTGGTGAAATGATAGCAGAAATAATATCGCCCTTTTCAATCCGCCCTTTTAATGCAGCACTGCAGAAAATCAACTGACCATCCTTAAGCGTTGGCTCCATACTTTCCCCCTCTATCTGAGAAGGACGCACAAAATAAACAAGCACACAGGCAAAAATAATTCCAAATAAAATAGGAAAACCATAAGCCCGTACAATACCTTTTATTTTTCCTTTTTTCAATTGTTTCAAATATCTCATCCCCTTGCATATTCTGCTGCATAAAACAGAAAGTATAAACCTAATATACCATTTTTCCAAAAGTATATATACTTATTTGTTAAAAAAAGAAATCCCCCGCACACAGCGAGGGAATATAAAACGGAGACGATGGGATTCGAACCCATGTGCCCGTGAAGGCAAAACGATTTCGAGTCGTTCTCGTTATGACCACTTCGATACGTCTCCACAACATATTCCATTTTATCAGAATAAGGTAATTTGTCAATAGAAAATTACAACTTTTCTACTCCCCGTTAAGTGCCTCAATTAAAAACAATTCCACTGCTAACTGGTCCGACAATTTACCGGATTTAAACTGCTCTTCCAACTCCAATCTGGTTTGCAGCATCGCCAGTAATTTACTGCGTTTGAAAAGTGCCGCCTGTTTTTCATACTTAGGAATTGTAAACGGAGGAACCCCGCATTTTTTTGCAATTTCTCCTGAGCGAAGTCCGCGGTTTTTACACTCCTTCACCTGAAGTAAGATGTTGATGTGACGCGAAAACATAAATAAAATAGACATCGGCGATTCCTTGTTGGTATACAAATCTTCGTACAATTTCATCGCACGATTTTTCTCGCCAAGTGCCACGGCATCAATCATGTCAAACATCTTGGAAACCGTTACTCCCGAACAAATAGCATCTACTTCCGGCACATCAATCAACTTACTTTCACCTACGTAGCCGATGCATTTTTCAAGTTCATTGCTGAGCATTTCCATATCCGTTCCCACTCGCTCAATCAACCGCTCGGCACCCTTTGTTGAAATGCTTTTCCCTGCTTTTTTCATATAGCCGGCAATCCACCGTTTCAACATATGTTCCGGCTGTCTTGTACACTCGGTCACACAGCCATTTTTGTTTATCCACTTAAAAAGACGGTTGCGTTTATCAATCTCGCGCTCCACAAAAATGATATAAGTGGTCTCCGGAAATGACTCCACATAATCTGCCATATCACTGCTGCTTTTAAAATAACCACTGTCCTCTACAACAATCAAACGGTTTTCAGCAAAAAATGGAAGAATCTGAGCCGCCTCGGCAATCTGGGATGGCTCCGGTTTATCACGAAAAAATGTGCGGTTCATCTCATCATCCGGATTCGATAGTTTTTCAATCAACTGATTCCGATAATACTGAACCATGTATCGCTCCTCGCCGTATAAAAGCTGGAAACGGGATATTTGATTATTCTTTAACTCATCCTCAATGCGAAGCATATCTGACTCCTCTCAAAAATACGAGCCGGTCAGCATTTTTGTGACCGACTCGCTTTTACAAATTTCTAATTAGTCTTCATACTCTTTGTAATCAAAACTTCTAAACTCTGCAACCGTATTGTATCCGGCATAATCAACACATGCCATACCAACAAATGCACCGGTGAAGAATCCGCCATAGCTCTGCAGTACATAGTCATCCGATAAAATGGATGCGTCTAAAGTTACCGGAATTTCTTTGTAATTCTCACCATCAAATGAATATTCGTAGGTATAAGTCTGTTTTCTAACTTTTGTGCGGAACCATACATCTGCGCCATCCGGTACCGGAATTGCATCATCGCGGAGGAATGATGTATAGCCGCCACGGTTACACTGGGCCACTTCGATGACACGTCCATTTTTCTCATTCCATGTGATAAATGCAAAGGACCAATGCTTGTCATTATAGAAGTTGGTAAGTCCTGCCATCTGCTGATAAGAAAATGGATTGTAACTTACTTTTACAGAAGCATCAAAGTTAAATGCCTGCCAGCGTTTTGCGACCAGTGACAGTTCATGTTTATTGCTCAGAGAACCCTGTCCGCGGAGAGTCAGTTTGCCATCTCCTGTCGTTCCCATTGCATCCGTAAATGGAACACGAAGGGTATTCCATTCATTATGTAATTTTTCAGTATCAAATTCATCATGCATGGAATGATCAAGCGGTGCATCTGTTTTAATTGCATCTTTCGGTGCATCTACAAGAACCTTTCCGCCGTGGCCGCCTTCAATACGAGGCCAGCCTTCTTCATCCCAGTATACTTTCTGAATCGCTGTCTCACGTCCAAGAGTACAGTAACCACGTGGGTCAATGCAGCACTGATTTTCATGAGTCCATGGACGTCCGCAAAGACTTGCATAATACCACTCACCGCTTGGTGTATCAACAAGTGCGCCATGTCCCTGTTTCTGGATTTCCAAATATGGCGTATCAAAGTTTGTGATAAATGGGCCATCCGGCTCTGTCTCAAAACTTAATTCGTCAAGTGTCTTAGAGCGTGCAACCACTTCCTGATGTGTATATACCGTTCCGCCCTGAGCAGCAAACAAATAATAATATCCATTAATTTTGTACAAATGAGGTCCCTCGACCAATTTTACCTCTGTACCATTGTAAATATTTCTTGCTGTCTCCGGTTTTAACTGCATTGTTTCTGTATCAAATTCTGTCAATGTAATGCCATCAAATGCATGGTGATACTCTCTGTGATCCCATGTCTGCTGAACAAGATATTTTCTTCCGTCATCATCATGGAATAACGAAGCATCAAAACCAACACCATTCACACGAATTGGGTCAGACCAAGGACCATGAATATCTTCTGCTGTCGTGATGTAGTTTACCATATCTTTGAATGGTCCCTCGGTTACTTTAACATCTGTGTAAACGAGCCAGAACTTACCATCTGCATAGGAAAGATCCGGTGCCCAGATACCGCCTGAAGACGGATTTCCTTTCATATCAAGCAGTGTCGTTGTTGACAAGGCCGATGGCAGCAGTTTCCAGTGAACCATATCTTTGGACTCGTGCAGACGAACCCCCGGGAACCACTCAAATGTAGAATTTGCAATATAATACGTGTCATCGACACGAATAATTGACGGATCCGCATTAAAACCCGGCAATACAGGATTTTTAATCTGTTCCATAATTTAATAACCTCCAAAAGTAATCATTTCTGTTTGCAGTAACATTATATCAAAAAAACAACGGCTTGTCTTTAAGATTTTCAAACTTTTGCTTCCATATTTTTCGGCAGTACCAGATTCAGAATTACAGCCACTAAAAAGACTACTGCAACGCAGTTCTGAGCAAATACATTTTGCACAATCTGCGGGAAAATCGCAAAAATCTCCGGTACCTGGGTAAAGCCAATTCCCACGCTTAAGGATAACGCAGCTATGGTAATGTTTCTCTGGGTAAATCCACATTTTCCAATCATCTGGATACCACTGACTACAATTGTACCAAACATCATAATCGTACACCCGCCAAGAACAGAATCCGGAAGCGTTGCAAGCACAGCACCAAAAATCGGAAAGATACCTGCCAAAATCATAATAACCGCCCCTGTCGCAATAGCAAAACGGTTCACAACTTTTGTCATTGCCACAAGACCAACATTCTGGCTGAAAGAAGTAATCGGCAGACAGCCAAAGCAGGCAGATAATGCACTGACAAAACCATCACAGGCAATCGAACCTGTTGTTTCCTTCACCGTCACATCCCGGTTTAACCCGGATGAGGCAAGTGCCGATGTATCTCCAATCGTCTCCGTTGCCGACACAAGAAAAATTAACGTAACCGACACAATGGCATTTAAATTAAACTCCATCTTAAATGGCATAATATGCGGAAATGCAATAATTGACGTATTTGCAAGTGCAGAAAAATCCACCTGATGCATACAAACCGCCAGAATATATCCAACCACAAGTCCAAATAAAACTGACAACTGTTTAAAATAAGATTTAGCAAATAAATTAAACAAAATACAGCTAAGTAACGTCACAGTTCCGATAATCCAGTTCTGCACCGAACCAAAGTTCTCACTTCCACTTCCACCGCCAAACGAAGCAGAACCAACCGACAGCAGAGAAAAACCAATTGCTGTAACAACACTCGCTGCTACAATCGGTGAAATCCACTTCAGCCAGTACTTTGCAAATAATCCCAGCGTTCCTTCTAAAATACCACCGATCAAAACAGCACCAACAATCGTTTCATATCCGTAAGTTGTTCCAATAAAACACAAAATGGATACGAATGTAAAACTAATTCCCATTACAATCGGCAGCCCCGAACCAACACGCCAGATTGGAAACAACTGTATTAATGTACCAATTCCGGCAATCAGCATAGCACTCTGAATCAACATGGCAATCTGTCCGTTTGATAATTTGCAGGCGTTTGCCACAATAATAATTGGCGCAATGTTTGCCACAAACATCGCTAAAATATGCTGTAATCCAAACGGCACGGCATGACCAAGTGGCACTTTACCATTTAATGTATAAATATTGTCAATGGAAGCTTTTGTTTTTTTCTCTTTATTCATTTTATCCTCTTTCTCCTGTGTAATTATTGCTCACGAAATGTAATCGAACCGGTCTCTGCATCCATGGCATCCACAATTGCCAGTGATTCCAACTGATAACCAAGATTTCTAATGGTCTGTCCGCCAATCTGGAATCCTTTTTCAATCGCAACACCAATTCCCTCAACCGTTGCCCCGGCGCTATTTACAATCGAAATCAGCCCCTGCAGGGCACATCCATTTGCTAAAAAATCATCAATAATTAACACATGGTCATCCGGTGATAAAAATTTCTTTGATACAATTACCTGATTTTTGCATTTATGAGTAAATGACTCCACTTCTGCCACATACATATCACCATCAATATTGATGCTTTTTGATTTCTTGGCAAAAACAACCGGCGTTCCAAAATATTTAGCAACAATACACGCAATTCCAATTCCGGACGCCTCAATCGTTACTACCTTATTAATCGGTTTTCCGGCAAAACGGCTTTTCCATTCTTCACCCATTTTTTCAAATAATTCGATGTCCATCTGGTGATTCAGAAAACTATCCACTTTTAATACATTTCCTTCTTTTACTACTCCATCTTTTTGAATCCGTTCCTCTAAAAAGTTCATTTGTAATTCCTCCTACAACCGTTATTGTAATATAATCACCAGTCACTTAGCAAGCGTTTTTTACCACTTTCTTTTTTCCACAAAGAAAGGTACCATTTCCCGTTCTGACATTCAATGGATACCGCCCCTTCTTTATCCGTCCGGTACACCTTAGAACCTATATTTTCAAGACGTTTCAACGTCTCTTTGTGTGGATGTCCATAACGGTTCTTTTTTCCACACGAAATAACGGAAACATCTGGTTTTACCTGCTCAAGAAAAATTTCTGAACTCGCCCCCTTGCTGCCATGATGCGCAACTTTCAAATAATTTACATGGGAAAGTTTATTGATGATTTCTTTCTCCCCCGCTTCCTCTAAATCTCCGGTAAATAATCCTGTAAAATTCTGATAATTCACCTTCAAAACAAGTGAAGAATCATTCGCTGATTTCCATTCATAATCCGGATATGGATGCAGACAGGATATTCGTAACTCATCAATTGTTACCGTATCGCCACGCTGCATAAACATAAGATTGCATCCTTTATTTCGGAGTTCGTCTAACAGCGTACAGTACGCCTCCTCTTTTTCATTTAATTTCGGTAGAATTACGGTTCCAATTTTTACTCCCATCTGATTGGCAGCACACAGCCATTCGACGGCACCATTAGTATGGTCTTTGTCACTGTGCGTCAAAAAAAGATACGACACATAAGAAATTCCCTGCGATTTCAGAAAAGGAATCATACGGTATTTTCCTACTTTATTTACATCAGAACTGCCTCCATCAATTAAAAATGTATGATTTTTTGTGCGGATGCAGCTGCAATCTCCCTGACCGACGTCCAGATTGGTAATCTGCAAATCAAAATTATTATGAATCGGCAGAAATAATACAAAAACGCCAAAGGCAAGAGTCAATAAAAATATTTTCTTCTGTTTCCATTTCTGCAAAAATAAAAACAAAACACCACATCCATAATACAAGAACACCTGCCAGTCTGTCGGTTTTCCTGTGATAACAACAGCCCCCGGAATCTTTACAAACAAATTTCCAATCCACTCAAATAACATAAAACAAAAATGTGCAAATCCAAAGCAGAATTTTCCTGCAAAAATGGTAATACTCCCCAGTCCGATTCCAGCCAGTGAAGTCACAAAAATTCCTCCCATAAACGGCAGAAACAGTACATTGGCGGCAATACTTAAAATTGAAAATTCATAATAAGCCGTCAAAAGAATAGGAAGTGTAACAAGCTCAATACCAGCCGTTCCGGCAACTGCCATCCAAATCGGATTTTTACTTTCCCACGCATCACAGAACACATCCACAAAAACATAGATTCCGAGCACCGTTCCATAAGAAAGCAAAAAACCGGTCTGGAACAATACCATAGGATGAATCAAGAGCTGACATATCGCACTGAACGAAAGTGCACTCAATCCATCATAATGTCTTCCGGCAAGTCTTGCCAAAAGCATACATCCCATCATGATAACTGCCCGCTGTGTCGAAATGGAAAAGCCGGTCAAAATACCATAAAGGAACAAAAGCACCATGGTTACAACGGCCGCTCCCTGCATTGGCATAAAATATTTGCGCAGTACAAAAAACAGGCTGGCACCAATGAGTGAAATATGCAGTCCAGATATGGCAAGCACATGTGCAATTCCATTCTCCTGATACAACTGTTTCACTTCATCAGACAACCCACTTTTATCGCCCAAAACCATTGCGGATACAATCCCCGCTGTTTTTTCATTACAGCACAAAGAAACCACATCTTGTAAGTGATTTCTCAATCGATGCAGAAAATCTTCCGGATTTTTAACCGTATTCTTTTTTATTTCTATTTTACCGGCAAATCCCTGCGCGGTAATTCCTAATTCCGTGTTGTATTTATATTCATCAAATTGTCCGGGATTTCCCGGTTTCTCAAACGAATGGATGGAGGCTGTGACCGCCAAAAGATTACCAATATGCAGCTCCTTTGGCATCGCCGTATTCTCATTTGCATATAATTTTATTTTTTTGCACGAAAATGAATCCTCCCCTTTTACGTCACGAACGACAAGCGTATATCCATTATCTTTTTTTACAAATTCTTCAAGTTCGCAAAGAAAATGAATCGACTCCCGCTCATAAGAAACCGGTTCCTTTGTATTTATCCACGCATTACAAAGAATCCCCAAAATCATGCATACCAATACCACACAAAGTGGTCTTCTCCTCACCCGATTCCTCCCTTTTTATTTCATGTTCTATTTCTCATTTACCGTTTCCACAAGATTTAAATTCCGCTCCAATACTGAATGGAACGAATCCATCTCCCCGTACTGCTCCTGTGCCTCGCCATCAATAGTAAATTGTACCCGGTTGACATTGGAAAGCTCACACAATGTATTTACAATTGAATACACTGTTACCTCACTGCTGATTCCTGCCAGCAAATCATTAAATCCGCTTCCCAAATCCACATAACAAATCTGGTCGCGTATTGTTATGTGATTCACTACCGTTTCCTTTGGAATTGCCGGTTTGACATCCTTTAATTTCCCTTTTTGTCCGGCTATCACTTCATCTGCCTGAATCAATTGATTAATCAGAAGTTCCGCCAACGGTGTTGCCGCATTGTAAGTTACCGATGTCGTTACCGCACGCAGTTTATCTCCTGTGCGGTTCGATAAATACAACGTAACCTGTCTGCGCTGTTCTTTTCCCAAAGCATCCAGATTCTGCACAAAATCATCGGCACTCATCGGTCCTACGGCATTTCCCGAAAGCATGAGTGGCTGATCTTCTACATGAAATTCCACATAATGAATCTCATCTAACTGGCATAATGTTTCCACAATTGCTGCACGGGACAATGTCTCTTCCACGCCGCTTCTCTCATAATACGCAGCAGAAAAAGAAATTGACATCTGATGATTTTTCAGTTCAAAATCTAACACATCTACATTTTCACTAATCGGACTCTTTAAGTTGGCATCCTCCCCCGTAGTCTGAAGCTGTTTTAATAAATCGGCAACAACTGCGTTCGTATCCTTTTTTTCATGAGGAGATTCCATCGTCCCTTCTACAAGTCCTGTCATATCCTGATTCAGATAATAAACCAAATATGAATCCATTTTCTCTTTACTTTTGCCACAAGAAAATAAAATCCCCGCCGCCATAATAAGAAACATGGAAATTATAATCTTTTTCATAGCAGCCTCCTATTCCGAATACATCAGAGGAATTCGTACGGCAAACGTAGTTCCCTGTTGTTCTATACTGTGAACTTTAATTGAGCCACGGTGCAATAAAATTGCATTTCTCGTAATTGCAAGTCCTAAGCCGTTTCCACCGGTTTCTCTGGAACGTGCCTTATCCACACGGTAAAAACGCTCGAAAATACTATCCTGCAATTCTTCCGGAATACCAACCCCGGAATCCGATACCTTCAAATAAAAGAATTTATGGTCTGCATTCAAAGAAACACGAACCCAGCCATTATCGTAATTATACTTAATCGCATTTTCAATCAGATTGCGAAATGCCATAGCCAATTTTACTTCATCCACCTGTGCTGTAACAGAACGAACACTTTCAAAAATCATCTCAATATTCCGCTTATCCGCAATCGGCTGAAGCTGTTTCAAAATTGCTTCCAGAAATTCATTAATATTGACCTCGGAAATATTGACTTCTGAGGCATTTTTATCCATTTTTACGAGGGTAAGCAAATCATTGATAATTTTATTCATTCGCTCCAATTCTTCATTAATGTCCACCATAAATTCCTGATAAAGTTCAACCGGAACATTTTCCTGTCCAATCAAAGATTCTGCTAAAACTTTAACCGACGTAATCGGTGTCTTCAACTCATGTGAGACATTCGACACAAATTCCTGCCTTGCATCTTCCAGATTCTGCAGCACACTAAGCATTGAATTAAATTTATCCGAAATATCCTCTGCTTCCGAATATCCGGTTATCTGCATCGTCTCATTAAAATCACCGGAAGAAATCATCGCAATCGAGCCGGCTACTTCCTTCATAGGCATTACAACCTGACCGGAATACAAAACAGAAATCACAAGAATAATAAGTCCAAGCACCAATACGAGCGTAATTGCAATCGACTGCATCGAATCATACAGAGTGTTCACACTGTTCAGCGAAAAATTCATTACGACAACACCATCAATCGAATTGCTCTCCGGATTATGCACCGGAAGAACCAGTTCTACCATGTTTTCACTCTGGCTTACAAATTTGCTGTCTGCACCGTTGACACACCGGACAACTTCCTCCAAAAGAATCACTTTACCTTCTTCTAACCCATATGTGTCACGGGTTACATTCAAATCAGAATCCGCAATCAAAATACGGCCTCCAAAAATATCCGCGACCTGTGTCAGTTCAGAATCTACTTCTGCCCCTGAATCACTGGTAAAATAGGCAGAAGAAACAACAAGGTTACATATAATGGAACCTCGTGTCTGCAATTCATTAATACGTTGTGAAATAGCCTTTGCCCGATATGTATTGATAAAAATCAATGTAAATACAACGAGCGGAATGATTCCTATCAGAATCAATACAGCCATGCTTTGTGCCCGCAGGCTTTTAAAAGCTTGAATTTTACTCTTTATTCTCGAAATAATAACCAACACCCCATTTTGTATGTATAAATGCCGGATCACTTGGTGTCTCTTCTATTTTTTCACGAAGTCTTCGGATATGAACATCCACGGTTCTTGCATCCCCCGGATATGCAGCTCCCCATACTTCATGAAGCAGATTATCCCTGCTGTAAATCTTTTTCGGATTACGAACCAAAAGACTCAATAATTCATACTCACGCGTTGTCAGACTAATTTCCTTATCCTTGATATAAACACGTTTACCCATCGAATCCACCTTAAGGCTTCCATAAACTTCCAGTCCATCGGATTCTTTATGATTTTTCTTACTGCTTCGTCGAATAATCGCCTTAATTCTCGCCTTAACCTCTAAAATATTAAATGGTTTCGTAATGTAATCATCGGCTCCATATTCGAGTCCAAGGATCTTATCCATGTCGTCGCCTTTTGCTGTAAGCATAATAATCGGAACATCTGAAAATTCCCGAATCTGCTGACAAACTTCAAACCCTGACATCTTTGGTAACATCACATCTAACAAAATAATATCATATTTTTTTTCGTGAGCCGCCTCTAAAGCACTCTCTCCATCATATGCATAGTCCACTTCCATTCCATCCTGCTCTAAGCTGAAACGGATTCCTTTCACAATTAATTTTTCATCATCCACTACTAAGACTTTTTTTGCCATCTGCTCTGCCTCCACAAATTTTACAGTTATACTGTAATATCATCCTTGATTTTTCCGAACACTCCTTCTTTAATTCCGGTAATGTTCATAATGTCCTCAATTTTCTTAAACGCACCGTTTTTTTCCCGGTAGGAAATAATCTGTGCTGCTTTGGATTCCCCTATCCCGCTTAATTTCATCAGTTGTTCTGCGGAAGCGGTATTCAGATTAATTTTACCCGCTTCATCCGCTGATGACATTCCGTGGGAACTTTGTTCCTCTTGCGCGGCTTTCCTTTTCCTCTTCTTTTCAATCGTAAGTTGTGTTCCATCCTTGACAACCTCTGCTAAATTAACAGAAAGTTTATCTGCTTTTTTGGTAAAGCCACCTGCTTTTTCCACAACATCGATAAAATGAGGTTCTTTTGCAAAAGTATATACTCCCGGATTCTTCACTTCGCCACATATGTAAATATACACCACAGCTTCTGTTTTTGAATCCGATGTTTCTTTTTTACCCTTTGTTTCTCCCGACTGATCAGCAAACGATTCCGTCACAACTGCTTCTTTTTTAGAACCGGCATTTAGCAAAAAATACAAAACACCGCATAAAAAGAAAGCTCCAATCAAGAGAACCATTTTTAACTTATTTTTGTTATCTTTCATCACTCTTTCCTTTCTGGCCGGAAAAAAAGAGTGCTACTTAACTATTTTACCAATGTTATTCCATTTTTACAATGGCAAATTTACTTATTTTTTACTTCCACTTGAAAATGGCAATTCCAGCAACAATCGCAGCTACACCAATACACTTTCTCCACTCAAACGGCTGTTTATCAATCCCAAACAGCCCAAAAAGTTCAATCAGATACGACATGACGATCTGAACCGACACAATAAACATCGCAGAACGGGCAGGACCAATCGCATTAATGCTGTAAATTACCGTATAAGTAATAAAAGCTCCCAGTGCTCCACCTAACAGCATATATTTAGGTGAAACATGCCACAAACTACTGATTGCACCATCTCTTCCGGTAATAAACCAAGCCAGTACACAGACAACAAATGCACTAATCTGTACAAATGCAGATGACAGCCAGATACTCGTCTGTTTGGTCACTTCCGCATTAAATACACCCTGTACACTCATAATGGCACCTGAAATGGCAGCCACTAAAATTCCCAACATAAAAGCACCTCCTTAGTAACTTCACGGTAAACGATTCTACCGTAAAGTCTTCCCAAGAAAGGTGCAATTATTCATCCATTTTTAATCATCCAGTACAGAATCTAAAATCGCAATCATTTTATCCACATCGCTTTTTTCAATAATAAGCGGCGGAATAAAACGAATGACATTTGCGCCTGCGCTCATAAAAATGACGCCTTTTTCCAATGCCTTTGTAATATAAGGACCGGCAGGAACGGAAAGTTCCAAGCCACGCATCAGTCCCATACCACGTGTCTCAACAGCAATTTCTTTTTTCTCCACCAATTTCTGCAGACATTCATTAAGATACTCTCCAACTTCTTCTACATGGTTCGGAATTTCTCTCTTTTCAAAAATTTCCAGTGTCTTTGCCACCGCTGCGCAGGCAAGTGGATTTCCGCCAAATGTTGTACCATGATCTCCCGGCACAAGGCACTTAGCCACTTCTTCTTTTGCCGCGATTGCACCTACTGTAATACCATTTCCGATTCCCTTTGCCATCGTCACAATATCCGGTACAATATTATATTTCTGGTACGCAAACATCTTACCGGAACGTCCCATACCACACTGAATTTCATCACAAATCATAACGATATCATTTTCATCACACAATTTGCGGATTCCCTGTAAAAATTCAGCGTTTGCAGGATAAATTCCACCTTCGCCCTGAACGGCTTCCACAATGATGGCATATGTATTTTCTGTAACCGCTGCTTTTACACTCTCGAAATCATTGTAATCAGCAAATGTAACACCCTGTAACATCGGTTCAAAAGGCTCTCTGTATTTTGCCGTACCGGTAACGGACAATGCTCCCATGCTTCGTCCGTGAAATGCTTTATTCATCGAGATAATCTCATGACGATTTTCATGCCCCTGCATAATGGCATATTTTCGTGCCATTTTCAAAGCGCCCTCATTGGCTTCCGTACCGCTGTTTGCCATAAATACACGGTCAAGTCCGGTTGCCTTTGCAAGACCTTTCGCTGCCTGCAATAATGGCTCCGAATAAAAATAGTTAGAAAAATGAATTCCTTTATCAATCTGTGTTTTCAAAGCATCTGTGTATTCCTTATCTCCATAGCCCAATGCACAAACGGCAATTCCGGCACCAAAATCCAAATATTCTTTTCCATTTGTATCGTATAATTTCACGCCTTCTCCATGGTCTAATACAACCGGATAACGGTTATACGAATGAACTAAATACTTCTCTGATTCATCTATCATCTGTTTCATATCACATGCTCCTTCCTAATCCTGCTCATGCGGATACAACGTTGTGTTGTTATCAATAATTGCTGTACCAATACCTTTTTTGGTAAAAAACTCAAGCAGCAGACAATGTTGTCTACGTCCGTCCAGAATATGGACACGGCTTACACCTTCTTCTACCGCTTCCACACAGTTTCTTATTTTCGGAATCATACCACCGCCAATGGTTCCATCCTCAATCAACTGTTTTGCCTCATCAGTTGTCAATACAGAAATCAATGTTTCCGGGTCTTTCGGGTCTTTGCAGACACCCTCAATATCCGTCATAAATGCCAGTTTTTCTGCATGAATACACTTTGCAACTGCACTTGCCGCATCATCGGCATTGATGTTATATGCCTGATAATTTTCATCCATACCAATCGGCGCAATAATCGGAATAAAATCTTTGGCAATCAAAGTGTCAATCAAATCGGAATTAACGGATTTTACTTTTCCCACAAAACCGATATCTCTTCCACCGGCTGTTTTTTTCTCACAAAGCATTGTGCCACCGTCTTTTCCGCTGATGCCGGCTGCCTTTACTCCAAGTTTCTCCATCATCTGGACTAAATGCTTATTTACCTTATTTAAAACCATTTCTGCCACTTCAATCGTATCGGCATCTGTCACACGAAGTCCTTCTACAAATTCACTCTCTTTTCCCATATAGCCAAGCCATTTGCTAATTTCTTTTCCGCCGCCGTGAACAATAATCGGCTGCATGCCAACCAGTTTCAACAAAGCAACATCTTTAATCACTGATTCCTGCAATTTTTCATCCAGCATAGCGCTTCCGCCGTATTTTACAACTACTTTTTTTCCGTTGAAATCACGGATATAAGGCAGTGCCTCAATCAGCGTTTCCGCCTTAAGTACAACTTCTTTCATCTTATCTTCCATCTTTTTGTCCTCTCTAACTTCTGTAATCGCCATTTATTTTTACATAATCATAAGTCAAATCGCATCCCCAGGCAATTGCCGATGCATCCCCCTGCTTCATGTCGCAAATAAATGTAACTGCATCTTTTCCTAATAAAATAGTCGCCTCATCTTCACTGTAATCTGTCGGCACACCATCTTTTACTAAAACAATCTGCTCATCCTCAGCTTCTAAAATCAAATCGATTACATCCGGGTCAAAGTCTGCACCGGAATACCCCAGTGCGCACAAAACACGTCCCCAGTTCGCATCCTTGCCAAACACCATTGCTTTCACGAGGTTTGAAGTCACAACCGATTTACTAAAAATCTTTGCCTCTTCTTTATTCTTACAGTGAACTGCTCTTACTTCCATCAGCCTCGTAGCGCCTTCTCCGTCCGCTGCCATCTGTTTTGCCAAATCCGTTGCAACAAAACTCAGTGCCTCTTTGAATTTTACATATCCATTCGTTCCTGCTTTGATTTCAACACCGGATTCGCCATTGGCAAGCACCAGATATGTATCATTTGTTGATGTATCGCGGTCAACCGAAATCATATTAAAACTATCTGACACAATTTCGGAAACCATTTCCTGCAGTAAATCATGTGAAATTTTTGCATCTGTTGTCGTAACGCTAAGCATCGTTGCCATATTCGGGTGAATCATACCGGAACCTTTGCTCATGCCACCAACTGTTACGGTTACTCCGTCCACCTCAAAACTGGCTGCCGCTTCCTTCGGAACAGTGTCCGTTGTCATAATTGCCTTAGCCGCAAGCAGACCTGCTTCTTTTGTATCTGCCAGTGCATCCTTTAAAAGTTTTGCACCTTTTTGTATCGGTTCTTTTTTTATCTGCATTCCGATAACGCCGGTTGAAGCTGTCAAAACCTCTTTTGTCGAAACGCCAAGTGCCTCTGCAATTTGTGAAGCCATGTACTCATTAATTTCTTTACCTTCGCCTCCGGTACAGGCATTGGCAATTCCACTATTCAATACGACCGCATGAACATCCTTTTTGCTCTCAACAATTTCTTTATCCCACCAAACCGGTGCTGCCTTTACTACATTCGTTGTAAAAGTTCCTGCACAGACCGCCGGGCTTTCTGTATAGACAAGGGCCATATCTGTACGGTTTTTATATTTAATTCCTGCCTCTGCGCTCGCCGCCATAAATCCTTTTGCTGCGGTAACGCCGCCTTCTATTGTATTCATCATATTTTCCTCCTTTACGGAACCATCGGTACAAGCCGGAGCCCCTCTGCCTCATCAAATCCAAACATCAGATTCATGTTTTGAACTGCCTGTCCGGCAGCACCTTTTGTGATATTATCCATTGCTCCCATCATAATCACGCGATGCGTGCGCTCGTCAACTTTTACATTTACATCGACAAAGTTGCTTCCCTCAACCCATTTGGTCTCCGGACACACACCCTCATCCAGCACGCGCACAAAATATTCATCTTGATATGCTTTCACATAAGCCTCTCGAATCTGCTCTTTTGTCACACCTTCTTTATATTTTGCATATGCCGTAACCAAAATACCACGGTTCATTGGAATCAAATGCGGAGTAAAATTAAGTGTAACATCTTTTCCGCTAATATAGGAAAGCTGTTCTTCAATCTCCGGTGTGTGACGGTGCGTGGCTACTCCATATGCCTTAATATTCTCATTTACTTCGCAGTAAAGATTTGGAACTTTTGCACCTCTTCCTGCTCCTGATGTTCCGGATTTTGCATCAATAATTAAAGTATCCATATCAATCAGTCCTTCTCTTGCAAGCGGTGCAATCGAAAGTGTTGAACAGGTTGGATAGCATCCCGGATTAGCAATCAAACGTGCCTTTTTAACTTGCTTGCGGTTTAACTCACACAATCCGTATACAGCCTCATCCAAATACTGAGGGCTTTTATGTGTGATGCCGTACCATTTTTCATAAACCGCAACATCTTTTATTCGGTAATCCGCACTCAAGTCAATCACCTTTGCCTGGGAAAGGATTTCGTCATCCAGAACACCTGCCAAATACCCCTGCGGTGTTGCGGTAAATATCACGTCTGCCTCTTTTGCCAAAGTATGTAAATCATCACTTTTACAAATATTTTCTACAATCTGAAAAACATTTCCAAAAACGGAACTAAATTTCTTATCCACATAACTTCTCGAACCATACCATACAATCTCAACTTCTTTGTGCTGCAATAATAATCGAACCAATTCCTGTCCTGCGTACCCTGTAGCACCGATAATTCCAGCCTTTATCATAGCATCCTCCATTCCGCCGTACTTTGGCAGCTCACTCTTTTTATTCATCATTTATGCATATTTATACATATTATACACAAACCTCAATTATTATACATCTTTTCCGATAAATATGCAATACCTAACTAGAATTTATTCGTCATTCTTTGAAAATAATTGATTTTATGCTTGCATAATATTCACTTGTGGTGTATATTAGAAAAAGGTTAATACCAAAAAATACATACGGAGGTTCTATTATGAAAGAAAAAGTTATTTTAGCTTATTCCGGCGGCCTGGATACAACAGCAATTATTCCATGGCTTAAAGAGAATTTTGATTATGAAGTTATCTGTGTCTGCATTGATTGTGGACAGGGTGAAGAATTGGACGGTCTGGAAGAAAGAGCTAAGTTCTGTGGTGCATCCAAACTTTACATTGAGGATGTTGTCGATGAGTTCTGTGATGAATATGTAGTTCCTTGTGTACAGGCTCATGCTGTATATGAGAACAAATACCTTCTTGGTACTTCGATGGCTCGTCCGGTTATTGCAAAACGTCTTGTTGAAATTGCAAGAAAAGAAGGCGCTACTGCTATCTGCCATGGTGCTACCGGAAAAGGAAATGACCAGATTCGTTTCGAACTCGGTATCAAAGCACTTGCTCCTGATTTGAAAATTATTGCAGCTTGGAGAAGTGATAAATGGACAATGGATTCCCGTGAATCCGAAATTGAATACTGCAAGGCACATGGAATTGATCTTCCATTCTCCGCAGATTCCAGTTACAGCCGTGACCGCAACTTGTGGCATATCAGCCATGAAGGTCTTGAATTGGAAGACCCGGCAAACGAGCCTAACTTCGATCATCTTCTGGTTCTTGGTACAACACCGGAAAAAGCACCGGATGAAGGTGAATATGTAACTATGACATTTGAAGCCGGCGTTCCTAAGAGCGTAAACGGAAAAGAAATGAAAGTTTCCGATATTATCCGCACTCTGAATGAATTAGGTGGAAAACATGGTATCGGTATTGTTGATATCGTAGAAAACCGCGTTGTTGGAATGAAATCCCGTGGTGTTTATGAAACTCCTGGCGGAACAATTCTTTACGAAGCTCATCAGCAGTTGGAAGAATTAATTCTTGACCGCGATACAACAACATTGAAAATGGATATGGGGAATAAACTTGCTCAGATTTGTTACGAAGGCAAATGGTTCTCTCCTCTCCGCGAGGCAGTTCAGGCATTTATCGAGTCAACACAGAAATATGTAACCGGCGAAGTTAAATTCAAACTGTACAAAGGAAACATTATCAAAGCCGGAACCACTTCACCATACAGCTTGTACAATGAAAGCATTGCAAGTTTCACAACCGGAGATTTGTATGACCATCATGATGCAGAAGGTTTCATTAACCTCTTTGGTCTTTCTACCAAAGTTCGCGCAATGAAGATGGCAGAAGTAGAAAAGAATAATAAGTAAACAACCGTATTGTTGTAAATAACAAAACAGCCTTCCATCCAATGATGTGAAGGCTGTTTTATTATCTTTTTACATCACTTATATGTCAGAAGATTTTATGCATCTTCATTGGTATCTTCTTCTGCTAACTGTTCGTATTCATCCGTAGAACCAAACTCAGCAAATTCAGAAAAGTCCTCATCCTCATATGATGCTGCCGCTTCATCTTCCTCTACATCAGTCTCCGTTTCAACTGCTGCATCGTCAACAGTTTCACTTTCCTCTGCATCGTCCGGAATCGTAAGATAAACATCATCATCTACCCCAGTTTCAACATCCTCTGCTACTTCTGTTTCCTCATAAGATTCAGATTCTTCTACGACATCTTCATAATCAACGGCCGCTGAAACATCCTCATCCGCCTCTGTCACAAATTTAGCAACTTCAGAATCCAAACGACGGCTTACATCCTCTGTTACACGAATGCTTGTCTGAATATCCATCATACTATCCGTCAATGTAGTTACAGACTCTGATACACCGGATACCTGATTGGAACTATCATTAATCGTCTCTGAAATCTCATGTATCAGTGTTGCCATCTCATGCATCGTATCTTTCAATGCGGTTGCACTGTCAGCAAACTGAAGCATCAATGTATCAATACGATTTGCATCGTCGTTATACTGGTTACCGGTATTTACAAGATTATCATAATCCGGCATAACCTCATTTTGGATAAAGGTCAGCATCTTATTGGCATTGTCTGCAAGTTCTCCTACTGAAGAGTTTACTTCCAAACTGATTTCCTGAATGTTATTCGCTGTCTCACGGCTTGAATCTGCCAGCTTACGAATCTCATCAGCCACTACAGCAAATCCCTTACCAACCTCACCGGCACGTGCTGCTTCAATGGATGCATTCAATGCAAGCAGGTTTGTCTGAGAAGAAATCTCCAAAATATCATTTGTCAATACATTAATCTTTTCAACATCTTTACTCTTTTCAAGAGAACTCTGAAGCAGTGTATTAATTTCACTTGCCATCTCTGCCGTCATCTTACGGCGTTTCTGACCACTCTCCTGCAATGCATTCGCACGGTCTTTAATTTCTTTTGCAAAATCAGAACCATTATTTGCCTCACCGGCAATATGCTCCATTGCTTCATAAACACGTCCTGCCTGGTCATTCAGATGGTCGGCGTGGTTTGCTACCTCTTCCATTCCGGCAGAAAGTTTTTCCATTACCTCAGATACCAGTTTGATATCGCCATTCGATGTATTTACACCATTAAACACCTGCTCTACATTGCCCTGCAGCTCAACGGCATCGGATTTGATTTCCATAATAATGTCGCGGAGCAAATCAATGAACTTATTAATTCCAACAACCAAAGTTCCCACTTCATCTTTTGTTTTTACCTGAATCTGGGATGTAAGGTCACCGTGGTCTTGTTCAATACTTCGTACAATACCGTTCAAGTGACGAATTGCATGTTTGGTTGGACGAAGGATTGTTGCTACAACCATTAAAATACAGAATACAATAGAAACAACCAACAAAGCAATTAAAACAACAAATGCTAATGTACTCTGTGATGCAGCTGCACCGAGTGCTCCCTGCGAATCCTCTACTTTCTGGCTGTTCACCTTCTGCATGTCATCAATAGCACTCTGGAATTTCTTGTAGATAGGCTCTACCGCTTCGTTCAAATTCTTCATGCCATTCAGTTCATAATCATCAATTGCCTTTTTCGATTTCTGGTAAGACTCACTAAATGTTGCATACGCAGCTTTATAGTCTTTTACAGCATCGGCTTCACCACCGTCAGAACTCTTCTCTGCAATAACAGAAATATTCTTATCCATGCGTGCTGTAGCTTCTTTAATATCCTTTGATAACTGTTTTAAATCATCGTCATCAAATGCAGTTACATAGCGAGCCAGCTTATACTGAAGCAATATAAAATCTGACTCCATCTCTCCTGTCTTCTCCGTTATCGTCATATAATTGTCGCTAATCGACTTGGTTGCCTGATTCATCTGTGCAATCTTTGAATAAATCAATGTAGAACACAGTCCACATACAATTGCAAGAATGCAAAACGGCACCATGATTTTCAATCCAATTGACTTCCTCATAACAAATCTCCTTTTATGTAATTATATAGTTATAAACTCTATTTAGATTATAACATCATACCTTTAAAAAAACAAGAAAGAATGTCTTAAATCGACACTCTTTCCTCCAAAAAAAATTCATTAACAGCTTTTTATTTATTAATGTCTCTCACATCATATGGCGTACTCTGATATACATAATAATTAAGCCAGTTACTGTAGAACAATTGACCGGCAGAACGCCAGCGGACAACCGGCTTTTTCTCCGGGTTATCATCCGGAAAATAATTAGCCGGAATACTCGGATTCATTCCCTTATCCAGGTCACGAAAATATTCTTTTGCCAGTGTATCCGAATCATACTCCAAATGTCCCGTCATAAAAAACTGTCTGCTGTCTTCTGTTTTTATAACCGCCACACCTGCCGCATCTGATACGGCAAGTACTTCCAGTTCCGGAATTTTCTCAACATCTTCTCTGTTTACCGTCATCGCACGTGACTGCGGACAGTCAAAAATGTCATCAAAACCGCGAAACAGTGGAGAGCTTTTTTTCAGCACCCGATGTTTGTACACGCCGGATAATTTTTCCTCTCTGTCGACCCTCTCAATACCATAGTGATAATATAAACCGGCAAATGCAGCCCAACACATGTAAAGAGTACAGTGAACATGCTTCTTTGACCACTCCATAATATTTGTTAACTCATCCCAGTAATCCACGTCTTCAAATTTGGTATAGTCAAGCGGTGCTCCTGTAATAATCATACCATCAAAATTACGGTCTTTGATGTCATCAAACACACGATAAAAAGTTTCCAGATGGCTTGGTGCCACATGCGTCGGCTTATAACTGCTCGTCTGCATAAACTCCACATCCACCTGCAGCGGTGTATTGGACAATTTACGCAAAAGCTGTGTTTCTGTCTCAATCTTTGTCGGCATAAGGTTTAAAATCAATACATGCAGCGGTCGAATATCCTGATGCATTGCACGATACTCCGTCATTACAAATATATTTTCATTTTCCAGAATTTTCTGGGCAGGTAGTGAATCCTGAATTTTAATAGGCACAATTACCACTCCTAACTTATTTGATAATATTTGCCATTGTAACACAACCAGATACTGTTTGCAAGGCTTGCGGTTATTCTCTCATGCATCCTGACATAATACAAATACCGCTTGCACCTTTACGCATAACTTCCGGCTCTCTCTCCTTTGTCATGCCGCCAATAGCATAGACAGGAACCTCTGAATTATCGCAAATATTTTCCAAAAATGATAATCCTCTCGGCGGTAAATCTTTTTTGCAGTCCGTAGCAAATATGTGACCGGCAATTACAAAATCCATTAAAAATGCCTCTGCCTCTTTTAACTGTTCCAGAGAATGAATCGACGTACTCATTTCCTTCACGGAATTACGAAGTTTTTCCCTTTCCTTTTGAGACATCTGTGCCATAACTGAAAGCGGTATATGCACAAAAGGATGCGAAAGAGAAAGTGCCGCCCGGTAATCCGTATGCAGAATACATTTTTTACCTTCCTGATTCGTAATTTTCAAAACCTTTCCCGCAAGTTCTTCATATTCCTCATGGGATAAATCTTTTTCCCGCAAAAGGATGGCATTATATTCATCGCCTTGTGCGATCTGCCGGATTCTTTCCAAAAAATCCCCCTCACACAGATGACGGTTTGTTACTGCTATTCTATACATAAATATAATCACTCATAACCGGCTGAAGTCCATGCTCCAAAATCGCATCATAAACTTCCTGCACATTTCTGGTATCATCAATTTCAAACTGTTCGTCGCCCTGCTCTTCTCCGCTTCTGCCACCAATTCCAACGTCCACGCCGGCAGATATCTTCGTTGCACAAATTTGAATCAGATTGTCGCGGACGCGCTTACATTCACGAGTAGAAACCGTAATGGAAGCAAACGGTAAAAGCAGACGATAAGCACACACAACCTGTAACAACTGCGCTTCATGCACATCCATCGGATTAATTCTATCATTATTAATAATCGGGCGAAGTCTTGGACAGGAAAATGCAATTTCTGCCTGTGGATATTTCCGCTGCAATAAATAGGCATGAATTCCTGTTGCAAATGCATCTTTTCTAAAATCATCAAGGCCTAACAAAGCAGCAAAACCAACGCCTCGCATACCACCCTTTAATGCACGTTCCTGTGCGTTTAATCGATATGGAAAAATACGTTTTTTACCTGCCAGATGAAGTGTTTCATATTTATCTGAATTGTAGGTCTCCTGAAATACGGTAACATAATCGGCACCACATTTATGCCAGTACGCATAGTTCTCGGAATTTGTCGGATATACCTCCAAGCCAATCACCTTGAAATATTTTCTTGCAATCTTACAAGCCTCTCCAATGTATTTTACATCCGACATTTTCTCGCTCTCCCCGGTTAAAATCAAAATTTCCTGCAAACCGGATTTTGCAATTTCAACCATTTCACGTTCAATCCCCTCGGCATCAAGTTTCGCACGACGGATTTTATTATGGCAGTTAAAACCACAGTAAATACAATAATTCTCACAGTAATTTGCAATATAAAGCGGTGTAAACATCATAATGGAATTACCAAAATGTTTCCTTGTCTCCTTCTGTGCCATCTGTGCAATTTCTTCCAAAAAAGGAAGGGCAGCCGGTGACAAAAGTGCTGCAAAATCTTCGGGTGTACGATTGTCTTTATAAATCGCGCGGCGGACATCCGCAGCCGTATAAGAATCATAATCGTAAGCATTCATTGCTTCCACAACCGTTTTCTCAACATCGGAATCCAAAACTTCCATTCCCTCTAAATATGTCATGTGGTCAATTCGGTTTTCCTTCATATCTTCCAGAATTGTTTCACTTAATATACTCTCATTTACTTTATCCATGTCGTCCTCCAACTATCTTTATTTCGTTTTGAAACTGCCATCCTGAATATAGCCGGTCAGCGGTGAAGATGCACTTCCCCCACGCTCTAACACGCGTCCTGTACCGGCAAGATAAGCCTTTCTTCCTGCCTCAATCGCCAGTTTAAATGCCTCTGCCATAGCCGGGATATCTCCAGCTGTCGCAATACCGGTATTCGCCATAATTGCGGCAGCTCCCATTTCCATTGCAGCACATGCTTCAGATGGTTTTCCAATGCCGGCATCCACAATAATCGGAAGATTAATTTCATCAATCAAGATCTGAATGAATTCTTTTGTACAAAGACCTTTGTTCGAGCCAATCGGTGCAGCCAAAGGCATAATCGATGCAGCACCGGCATTCATCAAATCACGTGCCACATTCAAATCCGGATACATGTAAGGCATAACTACAAATCCTTCTTTTGCAAGAATTTCTGTCGCCTTGATGGTTTCCTGATTATCCGGAAGCAAATATTTGGAATCTCTCATAATTTCAATTTTTACAAAATTGCCACAGCCAACTTCTCTTGACAAGCGTGCAATACGAACTGCTTCGTCAGCATTTCTCGCACCGGATGTATTCGGAAGCAAGGTAACACCTTCCGGAATATAATCTAAAATATTTGCACGTCCATCCTGATTCGCACGGCGAAGCGCCAATGTAATAATCTGTGCACCGGCATTTTCAACCGATGCCTTGATTAAATCCAGTGAATATTTTCCGGAGCCTAAGATGAAACGGGAAGAAAACTCCTGTCCACCAAGCATAAAAGTATCTTTATTTTCCATGTTCTTATCCTCTCAATCTTTGTATTTGAATTTACATTTTACATGTCATGATTTTGACAGGGTTGTTTTATCAACCTCCACCAACAAAACTTACCACTTCAATCACATCATTTTCTTTTATCTGAACCGTTTCGTAATCTTTCTTTGGAATAATCTCACCGTTGATTTCAACCGCAATTTTGTTCTTCTCAAAATTTTGTTTTGCGATAAAATCTTCCAGTGATAATCCTTCACAGTCTGAAACCTGGTTTCCATTCAAGCAAATCATATCGTCTCTCCTTTCTCTCTGATACAACAAAAGGATACCACAAAAAAAGTCCACACCCGAGGTGGTGTGCCCCTTCTTGAGATATCCTCAATCTGCTCTCAACTATATCATGAATGTTAGGGGGTGTCAAGTGGGTTTGTTGGCAGTATTTGTTGCCACTTTTTTTGTTTTCCGTAATTCCGGCAGAAAAGTTTTGCGTCTCGTGGGCACTCCCGTTAATTGAGTGCGTAGCGGTATGGGCACTGAAACTACCAGTGCCACATACCGACGTACTCAAAACCCACGAGCCACAAAATTCTTCTGCCGGAATTACTGAAAGCCAAAGAAACTGGCAGCGAACATTTGCTCAAACCATATCTTATCCATCCTCACAACTTCATAAAAAATGCCGTCAACCCTTGAAAACTCTATATTTAAGCAAGTCAACTTTATTTTATTCATTACATCATTTTATACCACTTCCCTTATGATTACAAGTGCTGATAAGGGCAAAAATAGGGGAAAGGAAAATTATATCAAATAACAAATAATGAAAAGGTAATTGGTCTGAAAGATATGCTTAAATTTTATAATGTTAGGAGTTGATGGTATGAATTTTATTTCTGCAAGTTATAATATGTACCATAACAGTATTGATATTACTACATTTGATGGCTACATATTACGAATTGACTGTAATAAGGCAGAGGAAGGATTAAAAACTACAGCATGGACTGATCACGTTCTAAATGCAATGGCAATAGATAATCCACTTGAATATGCAGGGCTTTATTTGAATAACGAATTGCAGATATTTATAGATGCTGAAGATAATCTGGATATTTGACAAAACAAAAATGCTTAGAATCTTTTATAACATGATTTTAAGCATTACGAGGCCTTTGATTTGCTGATGTACCCTCGGTAAAAACACATTTTTGATAGTCTGCTTTATTTGCCTATATTCGAGTAAACTCGATATAGGCAAATGCGGCATACCATTTTAATAGGCTTATCTGCCATGCATTTTTTAACCGCTATCCAAAATGACCCATAAATAAGCATTTTTTATTCCTCCCTGCCATAGCCATTTATATGTCTCATTTTTTATTATGGACTTTAGTCTGTTGACTACGAGCGGAGTTTCTCAAAAGAGAAATGAAACCATGGGAAACAAAAAACCACCTGCTATGTGGGTGGAAGATAAGTTGTTATTAGAAAAAATCAGCTTTCCATTTGTTCAAGCTATCTTATAACGAAAGGAAAGATGATTTTAATGGCTAAAAAAGCAAACAGTCTGTCCCACACAAAATGGATGTGTAAATACCATATTGTGTTCACACCTAAGTATAGGCGA
Source organism: Clostridium sp. AF37-5 (assembly GCF_003477605.1). GTDB lineage: Bacteria > Bacillota > Clostridia > Lachnospirales > Lachnospiraceae > Eubacterium_F. The sequence goes on from NZ_QUDR01000029.1 coordinate 27,619, forward strand.
AAAGTAATTTATAATCAATACAAAGAAAGCATTCGTGATATTTTGAAACAGTTGTGTGGTTATAAAGGTGTAGAAATAATAGAAGGTCATTTAATGCCAGACCATATACATATGCTGGTAAGTATAAACATGCAAATTTAAAGTACAAATTTGGAAACCGTCATTTCTGGGCAGAAGGTTATTATGTAAGTACAGTAGGCTTAAATGAGGCAACAATAAAGAAATATATACAGGAACAGGAAACGCATGACATAGCAATGGACAAATTAAGCGTAAGAGAGTACGGAACCTCTTTTAAGGGTAGCGAGTAGTACAAATACCCCTTTCAGGGGTAGGCAAAAGCGGCAAAGGCAAGATAG
>NZ_QUDR01000003.1 GCF_003477605.1 Clostridium sp. AF37-5
CCACGCTTTATGCAGCATGGTACAAAAAGCCATCGGTAACATTCAGTACAAAGCACAGTGACACAATCGCTTTCCTTGGCGACCGTGAGCTGGACAAAACAAACGAAGTAACGTATGAGTATGGCGAAAAAATCAGTTCATTGATTATGAAGTGCAATACAAACCGTTATATTCAGAGCTACCGTGTAGAAACAGCAGACGGAACAGAGGTAAGTGCCGGGACTTGTGAAGACAAGAATTCGACCGTAACCATTCCTTTCCCGTCCAATTATGCATTGAAGAACAACTTAAAAGTCTATGTGGAAGCAGCAAACCGCACTTACGGCATCACTTATGATACCCTTGGCGGTGAGTTTGTTGGAGACTATCCGAAAACTTATTCCTACGGTGATGAATTTGACCTGCCGACCAATGTAAAGAGAAAGGGATTTTATGTCTGCGGATGGCGTAATACATTGAACAACAAGGTAATGACAAAAGTAGAAGCAACGACTTCCGGAGAACTTTCCTTACAGGCAATTTATGAAAGCACTGTATATCATGTAACAACTGACTTAGACGGCGGAACACTTCCGGATGGAGTGACAATTCCGACTGAGTATAAGTACAAACAGAGCAACATTGTGCTACCGCAGGATGTCACAAAGCAGGGCCATTCCTTTGCCGGATGGTACTTAGAAGATGAAGATGTTATTGTGACCCGCATCGACACAACAAAAGCGATGGATTACCATTTGCGTGCGTTGTGGAGTTCAAATGCGAGTACGACAAAAATAGCCGGAACGGTAGAAAGTGATGGAACAGAAAAAGAAATTCCATACGCAGAAAAACCAATGGAAAGTAATCAATGGTATTACAACCGGCTTACAGATGTGGAGAAGAAAATCTATACGACAATTTATAATTACTATAAATTTGACATGGATAAAGGCGAGTGCAGAATGGAGAATGTGAAAGTTGTAACGAAAGATAAAATTACCATTGCTAACATGTATCAAGCAAGTACAGCAGTCGTTTTAGACAATCCGTCTATATTTTGGATTCGGTATTTTAACCACACACAAATGAAAGAAAAAGATGGTGTTTATACCGGAACAATCCATCCGGTGCTTGCTTATTACAAAACAGCATTTCAGGCTGATGCTTTAGAATACGGTGGATTTTTACAAGAGATTATTAAATCGCTTAATAATTCCGGTGTTCAAAAAGTTTCGACTTCGAAGAAACTGAAATTAATTCATGACTATGTTGTGAAAACATACAGTTACCGTAACAATTCTCATATTTTAAGTGCAGCAGCAACAAATGAAACACGTTCGGTTGGCTATCTGATGACACATAAAGAGGGGTGTTGTGAGTCGTATGCGAAAATGATAAAAATACTTTGTGATTATTATCAAATTCCTTGTGTTACTGTTTACAGTTTGACGCACATGTGGAATCAGGTGAAAATTGGAAACCAGTGGTATCTGCTGGATGCTACGTGGGATGATGAGGAACCGGTTGTTTATACATATTTCTTAAAAGGAGCAAAGTCGGTAATTGATGAACATCATATTGTTACATCAATGTTTTTTAGTGATTGTCAGGGGAATGGAATAAAAGATTACGCCAATTATTCAGTGCCAACGCTCTCTAAAGAAGATTATGTGGAGCCGGTAAATCCGACCCCGAATAACAGTCAAACGGCTCCAAAAAAAAGTAAAGCAGTTACTTCCGCAACAAAAGGAAAAGTAGTATATGCTATTTCCGGAAAGTATGCGGTTGTTAAAAAATGCACATCGAAGAAAGCAAAAAGTGTTACCATCTTGAATAAAGTAAAGATTGGCAAAAAGACGTATACCGTTACTTCGATTGCAAAAAATGCTTTCAAAGGCTGCAAGAAGTTGAAGAGAGTAACCATTAAGGCAATAAAGCTGAAGAGCATTGGAAAGAATGCTTTCAAAGGAATTTATAAGAAAGCTACATTCAAGGTGCCGAAGAAGCAGTTAAAGAAGTACAAAAAGCTGATTCAGAAGAAAAAGACCGGATTTAAAAAGACGATGAAAGTAAAGTGATTTAGCTATCTGGTAAGGCAGAAAAACTTTGTTTCTTTCGCTATAATGTGGTATGATAATAGTAGAATTATTTTGATGGGAGCAGGGGCTTCAGAACGGAGGTTGCTATGGATAAAGTGAAAAAGTGGGTTGTTGATTTGGCAGATCCTATGCTGAAAGCGTATATTAATTATGGACATGGGCTTGAGGAGGACGGCGTTTCGGTGACGTCAAAAGGCATTGAGTTTTTTGCAGAATTTGAACCGGGCCTGTATCCGATGTATGCGATTGAATTAAGAGAGTATGTGGAACATATGGGAATTGCAATTGGGGATGTTCAGGAAATTCATTTGGTGGCGGCTGCGTATGATGAAAATGAGAAAGAAATTGATTTTTCCATTGAATATGAAAAATGCGCACTTGTTTCTGAGGATGAATTAAATGGTTACAGTAATTCGGACATTTTACCAACGACAAATTATAAGGTTATTGGTTCAAAGGAAATTACAAAAATCAAGCTTACGGATTACAATGGATACAAAGCAGATGGAGTTTCTCTTTCGGATCATGAGCTTCACGATGCAGTGGGGATTAACATTCAGTTTACGAATGGCGAATTTAGCAGGATTCGTAAATTGATTCTTTTAAAAATGGAGTTGCTGCTGTCAGAAGATGAATGGCCGGAGCATTTCCGGGAAAAAACGGTTAGACAGGAAACGGTTGCGGAACCGAAAGTATTGGTTGCGGATTTGGAGGATAAAGACATTATTGGTTACATGAATCTTGGCAGTGGTCTTGTCGAGAGTGGCGTAAATAAACTCGATGGTCTGATGCTTTTTGAAAATGAATACGATGAGGAAGTTAGTTGTATGATTGCGATTGATTTCAGCCGGTATTTGTTAAAAAAGGGAATTCGTATACAGGATGTCACCTCATTTGAGATTCAATTTGGTGTATATGATGCTTCCGGAACAGAACTTGATTTTGAGGGGGATTATCAGAAATGTGCCTTTGTTTCTGCTGAGGCGCTGAATGGCTACAGTGATTCAGATATTTTAGATAAAGGAAACTATAAGTTGATTGGTTCGAAGAAACACACGGTATTTGATTTAACAGAATATAATGGTTCCATGCCACACAAACTGGAAGAGGGCGTCGGCTTTAACATTCAGATTCTGAATGGCGAGCGGAGTCAGACCAAATATGTATCATTAAATAAATTGAAATTTAACTATAACTAAAATTACAGGAATGTCAGCCAAAAAGCGAACATGAGACATTTGTAACCTTACCATTTTATGCTTAATTCAGTATAATGAAACGGATTTATATGAAATTAAGAAAGGAGATGGTTAAGGTGAATGATAAAGTTTGTAAAGGAAGGAAATGTTTCATCGTTAGCATGCTTTTTATGCTGACATTCTTTTTCTCCATAGGGTTTATGGAGCAGTCATCAAAAGCAGACACAGTCAATTATTTAGAAGGTGATTTTTCCTATCAATTGACACAGGAAACAAAAACAGCAACAGTGCAAAAATATACGGGGACATCACAAAGTATAACAATACCTTCCCAGATTGATTGGGATGGGGCAAGTTATAATGTTACTGTTATTGGACAGAATGCGTTTCGGGATAACACGACAATTACGACCATAAATATTCCGAAAGGTGTTTTGGAAATTGATAATTATGCTTTTTATGGATGCAGTGTGCTTTCTTCAGTGAAACTTCCTACAAATTGCCAGCTTGGGAAATACATTTTCTATGAGTGTGATTCGTTAAATGAGATATCAATTCCAGAAGGTACAACATCGATTTACGACACATATCCACTGGATGATGACAAAGAAGTGGACCAGAAAAAGGATGGGGCCTGTCTTGCCGGAGATGCAATTGAAAAAATTACATTTGAGTCCGGCGTTACAAAAGTACCCTCACATTTGTGTGAGGGGTTGACCCAGCTAAAAACAATTGAATGGGGCAATGTTGCGTCACTGGGATATCATGCGTTTAATCGCTGCGAAAGTTTAACCACGATTGAACTTTCGGAGAAGATTACAACATTACCGCGACTGGCATTTGGCGGTTGTAAAGCCCTTACAAGTGTTACGATAAAAGGAAAATTAACTTATTTGGGAGAAATGGCATTTAATAATTGTTCTAAAATGTCTAAGTTTACGCTAAAATATCCGGAGGAATTAAAAACCGTATATAGAGATGTATTTGCAAACTGTTCGGAGTTGACTGAACTGCCGATTGGAAAAGATAAGACACCAAATCTTACCTATATAGGTTCAAGGGCATTCCGTGAGTGTACGATTGATACGGTGACACTTCCGGATGGCTTAACCTTTATTGGTTGCAGCGCATTTGCAGGATGCAAAAATTTAAAAAGTATTAATATTCCAAAATCTGTACAGCATATTGCATCGAATGCGTTTATGGACTGTGAAAAGTTAGACCATGTTGTGTTCCCGGAAGATGGAAAATTTATAGTATCCGCAGAGGATTATGATGGCACAAACCGTTATGAGAATGATGAGGATAAGTATTCCGGCGGTTTGTTCTGGGGATGTAAGTCTTTACGTTCATTTACGATTCCGGATAGCTGGACGGCAGTTCCGGGGACTATGTTTAAGGACTGCAGTGCATTAACTTCAGTTCATATTCCGGATAACGTAACATTTATTGGAAACAGTGCATTTGGAGAAACAACAAATTTAACATCAATTTCACTTCCGTCGAAATTAATTTGTATTGATGGGCAGGCATTTAAGGGATGTGCCATTCGGAGTATATCACTTCCGAACGGTTTGACGCAGATTGGGTATCAGGCTTTTCAGGGAAGTGAATTGGAACAGGTTGTGATTCCGGATTCCGTTAAAATCCTTGGAATAACCAATTTAGCAACAGAGGGAGCTTTCGAGGATTGTGAAAAACTGACATCGGTTGTTCTCGGAGCAGGCTTACAAAAACTTGGCGGTAGTGAATTCCAAAATTGTACTTCGTTGGTTTCTGTTGATTTATCAAAGGCGGTTAATATAGAAGAAATTCCGCCATATACGTTCAGTGGTTGTTCTGCTTTAGAGCAGATTGTAATTCCGTCTCAGATTAAGAAAATCGGATATGGGGCATTTAGTAATTGTACCAGTCTGAAAGCGGATAAAGTTACGATGTCAGAGAATTTACAATCAATGGCAGGCTCAGTATTTTCCGGCTGTACGTCATTTACCGAATTACCGGATTTGAAATCGCTGACCTCCATACCGGAATATACATTTTCGTACTGTACCGGACTTGTGAAGGTGGAAGTTCCGGACCGGATACAAACGATTGGCGGGCAGGCATTTTATAATTGTACAAATTTAGTGGCGATTGGACTTGGAACCGGCTTTGATGGAACAAAACTGGAAACATGGGATACTTACATCTTCTATGAAATGCACAATCCATCAATGATTTATGCAGCAACAAAAGAGCAGGCAGACTGGTTAGCAGCAAATAAAACAGACCGGTATTTGTACAGTGATTACACGGATGTAAAAGTGGGAAAAGTGCCGGGAAATCTCGTGATTCCAACACCGAAACCAACGCCAATGCCGCCGGTAACCCCTCCCCCTACTCCGGCACCAAAGACAACACCAACACCAATTCCAACGCCGACACAGAAAACTTCGGGAACACCTGTGAAAACGCCGGCTTCCAATGCAAAGCCAACGGCAGTACCGGCAAATCCAAACAAGAATCCAAAGCAGGCTGTTCTGAAAGCGCCGGTTATCAAAAAGGTGAAAGCAGGTAAGAAAAAAGTTTTCATAAGTTGGAAAAAAACAGCGCAGTCAATTACCGGATACCAGATTCAATATAGCACGTCTGCATCTTTCAAAAAAGGGAAAAAGACGATTACGATTTCCGGTAAGAAGAAACAAAGCCGGACGATTAAAAAGTTAAAAACGAAAAAGAAATACTATATACGAATCCGAACGTATCAGGTAATAAACGGAAAGAAAACCGTTTCAAAATGGAGCAAAACAAAGAAATTCAAAACCAAATAATGGTTGACAAATAAGCAGTTCTATTATACACTACCCGTGTAGTAAAACATACGACAAGGGGTGCTTTTATGATAGAAGTTGTGATTGCGTTGTGCTATGCATTAGGAGCATGGTTTTATTCTATTTTGCGATATTATGATTTGTGGAAACGCGGGAAAGTACCGGTGGTCTTTTTCGCGTTTTTACATGTTTTTTCTTTAATAGTTGTGTTCCTTTTTGAAACCGGAATATCCGCAATGATTTCGGATGTAGTTTCCGTCATTATGCATGCATATTCTGTAATATATGGCAGTGTTATGATACTCACACCTATTTTGTGTTTTGTGCGTGGCATTGTTCGTTTTATCGGGAAAAAAGCAGGATGCAGCGGGAAAATATACCGCTTTTTCAATCATCCGACCAAATTGATTCTTGGCTTTTTTGTTGTCACCATGTGTGTCGGTGCTGTTATTTTCTGGAAAAGCCGGTGCATATCGTGGGAGGAGACTGTGATTTCACAGGAGAATAAGAAGGAGCCGGTTAAGGATACTTCCATTGTTTATATTTCCAATTGCTTTGTAGGAAGTGATATGACTGCTCATGTGTTTGATTCTCTGGTGGAAAAGGTGAATGAGAAAAAGCCGGATGTTATTTTATTTGGAGGAAATTTATTCGGCAGACATACAAAGGAGGTAACGATAGATAAGACCCTTGCAAGTATCAAAAAAATGAAGGCGGCATTGGGCATTTATATGGTGGAAGGAAGTGCAGATTCTGTCCTTGTGGAGGAAAAGAAAGAAAAAATCTCCGGTGCAGGTGTGCATCTGCTTTTGGATGAGAGTGCAGTTTTACATAATGGGCTTCAACTTGTTGGCTGCCGTGCAGATGGCAAAACGAAAAAGCCCATGTCATATACCTTATCTCTAATCAATAAAGAAAAGCCAAGTATTGTACTTGCAGGAGAGGCGATGGAGGAAAAACTAAAGGAAGAAAAGAGGATTTCTCTTGTCCTTTATCCGAAAAAAATAACGGATACCGGTAACGGTGGAACAAGTGGTGTAAACCAGATGTTTCCACGCAATGTACTGGCATCCGCAAAAATCAATTTCATGCAGATTAAGAAATAATTTGTCAGGCGAGTGGTTTTAAGACCTCACCAATTGGTTCGTGCAGGATAAGATTTGCACGATTATCCTTTGAAGTTTTATCCTTATTAATGAGTACCAGCTTATCGCCCTGATAGTAGTCAATTAACCCGGCGGCCGGATAAACAACCAAAGATGTGCCGCCGATAATCAGCAAATCAGCATCGCGGATATAGGAAATGGCACGTTCCATAAGCGGCATATCAAGTCCTTCTTCATAGAGAACGACATCCGGTTTTATGACACCGCCACATTCGCAGTGAGGAACACCGTCCATAGCTAAAATATCTTCTAAAGAATAAAATTTATGACAGTGTGTGCAGTGATTTCGCAAAACAGAGCCGTGGAGTTCTAATACTTCCTTGCTTCCTGCCTTTTGGTGCAGACCATCGATGTTTTGTGTAATAACTGCTTTTAATTTGCCCTGCTTTTCCAAATTGGCAAGAGCAATGTGAGCGGCATTAGGATCGGCGTCGGGAAACAGCATTTTATCCCGGTAAAAACGGTAAAATTCTTCCGGGTTACGGATATAAAAACTATGGGACAGAATCGTTTCCGGTGGATAATCGTAGTTCTGTTTATATAATCCATCAACACTTCTAAAATCCGGAATTCTACTTTCTGTTGAGACACCGGCACCGCCAAAAAACACAATATTATCGGATTCATCAATCCATTGCAGTAGTTGTTCTTGTTCTTTACTCATACTATAAACCTCCCTTTTGTAAATCCAATGACTATTTTTATCTTAGCATATTAAGGGCGAAATGAAAAGGTTTTCGTATAAGAGGAGTAAATCCATTTGGACTGTTTTTTGATTTTGCATCTCAGTCGGATTTGCAGTCTTTTTTTGCCTTTTTTTATCGTTGCTGCCGTATTTTTTTTGATTGTTTTCTTTTTCCATTTTCCCTTACCATATCGGTAGGAGATAATTGTCTGGTATTTTTTGCTCTTTTTTTTCCAGGTGACTTTGTATTTTTTCTTGCTTTTCTTTACCTTAACGCTATATGGTTTCTTCGGTTTTGACACAGACTTTTTAGCCGCCGGTGCAAGCGAATTAGAAACAGTCGGCGTACTTGTCGCAGCCGGTATGCTTGTGACTGTCGGTGTGCTTGTCGCAAGGATATCTTTGGCAAGCGTAACACAAAACAGGGTTCCACTGTCGTTGGAATAGTATAAACGCCCCTTGTCATCGGCTGTAATACTGGACAGGCAGTATTGTTTTGCCTGTGGAATATACAAAGTGTGAAGTGAGGCACTTGTTTTTCCTTCTGTATCTTTAAAAGCGTACAAACCACCCGGTAAAGCATTCATGGAGAAATAGACCGTTACTTCTCCGGTGGAAGAACCACGGGTTGAAACAAGAGGAGAAGATTTGACTTCAGCATTTTGAAATCCCTTTACCTGATAAATAGGTTTTAAAGTCAGGGCATCCATGACACAGACATAACCATATTGGTCTGCCACACATCCAACATATAAACGATTGTTATAAATAGTTGGAGTACTGGTGCAGGTAACAAAATTGGCACCACTCATAATTTTACCGGAGGAAACCCTTGTGATTTTTTGCTCCGTGTATTGTATCTGAAATAATGTACCGTCTTTTGCTACGGTATAAAGGGCATCGGTTCCTTTGTGATAGGTCAGTCCGGTGCGGATGTTTGCCGTAGTCAGAACAGCGGTATCATATACAACCGGTTCTGTGAGACTGTGGCTTACTAAAATGCCGTTATCACCGGTGAAATAAAGTGCATCCTCATAGACAATGGCACCGCTCCAATAGTAACCGCCCGGATGGTCTTTATCTTCATAAGTCCAGACGGTTGAGCCATCTTTTGCATTCAGGCAGTAGAAGAGACCTGTGGTTGTACCATTTGACAAAACATTTGTCGTGCCGGCATAGAGATATCCATTATGATAAAAGGTAGTCGAAAGAGACTGTCCGCCAAACGACTCGCTCTGCCATAGGCTTGTCATCGAATTGATGTCAACACATTCCATTGTGCCATTTGCCAGCGGAATATATAAAAAATGCTCCTCAAGAAGCATATTACAGACGCTGTTCATTTTTTCTTTTAATGTGGTTTGTCTTAGAACCTGTCCATTTGCATAAGACAGTTCATAAAGTATATTCGAATTTACGACATAGATGCCATTTGTTCCCATAATCGGAATAGAGTTGTATGAGATTCCCTTTGTGGAAAATTTCTTTGTCCAAATAGCACCGCAATTGGCGGTATCCTCTGGTGTTACAGAGGATACCACGCTGGCACCATCCATACCCTGTTCATTACGAAAAGTCGAAAATGCACTAAGGAAGATGGCAGCGGTGAGTATCAGACATAAAAATGTCTTTTTCTTCATCTTATTTTACCTTGAATTTTACCGGTTTTGTTGCTTTACTGAAAGTAGCTTTGTCAGATTTTACAACATAAGCGGTCAGTTTTACATAATACGTTCCCTTTGTTTTCTTAAAGGTGTATTTTGTTTTTTTCGTATCGGTTACTTTTTTGTATTTACCGTTCTTTTTCTTGGAAAGTGCGATGCGGTATCCTTTTGCGTTTGCTGCCTTTTTCCAGGAAACAGTTACGGATTTTTTCTTTTTCTTTGACTTTTTCACAACAACTTTTACCTTAGTAGGTGTTTTTGCAACTTTTTTAATACCCTTGTCATCCGATGCCGGAGTTGGTGTGGCAGTCGGAGTTTTTGTTGGAACCGGTTTGCCAAGAGAATCTCCTGCCGGAGTAGCTGTTGGTGTAACGATCGGAGCAGCTGTTGGTGTAACGGTCGGAGCAGCTGTTGGTGTAACGGTTGGAGCAGCTGTTGGTGTAACGGTTGGAGCAGCTGTTGGTGTGGTAACTGCAGCAAGCACTTTAACAATTCCGTATGGTCTGGAAATGTTGGAGTGTTTGCCGTCGCTGTCCAAACGGTAAGCGGAGAGTACATAAGTACCTGCTTTATCAAAGGAAAGAGTAGCAACACCGTTATCATCTGTCTGTGCTGTGGCAACCGCAGTATCCTTTGTTGCTGTGCTGGCTTCGTTTTCATATTTTGCTGCTACAACAGTTGCTTTACTAATTGGTTTAACAATAGAAGCGACGAAGTTTTTGTCATAGCCTAAACCTTTCAGTGTTACGGTCGCTTTGCCGGAAACAGTTGTGCTTACTGTGTCATTTTCAAAATAGCTGTAATTTGTTTCTACGTTATTTGGCCATGTGCCGCCGCCCCAAAGTCCATAGATGGTGACTGCATCATTATTTTTTAGTGAATAGGATCCCATACCGACACCCGGGTCTGTATTATTTACAGCATATCCCCAGTTTACGCCGTCCAAAGCGTCAGAGGAAGCACTGCCATCAGAGTTGCCGTCAATACTAATACCGTTAACAAACAAACCGTACTGACTTGTACTTGCCATAATATAATTTTTCATTGTTTCTGTTGTGGCACCTTTTTTCTCAGTCAGATACTTAGCCAGCGCATGAAGCGGGGTAAGTGTTTTGGTACTGAGGCCGATTCCATAATCTTTTTTGTCTGCATCAGTCAGAGTAACTTCAACCGGTGTAACAAGTGTTTTATTATCCTGCTCAAGGCGAAGTGTTACTTTGACTGTATCCGCTGCTTTTGCTGCATAGCCATGAAAGACGCTTACCGTCATAACAAAGACTAAAAGAACGGATAAAAGTTTCTTTTTGTTTTTCATAGAAAAACCTTCTTTCTCGCGTATCGCGTATTTTTGTTCTGGTATTGCGATAACATAAGAAAAGTCCTGTATTCCCGAAAAAAGGGCATACAAGGACCTGTGATGACTAGAATGAATAGTCAAAACATTTCCTCTCCCTCCGAAAGGTCACATTTCACACCATAAGGCAGGTCTTCCGACTTAAGGTTCATCTGGAAGGTTTAACCAATCTTGTACGCCTTCCCGGCATATGCCAGTGACATTTATGTACAAGCCATCCCCTAATACGGCAGCGGGGGCTGCGGCGGATTCACACCGTCTTCCCTATTAATCTTAAAAGAACCTCATGGTTACTAATATTATTTATACCATCGCAAGATATTATACCAACGCTTGACAGATTTGTCCATTGTTTGTTACTCTGTCGTATAGAAGTTTTTTTGGAGGCTTTCAGATGAAGTGGAATCAAAAAGGAATTATCGCCTGCGTGATACTGTTTTTTGTTATCATTGGGGCACTTATGGTACAGGGAGTACAAAAGACAAATAATCAGGAAGATGCACATTATGCTTCGGAAGAAGATGTGGTATCTGTAGAAAAAAAGGAGACGGCGAAACCGGAATCAACAAAATCGGTAGAACCAATAAAGACTCCCAAGCAGAAAACGGCAGTAAGTACAAGTACACCAAAAGAGAAAATTAAAGGGGAAAATACAGAAAAACCGACTGCTAAGCCGGCGGCTGTGACTGCACCAAAAAAGGATAAAGGAAATAAAACAGAAAAAAAATCCGGGGAAAATGTTACAAAAAAAACGGTTTCGACCAAAAAACCTGTAACAGTAAAACCGACCGAAAAGCAAACGGAAAAACCCCAAAATGAAGTTTCTTTTGAAATCGAATGTAAGAAGATTTTAAAGAAAAAAGAGTTGTGGAAAAATGGGTTAGAAGAGGTGATTCCGGCATCCGGAATTTATTATTCCGGTAAATGTTCCTTCACGGCAGAAGAGTCCGTGTATGATATATTGAAGCGAATTACAAAAGAGAACAACATCGCCCTAGATAGCGAGTTCACTCCGATGTATGGCACCTATTATGTGAAGGGAATTGGCGGTCTGTATCAGTTTGACTGTGGCAGCGAGAGCGGTTGGATGTATTCGGTCAATGGCATGACGCCGAATGTGGGAGCGAGCAATTATCAGGTATCAAATGGCGATGTAATTGTATTTTATTATGTTTGCGAGTATGAATACTAGAGGAGGAAACCATGAATGCGATGACGCGAAGGCATCCGGTCGTTTTGTTTGTATATTATGTTATGACACTGGTTCTTTTGATTGTGGCAGGACATCCGCTTTTATATGGATTGCTTTTGTTACTGATGGGAATTGATGTTTCGCTAAATAGAGGATTTCTGAAAATGTTTAAATCCTTTGTGGGAAGTCTTGCGGTGGCGGCACTTTGTGTGGTTGTGAATCCACTGCTCAATCACCGTGGTATGACGGTACTTTTCTATTTGAATGAGAACGCCGTGACAAAGGAAGCGGTGCTGTATGGCTGTTATATGGCAGTCGTTTTGTTAGGAACTATTTTTCTGTTTTCCGATTTTTCACATGTGATGACTTCAGAAAAGATTATGACGATGTCAGGAAAAAGATTTCCTTCTTTTTCCCTGCTTTTTTCCATGATTCTTCGTATGGTGCCAAAGGCAAAAAAAGATTTTTCACAGATGATTTCACTGCATGGAAATCGTCCGCATGTCTGGTCTGCACTGCTTGGTAAAACGATGGAAGATTCGGTAGAACGCAGTATGGCTATGAGAGCAAAGTCATATGGGAAAAAAAGGCGCACATCGTTCTATGCGCGCAAATGGAACGCAGGAGATTATGTGCTTTTTACAGTTGTATGTGTGATGAGTGTTTTTGTGATTGGAAAACAAATAATGGAACCTGCGCCGGTTTGGTTTTTCCCAAGTATACACATGGAAATTCTGCCGGTGTGGGAGAACTTGATTTGGATTTTATATCTTGGTATTCCGATTTGGATGTACGGAAAGGAGGAAACAGCATGGCTTTTATCGAAGCGAAAGATTACCGGTTTTTCTACCCGGATGAAGTAACACCGGCGGTTTTTGTGGAACAGATGGAAATAAAACAGGGAACGATTACCTTGCTTGTCGGCCCGTCCGGCTGCGGAAAAACAACTTTATTACGCAAACTTGCCGGTGAAACGGGAATCCGCGGAAGAGAGGAAGGAAGTCTTACCAATCAGGCGAAGGGCTGTGCATATGTGTGGCAGAACCCGGATAATCAGATTGTGACAGACCGGGTCTCTTATGAGATTGTATTTGGACTTGAAAATATCGGGATGGAACAGCAGCAGATGAAACGGCGGTTAGCAGAAGTGATTAGTTCATTTGGGCTTGAAAATCTGGTCATGCGGGACACGATGACTTTAAGTGGTGGGGAGAAGCAGCTTTTAAACATTGCTTCCGGTCTTGCCATGAATCCGGAACTTATGATATTGGATGAACCGACCAGCCAGTTAGACCCGGTTGCAGCGCGGAGAATCTATGATTTAATTCGACAGATTAATGAAGAATTTGGTGTAACGATTGTAATTGCGGAGCAGCGGCTGGAAGATTTGGTTGCCTTTGTGGATGAAGTGCTATGTATGGCAGACGGAAAAATTGAGAAAATAGGAGAGCCAAGGACGATACAGGCACAGTTAAAAGGAACGATTTTCGAAGAATTTTTGCCGTCATATCTGAAATTGGAAGATAGACTTTTGACAAAAAAGGAAGCGAGAATCTGGTTTGAAGGAAACTATGAAAGCGCAGTGTTTCCGGATGGGGAAGAAGAAAAAATTGAAAGAAAGCAAACATCCTCACAGGACTTTTCTTTGAAAAATATATCGTTTCGCTATGAGAAGAAATCACCGGATGTGTTAAAGGAAACAAAGGGGCGTTTCGCGGCAAATACCATTTCGTGTCTTGTGGGTGGCAACGGAAGTGGAAAGACGACTTTACTGCGGCTGATGTCAAGGCAGTTTCGACCGTATCATGGGAAAATGAGTTCGGTAAACTTTTCATATCTGCCGCAAAATCCGATGTATTTGTTATTAGAAGAGACAGTGCAAAAAGAATGGGATAAAATGAGCCAATGTTCGAAGGAATTATTTTTGCGGTTTGGTTTGGATGAACTAAAAAAAAGAAATCCGCAGGATTTGTCCGGTGGAGAAAAACAACGGCTTGCGCTTTGTGTTGCACTCGGAAAAGAGGCAGATTATTATTTTTTGGATGAGCCGACCAAAGGAATGGATGCAAAATCAAAGAAGATATTTGGTGAACTTTTAAAAGAATGGACAAAAAAGGAAAAATCGATTGTGATGGTGTCGCATGATATGGAATTTACAGCGAAGTACGCTGACGAAATATCACTTTTGTATCAGGGCGAAATCATTGTGCAGTGTCCGGTGAGAGAATTTATGGAAGAAAACCAGTTTTACACAACAGGGATGAACCGGGTGACCAGACGGGTAAATCCACACATAATAACCATTGAGGATGTGAAGAAATATGCAAAAAGAAAAAATTCGCAATAGTATCCTTGGCATACTTGCCTTTGTATTGCTTTTTTATGAAATCATTGTGTTAAAGGGAGAAAATTATTATCTTGTGAGTATGGCGGTTTTACTTATTGCTTTGTTTGGCTTTTTTGCTCACTTTGAAAAAGAACGGCCGGGTGTTATGCTGCTTACGATGATTGCGTCGCTTTGCGCGCTTGCGATTGCCGGAAGAATTGCTTTTTTCTTTCTGCCGCAGATAAAACCAATTGCGGCTGTCGTAATTTTGGCAGGCGTAAGTTTTGGAGGTGAAGTAGGTTTTGTGACAGGAGCATTAAGTGCTTTTGTTTCTAATTTTTATTTTGGTCAGGGCTCATGGACACCTTTTCAAATGGTGGCACTTGGTCTGGTAGGATTTTTTGCCGGCGTATTTTTCTACGGACGGGAGAGTAAGCGATGGCTTGTAGCACTCTATGGCTTTTTTGCTGTCGTTATCATCTACGGAGCCATTGTTGATTTAAATACCATCTTTTTTACTTCACAGCAGCTTTCCTTATCGGTGGTTTGTTTTGTGTATTTGTCAGGACTTCCTTTTAACCTGTTGTTTGGAGCAGCGACTGCCGGATTTTTGTTCTGTCTGTATAAACCCGTTCTTCTTAGGATTGAAAGAATAGTAAAGAAATACCGGTTGTTTGACAAAAACGAAGTTTAATAGTAGAATGATATGATGTAACGTATCTTTTGAAAGGGGATTGCATAGATGAAAAAAGTTGCGGTAATTACAGATAGTAATAGTGGGATTACTCAGTCAGAAGCAAAGAAGCTTGGCATTCACGTTGTGCCAATGCCTTTTTTTGTAAATGGTGATACATTTTATGAAGATATTAGCATGAGTCAGGATGAGTTTTATGGATATCTGGCGCAGGGCGCAGATGTAATGACATCACAGCCGGCACCGGATACATTAATGAAACTGTGGGACAGTGTGTTAGAATGTTATGATGAAATCGTTTACATTCCGATGTCGAGTGGATTGAGCAGCTCTTGCGGAACTGCCATGATGCTTTCTTATGAAGAAAAGTATGAAAATAAAGTTTTTGTTGTAGATAACCAGAGAATTTCGGTTACACAGAGACGCTCCGTAATGGATGCTATTGAACTGGCACAGAATGGTTATGATGGCAAACAGATTCAGGAGATTTTGCTTCGTGAGAAATTTGAGTCCAGTATTTATATCATGGTGGACACGCTTTCTTATCTGAAAAAAGGTGGACGAATTACACCGGCGGCTGCAGCTATCGGAACCGTATTAAGAATCAAACCGGTTTTGCAGATTCAGGGAGAAAAGTTAGATGCTTATGCAAAAGTGAAAACTTTGAAGGCGGCAAAAAGCACAATGATTAAGGCAATTCGCCATGACTTTGAAGAACGTTTCCATGATCCGGATGGGGATAATTTTTACATGCATGTTGCTTATACGGCAGATGATACCGAGGCACAGGCGTTTCGTAAAGAATTAGAGACAGAATTCCCGGGACATGAGGTGGATTTTGTTGACCCGCTTTCCTTAAGTGTTTCGTGTCATATCGGACCGGGAGCATTAGCAGTTGCAATTTCAAAAAAAGTTCCGGAATTAGGATAATAGAATAGAGAGAAATAATTAGAACCGCCTGCACCGGTATGTCCGGTACAGGCGGTTCTTTTGGGGTGAAAGGAGAATAAAAACTAGTTTGTCTTCTTTACATAAACGTCATTATCATCAATGTCGTCATCTTCGAAATCATCCTCAAACTCGTCATAATCAAAGTCACCATCAAAATCAGCGTACTTTGGATTCATATAACGGTATACAGCAAATGCGATAGCAGCTACAGCAGCAACTGCACCGATAATAGCCAAAATCCAAAGAACAAAACTTTTATTTTCTTCCTCTGCTTTTTTCTTGTTTAACAACTCAGTAATTTTAGCGTTGTTTATCATTTCCTCAAATTTTCCTGACATAATAAAAACCATCCTTTCTCAAAAAGATTCTTTAACCATATTGTAACACGAATAGTTATGGAATACTATACTTTTTTTATCAAATTATAATTTTGTCAGTTTGGCAAACGAAGAGCGGAGCTTTCTCTGTCCAAATCCATCAAATTCAATGACAACCTCATAGTCGTTTGTTAGTTTTGTGAGGGATCGGACAATGCCCTGCCCAAATTTCGTGTGTGACACCCGGTCGCCAACTTGATAATCCGGAGCACCGGCAGGTGAAGCACTTCCCATTCCCTTTTGGATGTAAGGGTTATTGGCAAATGGATTTTTGCGGTCCTTGGTATAAAGAGAAGCTTTTGCCCTCGAAAATTCAGTTGGTTTACTTTCGGTCTCCGGTTTAAGGACTGCGCCATAGGTCTGTTTCACCAAGTGGCGCGGAATCTCGTTAATAAAGCGTGATGGGCGGTTGAAATTCATTTCACCGTTACGCATGCGCTGATTTGCGCTGGTAAGCGTCAGCTTTTTCATGGCACGGGTAATTCCCACGTAGCAGAGTCTGCGTTCTTCTTCCAGTTCAGATGGGTCATCGCCAAATACGGCGGAAGCCCCCGGGAAGATTGTTTCTTCCATACCGCAAATATAAACGTTTGGAAATTCCAGTCCTTTAGCACTGTGGAGTGTCATCAAAAGCACCTGCTCAGCGTCATCGGATACCGTGTCAATGTCTGCCACGAGAGCGATGTCTTCCAATAAGTCGTTTAACGTGCCGCCATTATTATCTTCTTCATATTGAACAATCTTATTCATCAGAGATTCAATATTTTCGATGCGGCCATTTGCCTCATCGGTGTCTTCTGCCTCTAATTCACGGACATAACCGGTTACATCCAAAAGTTCCTGAGTCATATCCTCAAGCGAATACATTTCGCCGCGTAATTTCATGCGAAAATGCTCAATCAGGCTGACAAAAGAATGAATTTTTGCACTGGCGCGGTTACATCCCGGAATTTCATCCACACGGCGAAGTGCCTCGTAAAATGGCATTTCCTGCGAAAAAGCATAGTCCGAAATACGTCCGATGGTTGTCTGACCGATGCCTCGTCTTGGAATATTGATGATTCGTTTAATCGCGATATCGTCCGCACTGTTATTGATTGTTTTCAGGTAACAGAGAATATCTTTAATTTCCTTTCTGGCATAAAAGTTGACAGCACCGATAATCCGGTAAGGAATGCCCTCGTAAATAAGTTTTTCCTCAAATACACGGGATTGTGCATTGGTACGGTATAAAATAGCAAAGTCGCTGTAGGACATGCCATCCTTTACCTGACGGTGAATGTCAGCGGCAATGCCCTGAGCCTCTTCATATTCATTATCGTAGCGTCCATAGGAAATAGGAGCACCGGCTTCGGCTGTTGTCCAAAGCGTTTTTTCTTTACGCATGGAGTTATGTTTAATTACTCCGCTGGCAGCCGCAAGAATATTTTTAGTGGAGCGATAATTCTGCTCTAAGCGGATTACTTTTGTTGCCGGAAAGATTTTTTCAAAATTCAAAATATTGTGAATATTTGCACCGCGGAACCGATAAATCGACTGGTCATCGTCACCAACCACGCAAAGGTTCTGGTAGCGGGATGCAAGCAAACTTAATAAAGTAAACTGTGCGGTGTTTGTATCCTGATACTCATCCACCAGAATAAATGGAAAACGCTCCTGATAATGGTTTAGTATTTCCGTATTCTGCTGGAATAATTGCACAGTAAGCATAATTAAATCGTCAAAATCCAAAGCATTATTTTGTTTTAGACGCTTTTGGTATTCTTTATAAACCCGTCCAAAAATCTTTTTGTTGTATTCTTTTGCTACTTCGTCAGCATACTGCTCCGGTGTTTTTAACTCGTCCTTTGCCGAGGAAATAGCATTTAAGAAAGTGCGTTCTTTATATTTTTTTGTATCAATATTTAATTGTTTGCAAATATCTTTCATCAGTGATTTCTGGTCATCGCTGTCGTATATCGTAAAGGCGTTATCATAACCCAAATGGTCGATAAATCGTCTTAAAATACGAACACAGGTGGAGTGGAAGGTACTTACCCAGATACTGCCGGCACCATATTCAATAATGTTATTCACACGCTCGCGCATTTCGTTTGCCGCTTTATTTGTAAAGGTAAGGGCAAGAATGTGGTAGGGCAGTACTTGATGTTCCTCAATTAAATATGCAATTCGATGGGTGAGAACACGGGTTTTTCCGGAGCCTGCACCCGCTAAAATAAGGAGCGGTCCCTCAAAGTGGAGAACCGCTTCTTTTTGTTTGTCATTTAATCCTGCAAGTAATTCGTTCATAGTAACCTCAATTCTATCCGTAATTTATTTGTCTTTTTTCTGCTTCGCTTCATCGGAAAGAGTTTCGTCAATTAAACGCTCCACTAACTGTTTTTTGAGGTAAGCATCAAAACTGAGCAGGCAGATAAAAGCGAAACGGGAGAGAAAGTCTGCTTCGTCTTCATCCTTAACATCCGGAAACAGATTTTGTGAATACTTAAATCGTCTCAAAATGTCTTTGGTAAGATTATCTGTCTGTATGCGTTCCATCTCAAAAATGACGCGGTAGATTTCTTCCAGTGAAATATCCCTTGATTTATTGTTATAGAACATATCCGTCAGCGGGCGAAAGATTTTCTGCGTATCATTGATTGATAATACATTTTTAAAATAATAAATAAAAATCAGAAGATACATATGTTCTTTGGAATATTTCTTCTTGACCGGTGGTGGAAGAAAATCGTTTTTTGTGTAGTTGTTAATCATGGTTTTTGTAAGTATTTTATCGTCATCCAGACGCTTACACGCAGCAAGATGTTCGTCCATAAATGTCGTAACCTGATCCATGTATAAATCAATATTAGGGATGTCTTCCGGATTTATGTAATCAATCTTTTTCAGTTTTCCGATGATATCCATAATGCTTTCTTCGGTTGCGTTATCCATTCCGGTACCTCTTTCCTAATGTCATTTAAGTTTAAGTATAGCGGATTTTGGCGAGTAAATCAACTGATAGTTTGTGGCAAGTGTTTGTTATTATTTTTTGTTTTCGTAAATCCGTAGAAAAAGTTTGCGTCTCGTGGGCGCTTCCGCTTATTGAGTGCGTAGCGGTATGTGCACTGAAACTACCAGAGGTCTCCGCTACGCTTCGGTCGTTGCAGAACAGAAGTCCACTGGACTTCTTGCAACACATACCGACGCACTCAAAACCCACTCATCACAAACTTTTTCTACGAATTTACCGGAACCCAAAAGAGTGAAAACAAACACCTGCCACAAACTACTTGCTAAAAACACAGTTTTTTTATCCTGTATAGTGACAAAGATGAAACTACAGTTCCCGATTTGGAGATGCTGTGAAAACAATTTAAAACGAATAGTGAAAGGGGGAGGTTGGTGCAAGCGTTGGATGTTATTTTTAGTGTTCAAAAGTTTGTGTTAATTGTTTGATGCCAGTCTATTTGGCTTCCAGTAATTCCGTAGAAAACTTTGTGACTCGTGGGTACAAACACGTGGGTATGAGGCTTGCGTGTTTTGCATGCCCATACCCTTACGCGTTTGTTAAACGGGAGTGCCCACGAGACGCAAAGCGTTTCTACGGAATTACTGGAAAACAAAAAAGTGTCATCGAACATTTCTCACAACCATTAAACATTAAAAAATGACATTTCCCAAAATCTATGCTATACTATGGCAATAGCAAATTTTACGAGGAAGGGTTACTATGAAAAAGAACGAATTTTATGAGGGGATGGTTACATCTCTAAAGTTTCCGAATAAAGGAATTGTTTATGTAGAAGATGAGGATGCCTATGTACAGGTGAAAAATACATTACCGGGGCAGAGAGTGCGTTTTCAATTAAAGAAAGTAAAGAAGAAAAGACCGGAGGGAAATCTGACGGAAGTTTTGGTGCCTTCGGAGATTGAAAAAGCAGTGCCGCCGTGTCCGCATTTTTCGGAATGTGGCGGTTGTGCGTACCAGACACTTCCGTATGAGGAGCAGAAAAAACTGAAACTGAATCAGGTAAAAGCTTTGTTGGATGCTGTGTATCCGGATTTTCCACTGGATGAATGTGTGGAAAGTCCTAGAATCTGGGAATACCGAAACAAAATGGAGTTTTCTTTTGGGGATGAAGTGAAAGATGGTCCGCTTACTTTGGGACTTCATAAACGAGGGAGTTTTTATGATATTGTTTCCGTCCCTGACTGCCAGATTATTGATGAGGATTTGCGCAAGGTGTTAAAGACAACGCAGGACTTTTTTCGGAATGCGAAACTGGGTGGAAAAAGTATTGACTTTTATCATAAAATGCGCCATGAGGGCGTGCTTCGCCACCTGCTTGTACGCAAGGGATTAAAAACCGGGGAAATGTTAATCTGTCTTGTGACATCTTCTCAGGGAGGAATCGATTCTACGGAAGGGAAACAGTTACTTGAGAAATATAAAGATACGCTTCTTGCGTTAGAGACGACAGGGACGTTTGCCGGTATTCTGCATATGACAAATGATAGTCTTTCGGATGTGGTGAAAGCAGATGCGGTAGATATTTTATATGGAAAAGATTATTTTTACGATGAACTTTTGGGACTGCGTTTTCGCATTACGCCGTTTTCCTTTTTCCAGACAAATTCTGCCGGAGCAGAGAAACTGTATTCGCTGGCAAGAGAATACATTGGTGATTTGACCGGGAAAAAGGTATATGACCTTTATAGCGGAACCGGAACGATTGCGCAGGTACTGGCACCGGTGGCAAAAGAGGTGACAGGAGTTGAAATCGTGGAAGAGGCAGTTTATGCAGCGGCAGAAAATGCCAAAGAAAATCAGCTGGACAACTGCACATTTTTGGCAGGAGATGTGTTGACGGTGTTGGATGAACTGACGGAGGCACCGGACGCAATTGTCTTAGACCCACCAAGAGAGGGCATCCACCCAAAAGCAATTCGTAAAATTTTAGATTATGGATTATCCTCATTTGTTTATATTTCCTGTAAGCCAACTTCGCTTGCCAGAGATTTAGAAGTGTTTTTGGAATATGGATATCAGCCGGTTAGGGCAAAATGTGTAGATATGTTTCCGTGGACACGCGGGATAGAGACGGTTGTTCTTCTTTCCCAACTCCGTCAGAAGCCGGATGATTATATTGATGTGGATATTGATGTTGCTGAATTGGAAGGTACTTCAGCAGAGACAAAGGCAACCTATGAAAAGATAAAGAAGTATGTTGCAGAGCATAATGATGGGATGAAGGTTTCGAATCTCTATATTGCTCAGGTAAAACGGAAATGTGGTATTGAATTGGCTGAGAATTTCAATTTGCCAAAGTCGGAGGATGCTAGACAGCCACGGTGCCCGAAGGAGAAGGAAGAGGCAATTGTGGAGGCACTGAAGGCGTTTCAGATGATATAAACATACTGGAGCAAGTTTATTTATAATTAAAATTGAGGTTTTCATATATTAGGATGGAACTTATACTTAATCAGAAGAGGTGATTTAAATGTGGCTAGAAACTAATAGATTGATTATTCGCTCCATACAGCGCGGAGACGAGATTATCTTTTCTGGTATGTCTCAAGATGGGAGTCTTAGTCAAGTTGGGTTTGATGCTAATTGTTCAGAGTGGATCAATGATTGGATTGAAGAGGCTTTAAAATTAACAAATAATGATAATCCAAGAGAAAATTATATACCTTGCACTGTTATACTAAAAGAAACAGAAGAGGTCATAGGCTCTGTTGGTTCTACATATTATGAAGATGTGGATAAGGTTGGTATTTGTTATTTTATAGGAACACCTTTTAGGGAAAAAGGATATATGACAGAGGCGATAAATGCATATGTTCAGTTTTTCTTTAAACAATATAGTGAGTCTGAAATAATAGCAACTATTCTCGATGCGAATACACCATCATGGAAAGTAGCAGAGAAATCTGGTTTCAACTTAATAGAAAAGAAAATGTACAAAGATATTGATGATGAAAAAGAAGAATTGTATCGCTTTTATGTAATACGAGGCCAGGAGGATAAATAAATGGAGATAAGAGTAGTTAATCATAATGATATCGAGGAGCTTGCCGGAGTAATGGGACAGGCATATTCAGAGGAGCCTTGGAATGAGGCTTGGGTTCAGGAAAAGGCAGTAAGAAGAGTGCAGTCCATTTTGTGTGGATTTGAAGCCCTGGGTTTAGCTGCAGTAGAAGACGGTGAAATTATAGGTGGTCTTTTGGGATTTGTGGATCCTTATGCAGACTATGATATGTTCTTTGTTTCAGAAATTTTTGTTACTCCAAAGTGGAAGAGAAAAGGAGTAGGGCGTAAGCTGCTTAGTGCCTTAGAAGAGCAACTTAAAGTAAAGGATATTCATACAATAGAACTTATTTCTATAAATGATAATCTAGAGTTTTATAAAAAATGCGGACTAAATAATGGTGATGTTAATTGCTTGGGGAAGTCTTTTTAATAAAGGAAAGGGGCATTTTATTTATGAAAAAAAGATATGTTTTTGCTCAGTAGTCTGAGCTTAAAATAAAAAGAATAGTTAAGCTCAGATGAATCCTAAGAAATTATATTTAGGAGGATACTATGAGTTATATTAGAGCAGAAGAGGTTCTGCCAAAAGAATTAATAGAAACTATTCAGCAATATGTAAATGGAAAAGCAATATATATTCCCAGCACATCTAAAAAGGAGTGGGGAAGTCATACTGATACAAGACAATATCTGATACAGCGAAATCACGAGATTAGCCAGAAATATCAAGGTGGTAGTTCTATTGCCAGTCTTGCCATGCAGTTTTCACTTTCGGAGAAAAGTATTCAAAGAATCGTTCGCGAAGGAAAGAGAAAATCTGGCAAGTTGTGAAGAAAAGTGCAAGTGGGATTTTTAAGATATAATAGTGCTGAATTTGATTAAGAATTAGAGATAAGGTGGGCTATTTTAGCCTGCCTTTCATATTATTGGAGGATATTAACAATATGAACAATTATAGAATTATAACATTAAGAGAACGGCCGGAATTAGTAGCTATTGCAGCTGAGTGGTTTCATAGTAAATGGGGTGTGCCGGCAGAGGCATACCTGGAGTGTATGAAAGCGTATTTATCAGGAAAAACCGAGTATGGTTGGTATATATGCTTATATGATGAATCCATTGTCGCAGGACTTGGGGTAATAGAAAATGACTTTCATGATAGAAAGGATTTGACTCCAAATGTATGCGCCGTATATGCTGAAGAAGAACATCGAAAAAAGGGACTAGCTGGGAATTTGCTAAACAAAGTTGTTGATGATATGAGAAATAAAGGAGTAACGCCTTTATATTTGGTGACGGATCATATTGGCTTCTATGAACGATATGGATGGGAATTTTTATGTATGGTTCAAGGTGATGATGAACCCAAAATGACAAGAATGTACATCCACAGATAAAAATGATTGACAAGCGTTACAAACAAGAGTAATCTTAACATAATAATTTTTGAAAGGAGTTTTCTCATGAATAGATTTGCAGTCGGATATTCATATACTGAAATTTATGCTATGCACATTATGAACGTGTATGGTCTTAATTGCGTATGTAAATATTTGAATTGCTAAGATGAGAAAATGGTTCAATAATTAGAATATAGTATATGCTGACCACTTATCTTTGCAGGTAGGTGGTCTTTTTTATCCGAATAAAGTAGTTACAATAATTGAAGAGAAAGAGTGAGCGATATTATGCTACAGAGTGATTTTTTTGACAAAGAGACAGAGGCATTAATTGATTTAAATGTTATTTATGGAGCCGGAAAGCATATTACAGACAAATGTATGATTATCTTTTCTAAGGAGATACATACATATTTAGTATCACATTATAAATGTGAAATTATAGGTGAAATTGGCGCTTGTAATGGAAACATTTCAATCTATTGTCTGGATTACAAGGGAGAGAAAATAGCTTTTTATCTGACGGGAATAGGTTCTGCTGTTGCATCCTCTATGTGTTATGAAAGCCATCATGTTATTGGTGCAACAAAGTATATTATGTTTGGTTCTTGTGGAAGTCTTGATAAAGAAACAACCAGAGGTAAGTTCATTATCCCAACTGAAAGTTATAGAGGAGAGGGAGCATCCCATTATTACGCACCATCTTCTGACTACATTACTATTAAAAATTGTGATGTGTTGGCAGAGGTATTTGAAAAAATAAAAGCTCCGTATGTTAAAGGCCGTGTATGGACAACTGATTCTATGCTCCGTGAAACGAAGGGACTAGTGGCAAAAAGAAAAGGTGAAGGGTGCATAGCAGTAGAAATGGAGCTTGCAGGTGTTCAGGCAATATGTGATTTTTACGGGTTAGAACTTTATGATTTTCTGGAAGCAGGAGATGTATTGGGAGACAGCGGATATGAGTTTGAAGGACTGCATGATGCTAACCATAATGTTGGGAAAGCATTGATAGCTCTGGAGGCTGCAACATATTTGTAGATTAATTATTGTTTTGTACGGAGGAAGTGATAAAAATGAATCTTATAGTACTTATAGGAAGTGGTGCGGTTGGTAAGATGACCGTGGGCCGGGAATTGATGAAAATAACAGATTATAGACTCTTTCATAATCATCATATGATAGAGCCGGTAATCGAGATCTTTGGTAAATTTGATGGAGCAGTGGTAGGCAAACTTCGGGAAGATATCTTTGATGCCTTTCTAAAAACTGACTATAGTGGATTAATATTTACTTATATGTGGGCCTTTGATATGCAGTCAGATTGGGATTATATAAAGTCGGTTACAGATAAATTCGAGGGTACCGGTGGAAATGTATATTATGTGGAGCTTGTTGCGGACAGGGCAGTTAGAATAGAACGAAACAAAACGGAAAACCGCTTAAAGAACAAGGCTTCTAAGCGGGATATTGTGGTATCAGAAGATCGTATGCTTCGTGAGGAGACAAAATATCGACTTGTAAGTAATGATGGTGAGATTCCTTTCGAAAATTATATGAAGATTGATAATACGAATCTTGAGCCTTCAGAGGTTGCTCTTATGATAAAGGAGAGATTCAACTTACAGGGAATTAGTGTAACTGAACTGATGAATAGGGTGAAGCTTGAAGGAGTCCGAGAAGATGAAATAGAGCAGCTTTATGACATGCAGATTAAGAGTTTTATGTCGCTATATGAAAAATATCATGATGAGGGATCACCTGCAATTGAATCTATAGAGAGAGTAAGAGACAGGGCTTCACAGGAAAATAGAAAGTATTATTTTATTGTTAAGGATGGAGCAAGAGTCGGAGCCATCAATATCGGCAAAAGACTATCCGACCCAGAAGAACCCTGTCTATACATCAGCCCTCTTTTCATTCTTCCTAAATATCAGAAGCAGGGAATCGGATATGTTGCAATTCAAAAAGCTTTCGCATTGTATCCTGACACTAAGGTATGGAAGCTTGATACAATTCTTCAAGAATCCGGAAACTGCCACCTGTATGAAAAATGTGGTTTTGTGCGAGTTGGTGAAGAACATATTATAAACGATAAGATGACATTGGTAAATTACGAGAAAAGATAAAATAAGTGTTACGGAGGTATGGAAAATGCGACTGAGACCATATAAGAGCTGCGATGCAAAAAAGATTATTAGCTGGATAAAAGATGAGGAAGTTTTCCTTAAGTGGGGCGGAGATCATTTTGGTTTATATCCTATTAGCGCTGAGATTATAGATAACAAATATTTGAACGATAACGGCGATTGCAAAGAGGAAGATAACTTCTATCCTTGGATTGCATTTACAGATGAGGACGGCGTTATCGGGCATTTTATCATGAGATATATTCATGGGAATAACAAAGTTCTTCGTTTTGGCTGGGTTATAGTTGACGACTCCATCCGAGGAAAAGGTTATGGAACAAGTATGTTGCGAACAGGATTGTATTACGCTTTTAACATCCTAGGAGTCCATACTGTAACAATTGGTGTATTTGAACATAATGATATAGCTCATAGCTGTTATAAAAAAGTTGGCTTTGTTGACAAAGAGATTGTTCCACATGAGAGAGACAACATTATTGAAATGGCCATTACAAAAGAGGATTATCTTCTTTTGACAAAGTTGTAGTATTTTTTTCTTCCACTTCACATTTCGAGTAAATTATATTATTATATTATTCGAACAAATATTCGATTTGGTGGGTGAGAGAGATTGAGACGAAGAGATATAATGTCAACCTATTGTACTGCCAGTAGTTCAGATAGGTTTGAATTTCTATATGAGTATTATCATAATTACAAAAATATATTAAGCTGTGAGAGACACTGCGTTATTTATATGATTGAAAGTTTTATGATGAAGAATCATTGGGAGAAGTATTGTAAGTATTATAACAGCTTAAACAAAAATAGCCTGATAACTCGCATCTCTGAATGCATGAGCAAGGGAGAGGCAATAGATTTTGTGTTTGGGGATGAAGAACTTCCGGAATATATTTTAGATTCTTACAAGAACTACATAGCCATGAGAGTCGATTTTCGAATTTTTGCCAACGCGCTTAATAGCATTGGCGGTAAAGATGAAGAATTGCTTCGCAGGTATGTTATGAGAGAAATTGATCTTCAGGGAATTGCTACAGAACGGACAATTGCTTATGAGACTGCAAAGGGAAAAATTAGAGATTTAAAGAAGCTATTGAAGGAAAGAACTTTGAGTTTTCTGGAAGAAGGGAAAGTGGCATAATTAACGACACAACACATCGACGACACAAAGTCGACACCATTTGTCCCTTTTCAAAAGAAAAAAGGTGTGATATTGTTATACTCGCAAGAGATATAGCTTGCAGATAAAAACAAATATAAAGCAATAAATCATTACCGTGCACAATAATGATTTGTTGCTTTTTTTATTTGTGAGGAAGGCGATGTAATTTTGAGTGGTGCAGGAGCAAGACTCCGCCAGGATGCAAGGGCAGAGCCTTTGCCTGGGTGCAGGGAGAGTTCCCGCTCGGGTCCAGGTGGAAAGCCTGGTAGGTCCAGGACAAGGTCCGGTCTGGTCAAGGGTGAAACGTATTGTGGGGTTAAGGGGCAACGCCCATTAGTCCGTCCAGGGTGACAACCTTGGCCCAATAAAGTGTTGGACGCGACACTTAGTATTGGGTTATTATCTGTAACGCTCTGCGCAGAATTAACGGCTTCGCCGGGAAAAGCAAGTTAATCTTTTTAGAAAAAATAAAAAATGAATAGTGGCATATTAAGAGGAATCGAATAAAATCGGTTCCTTTTTTGTGCGAGGAAGGAGAATTATTTAATGGCAAAACAAAAAGTAAGAGCGACCAGGCACAATGGTCGTAAAGGTGAAAATGGCGTTTTTAAGGCTGGACACAATGACAGATCATTTGATGTTGATGCAGCTGAACATATTGATCCAAGCAGAAGTTTCATGAATGTGTACTGGGACATGTATCAAGGATATAACATTGCCGGTGCAGATGGGGTAAGACCTGAAAGACGATTTTCATTTGAAGAAATTGAAAAAGCATTTTATAGTAATCAATTTGGGGATTCACTAGATGCACAGGAGGAGGGAAATAATATCCTGGCATTTATGAAGTCTGAAGGTTATCTACAATTTGAAATCGGGAAGAAGATTTCATCAACGGATTTTTATAATATCTATGTAAGCTGGTGTGAAGATAACCTTGAAAAATCGAGGGCTTCTGCCGGCTTTTTGCATTATATAAAGGAGAATCAGAAAAGATATGGACTTATTTATGATGCGAAATGTATTGGTAATCGTCGAGGCTTTCACAATGTATGCAAAGCGGAGTTTACGCCGGTTGCCGGCAAAACACCGTTTGACTGATATAGGTAAAATACCTGCTCATGCTGCTCAGCCTGATATATATGGAGCAGTGTGAGCAAGATGAGCGGACTTTTTAGAACATTGATTAGAAAATACGGAGGAAAATAATGATTAGTATGACAAGACAACAGCAGGGAGACTTTAATCGCTGCTGTGATTTTTTAGCAAGAATGATTGAGAAATATGGAGATAGCATAGAACTTGGAACCGCGCAGAAAGTAGCATTGATATATGAGTGGACTAATGCGCCTGGAGACAGGCAGGATTGTATACTTAATCTTGAATATTCACGTGTTGCGTGATAATATAATATTGACGCTTAGCGTGAAAGGAGCAAAGATATGGCAGATTATATTATGAATGATGATAGAGACGCAAAAGATATTTTAATTGAACTAAGGGAAAGTACCGGCATGAACAGGCATCAGTTTTGTGAGTACTTTGAAATTCCCTATATGACAGTTAGTGACTGGGAGCATGGAAAGAAGCGTGTTCCTAAGTACTTTCTGCGACTGCTTGAGTATTATGTGAAGGCAGAGCAGATGAATAAGGCGAAGGAGGAACAGAATAATGGCTAAGAATAGAGTTATTACAGTTCAGGGAATACCGGTTACGGTATCGTATGAAGACATAGATGACTATATCTGTATTACAGATATAGCAGCTGCTAAATCGGATAATTCGCGAGCTGCGGATGTTATTCGAAATTGGTTAAGAAATAGAAGCACTTTGGAATTCTTATCAACATGGGAAGAAATATATAATCCGAATTTTAAAGTGTTCGAATCTGAACACTTTAAAAAAGAGGCAGGACTTGTTACATTTACACCAAGCGTATCAGAATGGGTAGAAAAAACTAATGCAGTTGGACTGTATGTTAAACGTGGAAAATACGGCGGAACATTTGCGCATAAGGATATTGCATTTGAATTTGCTTCTGCTATCAGTCCGGTGTTCAAATTGTACCTGATCAAAGAGTTCCAAAGACTAAAGGAAGCTGAAAATGATTTGCAGAAGTTGGAATGGGATGCAAAGAGATTTCTATCCAAGAATAATTATTTAATTCAAACGGATGCGGTTAAGAATTATTTGATTCCTGTATGCAATTATCGTGAGGATTTACAGTGGCTTCCTTATGCAGAAGAGGCGGATTTACTTAATGTAGCATTATTTGGTTTTACTGCAAAAGCTTGGAGAGAGGCTAATCCAGAGCTTGCAAAAAAGAGTAATGTTAGGGATTATGCAACAATAAATGAATTAACTGTTCTATCGAATCTTGAATCGCATAACGCACAAATGATTCGAGAGGGAATGGATAAGAAAGATAGATTCGAAGCGTTGAAGGAGATTGCAGAGTATCAACTTCGAGTCCTAAATGAGGCTGAAAAAATCAGCAATAGGATTGAGGAACAATAGTATTCAACCATTTTGTCGGCATTGGCAAAATGGTTGATATATATTTTGGAGGAGTGATTATTTGAAAAAGCAACGATGTTACATATATACAAGAGTATCTACTGCCATGCAGGTCGATGGGTTCAGTTTAGATGCTCAGAAGGAAAAACTTAAGAAATATGCTGATTATCAGGACATGGTTGTAGTTAGAGAGTTTTCTGATGAAGGTAAATCCGGTAAAAATGTTGATGGCCGTCCACAGTTTAAGGAAATGCTTGAACTAATTGAAGCAGGCACAGATGATATTGACTATGTTCTTGTTTTTAAGCTTTCTCGTTTTGGAAGAAATGCCGCTGATGTACTTAGCTCACTGCAAAAGATGCAGGATTTCGGAGTCAATCTGATCTGTGTTGAGGATGGCATTGATTCTTCTAAGGATGCCGGCAAGCTTATGATTTCGGTTCTATCAGCTGTTGCAGAAATTGAAAGAGACAATATTCTTGTTCAGACTATGGAAGGTCGTAAGCAGAAGGCCAGAGAAGGAAAATGGAATGGTGGTTTTGCTCCATATGGATATAAGCTTGTGGATGGATCATTATTTATTGCGGAAGATGAAGTGGAAGTAATAAAAATTATCTTTGATAAATATATCAATACAACTATGGGAGTAGCAGCAATTGCTGCGTTTCTCAACGAAAGTGGTTATGTGAAAAAGAAACGCCAGAATAATACGATTGATGGCTTTGCGGCATCCTTTGTCAAAGGTGTAATTGATAATCCTGTTTACTGCGGTAAATTAGCCTATGGAAGAAGAAAAACAGAGAAGGTCCAGGGAAAAAGAAATGAGTTTCATGTTGTAAAACAAGATGAATTCATGGTTGTAGACGGAGAACATGAAGCAATTATCAGTGCAGAAGAATGGAAGGCGGCTCAGGATAAGAGAAAAACTACGGGAGTGAAGCGCGTTAAGACGCATAGCCTTGAACACGAACATATTTTGACCGGTATTTTAAAGTGCCCTGGATGTGGTGCCAATATGTATGGTAATGTAAATCGTAAGAGACATCCAAAAGGTGGCACTTATAGAGATTATTTCTATTATGCCTGTAAGCATCCTACTGGGACCACGGGACATAAGTGCGATTACCATAAGCAATGGGGACAGGATATTGTAAATGATGCAGTAGCTGAGCTGATTAAGAAAATAGTTACTTCTCCGGACTTTGAAAAGGGTATCAGAGAGAAGATTGCAGCCAGAGTTGATACCTCTGAACTGGAGCAAGAGCTTGATGGATTAAAGAAGAAAATGAGGCAGCTTGAGGTGTCAAAGGACAAGATAGCTATCCAGATGGATAATCTTGATGTGACAGATTCCATGTATGAGAAGAAATATGATGACCTGCAAAAGCGTTTTTATGATAAATATGATGAAATGGCTCTGACAGAAAATCATATGGATGAAATACAGAGTCGCCTGGCACATATTCGAAGAAAGCAGTTGTCAGGGGACAGAATCTACAATTTCCTAATTGCCTTTGATAAGTTATATGATAAATTATCAGATGCAGAGAAGAAGGAATTCATGGGAACCTTCGTGGAAAGCATTGAGCTTTATCCGGAACGCCTTGAAAATGGCAAGTTTCTAAAACATATACACTTCAGATTCCCAGTATATTATAATGGTACTGTGATAGATGATATAAGTTGGGAAAATGAAAGTACCGTTGAAACTGTGGTTCTCTTGTCTAAAATAAAAAAGTGATTGATTGGAGTGGAAGACATTCAAAGCATTAATTGTTCGTTGCCAGTTCCTTTGGATTACGGAAAATAAAAAAAGTGGCAACAAACCCTTGACACAAGCACACACATACTACTCTTTTTAATATCTTTATATATTTTATATAATTTCGCTAGGAAAAATAAAAAAACATTGAAATAGTTATCTAATAGTGATATAATTATGACAAAATATTGCATAAAGAAAGAAAATAAACTATATGAAAAAAGTAATCGTTATAGGGGCGGGCCCGGCAGGACTTACGGCGGCGTATGAGATACTAAACCGGACGGATTCCTGCCAGGTGCTTGTATTAGAGGAAAAAAATCAAATTGGTGGATTAGCAAAAACGGTAGACTTCCAAGATTATCGAATGGACTTGGGAGGACATCGTTTTCTTATGGTGAATGAAAAAGTTTTAGATTGGTGGAATCAATTTTTGCCTTCAAGAGGAGTAAACTATATCAAGCGTATGTTTCAGAGAAAACAAAAATTAAAACTGTATTATAAAGGGAATTATGTTAGTCATCCGATTTTGTTTGACCGAAAATTCAGAAATCAGGTTGGTAGTTTTTGTACCTTAAAATGTATATGTGGCTTAATAAAAAGTAAAATAAAGAAGAGGAAAGAACATACATTAGAAGATTACTACATGAATCGGTTTGGACAAACTATTTATCAAACCTTTCTGCAGGATTATATGGAAAAATGTTGGGGAGAATCTCTAAAAAATCTTTCCTGTGAGCAGGGAACAATGCATGGGGAAAATCGAGTTCAGACAGAATATTTTCTCTATCCCAAATTGGGAGCCGGTCAAATGTGGCAGGAGGTTGCAGAGAAGATAAAAAAAAGAGGTGGAATTATTGAATTGGGAGCAGTGGTAGACTCACTTGTTTTAGATAATAATATGCTGAAAAAAATCAGTTATATAAAATCAAACGGAAAACGAGTATTTGAGGAG
Source organism: Clostridium sp. AF37-5 (assembly GCF_003477605.1). Taxonomy (GTDB): domain Bacteria; phylum Bacillota; class Clostridia; order Lachnospirales; family Lachnospiraceae; genus Eubacterium_F. The sequence continues at coordinate 32,462 of NZ_QUDR01000003.1, forward strand.
GCGGATGTTGTCATTTCAACTATGCCTTTAAATACATTGTTTGCCAATATGACGGGAAGTGTTCCAATCTCTTTGCGGATGATTGCTAACGGATTAAAATACCGAGACTGTGTGATTATGGGACTGTGTATTAAGTGGCCGGAATTGTCGAATGGGGCATTTTCCATGGAAAACATTCCGGAGCGTATGATTTATGTGCAGGATCCGAAAATAAAACTTGCCAGAATTCAAGTCTATAACAACTGGTCGCCGTATCTTGTGAAAAAGAAAAATGAGTTATGGCTGGGACTTGAATTTTTCTGCAAAGAAGGAGACGACTTCTGGAATTTGTCGGAGGATGAGTGTGCGAAAATTGCCGTGTCCGAGTTGAAAAAAATTGGATTTATTGAATCGGGCAGAGAAGTAGTCTGCTATCATAGAGAGTATGTTCCGAAAGCTTATCCGGCGTATGCCGGCAGCTACGAAAAGAAGGGAGAATTACTTTCTTTTGTTGATGGAATAAAAAATTTATATACGATTGGCAGAAACGGTTCTCATTATTGCTACAAAATGGATGAGACCGTTCTTAATGCGATGCAGGCGGTAGATAAAATCTTTGCCGAACATCAGAAATAATGATAGCGGGAGCGCTTTTTAATGATGCAGATGGCAGTGACGACTAAGGTAAGCAGTTCTGCTAAAAGAACCGATGACCAGATACCGTCAATCGCAAAGAAAATGGGCAGAATCAGGACAGCGCTGACTTGAAATACAAGGGTTCGCAAAAAAGAAATCAGCGCCGATAATAGTCCATTATTTAAGGCTGTGAAAAATGAGGAGCCGTAAATATTAAGTCCGCACACAAGAAATGTTGTGCAGTAAATTCGAAAGCCATGTCTGGTTAATTCAAACAAATCCACATCATATCCAACAAAAATGCGGGCAAGGGGTGTCGCAATCAACTGGGCGAGTATGAACATGAAAATGCCACAGATACCGGTAAAACGCAGACTTTTATTCAACAAATTCTTTAATTCTTTGTGATTTTGTGCGCCATAATGGTAACTGACAATAGGAGCACTGCCGATGGAATATCCAAAATAAATCGCAACAAAAATAAAATTAACATACATAATTGTTCCGTAAGCAGCTACGCCGTTTTCGCCGACAAAGCGCATAAGCTGGAAATTAAATAGTGTGTTTACTATGGAACTGGATAAGTTTGTCATCAACTCCGAGGAGCCATTTGCACAAGTCTTTTTCAGGATAAAAGGATACCATTTGGTTTTTCCTAAGCGAAACGGACTTGAATTTTTGGCAGCAAAATAAATTAATGGTACAAAGCCGCCGATACATTCGCCACAGACGGTTGCAATGGCGGCACCGACAAGTCCCATGCCAAACACGGCGATAAACAGGTAGTCCAGCACCATATTCGTAACACCGGCAAGAACAATGACGAGTAAACCAAGTTTTGGCTTTTCCGCCGTGACAAAAAAGCACTGAAATACATTTTGCAGCATAAACGGTGTTAATGATAAAAATGTAATGCGCCCATACAGGGTACAATAGTCTAAAAGGTCTCCGGAGGCGCCAAGTGCGATGCTGACCGGTCTTGCAAGTAAAATTCCAAGGACACTTAAAACGATGCCACCAAAAATCGTCAGATAAATGAGCATGGAAAAGTACCGATTCGCTTCTTTTTCTTTTCCTTCGCCTAAAGTTTTTGCTACAATGGCACTGCCGCCGGTTCCGACCATGAAACCAAGGGCGGAGAGTGCCATAATAAACGGCATAATGAGGTTGATTGCGGCAAACGCTGTCTTTCCGGCATAATTGGACACAAAAAGACCATCCACTACGCCATAGATGGATGTGAAAATCATCATGACGATGGAAGGAAAGACAAAACGTAATAATTTATTATAAGTAAAATGTTCGGATAACTGAATTTTCATACTAAACTCCTTAAATCAAATCGTATTGCCTACTGTAACATACAAATCGGTCTTTTGTCAAACATTGGTATTGATTTCTTTGCACAAATGGGGAAAGCTGTGCTATAATACTGATTTGGAAGAAAAATCAGAAAAAACACATTGGAAATGGAGCAAATCATGAAACAGCATCGTAAGATGTTCCAGTATGTGGAAGAAATGCTTTACAGCTATGACCGCAGAAAGGGCGATAAGAGTAAGAACAAAATTGAATATGACCGATACGCCCACACACTGCGGGTTTATCAGTGGATGCTCCGCATTACGAGAGAGTTAAAGGATGACAGTTTAGATGTTGAATCCTTAAAGATTGCAACAATTTTCCATGATGTAGGATATGCCGTGCAGGGAGATGAAGGACACGCCAAAGAAAGTGCCGCTATTTGCAGAGATTATTTGGAACGGCGTCCGTATACGCCCGAGCAGATTGATTTTATCTGCTATTTGATTTTAGAACACCCAAATAAGCGGCTTTTGCATGAGAAAACAACGCCACTGGAGTTGGTTGTTCTGATGGAAGCGGATATGTTAGATGATACCGGGGCAATGGGAATTGTACTCGATTCGTGGATTACATCCAAAGAAGAAAATCCATCGTTTAATGAGGTTTGCAGGCATTTTGAAAAATATACCTACCGTCATATGAAACAGATGGATTTTGTGACAGCACCCGGCAAGCGTTTCTGGCATGAAAAGAGAACGCTTGTGTATGAATTTTTGAGGCAGTACCGCAGGGATTTAGGTTTGATGGATTAGTCAAGCGGCTCGTTACTTTTGAGTGTCGTGTGAAAGCGCTTGTGAAGTGGTTTTCCCTGCGTCACACTTTTGTGAAAATCCAAAATCAATTCATTTGCCAAAGAAATCGATTTTTTATAGTGTTTTAAGAGGACGGCGTTGGTGTGTTTTGCGTAGGATTTGGCACAGAGTGTCATCATGTGTCCCTCAAGCTGTTTGTAGTGGAATGTGATTTTCATAAGCAGACGAATCACAAACCGTTTCAAAGAGCAGCCACAGGTTAGAAGCTTCTTATAAAAACGCATGCCCGAAAGAGCTCGTTTGATTTTATGTTTTGATAGAGCAAATGGGCGGTATACTTCGTAAATGGCATGGATAGTGGCTTTATCGTTTGGTATCATGTGCCAGATAGGATAAGAGATGGCATTGTAACCATCTTTTTTCAGCAGAAACCGGTCAAACTCATTTTCCATTACCAGATGATTTTTTCCGGCTTCCGTAGATTTTGGAATGATATAGGTATGACATTCACTGTCTAGCACAAAATGACAGATATAGCCGAGCAAATAGGCATAGGCGGCAGAGTCTGTACCAAGTTTTCGGATGATGGGCTGTTCGTAAGCAAGAAAGGCATCGAACGCATGACTGTGCTGGTGATAGCCTAATTGGTTGGTTTTACATTTTAATAAGGGATGATAAAAAAATAAAAAATCCGGTCCCTGCAATCCGATACGGAATGCGGCAGGGTGTCGGCGAATGGTATTTTTAAGTGGTTTGGGAAGTATTTTTTGTACTTCTTTGCCAAAGGAATTATGGGCATAAATACAAGGCATAATCAAAATCTCCTTTCCATGTATGAAATTAGCATTACAAATTTCACTTATAAGTATACCAGACAGGAGGAAAATATGTGCGAGAAAATGATAAAAAATGAAAAAGATGGTGTGGTATATTTAACGTTCCCTCTTTTTGAAAAGGCGGGAATCAAACACGGTTTTTCTACGAAATTAGGCGGTGTCAGTGTGGGAGACTGTGCGACTATGAATTTAAGTTTTACAAGAGGCGATGATGAGAAGGCCGTGCTTGAAAACCATAGAAGATTTGCAAAAGCCGTCGGTTATCCGGTGAAAAATGTGGTGCTTAGTAATCAGGTACACGAGACAAAAATTTTACGCGTTGATGAAAAAGACTGTGGCAAAGGTGTTGTGAGAGAATCGGATATCATTGGCGTCGACGGATTGATTACGAATGATAAAAAAGTAGTTTTGATGACTTTTTTTGCGGACTGTGTGCCGTTGTTTTTCTATGACCCGGTAAAAAAGGCAATTGGGGCAAGTCATTCCGGCTGGCGGGGAAGTGTAAAGCGAATCGGGGAAAAAACGGTGCGCCGCATGGAAGAGGAATTTGGCTCCAATCCCAAAGATATCCTTGCGGTAATCGGACCATCGATTTGCAAAGATTGCTACGAAGTGAGCGAAGATGTTGCGGCTGCTTTTCAGAAAGAATTTAAAGAGGAGCAGTGGCAGGAGATTTTAGAAGAGAAACCGGCACATAAATATCAGCTCGATTTATGGCGGGTAAATGAAATTATATTAGAAGAAGCCGGTATCCCGAAAGAACAGATTGAGGTGAGCGGCGTATGCACCTGCTGTCATTTCGACTGGCTGTTTTCCCACCGTGCGACCGGTGGCAGACGGGGAAATTTAGCAGGCGTCATAACTTTAATGGAAGGAGAATGAGACCTTGAACCGCAGAAATTATCAGAAAGAACTGGATGAATTATTGGCATCGTTTTCAGAAAAAAAACGATTATTTCTTCATTGCTGCTGTGCACCATGCAGCAGTTATGTATTAGAATATCTGCATGATTTTTTTGATATTACGGTATTTTTTTATAATCCGAATATTTCGGAAGCGTGTGAGTATCAAAAAAGAAAAGAGGAGTTAAAGCGTTTTTTGCAGACAGCTCCTTTTGGAAAAGAAATTCATATGCACGATGCCGATTATGAACCGGAGCTTTTTGAAAAAATGGCAAAAGGGCATGAAAATGATCCGGAGCGGGGGCCAAGATGCGCAAAGTGTTTCAGACTCCGGTTGGAGGAAACCGCAAAATACGCAAAAGAGGGTACGTATGACTATTTTTGTACGACACTTTCCATCAGCCCTCATAAAAATGCGGATTTATTAATGCAAATTGGAGAAGAACTTTCTGAAAATTACGGCGTTCCCTATCTGCCATCGGATTTTAAGAAGAAAAATGGGTATAAAAGAAGTATTGAACTGTCAAGAGAATACGATTTGTACCGGCAGGATTTTTGTGGCTGTCGTTTTTCAAAAAAGGCAAAGGAGGACATGCGATGCGAGTGAAACAATGGATTTCTCTTTTCTTGTGTGTCATCATTCTTCTTCCCGGATGTGCAGCTTCTGAGGAAAAGAAGACAGAGCGTGAAATTTTTGCCATGGACACGATTATGAATCTGACTTTTTACGGAGAAAACGGAGAACAGGCGATGACAGCGGCTGTTTCCGAAATTCAGCAGTTAGAGAAAACTTTATCCGTTACCAAAGCAGACAGTGAGATTTCAAAGATTAATGCTGCAGGTGGGAAAAAAGTCACAGTTTCGAAGGAAACATATGACTTACTTTCTGCTTGTATTCAATATGGAAATGATACGGATGGGTTGTTTGATATTTCAATTTACCCGCTTGTGAAGTTATGGGGATTTACGACAGAGAAATATCGTGTGCCGGACAAAGCCGAAAAAGATGCTGTTATAAAAAAGATTGATTATAAAAAGATAGAACTTCTTTCGGATTGTCAGGTGAGGATTCCATCCGGCATGGCAATTGATTTGGGAGCGGCGGCAAAAGGCTATCTGTCCCAGAAAATTATTGATCTTTGCAAAGAGAAAAAAGTTATTTCCTGTATTCTTTCCTTAGGTGGAAATGTGCAGACAATCGGCATGAAACCGGATGACACGGAATACACGGTAGGAATTACGGACCCATCCGATGGAAGCAGTATTTATGGCACGGTAAAGGTAAAGGATAAGGCGGTTATTACCAGTGGGATTTATCAGAGAAATTTCAAAAAAGACGGAAAACTGTATCATCATATCATGGATAAAAGAACCGGTATGCCGGCAGATAATAATCTGGCATCGGTTACGGTAATTGCGGAAAATGGGGCGATGGCGGATGCGTATGCGACCGCACTTTCAGTTATGGGAGAAGAAAAGGCAATTGCTTTTCAAAAAAAACACCCGCAGATTCAGATTATTTTGATACGTAAAGACGGTACCTTTTACCAATCTGAAAAAGCGGGAATGATAAAATCCTAGATAAAGTGGTAAATAATAGCGGCAACAATAATTCCGATGATACTGCCAATGGTGAATTTGATTGTCAGTCCGAAAGTCAGAACCAATACGCCTAAGTTTAAGGTAAGTGGTTTTGTTAATCCGAAACTTTTTCCAAAATTCAGCCACGACAGGCCGGCAACTCCGCTTGTCAGCTGGCTGATAAAGCTGCCAAGAACAACACCTGCTAAAATCAGTAAAAAGAGTGCCCAACCGTTTTTCCCTGCTCCTCTTGCCATGATGCACCTCCTTATGTAATCGAAATCTATCTTTTAGCATACACTATTTTTTAGAAATCTGCAAAAACTTTTTACGAAAAAAAGGAAATAATATCCTTATGTTGTAATTCTTTTAATGTAGTTGTTTTTTGCTTAATCCCGAAAGGCAGGAAAGAGTGGATATGACAATACGTGAAAATTTAGAAAAAAGAGAACATGACATACTAAGTCCTTATGCGGCATTTAGTGATGAGTCTAAGGGGCGCGATACATACGAAGAGCAATGTGACCTGCGTCCGGTTTATCAAAGAGACCGTGACCGGATTCTTCATTCCAAATCGTTTCGGCGGTTAAAGGGGAAAACGCAGGTGTTTCTTGCACCGGAAGGAGACCATTACCGCACACGAATGACGCATACTTTAGAAGTGTCGCAGAATGCGAGAACGGTTGCAAAAGCACTTCGTCTGAATGAAGATTTGACGGAGGCAATCGCACTTGGACATGATTTGGGACACACACCGTTTGGACATGCCGGTGAGCGGATTCTGAATGAAATATATTCCGAGGGATTTCGTCATCAGGAGCAGAGTGTCCGTGTGGTGGAGTGCCTTGAAAAGGATGGCGAGGGATTAAATCTTACGGTTGAAGTAAGGGATGGCATCCGGAATCATTCGACTTCCGGAAATCCATCGACACTGGAAGGAAAAATTGTGAGACTCTGTGATAAGATTGCGTATGTCAACTCAGATATTGACGATGCAATCCGGGGAAAGGTCATTAAAGAAGAGGATATTCCCCGTGAATATACCGAGATTTTGGGAAATACTCTTAGAGAGCGTCTCAATACGCTGATACACGATTTGATTCGTAACAGCATGGATAAAAATGATATTATTCAATCGGACACAATGCGGGAAGCGCTGACCGGTCTCCGTGCTTTTATGTTTGAAAATGTGTATGTCAATTCCGTTGCAAAAGCGGAAGAGGGAAAAGCCGAGTATATGATTGGCCAGTTATATAAATACTATATTGACCATGTGGAAAAACTCCCGGAAGAATATGGCAAGATGTTAAAATCCGGAGAGGCATCCGTTGAGCGTGTGGTCTGTGATTTTATCGCAGGAATGACCGACCGGTATGCGGTAGCGACATACCAGAGTTTGACAATTCCTCGCACATGGTCTGTGTTGTAGGGAAGAAAAGTAACGGAGTGATGGGCATGTATTACGAAGAAGATTTTGTGGAAGAAGTGAGACAAAGAAGTGATGTTGTCGATATTATTTCTTCCTATGTAAATCTGAAACGGACCGGCAGCAATTATGTTGGTCTTTGTCCGTTTCATAATGAAAAGACAGCATCCTTTTCCGTGAGCCCGTCAAAGCAGATGTATTACTGTTTTGGATGTGGCGCCGGTGGCAATGTATTTACTTTTTTAATGGAATATGAAAACCTTACGTTTGTGGAAGCTTTAGAACGGCTTGCCGAGCAGGCAGGGATGGAACTTCCGGAAAAAGGTAATTCGGAAAACGACAGAAAACGCCGGGATTTGCGGGATTCGATACTGGAAGTCAACAAGTTAGCAGCCAATTATTATTTTGCCTGTTTGAAAAGTGAGCAGGGAAAGATTGGTTATGAATATCTGACAAAACGTGAGTTAAAGCCGGAGACTATTGTGCGGTTTGGACTTGGATTTGCAGGAAAAGGCGGAAGTCCTCTTTACCAGTATGTAAAATCCAAAGGCTATCCGGATTCGGTTCTCAAAGAAACCGGACTTTTCACTTATGATGAAAAGCGTGGCGTGTATGATAAGTTCTGGAACCGTGTGATGTTTCCTATTTTAGATAGGAATAACCGCGTAATTGCTTTTGGCGGCCGAGTGATGGGGGATGCCAAACCAAAGTACCTAAATTCGCCGGAAACAATGGTTTTTGATAAAAGCCGAAATCTGTATGGGTTAAATTTTGTGCACGGCAAGCAGGGTGAAGGCATGATTATTTGTGAGGGCTATATGGATGTGATTGCACTTCATCAGGCAGGATTCACAAATGCGGTGGCAAGCCTTGGTACGGCATTTACGAGTCAGCACTGTAGTTTGTTAAAGCGGTATACGGATTTGGTATATCTGTGCTATGACAGTGACGGCGCCGGTGTGAAAGCGGCGATGCGTGCGATTCCAATGCTGAAAGAAGCGGGCATCCGTGTCAAGGTAATCAATATGCGTCCGTATAAAGATCCGGATGAATTTATGAAAGGTCTTTCGCCGGAGGCGTTTAAGGAGAGGATTGAACAGGCAAAATCGAGTTTCTTTTATGAGGTGGACAACCTGATGAAAGAATATGACATGAATGATCCGGAATCCAAAACGTCATTTATGAATGAAGTGGCAAAAAAATGTTTAACCTTTGATAATGAAATCGAGCGGACGAATTACATGGAGGCATTTTGCAGAGAATATAGCGTAAGAACCGAGGATTTCAAAAAACTGGTTGCCTATCACAGTGCCAGAATGGTTGGCATTGATTATGAGAAGAGGCGGCAGGAGCGCATGGTGAAAACGGCAGGACAAAAGGAAGACGGCATTGCAAAAAGCCAAGGTGTATTTCTTACATGGCTTAGTAATGACCCGGTTTTGTTTGAAAAGACAAAAGGAATTTTATCCGCCGAAGATTTTGTGGATGAGCCGTATCACGAAGTGGCGCAGATGATTTATGAGCAGTATGAAACTACCGGCAAAGTAGAGCCGGCCATGATTATCAGTAAATTCCAAAGCAAAGAGGAGCAGTCTCTGGTAGCCGGAATTTTTAATAAAGAATTAAAAGAAATCAGTAAAGATACCGAACAGCAGAAAGCACTGAATGAAGTTGTAAGAAGTATCAAAAAGTACAGTCTGGAATACCGGAGCAGGCATGTGACGGACATGAAAGAACTACAGACTCTTATGGAAGAGAAAAGAAAGTTGCAGACATTACAGATTTCATTTTAAAAGAGCCGTTGTTTGACAACAGAAATGGAGGAAAAGATGGATAAGGAAAATACAAATGTAGACGAACAGCAGAAAATGCTGACAATTATGAGTGAGCTTGTTGAATTGGGCAAGAAAAAGGAAAATGTACTGGAACTCAGTGAAATTGAGAAGGTGTTCGCAGACCAGGGAATGGAACTTGATGATGACAAGACCGAAAAAGTTTTCGAGTATTTGGAAAATAAAGGAATTGTTGCAATGGTGCCGGAAAGTGACACTGAGGATGACATTATTTTGGATGTTGAAGATGAGCCAACCGAGGAAGAACTGGAAAATATCGAAATGGCAGTTCCGGATGGTGTCAGCATTGAGGACCCGGTTCGTATGTATCTGAAAGAAATCGGTAAAGTGCCGCTTTTGACCGCCGAGGAGGAAAAAGATTTGGCAATGAAAATGGAAGCCGGTGATATGGAGGCAAAAAAACGTCTGGCAGAGGCAAACCTGCGTCTGGTTGTCAGCATCGCCAAACGTTATGTCGGACGTGGTATGCTGTTTTTGGATTTGATTCAGGAGGGAAACTTAGGACTGATTAAAGCAGTTGAAAAGTTTGATTACCGCAAAGGTTACAAATTCAGTACCTATGCTACCTGGTGGATTCGTCAGGCGATTACAAGAGCGATTGCCGACCAGGCAAGAACGATTCGTATTCCGGTTCATATGGTGGAGACAATTAATAAATTAATCCGTGTTCAGCGCCAGCTTTTGCAGGAATTGGGACGTGAGCCGTATCCGGAAGAAATTGCGGAAAAGATGGGACTTCCGGTTGAGCGCGTGCGTGAGATTCAGAAGATTTCACAGGAGCCGGTTTCTCTTGAGACACCAATCGGTGAAGAGGAAGACAGTCATCTGGGTGACTTTATTCAGGATGATAATGTACCGGTGCCGGCAGAAGCAGCAGCCTTTACGCTTTTGAAAGAGCAGCTTGTGGAGGTTCTTGGAACGTTAACTGAGAGAGAGCAGAAAGTTCTGTGTCTACGTTTTGGCTTAGAGGATGGACGTGCCCGTACACTTGAAGAAGTCGGCAAAGAATTTGACGTAACAAGAGAGCGTATCCGCCAAATTGAGGCGAAGGCACTCCGTAAACTCCGTCATCCGAGCCGCAGCCGTAAATTAAAGGATTATTTGGACTAATGCAGCATACAATAGAATTGTCTGCCCGCATGGCAATGAATGCTTCGCTTGTACCAGATGGAGCAAAAGTGGCGGATGTCGGCTGTGACCATGGTTATGTTTCTCTTTATCTTGCTTCAAAAAAAGCATGTAAAAAAGTTATTGCCATGGATATCAATGAGGGACCACTTTCTCATGCAAGGAAAAATATTGAAAAGGCAGGTCTTAGTGATTGCATTGACTGCCGTTTGAGTGATGGCATGCAGGCGTTAAATCAAGGAGAGGTCGATACCGTTTTGATTGCCGGTATGGGCGGTATGTTAGTCTGCCGGATTCTTGAGCAGTCGCCGGAAGTTATGCAGGAGGTTTCCACACTTGTAATTCAGGCGCAGTCCGATTTATGCGAAGTCAGAAAGATGATTCATAAGATAGGTTTTTTCATTGAAAAGGAAAAGTTTTGTATGGATGCCGGTAAACCGTATCTTGCGATGCGTGCAGTAAGAGGAGAGGAAAAAACTCCTTATGAGCCGGCTGAGTATGAATACGGACGACTTTTGCCGGAAGTGAGCGATACCGCTTATCGTAAGTTTTTACTGGATGAACGAGATAAAAAAATGAAATTGCAGGAAACATTAAAAATGCAAAAGACATCCGGTGCCGGTGCCCGTGTGGAAGAATTGACAGAAGAGATTACGGGGCTTAACTGGATTTTAAACAAATTTAAATTTTAATTTGTTTTCCTAACGGAAGGGAGGAATTGTCATGGAAATTACATGGAGAGATAAAAAAATAACATGTGAAGAAGGAACTACTCTGTTTGATATAAGCAAGCAGGTGGAAAAAGAATATGAGTTTCCGATTATTGTCGCAAAAGTGGATGGTGTGATTCAGGAATTATACCACGAAGTAATTGATGGAACGACGGTTTCCTTTTGTACAACAAAAGACAGTGATGGCAAGCGTGCTTACATACGTGGTATGTCAATGCTTTTGCTGAAGGCAATTCAGGAAGAAAAGGCATTTAAGGAAGAGGACCGGATAACGATTGATTTTTGTTTAGACAGTGGTTATTACTGCCATTTAAACTCAAAAGAAAAACCGACAAAGGAACTGCTTAACCGTTTGGAAAAGCGGATGCGTGAAGATGTAAAAAAAGATATCCGTTTTGAAAAAGTTGTGATGCGAACCAGAGATGCCAGACGGATGTTTGAAAAAAAGCATATGTCAGATAAGAGCAATCTGTTAAAATACCGCAGAAATTCACGCATGACGGTATATCATTTGGGCGATTTTACAGATTATTATTATGGTGCCATGCCATACAGTACCGGTATTTTGACTCATTTTCGTCTGGAACTTTTTGAAGATGGTTTTGTCTTTGTGGTTCCGAAAAAAGAGGCACCTGTTACAATGCCTGAATTTAAACCAAGCATAAAACAGTACCACACGATGCAGATGGCAAATGAGTGGAGTGAAAAAATGCAGGTTTCTACAGTTGGCGAGTTAAATGAAATCATTGTGAATGGTGGTTTTCAGGAGTTGATGCTGACACAGGAGGCACTGCACGAAAAACGGATTGGAGATATTGCGGTGCAGATTGCGGAGCGCGGCTGCCGTATCGTGACAATCGCAGGACCTTCGTCATCCGGTAAAACAACATTTTCTTATCGTTTGTCGACTCAGCTTCGCACCCTTGGTCTGAAACCTCATCCGATTGGTTTAGACGATTATTTTGTAAATCGTGAAGATACACCAAGAGATGCCAACGGAAAATACGACTATGAGTGCCTTGGTGCCATTGATACGAAGCAGTTTAATGAAGATTTGACAAATCTTTTAGCCGGCAAACCGGTTCAGCTGCCAACATATAATTTTATCAGCGGTATGAGAGAATACGATAAACCGGTTATGCAGCTTGGCAGTGAGGATATCCTTGTTATAGAGGGAATCCATGGCTTAAATGACAAACTGACCTATTCGATTCCGAAGAAGGATAAATACAAGATTTATATCAGTGCACTGACGACATTAAATATCGATCACCACAATCGTATTCCAACGACGGAAGGACGGCTTTTACGCCGAATTATCAGAGACGCAAGAACCCGTGGCAATACAGCCCAGAAAACGATTTCTATGTGGGATTCCGTCCGCCGTGGCGAGAGCCGGAATATTTTCCCTTATCAGGAAGAGGCAGACGCGATGTTTAACTCGGCACTGATTTATGAGCTGGCTGCTATGAAACTTTATGCAGACCCGTTACTGTTCCAGGTGACTAAGGATTGTCCGGAATATGCGGAGGCACAGCGTCTGCTTAAGTTTTTGGATTATTTCTTGCCAATTGACCCACATGATGTTCCACTGAATTCCATCTTGCGCGAATTTATCGGTGGTGGTATATTATTAGGGTAATTTCATTATGAGCAGCACAAGTGACCGCGCCCATTCAGACGAAAGGGAATGGGTGAGGAAAGTCCGAGCTTCACAGGGCAGGATGCCGGATAACGTCCGGTGGAGGCGACTCCCAGGCTAGTGCAACAGAAATATACCGCCACGGCTTTGCCCGTGGTAAGGTTGGAATGGCGAGGTAAGAGCTCACCGCCTCTCTGGTAACAGGGAGGGCATATGTAAACCCCATCCGAAGCAAGACCGAACAGGAAGCAATACGGCGGCCCGTCGTGCTTTCGGGTAGGTCGCTAGAGCCTGTTGGCAACAGCAGGTCCAGATAGATGGTCACTCAACGACAGAACTCGGCTTATCGTGCTGCTCATATGAATTGAATCAATGGATTTGAATGTAGATGGAGAGCACCCGGAAGGGTGCTTTTTTTGTGTGGGTGTGGAGTTAAAAAGGAAAATAATCTTGTATTTTTCCAATGATATTTCTGTTCCTATCAATTAAAGTGTATTTAGTAATTTTATTTACAAATATAAAAAGAGGAGGTGTAAATTATGAATGAACAGGAAATTTATGTTGACAATAATTTATTAGGTCAACAAATTTTATTTCGTTCAGCAACAGGAGAAAAGTTTGGTTTTCTTAATACTAGAATTGCAAGTATGTTAGATTTTGCAGAGGATAGGCTGATTATACGAACGGCTCCGCAAAACTACGAAAAGGTAAGGGAGATTCGTTATAAAGATATCGCGTCTGTTAATGTAAAACGTCATATGAGTGTTTGGAATATTATTTTACTCAGCTTGCTTGCAATTGCATCAGTTGTTTCTATGGGTGTTACTTTAGTTATTGACTTAATTCTTTTTTGGAGTGTTTTTGGCAGTAAACTGGTTATCACAACAAAATCAGGAGCTGAATATTCTTTTGTTACATTGATGGCACCAAAGACTTTTCAGGATTTTACGGATGCACTCCGTCAAACCGTTGAACGGGCAAATTCTGGAGAGTTTTTAGTTGCGGATGAGAGAGAAAGCGAAAACATTGTGGAGCGTTTGTTTATTCAACGTGACATGGATATGAGTAAAACCTGTAAAGAAAGCTGGAACATCATGGTGGATGAACTATGCAGTGGAAAGACAACAGACGAGTTAATAAACAGTTTGTATGAAAAATGCAGCAGTAATAGTGATTTTACCTATCCGGAAAAGAATAATACGTTTTATTCCGGTGTGTGTCAGGTTTTGTTAAATGCAATAGGAGCAGATGAAAAAATAATTTTGGCGATTAATCCTGCATTGCGTTGTGCAAATCCGCCTAAAAAGTTTGTTGCATTAACTTCAGAACGAATTATTTTTTATTATAATAAGCGTATTCATAGTGTGGCATATGAAGATGTTTATAAATTATCCTTTATGTCGCCGCCAAATTCGTGGTTTGTAAACAGTTTTCCGCCAAATGGTGAAGAAATGTTTATGATGGGTTCGGGCATGTATGGTGCCGATATCATGGGATTAATCCTTGCGTTGATTAGTAGATTTAGTGATGAAAAATCAATTCGAGGTCATAAGATTGTTATAATGTCGGCAAATGACAAATTTGGTTCTTACTAGAAAACAAAATAATAATTTTAACAAAGAAAATGGAGATGACTTTATATGAAAACTTTAAAGAAAATATTAGTGATGTGTATGACACTTGTTGTGATGGTTGGTGTTACCGGTTGTGTGGATTCGGATAAACAGGACCGGTTACTTCAGTTTATTAACGTGGATTTGTCAGAAGTAAAGGAACTAGAGACAGAAGCAAATGATGCGTATACCAAGGTGAAAGAAGATGAAAATAGTGGGGATGCTGAATTTAAGCAGGTTTTGCAGGATACAGTTATTCCGAATTACGAAAAGATGGTTAAACAGGCAAGCAATGTGGATTTTGGTGAATATACTGAATTTAATGAGATGAAGTCATTACTTATTCAATATTTGACAAAAAAATTAGAAGCATATAATAAAATGGTAGATGCTGTTGATACTCAGGATGAAGATAGAATATCAAAAGCAAATGAACTTATTGAAGATGCAGATTCTGTTTATGATAAATACGAAAAAGAACGTGATAGATTAATGGATGAATACGAAGTTGAATGGAAGAGTGAGTAAAATGAATATGTATGCTGGGCTATATTTCTGTTAGTCGTGCACATAGTTTTAGGAGGAAAAATATGACTTGGATAAAATGGTTGCTTAGGTTTTTGCCAGTAGGATTTGCTATATTTGGTGTTCTTTTTGTAAGACATAGAATAAAATTGAATTATTCTACGTTCCGTATTATTACTACAATTGTGGAATCTATTATAGTTACAATAATTGCATGTGCAATTCCTATTGTTTATGAAAAAACGGCAAATGACTTATCATCTGATACGATGATATCAGCACCGGCTAGTATTCCCAATATTACGTATGGTCAGGCAATAGAGGCTGCATGTACAGATGTCAATTGGGGGTATTTTAATTCATTTTCAAATAAGGATGGTCAACATTTAATTGTTGAAGTTAATGCGAAATATACCTATAGAGATGTAGAAAACGACATTACCATTCAGTTTAATTATCCGGATTCGTATGCTCCAATCTCTGACATTGATGTAAACTCACCGATGGAGGTCAGCTTTCTTGGATTTGGAAAATCACAAGAAGAACAAGAATCAACAATGAAAGAAATTTTATTTACTATGTTCCAGAAATATGCTTCTCAAAATGGGATTACATTAGATGAGACACAGAAAGAGGATATTTTATATAATCAGGCGTATAAGGAGAAGTATAATAGTCATTCATCGGATGAAGCAACAGCAACGCCAGAAGTGACAGAAGAACCAACAAGCGAGGACGCGACGACATCGTCAGAAGATAGCATGCAAAAAAAAGACGAGGATTACTATGTTCAATTAATTAAAACGGCAACTCCGACGGATTATCCGAATATTACTTATGGGGAAGCATTTGATGATTTCTTTACTAATCCTCACTGGGCATATGTAGAAATGGACGGAGAACAAATTATTGATTTCACAGGTCAGTGCACTTATGATGGTGAAGATGTAAATTGCGAGATTATGTTCAAACTAGATATGCAAGAGGGAACGTTTGAAGTTAAGTATTATGAATTTGATGGAAATGAGCAGGATTTAAACGATTGGCCATCTATTTTGGATACAATTTTCACATCCTAATTAAAGAAGAAAAAGGAAGTAAAATAATATGAATGAACAATCAACAATTCAATACGTTTTTGACTATTCATCGTTTGCGATATTAATGCTAGTTTTAGCAATTATTTTTATCGTTATTACTTTGATTCGGTATAAAGTAAAAAAGAGAAAACCAACGGTATTATTGGTGATTTCTAGTATGTTAGTTTTAGCAACAATTGTATTTTTTGTACTTGGTCATTTCTTTGGTGTTGAATCAGAAAAAATTGACTTAAATCAAGCAAAAGAACAAGCCAGAATTGCAGAAAACATACAAAACAATAAAGTTGACCATGTGCTTGAGGATATTGATAAACTTTATCCGAAGGATGAAGTGAAAGGAATGGACGCAAGTAACCGTTTTGTACTTCTATGGAATTATTATAAAAAGATTGGTGATACAAGGAAGGCAAAAGAATTAATCAATGAAGCTAAAAACAATCCTGAAATTGATAAAGAAGATGAACCTGTAAAAAGCATCATTAAAGGTGAGGCAGTGCAGTAATAGAAAGAGAGGAAGCAACCCCGCAAGGCGCTTCCTCTTTTATTATTGAAGTTCGTTCAATCGGTTTTCTACGATTTTTTTAATCACTTCATCACTCATCATGGATGTGTCTTTTTGGGTTTTCTCAAGCAACTGTTTTTCTTTCTTTGTATCATCGGTTTTTTCGTAATACAAACGAAGAAGAATAAAGCGATTGTCTTGTCTGGTAGAATCCAAATTTTTGGTAGGTGGAAACAGCGTATCAATGTCAGAAAGAATATGGTCAAATTTGCCATTGTTTATGGCGTTGGAAATACGGAAAAATTCCGTTTGTTCTTTCTGATTGATTTCATTCGATTGCGTATCTTGTGGCAAGAAACAGGAAATTGCCAAAAGAGCTAGTGTCAAAATGCCCGTACCCCACACAATTATACGAAGTGGTTTTGAAATGTTTTTTTTTCGTTTGTGACGGAACAAGTAAATGATCAGTAAGATAAGAAAAACAATAAAAGCTAAAAAACAATAAATCCACATCATAATTTTGAATCCTCCTTAATTAATTGTCTCAACCGGCGTTCAGTATATCCGTATTTCTTCGCCAAATCAGAGAGTGAATGAGTGCCGAGCTGCCGTTCCACTTCTTTTACGACATATTGAACAGAATATAGACGTTGAGGAAGTGTGATTTGCTGACCGCGATAGTGCTTATGTAATAAAATCGTATTTTCAATTCCAATGATTTCGGCGATACACGCATAATCGCCGGCAAGGTCATTTGGTGTAATTTCGCTCGCCTCATCGGAAAGTGCTTCTGTTGCATATTCCATTTTTTTCCTCCTTATTATCCCATGTAACATAGAGTAGCACATTTGCATGAGTATTTACATGAGAATATTTCCTTGAAAAATACAACATAAATTTCCTTGCAAAGAACCATGTATTTTACAAGAATAAGGATATGAAATTTTCTTTCGTCTGTGGTGTCCTGACAGTCGACTTTTATTAGGCAAGTGATAAAAAGGCGAGCAGGGCAAAAAGATAGAGGCACACTGCCAGAATCATTTTCCACAAAGTAGCGCTGCGAAATCCCGGAATTTTTCTGAGAAAACGGATGTCAGCAGGGGTGTATTCCGGTAAAACGGCATCGAGTTGTTTGTAAATCTGATGACAGTTTACATATCGTTTTTTGGCAGAAATCTGTGTGCACTTGGTTACAATTTTTCGCAGACGTCTGTCTTTTGGAAGCTCCTCTTTTGGCATTTTTCCGGTTGTCATCTGATTGATGAGTACACCGAGTGCGTAGATGTCGGTCCGAGCGTCGGATTGCGTAAACCCGAACTGCTCCGGTGCAGCGTAGCCGGGTGTTCCAAGAATCTGGGTGTCATTTGTCTGATTTTTCTTTACCTCGCGTAAAATTCCGGGGTCAACCAGATACGCTTTTTTCTCCTCGGAAATAATAACATTGGCTGGGGTGACATCACGGTGAATCATATTGTGCTTGTGAAACCATTGCAAACCCTGGCATAAATCCATTGCATAACGGATTACTTCATCTTTTGAAAATGGACCTTGCAGATAAAGGTGTTCCTCCACGCTTTCCCCACGAATCCATTCTTCATTGATATAAAAGTGTCCTTCTTTTTCGTAGACGGAGTAAATTGTAACAATGGCAGGAGAGGGGGATTGCTGCTGGTACTCATAGAACTGTTTTATGACCGGATACTGCTCCCGCGTAATTTCTTTTCGTACAAAGTAGAAACCGTCCTGCTCTACAAGTTCGGTAAGTCGGTCCGGCGAGGTATTCAATTTTGCAAGAATTGTCTCTTTTGTTTCCATAAAAAACTCCCTATTGTCGTATTTGTATTATTTTATTCAACTCTTGTATTATCTCATAATTTGCAGGAACACGTCAATTAATGATTGCAAAAATCGAGTGTAAATGGTTTAATTAGTTCAGATGATAAATGAGGTGTGTGAAATGAAAAATAATTATAAAATGACAATGTATGCCTGCTTTATTGGTTATATCGTGCAAGCGGTGGTGAATAGCTTTGTCCCGCTTTTATTTGTGACCTTTCAGACGGAGTATCATATTCCACTGACACAAATTACGCTGTTAATCACGGTGAATTTCGTGATTCAATTAGTGGTTGATCTATTGTCAGCCGGTTTTGTTGACAAAATCGGATATCGGGCATCGGCTATTATTGCGCACGCTTGTGCGGGAACCGGTATTTTTCTGCTTACGATTTTGCCGGAATTGTTTTCATATCCATTTTACGGCATTTTGCTTGCCGTTATGGTTTATGCCATCGGTGGCGGTTTGATTGAAGTTTTGATTAGTCCGGTTCTTGAGGCGTGTCCGACGGATAATAAAGAATCAGCCATGAGTTTGTTACATTCATTTTACTGTTGGGGATGTACCGGTGTTGTTTTGTTGTCCACACTTTTTTTTGCTTTGTTTGGAACATCGCATTGGAAGATTCTTGCCCTAATCTGGGTGCTTTTGCCGACAGCTAATTTAATTTTGTTTACGAAAGTTCCTATTTACAGCCTTCATGAAGAAGGGGAGAGTGGGATGTCAATTTCTGAACTGTTTCGAGTAAAGGTGTTTTGGCTTTTGATGGCGATGATGCTCTGCGCCGGTGCATCAGAACAGGCAGTGAGCCAGTGGGCATCCACGTTTGCTGAAAAAGGACTTCATATCCAGAAGACAGTGGGGGATTTGGTCGGACCGATGATGTTTTCTGTTTTGATGGGATTGTCACGTTTGATTTATGGAAAATACGGTGAAAAACTTAATTTAGACCGATTTATGAAAGGAAGCTGTGTACTGTGCGTTGCTTCGTATTTGTGCATTTCCCTTGTGCCGGTTCCGATAGTTGGACTGATTGGTTGTGCTATCTGTGGATTTTCTGTGGGAATTATGTGGCCGGGGACTTTCAGTAAGGCATCGGCAGCCATAAAAAGAGGAGGGACGATCCTGTTTGCAATGCTTGCACTTGCCGGAGACTTAGGATGCTCCGGAGGACCGACCCTCGTTGGATTTGTTTCCAGTGCGTTTTCTGGTAATCTGCGCCTGGGAATATTAACTGCAATTGTTTTTCCGGTATTACTGCTTGCCGGATTATGTACTTTTTCACGATTAGTCGTTAAAAATATTAATTAACTCAGAGAATGTGTCTGTGATTCCCTGAACGGATTCTTCAATGTTATTGTAAATAGCAGCGGACTGTTCGGCTAAATCCTGCATGCTGTTTGCAACAACGGCAAATCCGGCACCGGCTTCACCATTTCTGGCAGCTTCAATACTTGCATTCAGAGAAAGCATACGCTGTTTGCTGGAAATTGTTTTCAACTGGCTGGTGTCTTTGTTAATGACATCGACAAAGGAGGCTGACTCCTGCGTTTTTTCCTGCAATGCATGAAGCATGGAAGCATTTGTGTATTTGAAGTATTCCAGATTGACTAACTGGTTTACAATTAATTCTAAAAGATTGGCGGCAGCTCGGATTTTTTCCTCAGAACTGATTGTCACTTTATTAAGTGCGGCGATATACTCGTCCTCATCAATGCCAAGTTCTCTTGCTGTTTTGCGGAAAGCTTCTTCATCCGGGGCTTCCGGAAGAATCTGTCCTCCGATAATTGCGCCCACTTTTTCATCGCCTACTTTAATATCGACTGAGAAGTCCATAAGTCCCGCATGGCAGAAGTAAGTTCCACTGCCTTCGTTGTCACACTTGATACAGCGGCGGTTTCCTTCTTTTGAACCACGTGTGTACTTCATGCAGAACTCAGTAAAATTGCTGCCCTCTGTTAAATATTGTCCGTCATTTCCGACAGCAATTGCAGCAAGGCCGGTAGCGTCGGAAAAATTGTCCTGAATTTTTTGCAGTTTGGATATGTCCATAAATTCTTTAAGTTCCATAAAAACCATTCCCTTCATTTCATTACTTTAAAAATTTATATATATTTTACCACAAAAAACAAATTTCGGCAAAAAAAAATTCTAACTATAGACTATTTCTCATTTGTGTACTATAATTTGTTTGTTAAATTGTGGAAGAATTGGGGAGAATACCAAGGTGAAATCGAAGAAATCGACAGGAGAACTGTTACATGAAATTGCGACGACGAAACAGGATTTTGAGTCGTTTGCCAATGAAAACAAGGATGAGTTTGACGAGTTTGATAGTAGAGACTATTTGAATCGTCTTTTGAATATGAAAAATTTACAGCCTACGGATATTATCAGGCGGAGTGGTTTGGAACGCTCTTATGTGTATCATATTTTAAATGGTGAGCGGAAAAATCCGTCGCAGGGCAAAGTGATAGCACTCTGCATTGCATTTGAACTTACCGTGGAGCAGACGCAGAGGCTGCTTCGGTCATGGAAACTGCCGGTCCTGTATCCGCGTAATCAGCGGGACAGCATTATTTTATACGGAATCAGCAGAAAAATGAGTGTTATGGAAATTAATGAGCATTTGCTGAATTTGAATTTTGAATTATTGGAATAAAGGAGAATAAAAAGATGGAGCGATACGAACTTGCAAAAAATCGTATTATGGAACTGGAGACGGAGATTGACGGCGCATTTGGCGATTATATCAAGGAAGCGGCACATTTATTTGTGACGATTTTTCATGTAATGGATGGTACAGAAGACGCAAAACAGCGAAAAGAATGGACAGACAATCTTTACGAAGAAATAGTGGGGGATAATTATGAAACTTCGTACGCAAATCCGGCATATTGTGTTAAGAAATTCGGCGAAAAGACCGGACAGTATTTATGCTGGTTTTATGCCAGATTCCGTGACAGTATTGTAGCGGCGTTTGAAGAGGACGAAGAAGAAGTAACAAGATGCATGGAGTTGTTTTTGCAGGTGGTTTCTGTATTATCTTTGGAGGAGGAAACCGAGCGCTACCTGAAAGAGACAATTTACTACGATGTTCATGATTATGCAGAGGACCGCATTGAGAAAAACATTCATGATTTGCTTTGCCCGGAGGAAACTCTGATTTACAATATTGTGATGAAGAGTGATTTTTCAAATACCGATTATTTGTACCGCTATGGGGAATACATTACGGAGAATGAAATTCGGATGGCGGAGTTCTTAGGAAAAATGCCAATCGAAAAACTTTTAGCCATGGCGTCTACTTATACGGAAGGCTATCGCAAGGGCTTTGAAATTGCGGGGATTGATTTGACGAAGAAAAAGACCGTGCAGATTCGTTATCACATTGGTTTTGAGCCAATGGTAAGACAGGCGGTTTTACAGTTTGAGAAAATGGGATTAAAGCCGGTATTTACAAGAAAGACAAATACGCAGGCTGTTGGTGTTGTCAGCACATCGCCGAATAAACAGTATCAGTATGATCATCGTTTTGACGATGCTTTGTATCTGAATCATGCACTGGTGCAGGAAAGATTAAAAATCTCTGAGAAAGTATTTGAATCGTATCGGGAAGAGGCTTCTTTGTATGCCGGACCGGCAGTGATTGAAGTGTTTGGGGAGAAATTATTTTCTCCGAAAGTGAAAAAGGAAAGTCCGGCGTATAAAAAAGAGCAGGAGGAGCTTTCGGTTTCTTACCGCAGAGATTATTCTTTGCTCCAAAACCGGTATATTCCTCAAGACTCTTACAGCTTCACGATTATCGCCTATCCGATTCCGGAAATTGGTGAGGATTTCGAAGATATTTTTGAGGAAACAGTAAAGGTCAATACACTGGACATGGAAGAATACAAACAAATTCAGCAGCACTTAATTGATGCACTGGATTTGGGCGAAAAAGTTCATGTGACAGGACGAGGTAAAAACCACACGGATATTTGGATTCGTCTGCACGAATTGACGGAGCCTGCGAAACAGACGAATTTTGAAAATTGTCTGGCAGATGTTAATATTCCGGTTGGTGAGGTGTTTACTTCTCCGAAACTGACGGGAACGAATGGCGTGCTTCATGTGACACAGGTTTATCTAAATGAACTGCGTTATGAAAATCTGGAATTTTCCTTTACGGATGGTATGGTTACCTCTTATTCCTGCTCCAATTATGAAAAGGAAGAGGAAGCAAGAAAATATATCAAGGAAAATATTCTTCATAACCGTGAGACACTGCCAATTGGCGAGTTTGCCATTGGTACGAATACGACAGCCTATGTGATGGGAAGAAAGTTTGGTATTGAGGCAAAACTGCCGATTTTGATTGCAGAAAAGACAGGACCGCATTTTGCTCTTGGTGATACCTGTTATTCTATGAGTGAAGATGTGGTTTTGCACAACCCGGACGGAAAAGAAATTATTGCAAAAGAAAACGAGTGCTCGGCTCTCAGAAATACGGATATTTCCAAGGCATATTTTAACTGCCACACAGATGTTACGATTCCGTATGATGAACTTGGTGATATAATTGTCTTTACAAAAACGGGTGAAACCGTTACACTGATAAGGAATGGACGGTTTGTTCTTCCGGGAACAGAACGTCTGAATGAAGTTTTAGATTAAAATAAATGAATGCAGGAGGAATTGCAAGATGGCAAAAGTAGGTATCTTAATGGGAAGTGATTCAGACCTTCCGGTTATGAAAAAAGCAGCAGATATGCTTGAGAAATTTGGAATTGAATATGAGATGACGATTATTTCGGCTCACCGTATGCCGGATGTATTTGTTGACTATGCAACAAAAGCAGAAGAACGTGGTGTTGAAGTGATTATCGCAGGAGCCGGTGGTGCTGCTCATCTTCCGGGTATGTGTGCGGCGTTATTTGACCTTCCGGTTATTGGTATTCCGATTCATACAAAGAGCCTTGGCGGTGTCGACAGTTTGTATTCGATTGTACAGATGCCATCCGGTATTCCGGTTGCGACTGTCGCTATTGATGGTGCAGCAAATGCCGCCATTTTAGCTGCTAAAATGCTTTCGATTTCGGATAAAGACTTGCGGGGTAAGTTAAAAGATTATAAGAAAGAAATGAAAGATGGCGTTATGGCAAAGGCAGAGAAACTGGATAAGCTTGGTCATGACAAATATATTGAGCAGATGTAGGAAAATTTTGATTGACATAAATGTTAATGATTCGTATAATAATAGTAGAAGAGATAGCGTGCTATCTCAAGTGGGCTAACACTTAAATCCGAAAGACTTGTTGGACGAATGTGCCAGCGGTTGGCAGGCAACGAAAAAACCTGAAAGACTTACTGGACGAATGTGCCAGTGGTTGGCGGACAACAAAAAAATTAGTCGTTAAAGGAGAGTTGGTAATGCTGCGGTATTATAACTCTCCTTTTGAATTAGTAAATAACAAAGCGAGGAATGTAGAGTATTGAAAAAGCATACAGCAAAAGAAGCGGTTAAAATTATTATAGCAACAGCAAAGGATTATAATAGATTACTTGAAAATAAAAATTTTATATTTATATACAGAAATCGTCTGAATAATCAAATTGAATATTTTGAAACTGTTTTCTTACCTCGTCATTTCCAACATTTATGTGGCGTTGATTATATTAACTCGGATAATGGAAAAGTGATACATAATTCAACAGATTTTTACAATAGAGCATTAAATAATGAATTATCACATAAAGAAATTAAATTGAGAGAAGATGGTACAACAAATTATTGTTTGGGATTTTCAAAAGAAGGAAAGTATTATATGCCTAGTTCATGTTTGTTGGAAGATATTCGTAATTTGGGAGATCATCCTTCACAGATTTTAGCAGTATTATCGAAGAACAATAATGCTTCAGAGCAAGTTTATTCCGAGATACGTTATGTTGCCAAAGGAGTTCCCCTTAATAAAATAAAGATGCCAAATAATTTAAATCAAATGATTAATTTGTCAAATTATAAAGAAAAATAAAGAAATCAATTTGTAGGAGACTATAACGCGAAGCGTTATCCTGTCTCTCACAAATTGATTTTTTTTCCATCACCCCGCCATCAGCAGCCGGTCAAGTGCCATCAGTAAGTAGTCGGTGTAGCCGGCTTTTTTTATGTTCTGCATAGCAAGGAGGGGAACTTTGCCAAGCGTTTTTCCCTGATAGGAATAAGTGATAAATCCTACGGCAGTTCCTTTTTTGATTGGAGCCTTTAATTCCTGATATGTTATCTTCTTTTTGATTTTATTTTTGTCATAAGCAGCAGTAAAAGTGTGTGAAAATGATTTTTTTGGATACACCGTTAATTTTTCAGGGATTCCACCACGGACAGAAGGAGAGTTAAACTTCATGCCGGAATAATCGTCCTGATAGAGAGAACAGTTGGCAAATCCATAATCTAATAATGCCTGGGCTTCTGAAAAACGGACTTTATGGTCCGGTGCAGCCATTATAACAGCAATCAGATTTAATCCATTTCGCTTTGCTGTTGCACTGAGACAGTATTTTGCTTTGCTGGTTGATCCGGTTTTTAATCCTGTTATTCCATCATAAAAACGTACAAGTTTGTTCGTATTTGTTAAACCAAACTGCGATTCACCCTTTTTGGTTTTGTGGATAATTGTGTCCATCCATACGGTTGAATATTTGGAAATGCCGGGATGTTTCATAATTAACTCGCGGGACATAAGACCTACGTCATAGGCACTGGAAAAATGCCCGGATTTGATATCGTCATCGAGACCGGTACAGTTTTTGAATTGTGTATGTTTCATGCCAAGTTCTTTTGCTTTTTCGTTCATTTTCTTTACAAAATTTGGCTCTGAACCGGCAATTTTTTCTGCCATGGCAACAGCGGCATCATTTGCGCTGGCGATGCTGATGCATTTAATCATGGTGTCTACTGTCTGGGTTTCATTTGGTTCTAAAAATACTTGTGAGCCACCCATGCTGGCAGCATATTCGCTTACACTGACAGAATCGGTGAGTTGAATTTTTCCTTCTTCCAAAGCTTCCATAATCAAGGTCAACGTCATAATCTTTGTGATGCTGGCTGGTACAAGCTCGGTATCCTTATTTTTTTCCAGAATGATTTCTCCGGAATTTCCTTCAATCAAAACAGCCGCTTTGGCAGTAAGATTTACAGCTTGACCACTGGAAGATTCGGCGTTCCCGGCAGGAGCTTTAGACTGGGCATAGGAAAATGGAGCCACAAAAAATAATGATAAAACTGCCAATATAAAAATTCCCAAAAGTTGTTTCATGTTGGTTTTTCATCCTGTCTTCAAAGAATCTGTTACATCCTATGGCGTGGAAGGAAAAAATATGACTATAGTTTGAAACTATATAAAAGCACTAGTTTTCGGTATTATACAAACAAAACATGAGAGGTTATAATGAATTTAAATTCTAGGATTGAAAAAATGATTTGAAGGAGAATATTATGAAAACAGCCGTTATTGGATTCCCAAGGATTGGGGCATTGCGCGAATTAAAATTTTCATCGGAAAAATATTTCCGAAATGAAATAACAGAAGAATTGTTAGAAACAGGGAGAACCTTGCGAAAAACACACTGGAAAATACAAAAAGAGGCAGGAATTGATTTTATTTCCTGCAATGATTTTTCCTATTATGATGGTATCTTGGATGCCGCTGTTATGTGCGGAATTATCCCAAGGCGTTATCAGGAGTTGAATTTGTCAGAGCTTGACACATATTTTGCTATGGCACGTGGCTATCAGGGGGAAGCGGGAGATGTAAAGGCACTGGCAATGAAAAAATGGTTTAATACAAATTACCATTATATTGTTCCGGAGGTTGAGGATGATACGGTTATTTCTTTTTTCGGGATAAAACTTTTGAGTGAGTTTGAGGAAGCAAAAGAACTTGGAATTTCAGTAAAACCGGTTGTGCCGGGAGCATATACGTTATTGAAATTATGTCGTTATACCGGTACAAAAACGGCGGAGGATTTTGTCGATGATGTCATTTTTGCATATAAGGAATTGCTGAAACTTTGCGATAAAAATGAGGTTTCGTGGATTCAGTTCGATGAGCCGTCCTTGGTTTTTGATATGACAGAACAGGATTTAGCACTGTTTCGTAAGATTTATTCTGAAATTCTGCCATCGGCACAGTCCTGTCAGGTATTGGTACAGACCTATTTTGGTGATGTCCGTGATGTATATCAGGATTTGATTCAATTGCCATTTGCAGGAGTTGGTCTGGATTTTGTAGAAGGAAAACAGACGAAAAAATTGATTGAACAGTATGGATTTCCAAAGGATAAAATATTGTTTGCCGGATTGGTTAATGGTAAAAATATTTGGAAAAATCATTATAAAGAAACACTCCAGGCACTGCAAGAGTTGAAGGAAAAAGGGATTGACACGGTGTTGTCGACTTCATGTTCTTTACTTCATGTTCCTTACACAATAGAACAGGAGAAAGAATTGTCCGATGAATATAAAAAGCACTTTGCTTTTGCAAAAGAAAAATTATCGGAACTGCGTGATTTAAAGGTACTTGCAGAGAATGAGAACTTTTTAGATTCCGTTTTGTTAAAGGCAAATGAAAGTCTGTTTTTGGCAGGAAGAGACTGCGTAAAGGAAGAAGTGAAAAATCGCCTAAAACAAGTGAAGGATGAAGATTATGTGAGAACGCCTGCGAGAAAGGAACGTCAGAAGAGACAGAAAGAGGTTCTCGGTCTTCCGATTTTCCCAACGACAACAATTGGTTCTTTCCCGCAGACCAAAGATGTAAAAGCAAACCGTTCGGCTTACCGTAGAGGCGAGAAAACGAAAGAAGAATATGTAGCTTTTAACCGTGAAAAGATTTCAGAATGTATCCGCTGGCAGGAAGAGATTGGATTGGATGTACTTGTCCATGGTGAATATGAAAGAAATGACATGGTGGAATACTTTGGCGAGTCTTTAGGGGGATTTTTGTTCACCAAACTTGGATGGGTGCAGTCATACGGCACACGTTGTGTAAAACCGCCGATTATCTGGGGCGATGTGTACCGTGACAAACCGATAACCGTGGACTGGTCCGTATTTGCACAGTCACAGACCGATAAAATTATGAAAGGAATGTTGACCGGACCGGTTACGATTTTAAATTGGTCCTTCCCTAGAGAAGATATTTCCATCGAAGAATCCATGATGCAGATTGCCTTTGTAATCCGAGATGAAGTGCTTGATTTGGAGAAGAATGGTATTCGTATGATTCAGATTGATGAGGCAGCTCTTCGCGAAAAACTGCCGCTTCGTAAATCGGATTGGTACTCGGAATATCTGGATTTTGCAATCCCTGCTTTTCGTCTCACGCACAGCGGGGTAAAACCGGAAACACAGATTCATACACATATGTGCTATAGTGAGTTTAATGATATTATCAAGGCAATTGACGATATGGATGCGGACGTGATTACATTTGAGGCATCCCGGTCAGACTTGCAGATTTTGGATGCTCTCCGTGACAATCATTTTGAAACAGAGGTTGGACCGGGCGTATACGATATCCATTCGGCACGTGTACCGTCAGTCGAAGAAATTGTGACAGCATTAAAAGGAATGCTTGAAAAGATTGAGCCGGATAAACTCTGGGTAAATCCGGATTGTGGTTTGAAAACCAGAGGTGTCAAAGAAACAGATGCCAGCCTGCGGAACATGGTATCCGCTGCGAAAGAAATCAGGAGATTGGCAAACTAGAATAGTAAGAAAAAAGAAAAAGAAATTCATTCGTATCGAGACGGGATAACGCTTTGCGTTATAGTCTCTCGTGAATTGAATTTCTTTTCCTTTTTTTACTTTCTAAGTGCCAATCACTTCCAGATATGTTATAATATCATTAAAAAAGATGTCGGGGGCAGTTGTATGCTAACAGTTATCATGATTTTTCTAGGTATAGCAGTTCTTTTATTATTCGACGGTGTTTTGGAAAATTATTTTCCGACAACGAAAGAGTATTCGATTCAATCACCAAAAATAAAAGAAGAGAAAAAAGTGGTTTTGCTTACGGATTTACACGCTTGTTGTGTGGGAGGCAAAAAGGATAAATATTTGCAAATGATACAAAAACAGAATCCTGACATTCTCTTGCTCGCGGGAGATATGACGGTGAAAAACGGAAAACGAACAGATTGTGTAATCGAGTTTTTAAAAGGGATTCGTTCGATTGCGCCGGTTTATTATGCGCCCGGTAATCATGAGATTCGCATGCCGGAGTATGAGTCTTTTATCCGGGCGGTTCAAAATTTAGGGATTCATTATCTTTCAAATGCAACAGAAAAAATGGACGAAATGGATATTTATGGGCTGGATTTGCCGGAATATTGGTATCATAAATTTTGGGAGAAGCGGGATTTTTCAAAAGAGGAAGTAGAAAAACTTTTGGGAAGTCCGAAAAAGGATACATTTTCTATTTTGATTGCACACAACCCGGAGTATTTTCCTTATTATGCTGCGTGGGGAGCTGACCTTACGGTAAGCGGACATATCCATGGTGGCATTATGAGGCTGCCGTGGATTGGTGGCGTGATTTCGCCGAGCCTTCGACTTTTTCCAAAGTATGATTCCGGTGAGTTTGAGGAAAACGGGAAAAAGATGATACTCAGCCGGGGGATGGGACTTCACCATATTAAACTTCGTTTTTTTAACCGCCCGGAGATAAGCGTCATAAAAATCACTTGCCAAGATAAGTCTAAATAGGGTATTATAGATAGGTAACGCTAAAAAAAGTGTACATTTGCTAAGGGGGCAAAACAGATGGAACTGCAAGTAAAGTTAGAAGTGTTTGATGGTCCGTTGGACTTACTTCTTCACTTGATTGAAAAGAATAAAGTAGATATTTTCGACATTCCGATTGTTCTTATTACGGAGCAGTATCTTGATTATGTCAGAAAAATGGACACCAAAGATATGGATGTCATGAGCGAGTTCCTTGTGATGGCGGCGACGCTTGTAAAAATCAAATCCAAGATGCTTTTGCCTGCAGAAGAAGAGGAACAGGAAGAGGAAGAAGATCCAAGGCAAGAACTTGTGGAACGGCTCTTAGAATATAAAATGTACAAATATGCATCCTTTGAACTAAAGGACAGACAGGTAGATGCCGGAAAAGTGTTTTTTAAAGAACCTACGATTCCGGACGAGATAAAAAACTATAAAGATGAAGTCGATTATGAGGAATTGCTTTCCGATGTAACGCTTCGCAAACTGCAAAACATTTTTGATTCCGTGATGCAGAAGCAGGTGGACAAAATCGATCCAATCCGAAGTGAGTTTGGCAAGATTGAAAAAGAAGAAATTAACATAGAAGACCACATGATTTTTTTGGAGGAATATGCGATGCTGCATAAAAAGTTCAGCTTTCGCAAAGTGCTGGAAAACGGTTCCGGAAAAAGTTATGTGATTGTCACATTTCTAGGTATATTGGAAATGATGAAAACCGGGAAGTTTACGATTGAACAGGACAAGTTATTTGATGACATTATCATTACATATAATCCCGGCAAGGAGCAGGAGGAAGAACAGTGAATATAAAAAAGTTAGAAGCCGTTGTGGAGGCAATATTATTTTCCATGGGAGAGGCTGTCGAGATTGAACGTCTGGCTGCTGCCGTAGACCATGATGAAGATACCGTGCGCAAAATTATCCGCAGTATGATGACTAGGTATGATGAAGAAGACAGAGGAATTCATCTCATTGAGTTAGATGGTTCTTTCCAGTTGTGTACAAAGCCGGAAATGTATGAGTATCTGATTAAGGTGGCTCATATTCCGAAAAAACATGTTTTGACGGATGTACTTTTGGAAACATTATCCATTGTTGCCTATAAGCAGCCGATTACCCGCTTGGAAATTGAAAAAATCCGCGGGGTATCGTGCAGTCATGCGGTAAATAAATTAGTAGAATATGGCTTGATTGCAGAAGCCGGAAGACTGGATGCCCCGGGAAAGCCGATTTTATTTGGTACGACAGAAGAATTCCTTCGCTACTTCAGCTTGGAATCACTGGATGATCTGCCAATTTTAAATCAGGAAACAATCGAGACCTTTAAGGACGAAGCGGAAAAAGAAGTGATGCAGGAACTGGAAGAAGAACAAGGTGAATAAACGTTTTTTCGGTTATTTACTGCTTATTGAAAAATTTTTCTTGCGTTTTTACTTTTCCTGTTATATAATGTGAAAAGACAAAGGCGTCAAAAGAGTATTGAACTATACTCTTTTGACGCCTTTTGTAGTCAAAAAATATTTTTGACAGACGGGAACACGAGTGACTATTCCATACGTCAAATACAAGGAGGAATTTCGATGAGTGAATATGTAGAAGAATGTAAACGGAAACCGATTGGCTTGTATGACCCTCGGTTTGAACATGATAACTGCGGTATTGGCGCAATTGTCAATATTAAAGGAAAGAAAACGCATAGTACCGTAAAAAATGCGTTAGAGATTGTTGCCAATCTTGAACACCGCGCAGGAAAAGACGGCGAAGGAAAAACAGGAGATGGTGTTGGTATTCTCTTACAGATTTCTCATAAGTTTTTCAGTAAAGTGGCAGAAAAGCTTGGTATTGACATCGGAGGAGAGCGTGAATATGGTGTCGGTATGTTCTTTTTCCCACAGGATGAGTTAAAAAGAAATCAGGCAAAGAAAATGTTTGAAAATATCATTGCCAAAGAGGGAATGGAATTTCTTGCATGGCGTGAAGTACCGATTGCACCGGATATTCTTGGAAAACGTGCCGTGGAATGTATGCCGTATATCATGCAGTGTTTCGTAAAGAAACCAAAGAAAGTCGAAAAGGGACTGGATTTTGACCGTAAATTATACATTGCAAGACGTGTCTTTGAGCAGTCCAATGAAAATACTTATGTAGTTTCACTTTCTTCCCGTACAATTGTATATAAAGGAATGTTTTTGGTTTCGCAGCTTCGCTTATTCTTCGATGATTTGCAGGATGTCGATTATGAATCCGCGATTGCGATTGTACATTCCCGCTTCTCGACAAACACACAGCCGAGCTGGCAGCGTGCTCATCCAAACCGTTTTATCGTACACAACGGTGAGATTAATACCATTCTCGGTAATGCAGATAAGATGCTTGCCCGTGAGGAGACGATGGAATCCGAGCAGTTAAAAGGAGAACTTCACAAAGTACTTCCGGTTATCAATGCCAGCGGTTCAGACTCGGCGATGCTTGATAACACACTGGAATTTCTGGTAATGAGTGGTATGGAACTGCCACTTGCCGTAATGATTACAATTCCGGAGCCTTGGGCAAACAACCGTTATATCAGTGAGAAGAAAAAAGACTTTTATCAATATTATGCAACGATGATGGAGCCATGGGATGGCCCGGCTTCCATTTTGTTCTCAGATGGTGATTTGGTTGGTGCTGTGCTTGATCGAAACGGTCTGCGTCCTTCCCGTTATTATATTACGGATGAGGATGAATTGATTCTTTCTTCCGAGGTCGGTGTTATGCCAATCAGTGAAGAACATGTCATCAAAAAAGACCGCTTAAGACCGGGTAAAATGCTTTTGGTTGATACGGTAAAAGGAGAATTAGTGGATGATGATGTTTTGAAAGAGACATATGCATCCCGCCGTCCTTATGGTGAGTGGTTAGACAGCAACCTGGTAGAATTAAAAGACATTCACATTCCGAACCACCGCGTAGAGCATTACAGCGATGAAGAGCGGAGAAAACTGCAGAAAGCATTCGGTTACACATATGAAGAAGTGAAAAATTCCATTCTTCCAATGGCTCAAAATGGTGGCGAGCCGATTGCAGCCATGGGACATGACACACCGCTTCCGATGCTTAGCAAACAGCCACAGCCGTTGTTTAACTACTTTAGACAGCGTTTCGCACAGGTAACAAACCCACCAATTGATGCGATTCGTGAAGAAGTAGTAACATCAACATCAACTTACATTGGCGAGGATGGAAACCTGTTACATGAGCAGCCGGAAAACTGCCGTGTGCTTCGTATTAAGAATCCGATTTTGACCGATACGGATTTGTTGAAAATTAAAAACATGGATGTGCCGGGATTCAAAGTTGGTGTTATTCCGATTACTTATTATAAAAATACTTCTTTGAAAAAGGCAATTGACCGACTGTTTTTGGAAGCAGACAGAGCTTACAAAGATGGTGTTAATGTGTTGATTCTTTCAGACCGTGGTGTCGATGAAAACCATGTGGCAATTCCTTCTTTGTTGGCGGTGTCCGCAATGCAGCAGCATTTGGTCCGCACAAAGAAAAGAACGAGTGTTGCTATGATTTTAGAGAGTGCAGAGCCAAGAGAAGTTCATCACTTTGCCACCTTATTAGGTTATGGTGCCTGCGCCGTAAACCCATATCTGGCGCTGGATACCATCAAACGCTTGATTGACTGCAACATGCTTGACAAAGATTACTATGCTGCTGTGGATGATTACAATTCAGCCATCCTTCACGGTATCGTAAAAATTGCATCAAAGATGGGTATTTCAACAATTCAGTCTTATCAGGGATCCAAGATTTTTGAGGCGATTGGCATTTCCAAGGAAGTGACAGATGTGTACTTCACCGACACGGTATCCAGAATCGGTGGTATTTCGCTTCAGGATATTGAGACACAAGTAGAAAACCTTCATACGCGTGCTTTTGACCCATTGGATCTTGGTAACGATACAACACTTGACAGTCTGGGTATGCACAAGTCGCGCAGTGGAAAAGAAGATCATCTTTATAATCCAAAGACGATTCATCTTTTACAGCAGGCAACCTGGCAGAAAGACTATAAATTATTTAAAGAATATTCAAGAGAAATCGATAATGAAGACCGCTTCATGAATTTGAGAAGTTTGTTAGACTTCAAATTCCCGAAAAAGGGAATTCCGCTTTCGCAGGTTGAGCCGGTTGAAAGCATTGTCAAACGATTCAAAACCGGTGCGATGTCTTATGGTTCTATTTCACAGGAAGCACATGAGACATTAGCGATTGCGATGAACCGCTTACACGGTAAATCCAACAGTGGTGAGGGCGGTGAGAGTTTAGAGCGTCTATCCATTGGAAAAGACGGTTTGAACCGCTGCTCCGCAATTAAACAGGTGGCAAGCGGACGATTTGGTGTCACCTCTCATTATTTAGTAAGTGCAAAAGAAATTCAGATTAAGATGGCACAGGGAGCAAAACCGGGTGAAGGCGGACATCTGCCGGGTGGAAAAGTTTATCCTTGGATTGCAAAAACCAGACTTTCAACACCGGGTGTATCCCTTATTTCCCCGCCGCCTCATCATGATATTTACTCGATTGAGGATTTGGCACAGTTGATTTACGACTTGAAATGTGCAAATACCAATGCCAGAATTTCCGTAAAACTGGTATCGGAAGCAGGTGTTGGTACAGTCGCTGCCGGCGTAGCAAAAGCCGGTGCAGGCGTCATCCTGATTTCCGGTTACGATGGTGGTACCGGTGCAGCTCCGGCAAGTTCGATTCACAATGCCGGACTTCCTTGGGAGCTTGGTCTTGCCGAGACACACCAGACACTGATGATGAACGGACTCCGCTCAAAAGTTGTGATTGAGACAGATGGTAAACTGATGACCGGCCGTGATGTTATGGTAGCAGCATTGCTTGGTGCTGAAGAGTATGGTTTTGCAACCGCACCGCTTGTTACGATGGGATGCGTGATGATGCGTGTATGTAATCTGGATACCTGCCCGGTTGGTGTGGCAACCCAGAATCCGGAACTGAGAAAACGATTCAAAGGAAAACCGGAATACGTTGAAAACTTCATGTGTTTTATCGCAGAAGAAGTTCGTGAACTGATGGCAAAACTTGGAGTAAGACAGCTTGATGAGTTGATTGGACGTACGGATTTATTGAAAGTGCGTGATGACATTCAGGATGATGAGAGAACGAAGAAACTGGATTTGTCCGCAATTATTGATAATCCATTTGCAAAAGATAAAAAACATTTATATAATCCGAAAGATGCGTATGATTTTAAATTGTCAAAGACAATGGATGAGAAAGTATTCTTAAAGAAATTTAAGCATGCGCTGGAAACCGGAGAAAAGGCAAAAATTAGTGCAAGAATCAGCAATGTGGATCGTGCACTTGGCACAATTCTTGGTTCTGAAATCACAAAGAACTTAGGAGACGATGTACCGGCCGATACCTTTACGGTAGAATGTATCGGAAGCGGCGGACAAAGTTTTGGTGCCTTTATTCCAAAAGGACTTACGCTTACGTTGGAAGGTGACAGCAATGATTACTTCGGAAAAGGACTTTCCGGTGGTAAACTGGTTGTCTTTCCACCGGAAAATGTACAGTACAAAGCAGAAGATAACATTATCATCGGTAATGTTGCTTTGTATGGTGCGACAAGCGGTGAGGCTTATATCAACGGTATGGCAGGCGAGCGTTTCTGTGTCAGAAACTCCGGTGCACACGCTGTTGTAGAAGGTGTTGGCGACCACGGCTGTGAATATATGACAGGTGGCTGTGTCGTTGTCTTAGGTCCGACCGGAAAGAACTTTGCAGCCGGTATGAGCGGTGGTATCGCTTATGTACTGGATGAAAATAGTGACTTGTATCTCAAACTGAATAAAGAGCTGGTATCATCCAATGCAGTAACGGATAAATACGACGTTATGCAGTTGAAAGATATGATTCGTGAGCATGTAGAAGCAACCGATTCGGAACGTGGTAAAGAAATTTTAGCAAACTTTAGTGAGTACCTGCCAAAATTCAAGAAAATCATTCCTCATGATTATCAGGCAATGTTACAGGCAATTGCCCAGATGGAAGAAAAGGGACTGAGCAATGAGCAGGCACAGATTGAAGCATTTTACCAGTTGAAAAAAGCACGCTAAGATTTTTTGAAAACGAAGAAAGAAAGGATGATTACAATGGGTAAACCAACCGGATTTATGGAATATAAACGAGAGAATAACCTTGAGATAAAGCCACTTGAACGCATTAAAAACTTCAATGAATTTCATGTGCCGATGAGCGAAGAGGAACGCAGTGTGCAGGCGTCTAGATGTATGGACTGCGGTGTTCCGTTTTGTCAGTCTGGCATGATGATTGGCGGTATGGCAAGCGGCTGTCCGTTAAACAACTTAATTCCTGAGTGGAATGATATGGTTTATCGTAACGGATACGAACAGGCACTTGGCAGACTGCTTAAGACAAATAATTTTCCGGAATTTACTTCCCGTGTCTGTCCATCTCCTTGTGAGGCTGCATGTACCTGTGGATTGAATGATTCACCGGTAACGATTAAGGAAAATGAAAATGCCATTATCGAATATGGTTATGAACACGGATTGATGGGACCAAAACCTCCAAAAGTCCGTACAGGCAAAAAAGTAGCGATTGTAGGTTCCGGTCCATCCGGACTTGCGGCTGCTGACCAGTTGAATAAACGTGGACACAGCGTGACCGTATTTGAACGCGAGGATTATCCGGGCGGACTTTTGATGTATGGAATCCCGAATATGAAACTTGACAAATCGGTAATAGAACGTAAAATAGAAGTAATGAAAGCAGAAGGGGTTGTTTTCCGTACCGGTGTGAATGTCGGTGTGGATGTAAAAGCCGATGAGTTGAAAAAAGAATTTGACCGCGTCATTTTGACTTGTGGCGCTTCAAACCCTCGTAACATCAATGCTCCCGGCAGAGATGCCAAAGGTATTTATTTTGCCGTTGATTATTTGAAACGAGTAACCAAGCATTTACGCAATCCGCAGTATACGGATTATATCAATGCCAAAGATAAAAATGTACTCGTTATCGGAGGCGGTGATACCGGAAATGACTGTGTTGGTTCCTCGATTCGTCAGGGGGCTAAAAGTGTCGTTCAGCTGGAAATGATGCCGAAACCACCGGTTTGCCGTTTGGCAAGCAATCCTTGGCCGGAGTGGCCGAAAATTCTTAAGACCGATTACGGCCAGCAGGAAGCAATCGCTGTCTTTGGCAGTGACCCGCGAATCTATGAGACCACGGTAAAAGAATTTATAAAGGATAACAAAGGCGATTTAAAACAGGTTAAAATCGTGAAGCTTAACTGGCAGAAGGATGAAAAGACCGGACGCATGCAGATGAGCGAAATTCCGGGAAGTGAACAGATTTTAGATGTTGACCTCGTCTTTATTGCGGCAGGATTTTTGGGCTCTGAGGAGTATGTTACAAAAGAATTTGCCGTAAAATGTACGGACCGTACAAATGTGCAGACGAAGCAGGGCGAATACAGCACCAGTCAGAAAGGAATCTTTACAGCGGGTGATATGCACCGAGGACAGTCCTTGGTTGTCTGGGCAATCCGCGAGGGAAGAGAGGCAGCCCGTGAAGTTGATAAAGATTTGATGGGTTATACAAACCTCAATTAAAGGGGACAATTATCCGGTGGCAGAGGACTGCTGCCGGATTTCATATGGAAAGGAGAATAAACTATGTCGCATTACACAAAGGAAGATATCATTCGTATTGTAGAAGAGGAGGATGTAGAATTTATCCGTCTGCAATTTGTGGATATTTTTGGAATTTTGAAAAACATGGCAGTAACAGCCAAACAGTTAGACTCTATTTTGAATAACCGATGCACGTTTGATGCCGCTGCGATTAATGGGTTTGATACGATGCATGTGGATGAACTTGTTTTAGTTCCGGATTTGGATACATTTACAATTTTCCCTTGGAGACCGCAGAGAGGTCGTGTGGCACGTTTTATTTGTGATGTGCGTCATACGGATGGAACTCCTTTCATGGGAGATTCCCGTTATATTTTAAAACAAGTAATTGAAGAAGCGGCAAAAGACGGCTATACGTTAAATGTCGGACCAGAATCAGAATTTTTCCTCTTTGATATGTCGGAAGATGGACAGCCAACGACAAACACCAGTGAAAAAGGAGGATTTTTTGACATCGGACCGGTTGATGCCGGAGAAAATGCAAGACGTGATATCGTGCTTTCTTTGTCTGAGATGGGATTTGAGATGGAATCTTCATATCACTCCAATGAAGTGTGCCAGCATCATATCGATTTCAAATTTGATGATGGAATTCAGACAGCCGATAATATTATGACGTTTAAACTTACTGTTCGTACCGTAGCAAAGAGACATGGACTTCATGCTACGTTTATGCCAAAGCCAAATTATGGGAAAAAAGGTTCTGCGATGTTCTTTAACATGTTCTTGAGCAAAGATGGTGAGAACATTTTCAGTGACCCGGATGAAGAGTATGGTCTGAGCAAAACAGCATACTATTTCATGGGTGGAATTATGCGCCATATTAAAGGGCTTACTTTAATTAACAATCCGATTATCAATTCTTATAAACGTTTGGTGCCGGGATACAATGCACCGGTTAATATTACATGGTCACGTAAAAACCGTACTCCGCTTATGCGTATGACAAGTACCGGTGAGATGGGACCGCGTGTAGCACTGAGAAGTCCGGATGGATCCTGTAATCCATATTTGGTTTTAGCAGGATGTTTAGCTGCCGGATTAGACGGCATCCGCAATAAAATTGAGCCACCAACCTGTATTGATGATTTAGAGGGGGCACAGGAATTTGACATTCTGCCAAGAACTTTGATTGAGTCGGTACAGGCATTTGAAAAAGACGAATTTTTCCATCAAGTATATGGAGAAGAGTTGTCACGCATAATCATCCAAAAGAAAAAACAGGAATGGGATGAATTTTGCGAACAGGTAACCGCATGGGAAGTTGAGAAGTATCTGGACCGAATTTAGTCCGGATACCGCTTGTTTTGATACTTTTCTACGGGGAGGTGTGAACGATTCTGCGCATTATAGTAGCGTTTCCTAAGCTGGATGATGCGAAAAAAATAAAAAATGTTTTGAATCGGAGCGGATATGATGATATACTAGCATTTAATAGTGCATCGCAAGTGATTGCAGCCGCCAATGAATGTGACGGCGGTATTGTGTTGTGCGGATATCGTTTGACTGACATGCATTACAGTGAATTGTATGGCTATCTGCCGCGGGAATTTCAGATGCTTTTAGTAGCATCGCCTGCCAAATTGCAGGAATGCTCAATTGGCAGTATTATGTGCTTGTCTATGCCGATTCATTCGCATGAATTAGTAAGTACCATTGAAACAATGGCAATGGAACTTTACGCAGCGGAGAAAAGAAAGAGAAGATACCAGCCAAGGAAACGATCCGAAAAAGAACAAAAATCAATTGATGATGCCAAGGCTCTTCTGATGGAGCGAAACCATTTATCCGAAGAAGAAGCCCATAAATATATCCAGAAACTTAGTATGGACAGCGGAAACAATCTTGTGGAAACTGCGGAGATGATTCTGGCATTCGATTAAAGGAGGATAACATGAACGCATATCTGATACTGGAAGACGGAACTGTGTTTACCGGAAAAAGCATAGGCAGTAAAAAAGAAGTCATTAGCGAAATTGTTTTTAATACGTCAATGACAGGATATCTTGAAGTGCTCACGGACCCAAGTTATGCCGGACAGGCAGTAGTAATGACCTATCCGTTAATTGGTAATTATGGTATTTGTAATCAAGATAAAGAGGCGAAAAAGTCAAATACCGATGCTTTTATTGTAAGAGAACTGGCAAGACTTGGAAGCAACTTCAGAAAAGAAGAAAGTATTCAGCAGTTTCTTGTAGAGCAGGATATTCCGGGAATTGAAGGAATTGATACAAGAGCCCTCACCAAACGACTTAGAGAAAAAGGAACAATGAATGGCATGATTACCACAGAAAAACCTGAGGATTTATCTGCCGTTCTTGAAAAAATTAAAAAATATTCCGTTCGCGGTGTAGTTGACAAAGTAACTACAAAGGAAATTGTTTCCTATAAACCGGGCGATTTAGATACCGATAGCAACATTTCTATTACAAAGAAGGTTGCTATTCTTGACGTTGGAACGAAATTTAATATAGCAAGATGTTTGTTAAAACGTGGCTGTGAAGTGACAATTTATCCGGCAAGAACGAAAGCCGAAACGATTCTTGCTTCTCATCCGGACGGCATTATGCTGACGAATGGACCGGGGGATCCGAAAGAATGCACAGAAGTCATTGAAGAGTTGAAAAAACTGTATGCATCGGATATTCCGATTTTTGCAATTTGCTTAGGTCATCAGTTAATGGCACTTGCCTGCGGTTGTGATACAGAGAAAATGAAGTATGGTCACCGCGGAGCAAATCATCCGGTGAAAGACTTAAAAACCGGACGCGTATACATTTCTTCCCAGAACCATGGCTACATGGTAAAAGAATCTTCAGTGCCAAAAGAAATTGCCGAGGTTGCCTTTGTAAATGTCAACGATGGCACAGTCGAGGGACTTCGTTATTTACAGAAAAATATTTTCACGGTTCAGTTTCATCCGGAAGCTTGTGCCGGACCAAAGGATTCGGAAGTTTTGTTTGATGAATTTATCAAGATGATGGAAGAGTAAGGAGGATACATACAATGCCAAAAATGGATGAAATCAAAAAAGTTTTAGTAATCGGTTCAGGCCCAATCGTTATTGGACAGGCTGCCGAATTTGATTATGCCGGTACGCAGGCTTGTCGTTCTCTGAAAGAAGAAGGAATGGAAGTAGTGCTTATTAATTCCAATCCTGCTACCATTATGACCGATAAAGATATTGCTGACCGTGTTTACATTGAGCCACTGACCGTTGAAGTGGTTCAGAAACTGATTCGCAAAGAAAGACCGGACAGCGTGCTCCCAACACTGGGTGGACAGGCTGCGTTAAATATTGCGATGGAATTAGAGGAATCCGGCTTTTTAAAGCAGGAAAATGTTCGCCTGATTGGTACGACTGCACAGACGATTAAGCGTGCAGAAGACCGTTTGGAATTTAAAGAGACGATGGAAAAAATCCACGAGCCGATTGCTGCAAGTATTGTCGTGGAACATGTGGATGATGCGATTGCGTTTGCCAATGAAATCGGTTATCCGGTTGTTATCCGCCCGGCATATACCCTTGGCGGAAGCGGCGGCGGTATCGCACATAACGAAGAAGAACTGCACGATATCTGCTCCAATGGTCTTCGTCTGAGCCGTGTCGGACAGTGTTTGATTGAGCGCTGCATCGCCGGATGGAAAGAGATTGAGTATGAGGTAATGCGTGATGCGGTAGGAAACTGTATTACGGTTTGTAACATGGAAAATATTGACCCGGTTGGTGTGCATACCGGTGACAGTATTGTAGTAGCACCGTCTCAGACATTAGGTGACAAAGAGTATCAGATGCTTCGTACTTCAGCATTAAATATTATTACAGAACTTGGTATTACCGGTGGATGTAATGTGCAGTTTGCACTTCATCCGGACAGTTTTGAATACTGTGTTATCGAGGTAAACCCTCGTGTCAGCCGTTCTTCCGCACTTGCTTCTAAGGCGACCGGATATCCGATTGCAAAAGTAGCAGCAAAGATTGCATTAGGATATACACTGGATGAAATTCCAAATGCCATTACGAAGAAAACCTTTGCAAGTTTTGAGCCGGCACTGGATTACTGTGTTGTAAAAATTCCGAGACTGCCATTTGATAAATTTATCAAGGCAAAACGTACTTTGACGACACAGATGAAAGCAACCGGAGAGGTTATGAGTATCTGTGATAACTTTGAAGGTGCGTTGATGAAAGCACTCCGTTCACTGGAGCAGCACATTGACAGTCTGGATATCGGGCGTTACAGTGACCGCTCCAAAGAAGAACTGCTAGAGCGTATCCACATTGTTGATGACCGCCGTATCTTTATTATTGCCGAGCTGATTCGCAAGGGTGCTACCTATGAAGAAATTCATGACATTACAAAAATCGATTTGTGGTTCATTGATAAAATTGCCCATCTGGTAGAGATGGAACAGACTTTGAAAAACGAAACATTGACACCGGAAATTTTGGCAGAAGCAAAACGAATGGAATTCCCGGATACTGTTATTGCTAACTATACCGGCATGACAGAGCGTGAGATTCACGATATGCGCCATGAAAATGGAATCGTTGCTTCGTTTAAGATGGTTGATACCTGTGCGGCTGAGTTTGAGGCAAGTACGCCATATTATTACAGCGTGTTTGGCAGCGAAACGGAAGTTTCAAAAGATAAGGACAGAAAACGAATCATGGTTCTTGGTTCCGGTCCAATCCGAATCGGTCAGGGTATCGAGTTTGACTTCTGTTCGGTTCACAGTGTGTGGTCACTGGCACAGAGCGGTTATGAGACAATTATTGTAAACAACAATCC
Source organism: Clostridium sp. AF37-5 (assembly GCF_003477605.1). GTDB lineage: Bacteria > Bacillota > Clostridia > Lachnospirales > Lachnospiraceae > Eubacterium_F. Next base: position 74,168 of record NZ_QUDR01000003.1, read on the forward strand.
GGAGACGGTAAGTACGGACTTTGATGTGGCAGATAAATTGTACTTTGAGCCATTGACACCGGAAGATGTAGAAAATATCGTGGATATTGAGAAACCGGATGGTGCGGTTGTCCAGTTTGGTGGACAGACAGCAATCAAACTGACAGAAGCACTTCTCAAAATGGGAGTTCCGATTTTGGGAACAAGTGCAGAGAATGTAGATGCGGCCGAAGACCGTGAGCTGTTTGATGAAATCTTAGAGCAGTGTAAGATTCCGAGACCGGCAGGAAAAACCGTATTTACAACAGAAGAGGCATTAGCGGCAGCAAATGAACTTGGGTATCCGGTTCTTGTCCGTCCATCTTATGTACTTGGTGGACAGGGCATGCAGATTGCGATTAATGATGATGATATTCGTGAATTTATGTCAATTATCAACCGCCATGTGCAGGAACATCCAATTCTTGTTGATAAGTACCTCATGGGTAAAGAGGTTGAGGTTGATGCGGTGTGTGATGGCGAGAACATTTTGATTCCCGGTATTATGGAACACGTAGAGCGTGCCGGTATTCATTCCGGTGACAGTATCTCGGTTTATCCTGCCATGAGCATTAAACCTGAAGTTCAGGAAGTTTTAGTCGATTATACGGCAAAACTTGCAAAATCCCTTCATGTAATCGGCTTGATTAACATTCAGTTTATTGTTTATAACGATGAAGTTTATGTGATTGAAGTAAACCCTCGTTCGTCAAGAACGGTACCATATATCAGCAAAGTAACCGGAATTCCGATTGTAAAACTGGCTTCCCGCGTAATCCTTGGTGAAAAAATCACGGATATGGGTTATACACCGGGACTTGCGAAAAAATCGGATTACATCGCAATTAAGATGCCGGTATTCTCCTTTGAGAAACTGCGCGGTGCAGAAATCAGCTTAGGACCTGAGATGAAGTCAACCGGTGAGTGCTTAGGTATCGCAAAAACATTTAATGAGGCACTTCACAAAGCCTTTATGGGAGCCGGAATCAATCTTCCGAAATACAAGAAGATGATTCTTACGGTAAATGATAACTCGAAAGACGAAGCAATTTCCGTTGCCAGACGTTTCCAGGCACTTGGCTATGAAATCTATGCGACACGAGGAACAGCTAAGTTTTTAGGCGAGAATGGCGTTTCGGTTATCGGTGTCAACAAGATTGAGCAGGAATCCCCGACACTGATGGATTTGCTGCTTGGTCATGAGATTGATTTGGTAATTGATATTCCAAAACAGGGTGAACATTCCCACGATGGTTTCCTCATCCGCCGTACTTCTATTGAGACCGGTGTTACCTGTCTGACTTCTTTAGATACGGCAAATGCACTTTTGACTGCGTTAGAGGATTCTGAGAAAAATGAATTGACATTAGTAGATATTGCTACGATTGACACGAAATAAAGGTTTACAACGAACTTAAATTGTGTTATGATAGCAAATAGCCATTGCTCAGATTGCGGAAACTCCGACCGGATCTTAGTAAATGGTGATAAGAAAATATTTAGGAGGTATGTCACAATGATGACTACAGAAAAGAAAAAAGAAATTATTGCAGCTTATGGAAGAACACCGGATGATACAGGTTCACCGGAAGTTCAGGTAGCGCTTCTTACTGAGCGTATCAACACTTTGACAGAGCACTTGAAAGAGAATAAGAAAGATCATCATTCTCGTCGTGGTATGTACAAAATGATTGGTAAGAGAAGAGGCCTTTTGGATTATCTGAAGAAGACAGATTTGGAAGGTTATCGTGCGCTGATTGAAAAACTTGGTTTGCGTAAATAATTTGTATGAGTTGAGTGCTTTCGTCAAATGGATACTGTTTGATTGAAGGCACTCTTTCTATGAAAAAAATTTTTCTTAAAAAGGTGAGGAAATGAAACGAAATCGCAGTCAGGCTATGGTTTGCCGGGATGGCAAATTACTGCTTGTAGAACACAGAATGAAAGGAAGAGATTTCTTTAATCTGCCGGGCGGCGGAATTGAGGAAAATGAGACACCGGAAGAAGCAGCTTTGCGTGAGTTAAACGAAGAAGCAGGCGTGAGTGGAAAAATTGTGCGTCCGCTTGCCATTGAATATAAACCGGATTTGGAAAGTCGGATTTTTACATTTTTGGTAGAAATTCGGGATGATGCGGTTCCACACAAGGGAATTGACCCGGAATTATCGGAGTCGGAACAAACGATTGTCGGTGTGACATGGCGTACATTAGAAGAGATTGCGGAGCGTGACCGTGCGTACTTATTTGGAGCCGGTCTGATGCGTGTGCCGGAGTTTCACGACGAGGTTTTAAAGTGGCCCGATGACGCTATCAGTTATCCGGAATAAGGAAAGTTGCTTTTTTTGCAAAGATTGTGTATAATAAATTTTGTATGTAAATTGAGATGACACCGAGACTTCTGAAAAGCTCATTGATACAGTGGGTTTTTCAGTGGTTTCGGCATCTCGAAATAAAAATAAAGGAGAAAAAGTATGTACAAGACATTTTCAATGGAGCTTGCAGGACGTACTTTGTCAGTTGACATTGGACGTGTAGCTGCTCAGGCAAATGGCGCTGCATTTATGCGCTATGGTGATACAGTTGTCCTTTCTACGGCAACAGCATCCGAGAAACCAAGAGAGGGAATTGATTTCTTCCCATTAAGCGTAGAATATCATGAAAAGATGTATTCCATCGGAAAAATTCCGGGAGGATTTACAAGACGTGAAGGTAAACCAAGCGATAACTCAATTTTGACTTGTCGTGTAATTGACCGCCCGATGCGTCCATTGTTCCCAAAAGATTATCGAAATGATGTAACACTGGAAAACTTAGTTATGGATGTTGACCAGGATTGTGCACCGGAGCTTGTTGCTATGCTTGGTTCTGCACTGGCTACCAGTATTTCGGATATTCCGTTTGATGGTCCGACTGCAGCAACACAGGTTGGTTTGGTTGACGGTGAACTTGTTTACAATCCGACAAGCGCACAGCGTGAGGTTTCTGATTTAGCACTTACCGTTGCTTCTACAAGAGATAAAGTTATCATGATTGAAGCCGGTGCAAACGAAGTTGATGAAGCTACGATGATTCAGGCAATTTATGGTGCCCATGAGTTGAATGGACAGATTATCGAGTTCTTTGACAAGATTGTTGCTGAGTGTGGTAAAGAGAAACACGAGTATGAGCATTTCGATATTCCGGAAGATATGTGGAATGACATGGTTAATTTCATTACACCGGAAGCTATGGAAGAAGCTGTATTTACTGATGTAAAACAGGTTCGTGAAGAAAATATCCGCGGTATTAAAGACCGTTTGGAAGAGCGTTATGCAGAGGAGCATGAGGACTGGATTTCCTTTATTGATGAGGCTGTTTATAAATTCCAGAAAGTTACAGTCCGCAAGATGATTCTGAAAGACCACAAACGTCCGGATGGCCGTGAGGTAAAACAGATTCGTCCACTTCATGCTGAAGTTGATGTACTTCCTACAGTACATGGCTCCGGTTTGTTCTCCCGTGGACAGACACAGGTGCTGAATGTTACAACATTGGCTCCCCTTTCAGAGAAACAGAAATTAGATGGTTTGGATATTACAAAAACATCCAAGAGATATATGCATCACTACAACTTCCCATCATGGTCCGTTGGTGAGACAAGACCATCCAGAGGACCGGGACGTCGTGAAATCGGACATGGTGCTTTGGCAGAGCGTGCTTTGGTTCCTGTTCTTCCTAGCGAAGAAGAGTTCCCATACGCAATCCGTACCGTATCCGAAATTTTGGAATCCAATGGTTCTACATCTCAGGGTAGTATTTGTGCATCTACCTTATCATTGATGGCTGCCGGTGTTCCGATTAAAGCACCAGTTGCTGGTATTTCCGTTGGTTTGGTAACCGGTGATACCGATGATGATTACTTGATTTTGACAGATATTCAGGGGCTTGAAGATTTCTTCGGCGATATGGACTTTAAAGTTGCCGGTACGAAAAAAGGTATTACTGCCATCCAGATGGATATTAAGATTCATGGTTTGACAAGAGAAATCGTGGAGCAGGCTATTGCAAGAACAAGAGAAGCCCGCCTTTACATCTTAGATGAGGTTATGGCAAAAGCAATTGCAGAGCCTAGAAAAGAAGTAAATGCTTACGCTCCAAAGATTAAACAGATTATGATTGACCCGGCTAAGATTGGTGAAGTTGTTGGTCAGAGAGGTAAGACAATCAACGCATTGATTGAGCGTACCGGTGTTAAAATCGATATTACGGATGATGGTGCTGTTTCGGTTTGCGGAACAGACAAAGAGGCAATGGACGAAGCACTTCGCCTCATTGAGATTATTGTAACGGATTTTGAAAAGGGCCAGATCCTTGAGGGAACCGTTGTCAGCATTAAAGATTTTGGTGCTTTCATCGAGTTTGCGCCTGGCAAAGAGGGAATGGTTCACATTTCAAATATTGCAAATCGCCGCATCAATCATGTAGAGGACGAGCTTACACTTGGTGATAAAGTGAAAGTAATCTGCCTTGGCAAAGATAAAATGGGACGTATCAGCTTTAGTATTAAGGATGTTCCGGAAGAATAAGATAAGAAATATTATGTATTGTAAGCTGCAAGCTGGTGAAAGCCGGCTTGTGGCTTTTTTTGAACCAATTTAAAAGGAGCCGGATTTCTCCGACTCCTTTAAGTATGTGTCCGCAAACACATACCCCAATTACTATCTATAATATACTATAAATAATAAAATATGCAAGAGGGTTAAATGTAATTTTTTAGGTGTGCTGCTTTTGGATAGAAGATGAGGTTTGCGTTGCTTTTAAAAAAAATACAAAGCAAAATGGACAGGATTATGATATAATCATTAAGTACAATTTTTGTTTTATTATTATTGAGTTAGAGGAGAATATATTAAGATGAGGAGTCGAAAGAAAAGGATAGCAGTTTTTCTTGTGGTTGCATTGTTTATTGGTATTGCGTGCCCATATAATCAAAGAGAAATAAAAGAGATGAAAGCAGTTGAAAATAATGTTTCTTATAAAGATGGAGATGAAATACAGCCGCTTTCTGTTGATTTGTCTGGGCAAAAAACGGTGGTGACGGGAGGTGACATAGTAATTGAAATGTCAGAGGAGATGCTTAATAGAGAAACGGCAAAATATTATTCTTCCGTTGAGTTTACCTATCAATTAAAGTTAAAAGATGAGCAATCAAGAGTTACGGAAAACGTGAGTGAAGAAGAATGGTATTATGATTACATTAGTTGTAGCATTGGATATCGAGAGACCTATCAGGAGACTACAGATTTTATGGCTGATAACGCTTCAAAAAACAAGCGTAAACAGCGTGTATCATTAGGTGAAATGAATTGTGTTAAGTGGGGGAAATATTTAAATGGTGAATTAAATCCATATAAATTTTATTTCCATATTTCGATTGCGAACTATTATCATAGTTCTAGGAATGCAAATTACTACTGGCCACGTGAAGTTGAAGAATTAGAAATAACATCTATAATGTTTATTCCTTATGAGAATGTACATTATGGTGAATCAACGCCATCGCCAATTCCGTCGACCACTCCCGTAAAAACCATGCCTACGCCATATCCGACAAGTTCGTCGGGTATTGATAAGTCTTATAAGACGGGGGCAGTAAGAAATTATCAAGTGGATTTATTACGTTATCAAACAAGCTTTCATAAAAATTGGATTTATTTTGATTTAAAGGACGAATTAAATGAGAATTGGTATCGGGTGGAAAATTATAAGGAAGTAAAAATTCGATACCGGATTCAATATAAAGATAAGGAAGAAAATTCTTGGGGAAATAACATAATGGATTCGATTAAATTTGTTATACAAACCAATTTAGAAGAACTAGATGGATATTCAGATGCAGTAATTAACTATAAAGGTGTAGAAGCAAATAAGCCATTGTATCAATATAGACCATGTGAGAAAAAAGAATTGGAAGCTGTCATGCCGCTTTCTTTTACATATACAACAGGGTGGGGGCAGGAAATCGAACATGCGATTCCAATTGTGGGAATTACGATACAACCATTAACGACGTGGCCAGAAGATTTAGATTCTCTTACGGTTACCGGAATTGAATTTGTGGCAAAAGAGGGAGCGATTTATCCAAGTGCTCCTCCAACACCAAGTATGACACCTACTGCAGCTACATCAACAAAAACTCCGCAAACAAGGAGTACAAATGCACCATCAATCCCGCAAAAAGTAACAAATCTTAAGCTAAAAGCGGGAAAGAAAAAGCAGATTAAGATTTCTTGGAACAACCAAAAGCAGGCAGATGGTTATGAGGTTTACCGTTCAACGAAAAAGAACAAGGGCTACCAAAAGATAGCAGAAGGTTTCAAGAATAACTGCAGTTTTACAGATTCAAAAGTAAAGTATGCCAAAAATTATTATTATAAAGTGCGTGCTTATTACTTAAACGGGAAGGATTATCAGTATGGTGTTTTTTCGGATGTAAAGAAACTGATGTTGAGACGAAAAGCACCGGAATTCAATCTAAAAAGGAAAGTAACAACGGATGGAATCCATTATATAAGTATTCGGTTAAAAACATGTTCTGACCCATATTTGCAAATGTGGGTTCGGTTTGGAAAAAAGAAATACAAGAAAATTCCTTTATCCAAACACAAGATTAAGAAGAATACTGTATTAAACTTTAAGTACACACCTGGAAAGGGAAAGATAAGCTTTCGGATTCGAAGCTACCGGGTGCAAAACAAAAAAAGAGTGTACAGTAAGAGTAAAACAAAAAGGATTTAGTAAACCATGGGATACGAATTAACAAAAGGAACAAAACTAAATAATCGTTATGTGATTGAGTGTACACTTGGCAGTGGTGGCTTTGGAACAACCTACAAGGCAATGGACACTTTAATTGATGTTCCGGTGGCGATTAAAGAGTATGAAAACAGCAGTGAAAAAGACCGGAAAGTAGCACAGCGTGAAGTGAAGATGGCTGCTCGTTTTTATGCACTGGATGGAATTGCCTCTGCCCGTGACTTTTTTGTTGTTGATTCGATTTCATATATTGTAATGGAATATGTTGAGGGCGAGAGCCTGAAAAAACATGTTAGAAATTATGGGACGATGAAGGGAGAAGATGTTCTTACAAAATTAAAACCTGTGATAGAGTCTCTCTGCGTGATACATAAAGAAGGAATTATTCACCGTGATATTAGCCCGGATAATTTAATGGTGACAAAAGGTGGAAGTATTCAGCTTATTGATTTTGGTGAGGCAAGAAATTTTGAAGAACAGAGAAACAAGGAATTAACGCTTGTTTACAAGCGTGGCTATGCACCAATTGAGCAGTGCAGGCAGCGAGGAAAACAAGGAGCGTTTACCGATGTTTATTCGCTGTGTGCGACCATATATTTTGCGATTACCGGAATTGACCCGGATGATTCGGTTGAACGAATGATTGCGGACCATATGAAGCCACTGCATGAATTTTATGGTACAGGCTTGAGTGAGCATGAAATTCACGTGATTGAGCGAGGACTTTCCGTTGATGCGAAAGACCGGTTCCAAACAATGGATGAATTGTTTGAAATGCTGTATGAGAAAAAAGAGTTATCAGAATTTTCAGGTAAAGCAAATGCTGATAAAGGAAATACAACATATCATCCTTTTAATACGGCTCATATTATGCGTGAAATCGATGATTTTTATGATAAGAAGAAAGGACGCAAAAAAGGAAGAACTGCTTCCAAAATATTTATAGCAGGTTTGATTGCGGTTCTGCTTGTGGTCGTTATTTCTGTCTTTCAAAACAAATCGGAAATAAACAAAAGACCGGTGGTGGCTGCCCCTCAAACAACAATGCCGGCGACAAGTGTACCAACGCCAACAGTAACACCATTTACTGTTACAATTGAAAATTATGTCGGGTTAGAAAAAAAGGCGGCAGTAGAAAATCTGAAGAAATTAAAAGACGAAGGTTTGACCGTGCGTTTCCAAACAAAATACAGCAAAAAGGCGAAAGGTACGGTGATTGAACAGAATATTCCGGCAGGGGAAACGTATTCCGATGTATCGAAAAAAACGCTGCGGCTTACAATTAGCAAAGGAAAGAAAAAAATTGTTGCTACGCCGAAACCGACAGCTACGCCGAAACCGGTGCCAAAGAAATCAAAAGTTAAATTTAATGGTGACTTAGATTCACTGTCATAACAGGAGAACATAATGGAAGAGGAAGAAAAGAGACGTATTTTTCATGAAATGATGCAAAAGTGTTTTATGAAATGCGACCGTTTCATGATTGAAAAATGGAAAACAACTGAAAAACCACTCAGTCAAGTAATTGAGGATGAGGTTAGGCAAAATGCTTATTATAACTTTTATGATAAAGTGTCAAAGGCAAAAATCGCCTCACGTCCAACCATTCAAAAATGGTTTGGTATTCATGGACAGTCGATGCCAAAAAGAGAACAGATTATTCATCTGGCATTTGTCTGTCAGTTTTCAGTGGATGAAACAAGAGAATATTTTATGTATGCTATTTCTGAACACGATTTTCAGGTGAATGATTATCACGAGATGATTGCTTTGTACGGTTTGGAAAATCATATGACTTATGAGCAGTATAAGGAGATGGTTGCTTATTTTGAACAATACAGCGATTGGAATGTGCCTGTTCGGCAGACGGCACACACGGACGAGATTTTAAGGCGTTATGAGCCGGTAAAAAATCTTGACACAAAAGAATTTCTTGTGTGGATGCGAAAAAACGAAGCATTATTTAAAGGCTACAGCATGACAACCTATCAAAATTATATGGCATTGTTAGAGAAAGCACTGGCTTTTTTCAGAAAAGATATCAAACAATGTTTGTTTACTGCCTTAGAAGATGTCGGATTTTTTTCTTGGCTGAAAAACAATGACATTAAGAAAGAAGACTACGGAAAAGAAATACGGCGTTTTATAAAGAATCAGACCCGGTTGGTAAAAAGCCCGTTATCCAAAGAAAAAGTGAAAGAAATACAATTTTTGACGAAGATGGCATATAGTCCGCTTCGCCGTGTCTCGGATTTGATTGTAGAAATTTATGATGGTATTCATTTTCCACATACACGGTTTGGAGATATGAAGCGGAATTTGCTGCAAAAAGAAATTGGTGCAGTGGATGCGAAATATATTTCTGATATTAGTTCGATTGCTAAGCAAAAAGAAAAGGAAATGCGGCTTTTGCAGGCGTATACCAAGTGTCGAACCGGTAAGACGGATGGCGAAACAAAATTACAGGAATTGGAGAAAGAAATTCGTAAACAGCGTCAGCGCACGCATAACATACGTCGTGCAGATTTGCTTGTCCTGATTCATTATGTGGTTTTGAAACAGTCAGGAGAGGAGTCGCCGGAAGTCGTGAAAAAGGAATTTGTAGCGATGGCAGACAGCATACTGAATTTATGCGGTATGCGTCCGATGGATGATAAATACCCATTAGATTATTTACTGCTACAGTGCTTTGGAAGTGTTGATGTGTATACGTTGACGGATGTTTTGGAATAGATGTGAGATAGGAAAGACGGCGGTGAGCCGTCTTTTTTGTGTGCAAAAAAAAGAAAGGGGAATGGACAAGTGGGTGGTATGATAGGAGTAAGTTTTGAAGAAGGGAAGGTGTTATTTATGAAAATCTGTGTCCATTGTGGAAATGCAATGAATGACGAGGCAAAATTCTGTGTAAATTGTGGAACCCAGGCAAATGGATATAGCAATTACACGTATCAATCGCAGCAAAATCGCAATTTTTTTGATAATCGCCAAATGCTTAGGCAAAATATTGGAACAAGAGAAATGGTTAGTGGAATTATTTGGATTTGCGTTGGTGGAATACAAACATTAATATCTATTTTTGCATTTTGGTATTTGATATTTGTTGGTATTTGGAATATAGTATTTGGAATTAAGCGAGTAAATAAAAAAGAAAAACTGTTATATATGTCAATTGATGAGATTTATAATGACTATTCGAGTCGTTTATCATCTATTATTGTTTTCCTGGTGTTAAATGTACTTTTTGGTGGAATCATAGGTATTGCAGGAGCAATTTACGATTTGGTTGTTAGAAATTATGTGATACAAAACATTCAACAGCAAAAGACATATATAGGTAATGGAATGCCGTCAAACAACCAAGTTTCATATCAGCCAATGAATCAAAGTCATGAATATATAAATAAACATCTGGATGAAACAAACAATACATTTATTGCACAAGAAGAAAAAAATCCAGACAATATAGATAAAAAAACTACCGATGCGATTCAACCGTTACTAACACGTGCAAATATGTTCTTGGAAGATGCTAATTGGGAGAAAGTAGAACAATATACGGAAAGAATTTTGGATTCTTATCCTGAATGTGCGGAAGCATATTTGCTTAAATTGATGGCTCAATTACGTGCGCAAAATATATATGACCTGATTAAACGCGATAATGGTTTTGAAAATAATATAAATTTTCAAAGATTTTTACAATATGCAGATGAAACAAATGCAGAACAGGTAAAACTTTTAAAGTATGAGCCTATTTACATAAGAGCTGTAGAACTTTTAAAATATGCGAAAGGAGAAGGAGCCTGTAATGAAGCAAAGAAAATGTTTCGAACGATTCCTGAGTATAAGGATGCAAATGAGCAAATAAAGGAATGTGAAATAAAAAAGGAAAAGCTAAAAGAAGAAAAGTACTATGACTTAGTAAAAAAATTTAATGGGGCACGTACAAGTGATGACTACATAAATATTCTATTTAAATTTTATGAATTACAAGATTATAAAGAGACTTCTGATTATATTTCGGAATGCGAAAAGAATATTGCTTATATTAATGCAATCAATGAAATAAGATATAGCAGTAATGTTGTAGCTCTTGAAAAGACAAAAAAATTATTTTTGGGATTTGCCGGTTTTAAGGAATCCAACAAGTATATTGAAAAAATTGATGAAAAAATTTTAATGTTGAAAAAACGTAATAAAAGAATAAAAACGATAATTATTATTGCACTTATTGCTGTGTTTGTACTGATTGCAGTTAAATTAACAAGTTCATTTTTGTATTATCGTTCAGATGATTATAAACTGCTAAAAGCAAAAGAGTTTATGGCGAATGAACAGTATTCACAAGCAATGGAGTACTTGAATGATATGGAAGATAAAAAAGTGGCAAATCAACAAATCAAAAAAATACAATGCAAGGAGGCCAAAAGTTATTTTGAAAAAGAGGAATATGATAAAGCAATTGCGATTTATCACAAATGGGGAGAAAAAGAAGAAGAGAGAAAGGTGATACAACAAAAGGCGTTAATGTTATTATATGAAAATAAGTTTACGGAAGCAATAAAACTCTATGAGCAGATAAAGGATGAGGATAACCTTATTTTGGCGTATGATAGACTGGCTAGATATTATCGTGATTCTGGTGAATATGACAAGGCAATAGAAATTTATAATAAAATTGATTCTGAAGAGGGAAAAGAATCAGTATATGAGTTTCAGGCATATAATTTGATTGACCAAAAGCGATATGATGAAGTTGAAAAATTGTATAAGTACATTAAAAATGAAAATGTTATAAAGGATATACAAGAAGAAGTGAGTAGACAAAAAACTGAAAACTGAGGAGGATTTTTATGATATGTAAATATTGCGGAACACTTGTTTCCGACGAAATGAAATTTTGTACGAACTGTGGTAAAAAAATGGAAAGAAAAACAAGCTATTGTACTAATTGCGGGAATATAATTAATTTTAATTCAAAATTTTGCAATATATGCGGAGCACCAACTATTATAGCGGAAAAGATGAAAAAAATACGAGTAAGTAAGGTGTATTCGTTAATTATGTTAGCAATTACGGCACTTGTTGTAGCTTTTGTGCCCTCAGTTACCTTAAGTGGAAGTGATATAGCAGACAACATATTTTACAGTAACGCAAATCAGGTTAGAGTAGCAGTTGATCATGGCGCAGTGGGAATTATGTCTAAATGGCCTAATTTTCATTCAGCAAAAGCTATTCTATTGCCTTTATTATTAGTTAGCCTCAGTATTCTTGTAATATCGGCAGGGTTGCATTTTATTAATAGGTGGTGGCCGGCGATGATTCCGGTAGTGGTATTTGCAGGCATTGTTATATTTAGTGATTTTTTGCTTTATAATTCATTGCGTGACCAGTGCAAACATTTTGGATTCGGATTCTTATTACATATTATATGTATTGTTTTACTGGCAGGCTCCTTTTCATTAAACCGTTACCGGACAAAAATGCGGCAAGATGCAGTTTCTAAAGGAATGCGATATAAAATGCAAAAACCTGAGATAATTGCAATTATTGGTGTGGCGTGTTTTGTTGCTGTTGCAACTGTGTTTTCTATTGTTAAATATACGCATAAGTACACGGAATATTTTCTAGAAACTCCACAAGCATTTTATACAGACCGGATGGAAGCTGTAAAACAAAGTGCTAAAGAAGTTATACAATTGAAAATACCAAGCGAAGATGATATTTCTGAATACCGGGTGATGGATTACGAAGGTGATGGGAATGGAAGGTATGTAGTGCTTATGGGTAAAGATGGATATAGCGAATATTATTATGCGGTGTGTATCACGGCAGTAGATATATATACTGGTTATTATCACTACAGCGATAATGTGAGTAGTGGTTATAATCCTGATTACGTTATGGATGAAGCAAAATCAAAAGATTGGGGGGGAGAAAATTATGATGCAGTGGATTATGAGCAAGAGTTAAAAAAGGGGGACAGGGTACCATATAGTTGGAGTTCTAATTATGTTGGATAAAATATAGGAAAGAAAGGAAAAGTATAGTGATAAATTAACACTATATCGGAGAAAAATATGAGAAGAAAAACAATAGCTATTTTATTATGTTTTGCGGTGATAGCCGGATTGATTCCTAACAAGGAAGTGATGAATGTAACGGCTAAAGAAAAAAAGGTGTATTCTAAATCGGTAGTGAAGGCGAATAATTATTCGGATTACGAGGAAATTAAAACGCCGGAAGATATGGACAAATTAAATTATGTAGTAGATGGAAAATATTGCTTGTCTGCAGATATTGATATGTCCGAATATGAGGGGACCTATAAGCCGGCGGAAGGTTTTCGTGGTGTGCTGGATGGAAGGGGACATACAATTAAGAATTTACATTCGGTAGTGTTTGACAGTATCGTTGGTTCTGCTACCGTGAGAGATTTGAAAATAAAAAATTCAAATATAGGAAGTGATGATTATGGTAAAGGGTTCCTGATTAATACAATTGATTTTGCGTATGATGGTCTTAAAGGAAAAATATTAATAGAAAATGTTGACGTAGAAGGGAAAGCAGATGTATCAAAATATCAGAAAGGAGAAAGTGGTTCATTTGCCGGAATATGTTCTTATGTAAATATTCATAAGGAAACGCAGAGTGTAAAAATAAATAATTGCAGCGTCAATATTAAGATGTCAACAGATACAGGTAATTATGCAATTTATTATGGAGGAATTATAGGCGGAACAACACGTAATTCAAAATCAACATTAGAAATCAGTAATTGTGTTTCGCTAGGCTCGATAAAAAGTTCTGATACAGACAGTATGGTGGGTGGAATTGCAGGAGAAGCTGACTATGTTAATACTACCAATTGCTATGCTGATATGGAATTAGAAGGTAACTATGTCGGTGGCCTCGTTGGATATGCAGAAAATGTAATGATTGAAAATTGTATGTCCCAAAGTTATGTAAATGGTTCTTGTGTTGGAGGTTTGGTTGGATGCGGAGATGAAGTAAGTCAGCAGTATATTATATCAAGCGTTTCATTAGAAGAAAAAATTAGGGGTACACAATTTGCTGGAACAGTAATTGGAAAGTCGTATGCAATGATAACTATAAAAAATGTATTTACATACTCAAAATTATATGACGAATTAAATCGAACTTATCTAACAGATAAACAGGGAACTGCGCTGAATTCAATGCAGCTAACCGAGCAAAGTGCATTTCCGGGACTAGACTTTACAGATACATTTGCATGCGTTCCCGGTGTCAATGGCGGAAAGATTTTGCTAAAGAAATTAGGTAAATATTTTGTGACCGATAGTCCAACAATTGAAGTTAAGAATGTAAACGAAAATGAAAAAAGAATTATTATGCATAGTGATGCTCCAAGTGCGAAAATTTATTATTCAAATATGGATGATGAAGTCACGACAAGTTCAACTTTGTATACAACGCCATTTTCAATTTATGGAACTACTTATTTCAAATTAATTGCTGTTGCCGATGGTTACGGGGCAAGTGCACCAACAGAAATGACAGTAAAGTTTCAGGTTTCAAAACCTACGGTAAGTATTGAACAGGGAAATTATAAACAAGCACTATCAATTCAGTTGTCTTGCGGTACAAAAGGGGCAGTAATTTATTATACAACGGATGGAAGTTCTCCTACTACCGGCTCAAAGAAATATACGGGGACGCCAATAGTGTTCGATAGTAATGGTACTTATACAATTAATGCTATTGCAGTAAAAAGCGGCTGGATAAGTAGTGAAGAATTAGTTAAGACTTATAATATTAATTTGTCAGAAGTATCAAGGCCGACAAATACTCCCGTGCCTACTGCTCAACCGGATATGAGGAATACGGTAAAAACGCCGACAGCCAATATGAACAGCGGAACTTATCATGGAGCTGTTGTTGTAAATTTAAATTGTGATACAAGTGGTGCAACAATTTATTACACAACTGATGGCTCTATGCCAACCATTTATTCTAATGAATATTTGGGACTTCCTATTTTGTTTAATCAGAACGGCAAATTTACTTTAAGGGCAATTGCTGTAAAAAATGGCATGAAAAATAGTGCGGAATTGGCAGTAGTGTATAATATTGAGGATTTAAACGCAGGCAATTCTTCAGGGGATGCTGCGGATAATGAATGGTCTTGGGATGATGATAGTGATGCTGCGGATAAGCAAACAAATAACAAATCATCCGCGAAGGCCGTCAAGGTAAAAAAGCCAGGCAAAGTTCACAGTGTCAAAGTGAAAAAGAAAAATGCAAAGAAAGTGACTACGAAATCACGATACACTTTGTCTTGGAAAAAGGTGAAAGGCGCAACTGGTTATGAGGTCCAGCTATATAATTATTCTGCATATCGAAGAACATGTACAATAAAGAAAAAAACGATTAAAACCAAAAAGAGTTCTTTGAAAAACAGAAAATTATATTGGTATATTGTTTTGTCAAGGGCACCTGAATTTGCATTAACCGGAAAAGTACGCGTCCGAGCGTACAAGAAACAAAAAGGTAAAACTGTTTATGGAAAATATTCGGGCTGGAAATCTATAGCAACAAAAAAACAAATCAAAGAGTTTATGAAATATAATTAATGTAGATTAAGTTTATACAGAAAGGATGACATTTATGAAAATGACAGCAGAAGAATGCAGAAATAAATTAAATGAGTTTAACTTCTCATGTGGCTATAGAAAATATGATGAGAATGTATATTATCATATCTGTAGTATCCTAAATGAAAAGGGGAAAGTATGTTGTGGAAAATTAGATTTGGAAGATAAATCGAGCAAACATATTATCACTCAAACCTATCTTGAAAATTTAAGTGTGTTAGAGAATACTCCTTTTACATATGGAATTATTTCTAATGGTAATCATGGTTTGGATTTATTAGATATTTATAATGAGAATCACAGAGATGATATGATAGACTACGGGCCTTTTGATGAGGATAAAAGGGTTTTGCTTGTATTTGATTCGCCAAGTAATAAATTAGAGGACTGTTTTGGCTATGATGTTCTTAATCAAAACATTGAAGAACTACTTAAGCATAATGAACCAGTAGGGGAGTATCTCTGTACTCATTTGTGGCGTTCCCTTGATTTACAGGATGATTGTAAAAATGTAGAACGCTTGACAGGACAAAAAGATTATGGACAGATGATTGTATCTTTTATGAACAAGCATCAATTAAAAAATGTGTACACGACAAATTTGTTCCGATATGAGATTACATCAGCAAATGAAGAAAAGTATGTACCATTTGCAGAATTAAATCGGAGTGGCTGCAAGAATGTAGTAGACGATGTATATAAGAAAATATTCTTGGAGGAAATTGCGTTATTTCAGCCACATACAATTGTAGCAGTTGGAACAGAAGTTTATAATTTTTTGAATAACAAAGAAAATTGGAATTTACTGTTAGAAAGATATACAGATAAAGCGGATGAACCGAAATTAACCTGGGTATATCATCCGGCAGGACGTGTTTCAAAAGAAAAGAAAGCTGCTCGTTTTGATGAAATTGTAAAAGATATTTAAAGATATTTAATATTAGCCCCCCTTTGCCCCTTCCCCAAACCTATGTTATACTTGGGGAAGAAGACAAAGGGGGCTTTTTATGTCTAAAAAAATTGCGCTTACAAACATGGACATTGTCTGGGAAGATAAAGAAGCAAATAAGTTTCAGTGTGAGGAAATGATACAGGAGGCGGCGGATGAACACGCTGACATCATTTTGTTTCCGGAGATGACATTGACCGGATTTTCTCTCCGAGTTAAAGAGATGGCAGACTATCATGAGGAGACAATTGCATATTTTTCGGCTCTTTCTGCAAAATATTCTATAATGATTGGCTTTGGTTACATTACCATGCCGGATGAGTTTGGGCGAAATCATTTTTGTTTTGTTGATGAAAATGGAAGTGTGCTTGCTGACTATGAGAAAATCCATCCATTTACGCATGGTTGTGAGACAAAGGCGTATCGAGGGGGCAGTGAAATCTGTCATATTTCCGTGGATGAAATGCACCTTGGTATGGCAGTCTGCTACGATTTGCGTTTTCCTGAAATGTTTCAGCAGATGCCGCTTGATACAAATGTTATCTTTTTGATTGCAAACTGGCCGGAGAGCCGCATTAAGCAGTGGTATTCGCTGCTTACGGCGAGAGCGATTGAAATGTCCTCGTATGTGGTAGGCGTAAATCGAACTGGCGAGGGAGATGGAATCCAATATACAAAAAGTTCAGCTGCCTATGCACCGGATGGAAGCATGATTTCGCCGGACTCTAAAAAATGGAATGACTATGTAACTCTTGATTTTTCAGAAGAGGTATTTCAAAAAACGATTTTTTCAAGAAGTGACAGACGACCGGAAATTTATCAGGGATAAAATTTTATGATTTAGGAAATACTGTTTCGTATCAAATGGAAGTCAAAAATGACAGGAAAGATGAGGGCGAAACAGATGGAACAGGATGCAGTAAAAGAATATGGCATGGTAATGAATGAAGGAATCTTGACGTTATCTATTATTGGGGAGATTGAGGGACATGACTGCTTATCACAAAATGCCAAAACAACCAAATATGAGCATATTTTGCCGATTTTAGCAAGGGCAGAGCAGGACGAAAATGTAAAGGGAATTTTATTTCTTATGAATACCGTCGGTGGTGATGTTTCATGCGGACTTGCATTGGCGGAAATGGTTCACTCCTTAAGTATGCCGACAGTTTCCTTGGTCATTGGGGACAGTCATTCGATTGCTGTTCCACTTACCGTGGCGGCAGACTATTCTTTTATTGTTCCATCGGCGACTATGATTATTCACCCGGTACGAATGAGTGGTATGGTACTGGGAACACCACAGACATATCGTCAGTTTCAACAGATTCAGGATAGAATTATTTGTTTCGTGGCAGAGCATAGCCGCATTTCCAAAGAAAATTTAGAAAAGTTAATGATGAATACGAGTATGCTGTCCAAAGATTTAGGAACCGTTTTGGTTGGAGAGGATGCGGTGATGGCCGGACTTGTTAATGAGGTTGGAGGAATTGATAAGGCTTATCAGAAACTGAGAGGGTTGATGAATAAATAAACATCTGTTCGATAAAACACTTGCGGGAAAAAGCGATTCAGTGTATAATATAATTTCAGTACGCTGCGAATCAATTGGCAGATATCGTACATGTTAGTTGTGTCTGGGGAGGATTTTATGGCTACAAAGAAAACAACAAAAAATACGAAGAAGCGTGGACGTCCGGCATCGAAATCAAATACGAAACGGACGGCTTCTTCGAGAAAGAATACATCGAAAAAGACAAAGCAGGCAAGCCCATTGGCAAGAGAGATTGTGTTTCTTGCTCTTTTTGTGTTTGCCATTTTGTCACTGCTTAGTTTGTTCCAAATGTGCGGCGTGTTTGGCAAAGGGTTAAGTGCCTTGCTGTTTGGACTGCTGGGAGCACTGGCGTATGTTTTCCCGGTTTATCTGGTTGTGACTGCAGGTTTGTATCTGGCAAATGCGAAGAATCAAAGACTGCGTCACAAGGTCTGGTATAGTGCCGGCATTTACTGGAGTGTGTGCGGATTATTTCAGTGGGTGGTAAATGACCCTGTGCAGAATGTATGGGAAGTCTATACTGTTTGTGCTGAAAATCACGGTGGTGGTGGTTTCTTCGGTGGAATTTTATCTTTTGAACTGGCACGTGTGCTCGGAAGAGCAGGTTCTTTTATTGTGATACTGGCGCTGTTTTTATTGTTCTTTATGCTGTTAAGCAAGAAACTCATTTTTTCTTCCATTCAGCAGATGTATAAAGAGCGTGAGACGGATGAAGATTATTATTATGAGGAACCGGAACCGGTGTATTCTCGTGGAAGACAGATGAGCACCTATACATTTGATAAAGAAGAAACGTCAAAAGCAAAGCCAAAGAAAGAGACGAAAAAGAAACGGGCAAAGAAAGCAGAAGCAGAAATTCAGGAAGATAAGAATAAACTTCCTCAAAAAGAAATTAAACCGGAAGCCCAGATGGAAGAGGTGGTGCCGGAAGTACAGGATTTGTCGGAAATCAATATTATCCGTGGCGGAGAAGAGCCGGTTAGAGAATCAAGTGTTTACGAAAAAGAATTAGAAGAAAAATTTGGTGCATCAAAGAAAACACAGAGCGAACCAAAAACACCTACAAAAACAGATACGGTGGATGAGCCGGTGAAACAAAAGAAAGAACCGGTTAAGATAACCAAAGAAGATAAAAAAGAAATGGATGCAGTACATAAGGATTTGTCAAAGGCTGCGACGGAACAGATTCCGTATCGTTTTCCTTCGCTTGATTTGTTGAACAAACCAAAGAGCAATGGAAAACGTATGGACAATTCTGAACTTCGTGCGACGGCGGCTAAATTGCAGTCAACGTTAGATAGTTTTGGCGTGCGTGTCAAGATGGGAGACATCAGCCTTGGACCAAGTGTAACTCGTTATGAACTGATTCCGGAACAGGGGGTTAAAGTCAGCCGCATTACCGGATTGAATGATGATATTAAACTGAGTCTGGCGGCATCGGATATTCGTATTGAAGCACCGATTCCCGGAAAAGCGGCAGTTGGTATCGAGGTGCCGAATCCGGCGAGGGAAATGATTACGTTGCGTGAGTTATTAGAGAGCAGTGAGTTTACGAAGGCGAAATCCAAAGTCACATTTGCCGTTGGTAAAGATATCAGCGGAAAAACAATTGTTACGGATATTGCAAAAATGCCGCATTTATTGATTGCCGGTGCGACTGGTTCCGGTAAATCGGTTTTGATTAATACGCTGATTATGAGTATTATTTATAAAGCGGATCCGAATGAAGTAAAAATGATTATGGTTGACCCAAAGATGGTGGAACTGACTGCATACGAAGATATTCCACATTTGATGATTCCGGTTGTGAAAGATCCGAAGAAGGCATCGGCAGCACTTGGCTGGGCGGTAGCAGAGATGACCGGAAGATATCAGAAATTTGCCGATGCAGGTGTTCGTGATATCAAATCCTATAATGCGAAAATGGACAAACTGACAAACAAAGATGACCCGGATTATCAGAAGATGCCACAGATTGTTATTATCGTAGACGAGTTCGCGGATTTGATGATGGTTGCACCGGGAGAAGTAGAGGATTCCGTGTGTCGGTTGGCGCAGCTTGCCCGTGCAGCAGGAATTCATCTGGTTTTAGCAACACAGCGTCCATCGGTTAATGTTATTACCGGGTTAATTAAGGCGAATATACCATCACGAATCGCTTTGTCGGTTTCTTCCGCCGTGGATTCACGAACTATTATTGATTCGGCAGGCGCAGAAAAACTGTTAGGAAATGGTGATATGTTGTTTGCACCGCAAAATCTGCCAAAACCAATTCGTGTACAGGGAGCATTTGTTTCTGATGAAGAAAGAGATTCCGTTGTCAGCTTCTTAAAAGAGCAGAGCAACGGTCCATCCTATAACGAAGAAGTAACAAAGCATATTGACACGGCACCGGTACCGGGAGCAAAAAATGATTCTAATACTGCCCATGGTGGTGCACCGGAACAAGACGAATTATTTGTCGAGGCTGCCAGATTTATCATTGAAAAAGATAAGGCATCCATTGGTCTTTTGCAGCGTATGTTCCGAATTGGCTTTAACCGTGCGGCACGAATTATGGACCAGCTTTCGGATGCGGGTATTGTTGGACCGGAAGAAGGTACCAAACCGAGACAGATTTTGATGTCGAGTGAACAATTTGAAAATTATCTTGAGGAGAATGGCTGATGAATGGCTGGCTGATTGTCAATGGATTTTTACACACCAAAAAGTTTTCTGAACTGACAGATTTATTTTTGCTGGCGGCGAAACGGTGTGGTGTGTCACTAACCGTTTATACAAATTGTGAAATTCTTGTAGATGTGCAGGAAAAGATAAAAGAAAAACCGGATTTTGTTTTGTTTTGGGATAAAGATATTTTACTTGCAAAATTTTTAGAAAATCAGAAAATTCCGGTCTATAATAGCAGTGAGGCAATTAGAATCTGCGATGATAAGCGGTTAACTTATCTGGCATTACAGGAGAATAAACTACCAATTCCACAGACGATATTTGCACCGATGACATATTCGACCATTGGATTTAATCAGTATGATTTTTTGCATGCAGTGGAAGAAAAACTCACATATCCATTTGTAGCAAAAGAGGCATTTGGCTCCTTTGGCGAGCAGGTGTATCTAGTGCAAAATAGAGAAGAACTTTTAGCGGTGATGAAACAGTCGGATTCGGTAGAATTTTTGTTTCAGGAAATGATAGAAAACAGCACCGGAAGAGATGTCAGACTTCAGGTTGTTGGTGATGAAGTAGCAGCGTCCATGTACCGGTATTCGGAAAATGATTTTCGTGCTAACATAACCGCCGGAGGTAAGATGAAAGATTACACACCGTCAAAGGAAGAATGTGAACTTGCGGTTAAAGCGTCTCATGCAGTTGGAACTTCTTTTGCAGGAGTTGACCTTTTGTTTGGCAAAGACGGTCCGATTGTTTGTGAAGTAAATTCGAATGCACATTTTAAAAATATACAAACCTGCACCGGTGTGGCGGTTGCGGATAAAATCGTGGAATGGATCATAAAGGATGTTAGAAAATGACAAAACGATGGAATGGTTTACTAGTTTATGATAAAGAAGGCTCAAAAAGAAATGCTTCCTACATTAAAATGCATGAAGAAGCAGGTGAAAAGTTAAATATGCCGATTCATTTTTTATATGACACAGATGTGATGGAATATTTAGAGACAAATCGGGAATCTGTTGATTTTTGTATGGTTCGCACAATCTGTCCTGCTTTGACAAAGCAAATTGAGGCGAGGGGGATTCCCTGCTTTAATTCTTCTTTTGTGTCAGAAATCTGCAATCATAAAGGAAAAACCTATGATTATATTTTGAAAAACTGCGAAATTCCGCTGGTAAAAACAAAGACGTTTCAAAATGTTGAGTTGTCCGAAAAATTATTAAAGGAGTATCCGGATTATGTAATAAAAGCGGTGGATGGACACGGTGGAAAACAGGTTTTTTTGACAAACGAATCCTTTGACTCGATTCAAAAGGGAATCGCCGGTTCAGATTTTATTTTACAGCCATTTGTCAAAGGATCCGGCGTGGATTTACGTGTATATGTCATAGGCAAAGAAATTGTCGGTGCTGTGAAGCGTCAGGCAAATAACAGTTTTCGGGCAAATTTTTCTTTGGGCGGAAGTGTTACATCATACCAATGCGATAAAGAAATTATTGATTATGTAAATCAGGTTGTTCAGGTGTTTGATTTTGGCATGGTTGGTATTGATTTTATTTTAGATGAAAACAATCATTGGCTTTTAAATGAAATTGAAGATGTTGTCGGTGCCAGAATGTTATATCAGTGCCAGCCGGATGTTCATTTGTTGGAGCAATATTTTACATTTGTTTCTGATAAATTATTGCATTAGAACAAGATAGTGTGTATAATACAAGTTATGTTAACAGATATTGTGCTTTGAAAGATGGAGGTAGAATATGAAATCAGATATTGAAATTGCAAGAGAGGCGAATATGCTGCCGGTTCAGACAGTAGCAGAGAAATTAGACATCACTGCGGATGAATTGGATTTATATGGAAAATATAAAGCAAAATTGACGGACGAACTCTGGGAGCGAATTAAAGACCGCCCGGATGGTAAACTTGTCCTTGTGACAGCGATTAATCCAACACCGGCCGGTGAAGGAAAGACAACAACGACGGTTGGACTCGGACAGGCGATGGATAAGATTGGGAAAAAGGCAATTATTGCTTTGCGTGAGCCATCGTTAGGCCCTTGCTTTGGATTAAAAGGTGGTGCTGCCGGCGGCGGTTATGCACAGGTTGTACCGATGGATGATTTGAATCTTCATTTCACGGGAGATTTTCATGCGATTACTTCGGCAAATAACCTTCTTGCGGCAATGCTTGATAATCATATTCAACAGGGAAATAAACTTAACATTGATCCAAAACAGATCGTATGGAAACGCTGCGTCGATATGAATGACCGTGTACTTCGTAATATCACGGTAGGACTCGGACGCAAGGTGGATGGTGTGACAAGAGAAGATCATTTCATCATCACGGTAGCATCCGAAATCATGGCGATTCTTTGTCTTGCAGACAACATGAAAGATTTGAAAGAACGTTTGGGAAGAATTATTGTTGCTTATACTTATGAAGGAAAACCGGTTACGGCAAAAGAAATTAAAGCAGTAGGCGCGATGGCTGCACTTTTGAAAGACGCTATTCGTCCGAATATGATTCAGACTTTGGAGAATACGCCGGCACTTGTGCATGGTGGTCCATTTGCCAATATTGCTCACGGCTGTAATAGTGTCCGTGCGACAAAGACAGCTTTGAAATTAGCAGATTACACAATTACGGAGGCTGGTTTTGGTGCTGACTTAGGAGCAGAAAAATTCTTAGATATCAAATGCCGTATGGCTGATTTGAAACCGGATGCCGTTGTACTTGTTGCTACGGTTCGTGCCCTCAAATACAATGGCGGTGTTAAAAAAGAAGATTTATCGGAAGAAAATCTTGATGCATTGAAAGCCGGTATTGTAAATCTGGAAAAACATATTGAAAACATTGCTAAATTTGGTGTGCCATGTGTTGTTACATTGAATCAGTTTGTAACTGACAGCGAAGCAGAACTTGCATACGTTAAGGAGTTCTGTGAGGCGAGAGGCTGTGAGTTCGCACTTTCCAAGGTTTGGGAAAAAGGTGGCGAAGGCGGCATTGAGTTAGCACAAAAAGTAATTGACACAATTGAGAATAAAGAGAGTAATTTCCATTATCTCTATGAAAATGATTTGTCGATTGTTGAAAAAATTGAGACAATTGCAAAAGAAATTTATGGAGCAGGAGAAGTTATCATTGAGCCGGCAGCAAAACAACAGATTGCACGGATTGAGTCGCTTGGGTTTGGCTCTATGCCGGTATGTATGGCGAAAAATCAGTATTCTTTGTCGGATGATAAAACAATCCTTGGCAGACCGGAAGGCTTCCCAATCCATATCCGTGATGTCTATGTTTCTGCCGGAGCAGGATTTGTCGTTGCCATTACCGGCACAATTATGACTATGCCGGGATTGCCAAAAGTGCCGGCTGCCGAAGGAATTGATGTAAATGACGATGGACAGATTACCGGTTTGTTCTAATTGTCCTTTTTATCGGAGCAGAAACGTGCAAATTCTTTTGGAGAAATTTTCTCCATTTTGAGAAAGGCACGGTAAAAAGTAGAATAATCACGAAATCCTACATCTTGGTATACAACAGAGGGGAGCATCCCCTCTGTTATTTTTTGTTTTGCCATGCTGATTCGTTTTAGTATAATATAATTATGTACGGTTCGGTCGGTCTGTTCTTTGAATAATTTTGCCAGCGTAAATTTATTTAGATAAAAGTGACCAGCTAACTGCTCCAGTGATAAATCCTCTTTGTAATGTTCATTAATATAAGACAGTACCTTATCAATCAAAGGATTCACGTGTGTCGCTTTTCTTGGCTTCATATCTAAAAGAATGTGTTTGTTTAGCAGTGTAACAGCCTCTAAAATATGAGCACGGTTTAACATTTCTTTTTCGCGGAATTCTCTCTTTGAATTCTGGTAAATCCCCATAAAACACTCAAATATGCGCTCAAAATCATCAGAATCGGCAATATTAAAATGATACCGTTTGTTTTCTTTTGCCAGTTCAATCGGCTCTAATAGAGAGTATTCATTAAACCCGAAGGAGGATAGGCAGGCAGGGGTAATATACATATAGGTGCGGTCATATTCATCATTTAGTTGTTCTTCTGAAGTGAGAAGAAGCTGATGAATTGTATAGGGAGGAATAACCATAATGTCTCCACGTTTTACTTTATATATGCGGCCTTCAATAAACAGCATAACAGAGCCACTGAGATAGATATAAATTTCATAATAATCATGCGTATGGGCAGGAATTATTGGAAAATGGTCGTTTGTTGTCTTTCGACATTCATAATAGTAATCGGTTGAAATCGGATGGTCCGATTCATGAAGTAAATAGCGCATAAACAAATCCTCCTCGTCATCATTCTTTTCTCTGATTATAGATTTATCTCATGTTTTTTGTCAAGATATTCAATTTTTTCAATCTAAAACACATTTTTTGCAATCGAAATTGTATTTTTTGTAAGATATAATGAAATCACTATATAACGATAAGGAGTTGGTATATGTGAAAAAGAACACAAAGATGTTCCAAAGAAGTTTGACAGCATTTTTAACAGCTGCGTTGGTTACAACTTCTTTTGGGGGACAAGGAATCGTTTTTGCACAGGCAAAGAAGAAGGCTTCGCCTTCTGTGAGTCTTACAGTGACGAATCCGGCAATTTCTATGCTTTCGCTGAAAAAAGGTGAAACTTTTCAGTTGAAAGTAAAGGTGACGCCGAAAAAAAAGGCAAAAAAGGTAACATTTCGCTCAACGAAATCCTCGATTGTTTCGGTAAACAAAAAGGGAAAATGTAAGGCGAAAAAGGCAGGTAAAGCAAAGGTTATCGTTTCTTGCGGAAAGAAAAAAACAGTGATTTCTGTTACGGTAACAAAGAAGCTTAAAAAAGTAAAGAAAGTAACACTTAGTAAAAAAAGTGCCAGTTTATTTTGTGGCAGTTCGCTGAAATTAACAGCAAAACTGACACCGGCGAAAACAACAAAAAAAGGTGTTGTTTACCGTTCATCAAAATCATCCGTTGCATCGGTAAGCAAAAAAGGAGTTGTTATGGCGAAGAAGAAAGGTACCGCTGTGATTACTGCTTATGCAAAGGATGGACGTGGTGCGAAGGCAGTGTGTAAGATTACAGTGAAGGAAAAAAGTGCGGTAACAAAAGCTCCGGCAGTTCATACAAGTAAACCACAGCCGACAAAAGACCCGCTGATTACTGAACAGAAGGCAGGTTACTTTACGATTGCAGCAAAGGATTCTGCAGCAAGTCTGTACTTAGATGCCAAAGGAGAAGATTACGATGGATTATCACTGATTGCAGCTTCCGTTGCCAAAGACATTTCTCTTGTTACAAAAGAGAAAGCAAAGGCAAATGTCATAACTAAGACAGAATCATTGAAGGAATATGCAATTATTGCCGGCTCCATCGGAAACAATGCGATAATTGATTCCTTGATTGAGCAGGGAAAAGTAGATGCCTCCCAGATAAAAGGAAAGCGCGAAGTTTACCGCATTCAGGTGGTAGAAAATCCGGTAGCTAATGTAAAAAAGGCAATTGTCGTTATCGGAAGTGATAAGCGTGGAACGATTTACGGTCTTTATCATATTTCTGAGAAAATGGGTGTTTCTCCATGGGTTTACTGGGGCGATGCTACACCGGTTGCTAAAGATGTAGTTCAGATTCCGGAAAAGGAATTAACGGTTACATCCAAAGAACCATCCGTAAAATATCGTGGTATTTTCCTAAATGATGAAGCTCCATCACTGACTAGTTATGCAAAGAAAAAATTTGGCGGATATAATCAGTATTTTTATGAAAATGTCTATGAATTAATTTTACGCTGTAAAGGAAATTATTTGTGGCCGGCGATGTGGTCGAATACTTTTAGCGAGGACGGTAAGGGAACGAATAAGTTAGCCAATGCAGAACTCGCCGACAAATACGGTATTGTTATGGGAACCTCTCATCATGAGCCACTTTGTCGTGCCGGTGTGGAATGGCAGAATAAATATCGTCAGTACGGCACAAGCAACGCATGGGATTTTAATACGAACGAAACTGCCATCACAAAATTTTGGGAAGATGGTGTGACAAGAAATAAAAACTTTGAAAATGTTTATACCCTCGGCATGCGTGGCGAGTCGGATTCTTCTTTGTCAGGAACAAAAGAAGAAAATATTGCACTTTTGAAAAAAGTAATTACGGCGCAGAAAGATATTTTGAAAAAGAATAATTTATCGGATGCCCCTCAGGTTCTTACTGTTTATAAAGAAGTAGAGGACTACTGGCATGGCACAGATAAAGCAGAGGGATTGAAAAAATGGGATGTTTTAAATGACGTAACCATTATGCTCTGCGATGATAACTTTGGAAATATGCGTACGCTTCCAACGAAGGAGGATAAAAATCGAAAAGGCGGTTATGGTATGTATTATCACTTTGATTACCATGGCGGTCCGACTTCCTATGAATGGGTAAATA
Source organism: Clostridium sp. AF37-5 (assembly GCF_003477605.1). Classification (GTDB taxonomy): domain Bacteria; phylum Bacillota; class Clostridia; order Lachnospirales; family Lachnospiraceae; genus Eubacterium_F. The sequence goes on from NZ_QUDR01000003.1 coordinate 101,238, forward strand.
CAGTTCCTCTTACTAAAACTTGGGAACAGATGAATATGGCATATGAGCATGGCATTGATAATATCTGGATCGTTAATGTTGGTGATTTGAAGCCGATGGAGATGAATATTTCCTATTTCCTTGATATGGCATATGATTATGATACATGGGGAACAAATGGAAAAGATAAAATTACTGAATATCGTAAAAACTGGGTAAAACAGCAGTTTGGCGAAAACACATCGGATTCTCTTGTGAATGAGATGGAGATGCTGTTGGATGATTATACATGGTTAAATGGTTCCGGCAAACCGGAATCCATCAATTCGGCAACTTATGATTCAGTAAATTATAATGAAGGCAGAGAAATGCTTGTCAAAGTGGATGACATGATACGAAGAGCGAAAGCGTGTCAGAAAGAGATTCCATCGGATTGGCAGGCGGCATACTTTGAACTTGTCTATTTCCCGGTTGTTGCATCGGCAAATGTGACAAAAATGCAGATATTAAGTGGCATCAATAAATATTTGGCGAAAAATAACAGTGTGGCAGCAAATTTATATGCAGCTGAGCTGGAACAAGCGGTGGCACTGGATAAGGAATTACAGAAAACTTACAACAAAAATATGCCGGGCGTCGGTGACAAGTGGGATGGTATGATGAGTTCTCCTCATGTCGGCTTTGTGACATGGAACTCAACCGGCTGGAGTTATCCAAAAGCAGTCTGGGTGAAACCAGCGGCTGATGGTAAAATGATGGTTACGATGGAAAATGAAGAACAGGCTGTCGAGGCATCAGAAAGTGGTACATTATCCGATTTTACAAATCTGAATCAGGAATCTTATACAGTAACTGTTTCCAATCAGGGAGCGAACAGTTTTGCTTATACGATAACTCCTTCGGAGGACTGGATTGTTGTAAGTAAGAAATCCGGCACAGTAAAATCGCAGGATGCGTTTGAGGTATCGGTTGATTTTTCAAAGGTCAAAAAAGATGCTTCCGGATCCGTTAAAATTCAAAGCGGCAGCCAGACCATTACACTTAATGTTAATGCAAAGGTATATGATACATCTTCCTATGCAGACAAGACATATGTTTACACAAATGGATATGCCTCCATTCTTCCGGGAAATTATGTAACGGCAAAAGAAGGCGGCAATAATACAGCATTCCATGTTTTTGACGGTTATGGAAAAACCGGACAGTCAATGAAAATTCTTCCGACAAATGCGGATAAGACAAAGACGATGGAAGAAGCTGCCTATGCAGAATATGCAGTATGTGTTCCGGAAGATGGAGAGTATAAATTTACTGTTTATACAGCACCATCCAATAATCTGGATCGTGATAAGGTTTGCATATCGTATGGTTATTCGATTAATGGGGAAACATTAATTGAGAAAAATACAGTAGATGCCGATACGTTTTTGGCTGGAGAATACAGTGGTTCATGGGCAAATGATGTGAAAGTAAATGGCAGAAAGCAGGAGAATAATATCCACCTAAATGCTGGCGTGAATGCGATTCGTATATATTCTGATGACCCTGCATTCCTGCTTCAGAAATTGGTTGTTTCTGAAAAATCGGTCAAAAGCTCTAATGCCGGGCCGAAAGAAAGTTATTATGTTGGTAAAAAACAGACAAAAGAAACAACGCTTGCAGGTGTTCTTGCAGATGAAAATGTACTTCCGGGAACAATTACCACGGAAAAAACAACATATCAGGCAGGTGAAACCTTTAGTGCCAAGGGAATTGTATCAGAATCGGAAAGCTATTTTGCCGGTTTAGATGCAAAATCGGACAATGCAGCAAAGGTAAAAATTTCATGTGGAGACCGGACATTTGGTACCGTAACAATTGGTAAAGAGCAGGCACTGTATGAGGCGGCAGATATGGCAAAACTGGATGCCGGCAGCCAGACGTTTACAATGACCGTCGTATCCGGTAATGTCAGCGTGAGCGGAGTAACCGTCCGCACTCGTGATTATGCGAAAGTTCCGGGAAGTATTTCAGCTTCTGATTATGAAGGAGTTAAGGCAGCACATACTAATTTACAGGCAAAAAAGGACATGACATATTCTTATCTTGCGCAGGTTGAAAAAGATGATTTGTTTGTATTTTACCTGAAAGGAAAGTCCGACGGAAAAGCTTTTGTAACACTTAAATGGAATGACCAGACAATTGGAGAAGTTCAGTTATCCGATACCATGCAAGAGTATATGTTAGATGGTGCAATGGATTTGACGCCGGGGCTTGGTAACATCACAATGGAAGTGACGGGAGCGGATGCGGTAATTGAATCGCTGTCTTCTAAAGTGTATGAAGATGAAGAAAGTCTGCCGGTTTCCATTACCGCAACGAGTGAAGAAACTTCAAATGCAGCAGAAAATGTATATGATAAGGATGAAAAAACAACATGGAAGCCACAATCAACGGATGCAAATCCTATGCTTACATTTGACTTTAAGGATTCTTATCAGTACGACCGATTTATGATTCAGACAAAGGATTCATCGCTTGGCAGTTATGAGGTTCAGGTAAAACAGTCAGATGATACATGGAAGACGATATATACCGGAAAATCAAGCGATGACGGAAAGACCATTTTTGTTCAGGGTAAAGAAGCAATTGAAAGCACACAGGTACGGTTTGTTTTTGCAGATACGAACGTAGAAGTTTCAGAAATAACTTTGACGCCGTATGTCAACTGGGCAATGAAAGATGCAGTAAAACTTGCCGGACAGAAGAAAAGTGGTGGTGGTTCTTTCACTGTTCCAAACTCTGTCGTGGATGGAGATCGAATTACGAAAGGTTTGGAAACTGGTGTTGGAGGAAGCAGTGATACAGACCGTCATGAAGTTACGATGACGTTTAGTGAGCCAAAAAGTATCAATGTGGTTCGTCTCTTTACTTTGCAGGAAAGCGAGTCTGCGAGTGCAGGGACCGGTGTGATACCGGACTTGACGATGACATCTGAAAAGGCACAGTATTCATACCGTATTTCCTATTATGAGAATGGAAAATGGACCGAGATGGGAGCCACTGTAAGACCGGATGCCGGAATAAATCCGAAAGTAACAACGGAAGTTTCATTGAAACGAAAAGTAAAAGCATCCAAAATCAAAGTGGAGATTTATACAAGCCACTGGATTCGAATTAATGAATTAGAAGCTGTGGAAACACATCAGTTTTCTGCGGTAAAGTAAGAATGTAATCGGAACTTTTAAAATTGTATTTATAACGGTTTTATGTTACAATAGTGTTATATAATTTTGCATGAGGAGGGATGATATGCTTGAAAATAAATTAGGTCTTACAAGTTCTGCTGAACTTGCTCGTATGGAGGAGCAGTTAAGTAAGAAAAAAGCAGTTTTATTATTTGAAAAAGGCATTTTAGATTCCCTCTCTTCAGGTAAGTTTTTTACTTTGCAGGCAATCCACCGGTATTTGTTTGAAGATATTTATGATTTTGCCGGAGAGATTCGCAAGGTAAATATGGCAAAAGGAAATTTTCGTTTTGCACCGCTGATGTATTTAGATGCAGCACTTGAAAATATTGATAAAATGCCACAGTCTGATTTTGACGAAATTATAGAAAAATATGTGGAAATGAATATTGCGCATCCATTCCGGGAAGGAAACGGACGGAGTGCACGCATTTGGCTTGACCATATGTTAAAACAGGAAATTGGCAAAGTAATTGATTGGAGTAAAGTCGATAAAGAAGATTATTTACTTGCGATGGAACGAAGTCCGGTTAAGGATATCGAAATAAAATATCTTTTAAAGAATGCATTGACCGATGAGGTTGACAGCCGAGAAGTATATATGAAAGGCATAGACCACAGTTATTATTATGAAGGTTACACAACGTTCAAGACAGAAGAACTGTAAGTTTGTGAAAAGTAGGCGGTAAAACTTTTTAACTTATTTTATTTTAAATGAAAATTGATATTGTTTTTCACTATGAAGGACGTTGAACACCGTCGGTGCCTGGAGGACGTATTCTGTCCTCAGGCACCGTTACGAGTGTTCATTAAGCGGGAGCGGTCCTGAATAGGAAAAACAATATCAATTTTTGTATTACAATTAAATTATTTTACCATCTTTTATCGTCTTCTCGAAAACTTCTGCTCACAGTACATGCAGCGGTAAATCCGGTTTTCGCGGTCTGTCAGTTTAAAACGGTGTGGTAATTCCTGCTCAACGGAAGTAATGCATCGAGGGTTTTTGCACTTGATGACATTTGTTACCGTTTCCGGCAGTGTGAGAACACGTTTTTCTACAATTTCGTTATTTTTTATAACATTAATGGTGATATTTTCATCGAGAACACCGAGAATGTCCAAGTTTACCGTAATCGGTCCCTCGATTTTGATAATATCTTTTTTCCCCATTTTACTGCTTTTTGCGTTTTTAATAATAGCAACGGAGCAGTCTAATTTTTCTAATTCAAGATAATGATAAATTTCCATGGAGCCGCCAGCCTTAATGTGGTCAATGACAACTCCTTCTTGTAATCCACCAATATTTAACATTCCGGAATCACCTCCAATAAAGTCATAATTAACGCCATTCGTATGTAAACACCATATTGTGCCTGCTTAAAGTAAACAGCACGTGGGTCATCATCCACATCGGTTGCAATTTCATTTACACGTGGAAGAGGGTGGAGAACTAACATATCTTTTGGTGCCAGTTTCATTTTTTTGCTGTCAAGGATGAAGCTGTCCTTCAAGCGGATGTAATCTTCCTCGTTAAAGAAACGTTCACGCTGAACACGTGTCATATATAACAAATCAAGTTCCGGTAAAACATCTTCTAATACGTTTACTTCTTTATATTCAATGCCATTGGCATCTAACGTGTCTTTTCTAATATAATCCGGAATCTTTAATTCCTCCGGTGAAATCATAACAAATTTAATGTTAGGGTAGCGAACCATGGCACCAATTAAAGAATGAACGGTACGTCCGAATTTTAAGTCACCACACAATCCGATTGTCAGATTGTCAAGGCGTCCCTTTAAATTTTTAATTGTCAATAAATCGGTTAATGTCTGGGTCGGATGATTGTGACCGCCATCACCGGCGTTGATAACTGGAATTTTTGAATGAAGAGAGGCGACGTATGGTGCACCTTCTTTTGGGTGACGCATCGCACAGATATCTGCATAACTGGAAATGACACGAATGGTATCGGCCACGCTTTCGCCTTTTGATGCAGAACTAGAATCAGCAGATGAGAAACCAAGAACTTGTCCACCTAAATTCAACATTGCCGATTCGAAACTTAAACGGGTTCTTGTGCTCGGTTCATAAAAACAAGTTGCAAGTTTTTTTCCTTTACACACTTCTGAAAATCGTGCCGGATCCTGAATGATTTTTTCAGCTAATACAATCAAATCATGAATCTCATCCACGGTCAGGTCAAGTGCATTCATTAAATGACGCATAATGCCTCCTATCTGCCATGTTCCCATGGCTTGCCGTATTTCAACTTATTCTACCTCATTTTAGTACGGATGACAATAGAAAAATCAAGCAAAAATGCAAAAAATAATTTGCATTATAAAGAAAAAGCAAGTATACTATTATAGGAAAAATTTTCACTTCGGTGTTAAAAAATATGAAGGAGGCTGCAAATGGTAACATTATATGATGGTGGCGCGTATCTTTTGAATGGTACGGAATTGATTCCGGACAATGCAGAGGCTGTCGCGGCACTGGAAAGCAAAGCAGGAATTAAGACAACAAAAGAAGAGGCGGTTAAGGGAACGATGGCATACCATATTTTGTCATCCCATAACACTTCCGGCAATATGGAAAACTTGAAAATCAAGTTTGATAAATTGACTTCCCATGATATCACATTTGTTGGAATTTTACAGACCGCAAGAGCATCCGGACTTGAGAAGTTCCCGGTTCCTTATGTACTTACTAACTGCCATAACAGTTTATGTGCGGTAGGTGGAACAATTAACGAAGATGATCATGTGTTTGGTCTTTCCTGTGCAAAAAAATATGGTGGTATCTATGTACCTCCTCATCAGGCAGTTATTCATCAGTTTGCCCGCGAGATGTTAGCGGCAGGCGGTGCTATGATTCTTGGTTCAGACAGTCATACAAGATATGGTGCACTTGGTACGATGGCAGTCGGCGAGGGTGGTCCGGAAATCGTAAAACAGCTTTTGGAGCAGACTTATGATATTCCAATGCCTGGTGTTGTGGCAATTCATCTGACCGGTAAACCGCAAAAAGGTGTTGGTCCACAGGATATTGCACTTGCGATTATCGGTGCTGTATTTAAAAATGGTTATGTAAATAATAAAGTAATGGAATTTGTCGGCGAGGGCATTGATAACTTAAGTGTTGATTTCCGTATTGGTATTGATGTTATGACGACAGAGACCACTTGTCTTTCTTCTATCTGGCGCACAGATGATGCCGTAAAAGAATTTTATGAAATTCACGGAAGAAAAGATGATTATAAAGAAATGGCACCGGAAAAAGTTGCTTACTATGACGGTGTGGTTGAAGTTGACTTGTCAACAATCAAACCGATGATTGCGATGCCATTCCACCCAAGTAATGTGTACACAATCGAAGAGTTGAACAATAACCTTGAGGATATCCTTCGTGATGTAGAGAAGAAGGCGCTTGTAAGCCTTGATAACAATAACATTGACTTTAAGTTGACGGATAAGATTCATGATGGCAAATTGTATGTAGAGCAGGGTGTTATTGCCGGATGTGCCGGTGGTGGTTTTGAAAACTTATGTGATGCTGCTGACATTCTGCGCGGTAAAAACATTGGTGCCGATGAATTCTCGTTAAGCGTTTATCCGGCATCCCAGCCGATTTTCATGGAACTTGTGAAAAATGGACGCATTGCTGATTTGATGGAAGCAGGAGCTACCGTTCGTACCGCTTTCTGCGGTCCATGTTTTGGTGCCGGCGATGTACCAAGCAACAAGGGACTTAGTATTCGTCATTCGACAAGAAACTTCCCGAACCGTGAGGGCTCGAAAGTTACGAATGGACAGATTGCTTCTGTTGCACTTATGGATGCTCGTTCGATTGCGGCAACTGCTGCGAATAAGGGATATTTAACGGCGGCAACAGATATTGATGCAGACTTTACAAAACCGAAATACTATTTTGATCATACCATTTATGATAACCGTGTCTTTAATGGTGTCGGCAAGGCAGATCCTTCGGTTGAAATTAAATTCGGACCAAACATTGTAGACTGGCCGAAAATGCATGCACTTACGGATAATGTACTTTTGAAAGTGGTATCGATGATTCATGATCCGGTTACGACTACGGATGAATTGATTCCATCCGGTGAGACAAGTTCTTACCGCTCAAATCCGCTTGGCCTTGCTGAGTTTACTCTTTCAAGAAAAGACCCTGCATATGTAGGAAAAGCAAAAGAAGTACAGAAGGTAGAGAAGGCTCGTATCGCAGGCCAAGATATTTATGCGGAAGATGCAAACTTAAAAGATGTCTATGAGGCAATTGAAAAACAGTTTGATGTAAAACCGGAAGAGACAGAAGTTGGAAGTGTGATTTTTGCCGTAAAACCAGGTGACGGTTCTGCCCGTGAGCAGGCAGCAAGCTGTCAGCGTGTGCTTGGCGGTATGGCTAACATTGCCCGTGAGTATGCAACAAAGAGATACCGTTCCAACCTGATTAACTGGGGTATGCTTCCATTTGTTTTCGATGGTGACCTTGTTTTTGATAAAGATGATTATATTTTTGTAAAAGATATCAAGAAAGCCATTGAAACAAAAGAAGATACGATTCATGCTTATGTAGTAAACCAGGGAATGAAAGAGATTGAACTTCATCTTGGTAATCTGACAGACGATGAAAGAGAAATTATTTTGAAAGGCTGCCTGATTAACTACAACAAAAAGAATTAGTTCTTTGGGGAGGACTTTTATGTTCCGCATATGGGGAAAAATATTCAAAGACAATCATTTAGTTCGTGATATGGTTTATGAAAATGGTGACACGGATATCAACCGGACTAAAAAAGTATTTGCCGGTATTCACGCATTTGCTGAAGCCTTTGATTTGCAACAGCCAATTTGGCTTGACAAAAACATTAATGAATTCAAGCGGGTTGACAAAACCCGCTTTGAACAAGATAACTTCATCGAGCAAATCGACTTCGACTACCTCGAAATCGAAGTAATCGAAGAATAGCAAAACCAAAGAACAGTAAAAATCCCAAAGAGGTAAATTAAAGAGGTAAAATGTTTTCACATTAATTTTAAATAAAAAAACATCAAACTTTCACCATGAGGAACTAGGAACACCGAAGGTGTTCATCAAGCGAAGCGGTTCCGAATGGGAAACTTTGATGCTTTTTTATTTATGGCAATAATTGCGAAAACAATTCACCCTTCATCAACTTCAATCGCCATAGTCGGGCAGTTTTCAGCGGCAGTCCGGCAGTCATCTTCATATTCTGCAGGAATTATTCCTTCAACAGCCTCTGCTTTTCCTTCTTCATTAAAATGGTAAACATCCTCACAGGTGGACACGCATAAACCGCAGGCAATGCAGGCGTCCTGGTCAACAAAACTTTTCATTACAAAAAATTCTCCCTTCATTTTTTTAGTAGTGTTCCCGTTTCGTTTGACTTTATTCATTTTTTGCTTATAATAGATAATGTATGCATATGTATAATGAGTATGTAGCAAGTACAGGGGTTAAAGATTGGAGAAGAACAATGCTTGATGAAGAATTACATACATCGTATCTGAAACAACTGCATCTGCCAAAAGATATGGACAATCTTTTTGAGTCCGATGCCAAAGAATTTCAGAAAGTGATGATGATGTACAGTTGTGCAATCAAAGAAGTAAAAACAAAATTACAAGTGTTAAATGATGAATTTTCGATGACAAAAAATCGAAATCCGATTGAATTTGTTAAAACAAGAATCAAACAGCCGGACAGCATCGCAACCAAATTGAAAAAGAAAGGCTATCCGATTACGGTTGAATCGGTCAGGCAGCATTTGAACGATGTGGCGGGCGTGCGTGTAATCTGTTCTTTTATTGACGACATTTACAAAGTGGCGGATATGCTTTCGGCACAGGATGATGTTGTTTTAATAAAAACAAAAGATTATATCAAAAAGCCGAAAATGAATGGCTACCGGAGTCTGCATTTAATTGTGGAAGTCCCGGTATTCTTTTCAGATCATAAAGAAAATATGCGTGTCGAAGTCCAGATTCGTACGATTGCGATGGACTTTTGGGCAAGCTTAGAGCATCAGGTAAAATACAAAAAAAATATCAAAGATGCAGAAAATATTGTTTACGAATTGCGTGCTTGTGCGGATGTAATAAATCGGACGGATTTTCATATGCAGGCAATCCGCGACAATATAGTAGAAATAGATTAAAAAGGAGATAACAGTATGGCAGTTTTAATTGATGGCAAAAAAATCTCAGCACAGGTAAAGGACGAGTGCAAAGAACGCGTGGCAAAGGAAAATATGGATGTTACACTTGCGGTAATCCAGGTTGGAAATGATCCGGCATCTACCGTATATGTAGGAAACAAAAAGAAGGCCTGCGAATATGTGGGAATTCATTCCCTTTCTTATGAATTGCCGGAAGAAACAACAGAAGAAGAATTACTGGCACTTGTTGAAAAACTCAATGCAGATGATACCGTAAACGGTATTTTGGTACAATTACCGCTGCCTTCCCATATTAATGAGGATAAAGTGATTCAGACCATTTCCCCGAAAAAAGATGTGGATGGATTTCATCCGCAGAGCGTTGGTGCGTTAAGTATTGGTCAGCCGGGCTTTGTGTCCTGTACGCCGGCGGGCATCATTCAGCTCTTAAAGAGAAGTGGTGTAGTAATTGACGGAAAAGAGTGCGTTATTGTAGGCAGAAGTAATATTGTCGGAAAGCCAATGGCAATGCTTATGCTTCGTGAGAATGCTACGGTTACTGTTTGCCACAGTCATACAAAAGATTTAAAAGAAGTAACAAAAAGAGCAGATATTCTGATTGTAGCAATTGGAAAGCCGAAAATGATTACGGCAGATTATGTGAAAGAAGGTGCTGTTGTCATTGATGTCGGAATTCACAGACCGGAAGGCGGTAAACTTTGCGGTGATGTGGACTTTGATTCCGTGGAAAAAACAGCGTCGGCAATTACGCCGGTACCGGGCGGTGTCGGACCGATGACAATTGCGATGTTGATGAATAATTGTGTGGAAGCGAAAGGAATTCAGAAAGCATGAATTTGTTCTTTGTATCATTAGGATGTGATAAAAATTTAGTTGACAGTGAAAAAATGATTGCACTGTTAGCTTCGCAGAATATTTCGGTGACAAGTACACCGGAGGATGCAGAAATCATTATTGTGAATACTTGTGGCTTTATTCATGATGCAAAAGAGGAAAGTATTGAGACAATTCTTGAAATGGCAGAATACAAAAAGACCGGCAAGTGTGTCTCACTTATTATGACAGGATGTTTAGCGCAGCGCTACTCCGACGACATCCAAAAAGAAATTCCCGAAGTAGATGCGGTTGTCGGAACAACGGCATATGATAGAATATTTGAAGTGGTAAAAGATACGTTACAGGGAAAAAAAGAATGTGCGTTAAATGATTTGGACTATCTTCCAAAGAATTTAACAAACAGAGTTCATACGTCCTCCGGCTATTCCTCATATTTAAAAATTGCAGAGGGATGCAGCAAACACTGCACATACTGCATTATTCCGAAACTGCGCGGTAATTACCGCAGCGTTCCGATGGAAGAATTGTTAGTGGAAGCGGAACAATTGTCAAAAGAAGGAACCAAGGAACTGATTGTGATTGCACAGGAAACAACGGTTTACGGTGTTGATTTATATGGTGAAAAACGACTGCCTAAACTTTTACATGAACTCTGTAAAATTGATGGAATTGAGTGGGTTCGGCTGCTGTACTGTTATCCGGAAGAAATTACCGAGGAACTGGTACAGACGATTAAGACAGAGAAAAAAATCTGTCATTATCTCGATTTGCCGATTCAGCACTGTAACGACGATATATTAAAAAGAATGGGACGAAAGACCACACAGGCGGATCTGCGTGAGAAGATTTCCATGCTTCGTAAAGAGATTCCGGATATTGCACTCCGTACAACATTAATCAGCGGATTTCCGGGAGAGACAAACGAAAACCATGAGGAATGTGTGGATTTTGTTGCCAACATGAAATTTGAACGATTAGGAGTATTTCCTTATTCGCCGGAAGAAGGAACACTGGCGGCAGGATATGACAGACAGCTTCCGGATAAGATTAAACAGGAATGGGCAGATGAAATTATGCAGACAGAGCAGAATGTGATTTTTGCCCAGAATGAAGAAATGATTGGCAGAAAACTTTCGGTGATTGTGGATGGATATCTGCCGGAAGATGGCGTTTATGTCGGTCGTACTTACCGTGATGCGCCGGAGATTGATGGATGCCTGTTCTTTGAAGCACCGTACGAAATCATATCAGGCACCATAATACCTGTTTTGGTGACGGATGCAAACGGCTATGATTTGATTGGAGAAATTTTACCGGAGGAGGATGATTAAATGAATGTACCAAATCGATTGACAATTCTGCGTGTTGCCATGATTCCTCTTTTTGTAATTGCGATGCTATGGCAGCAATTGCCGTATTCGGATTATATTGCCGGCGGTCTATTTATTGCCGCCTGTATTACCGATTTTTTTGACGGATATCTGGCAAGAAAATACAATCAGGTTACAACCTTTGGTAAATTTATGGACCCATTGGCGGATAAGTTATTAGTCTGTGCAGCACTCATCTGTTTTTTGGCTGACCCGCAGACAAATATGCCGGCATGGGTAGTTATTATCATTATCAGCAGAGAGTTCATTATCAGCGGTTTTCGTCTGGTGGCTGCTGAAAAAGGAGTTACCATTGCAGCAAGTTACTGGGGCAAAGTCAAAACTTTTGTCCAGATGGCAATGTCAATTTTTTTAGTATTTCATTTTCAGGCAGAAGTGTTCCGTATCATTGAGAGTATATTAATTTATGCTTCGGTGATACTAACGATAATTTCTCTCGTCGATTATATTTATAAAAACCGAGGGGTTATGAAGGATGTGCGATAATGAAAGAAAATGCAAAAGAAAATGAGCTTGTCAAGAAACTGACAAACAAACACTATACGATAACAACAGCTGAATCATGTACCGGCGGTTTACTATCGGCAACAATTATTAACGTTTCCGGTGCGTCGGATGTTATCAACTGTGCTTATGTGACTTATGCAAACGAAGCAAAAGAAAATCTGGTTTCCGTAAGTCATGAAACACTGGAAACAAAAGGTGCTGTCAGCAAAGAGACAGCAGCCGAAATGTGTGTTGGCTGTGCAAAGGCAGCGAAAGCCGACATAGGGCTTTCTACAACCGGCATTGCGGGACCGGGCGGTGGTACAAAAGAAAAGCCTGTTGGGCTTGTGTATCTGGGCTGTTCACTGCATGAGCAGGTTACAGTAGAACGTCATGTGTTTTCCGGTGACAGAGAACAGGTAAGAAAGCAGGCAGTGGATGCAGCTCTTGATTTGGCAATACGATGTTTAGACAAGGAGTAATAAAATTGAAATTTAAAATAATGGCAATACTTATGGTGGGTTTGTTATTATTAAATGGTTGTGGAAAAGCGTCTGAGATACCGGCAAAAACAGCCCTTTCGACGCCAAAAAGCACGATGAAGACACTTACGATTTACTCCATTGATTCCGATACAATGAGTCTGATTCCGGTTGTTGTTAAAAAAGAGGAAAAAACATTGACAGCAGAGTATATCACTTATCTGGTAACACAGAATTTAGAAGATGAAGATGTGCGTGTTGACCATGTAGAGCAGCAGAAAAATGTCGTTGTGGTTTCATTTGATTCGAAAGCAAAACCGGTAAAGCGTTGTTCTAAGCAGATGGAAACATTAATATTAAACTGTTTTGCCAGCAGTCTGTTGGATAATGTAAAAGATTGCAAAAAAATTATTTACCGATGCAAAAACAAACGATACAAAAGTTCTCATCGGTCTTTTGGATTTAATGAAGTTTATGCATCGGCATAAATACATCGGAGAAGAAAATGAAAAAAGTAATCATAATCGGTGGCGGTCCTGCCGGCATGATGGCGGCGATTCAAAGTGCCTCATGCGGATGTGACGTCACTATTGTTGAAAAAAATGAAAAATTAGGAAAAAAACTTTTTATCACAGGAAAAGGCAGGTGCAACCTGACCAACGCCTGTGATATTTCTGATTTGTTTTCTAACGTAATTTCAAATCCTAAGTTTCTCTACAGTGCGTTTTATTCCTTTACCAATGAACAGGTCGTTGATTTTTTTAATGAGCATGGTCTGCCTACAAAAGTGGAGCGTGGAAAGCGCGTTTTTCCGGCATCGGATAAATCTTCTGATGTCATCCGAACATTGGAGAAGGAGTGCGAAAGACTTGGTGTAGCAGTACTTCTTCATACAGCGGTAAAAAAACTTCAAATCAAAGAAAGTAAAGTGACGGGAGTTGTTCTGAAAAATCAGCATACTCTGCCGGCAGACAAAGTGATTGTGGCAACCGGCGGCTGTTCTTATGTAAGTACCGGTTCAACGGGAGATGGCTATGAATTTGCAAAAGAGGCAGGGCACACCGTAACGGCAATTCGTCCGGGATTAACCGGAATTGTCACAGCAGATAACATTGGAAAACAATTGCAGGGATTAACGTTAAAAAACTGTCAGGTATCAATTCGGAGAGAATCCGGTAAGCAGAAATCGCTCTATGATGGTTTCGGTGAAGTCCTGTTTACACATTATGGAGTGAGCGGGCCACTTATGCTGAGCGCAAGCAGCATCGTTGGTGACAAGCTGCAAAAAGAACCGCTGATACTGCATATTGACTTAAAACCGGCATTGTCAATGGAGCAGTTAGATAAACGGATTGTGAAAGATTTTTCGGAACGCATGAATTTATCGTTGAAAAATGCCTGCAGAAATCTTCTTCCTGCCAGCATGGTAACAGAAGTGTTGTCCCGTGCCGGCTTGGATGTTGACAGCAAAGTGAATCAGCTTGACAAAAAAAATCGGTTGAAATTAGTTGACAGCATAAAGGATTTTACGGTAACATTAAAAGGATTGAGAGATATCAACGAAGCGATTATTACGCGCGGGGGTGTAAAAGTTTCGGAAATTGATCCATCAACGATGGAATCGAAACAAATACAGGGATTATTCTTTGCCGGTGAGGTGTTAGATTTGGATGCTTTAACCGGAGGTTTTAATCTTCAGATTGCATGGTCTACCGGGTATTTGGCTGGCAGGGAAGAATCGAATTAGAAGGAGGCGTTACGAATGAATATTGCAATTGATGGACCGGCAGGAGCCGGAAAAAGCTCAATCGCAAAGCTAGTAGCAAAAAAACTGAATTATGTTTATGTAGACACAGGTGCTATGTTCCGCACGATGGCGTATTATTTTTTGACAAACGGCATTGATACAACAGATGAAAATGCGGTAAATGAAAAATGTCAGGCAATTGATATTACGATTCAGTATGAAAACGGCGAGCAGCATATTTTCTTAAATGGTGCGGATGTCAGCAAAGAAATCCGTAAAGAAGAAGTTGGAAAAAATGCTTCGGTAGTTGCAAAATATCCAAAGGTTCGCGAAAAATTATTAGAATTGCAGAGAAATTTGGCGGCTGCCAATGATGTCATTATGGATGGCAGAGATATTGGAACCGTTGTTTTGCCAAATGCTGAGTGCAAAATTTATCTGACGGCAAGTTCTTTTGTGCGCGCAAACCGCCGTTACAAAGAATTAATAGAAAAAGGAGAAACCTGCGATTTGGCACAAATTGAGAAGGATATCATTGCTAGAGATGAACAGGATATGAACCGTGAAATTGCGCCGTTAAAGCAGGCAGAAGATGCAGTATATCTGGATTCCTCTGATTTATCAATCGATGAAGTGGTAAATAAAATTATTGAAATACAAGGAGCATCGGCTCATGACAATTAAATGTGCAGACAGCGCGGGGTTCTGTTTTGGAGTAAAGCGGGCCGTTGATACGGTATATGATTTATTGGCAGAAAAAAAATACAAAGTATATACACTTGGACCGATTATTCACAACGAGCAGGTAGTAGAGGATTTAGCATCGCAGGGGGTACAGGTGATTGAACACCCGGATGAAATTGCAAAAGAAGACAGGAGTCAGGCGATTTTAGTGATTCGTTCGCACGGTGTACCGGAATCCGTCATTCACACGCTAAACGAAGAAAAGATTCCTTTTGAAGATGCAACGTGTCCATTTGTGAAAAAAATTCATAAAACCGTTGCTGAATATAGTAAAAAAGGATATGAAATTGTTATCATCGGTTCGGCAAAACATCCGGAAGTACAGGGGATTCTCGGATGGACCAAAAACGGTGGAACCGTCGTAGAATCGAAGGAAGATGCCCTTTTATTTAAGCCGTCAAAAGAGGAAAAACCGATATGCGTGGTAGCACAAACGACATTTAATTACAAAAAATTTCAAGAATTAGTTGAAATTTTTTCAAAAAAAGGTTATGATATACTTGCTGTGAATACAATTTGTAATGCTACGTCTACACGTCAGACGGAGGCGGAGTCTTTAGCAAAGGATTCCGACGCTATGATTGTGATAGGCGGAACACATTCATCCAATTCACGCAAGTTATACGAAATATGTAAAAATCAGTGTGAAAACACTTTTTTTATACAGACAGCAGAAGATTTGCCGGATATCCCGGTCTCATCTTTTGCAAGCCTAGGTATTACTGCCGGGGCATCGACCCCAAATACTATTATACAGGAGGTTCTTAAGGCATGTCAGAAGCAAGTTTCGCAGAATTATTAGAGGATTCATTAGTCACAATCCACAATGGTGAGATTGTAGAAGGGACAGTTATCGGAGTTAAAGACAATGAGATTATCTTGAACATTGGATATAAAGCAGATGGTATTTTAACGAAGAATGAATACAGTAACAATACTGATGTTGACTTGACCTCCGAAGTAAAACCAGGAGATACGATGACTGTTAAAGTTTTGAAAGTCAACGATGGTGAGGGACAGGTTCTTCTTACTTATAAGAGACTTCAGCAGGACAAGATGAATGAACGTTTTCAGGAAGCATTTGAAAATCAGGAAGTACTTACCGGAAAAGTTTCCATGGTACTCAAAGGCGGTTTGAGTGTTTCTTATGGTGAAGGCCGTGTGTTTATCCCGGCTAGTCTGGTATCCGATATGTATGAGAGAGATTTATCCAAATATCAGGATCAGGAAGTTGAATTCGTTCTTACTGAAGTTAATCCACGTAAGAGAAGAATTATTGGCGACCGCAAACAGTTAATCGTTGCTAAGAAGAAAAAAATGCAGGAAGAATTGCTTTCCCGTATTAAAGTTGGCATGATGGTAGAAGGTACTGTTAAAAACCTTACCGATTTTGGTGCATTCATCGACTTGGGCGGAGCAGATGGACTTCTTCACATCTCCGAGATGTCATGGGGACGCGTTGCAGATCCTAAAAAGCTGTTCAAAGTTGGCGATAAAGTAAATGTCATGATTAAAGATATTCAAGACACAAAGATTGCACTTACTCTTAAACTGGAAGAGAACAATCCATGGAAAAATGCAGCAGAGAAGTATCAGATTGGTACAGTCGTAACCGGTAAGGTTGCCCGCATGACTGATTTTGGTGCATTTATTGAGTTGGAAGAAGGAATTGACGCATTGCTTCATGTTTCTCAGATTGCTATTGAGCATGTAGAAAAACCTTCCGATGTTTTGAAAGTAGGTCAGGAAATTACTGCTAAAATCGTTGATTTCAATGAAGAAACAAAGAAAATCAGCTTAAGTGTAAAAGCACTTGAGATTGAGAAACGCAACGAAGCAGCAGATGTTGAAGATTCCGAAGAAGAATAATGAGTCTTTACGATTACGAATGGTTTAAAAGCGGATTCCTTTCAATGTCAGGAATTGATTTAAATTCCTACAAAGAAGGGCAGATGAAGCGGCGGATTAATAATTTTTTGAAAAAACATCAAGTAGATGATTATAACACTTTTTTGTCATTACTTAGACAGGATACAGAAATTCATGATAGTTTTATTACATATTTGACTATCAATGTATCAGAGTTTTACCGAAATCCTCTGCAATGGCAGACCTTGGAAAAGGATATCATTCCACTGCTTTTGAAACGCTTTCCAAAACCTTTGCGTATTTGGAGTGCAGCCTGTTCAACAGGTGATGAGCCATATTCGCTGGCGATGGTTTTAAGTGATTTTCTTCCATTGAGTCAAGTTCAGATTTTGGCGACGGATATGGACGCGGAAGTTTTAGCAAAAGCAAAGGCGGGGTGTTACACCGGTCAGAGCATTAAAGGACTGCCGCAGCGTTACAGAGATAAATTTTTAGAAAAAGATGAGCATGGTATTTACCGTGTTTCTGACAAATTAAAATCATGTATTTCTTTTAAGCAGCACAATCTGTTAAAGGATGGATATCCGCAGAGAGTTCATCTGATTGTATGCCGGAATGTGATGATTTACTTTACGGAAGAGGCAAAGGAGCGGATTTACCGCCGATTTTCGGATTCCTTATGCAAACAGGGAATTTTGTTTGTAGGAAGCACTGAGCAGATTATTGGTGCGAAAAAGTATAATTTCCAGGGAATTCAGTCATTTTTTTATGAAAAACAGTAAGAAAACCACCTTCGGGTGGTTTTTTGATTGCTTTTTTTCTCATTTTCTAGTATATTTATAACGTATGAGTTTTTTTAGGAGGTAAAAAAGATGGAAAATAAAGTTGTAATTGCGTTAGATGCCATGGGTGGCGATTACGCACCGGTTGAAACAGTAAAGGGAGCCGTAGAGGCAGTAAATGAGAATAAGGGTATGAAAGTAATTCTTGTTGGCAGAGAAGAAGAAATAAAAAGTGAGCTTGCAAAATATACCTATGAGGAAGCAAGCATTGAAATCGTGAATGCAACAGAAATTATTGATATGGGTGAAGTCCCAACAAAGGCAATTCGTGAGAAGAAAGATTCTTCTTTAGTTGTTGCCATGAAATTAGTACGCGATGGAAAGGCGGATGCGATTGTATCGGCAGGAAGTACAGGTGCCATTTTGGTTGGTGGACAACTTGTTGTTGGTCGAATCAAAGGAATCAAGCGTCCGGCACTTGCACCATTTTTACCTTCTAAAAACGGATTTTCTCTGTTAATCGACTGTGGAGCGAATGTAGACGCTCGTCCGGAACATCTGGTTCAGTTTGCTCAGATGGGTTCGGTTTATTTTGAAAACGTTATGGGCAAAAAAAATCCAACGGTTGGTATTGTAAATATCGGAACCGAAGAGGAAAAAGGAAATCAGCTTGTGAAAGAAACATATCCGTTGCTTCGTGACTGCAAAAACATTAATTTTGTCGGAAGTGTTGAGGCAAGAGATATTGCAAAAGGCGGCACAGATATTCTTGTCTGTGAAGCTTTTGTCGGTAATGTGATTTTGAAATTCTTTGAAGGTGTTGCTAAAACATTCTTAGGCTGCATCAAAGAGGGCATTATGAAGAGCCTCCGCACAAAAATCGGTGGTATGCTGATTAAACCGGCATTAAAAGGATTATTAAAGACATTTGATGTCAGCAGCCAGGGCGGTGCCCCGTTGTTAGGATTAAAAGGGCTTGTGGTAAAGGCTCATGGAAATTCCAAGAGTGCGGAAATCAAAACGGCTTTGGGACAATGTATTACATTTAAAGAAAATAGTATTAATGAAAAAATACAGGACAAGATTCAGGCTTAAAGGAGGCTTTGTGCTGTGAAAGAAGACAAATTAACACAGTTACAGGACAAAATTGGATATCACTTTCAAAATCTTTCGTTGCTTAACAATGCGCTGACACATAGTTCGTATGCTAATGAGAGGCATTGGAAATATGAGAGAAACAATGAGCGGCTGGAATTTTTGGGAGATGCTGTTTTAGAATTGGTAAGCAGTGATTATATCTTCTCAAACCATAAGGATATGGTAGAAGGAAAAATGACGAAGCTGCGTGCCAGTTTAGTATGCGAGATGAGTCTTGCATCTTCTGCCAGGGAAATTGAATTAGGAGAATATTTGAAACTGGGACACGGCGAATGGGTTACCGGTGGCGGCAAGAGAGATTCAATTTTGTCTGACGCTTTTGAAGCTGTGATTGGCGCAATTTATCTGGATGGTGGATTGAATCCGGCAAGAGAGTTTATTTTGCAGTATGTTTTATCGGACATCGAAAAGAAACAGTTATTTTATGACAGTAAGACAATTTTGCAGGAAATTATCCAGAGCAAATTTCACGAAAAAACAAATCTTTCTTATGCACTGGAAAAAGAGGAAGGCCCTGACCACAATAAATCGTTTGAAGTGGTCTGCATGGTAAATGAGAAAGCCTATGGCCGTGGAAGAGGCCGTACGAAAAAGGCGGCCGAACAAAAGGCGGCGTATGAAACGATATTATTATTGAGACAGGAGAAGTAGTCCATGTATTTGAAAAGTATAGAAGTTCAGGGTTTCAAATCCTTTGCAAAAAAACTTGTATTTGAATTTCATAATGGAATTACCGGAATTGTCGGACCAAACGGCAGTGGAAAAAGTAATGTTGCCGATGCGGTCCGCTGGGTATTAGGCGAACAAAGTGCTAAGCAGTTACGTGGTTCGAGCATGCAGGATGTTATCTTTTCGGGAACGGAGATGCGCAAACCACAAAGTTATGCATATGTTGCATTGACAATCAGCAATGAGGACCACAAATTAAATCTGCCTTATGAAGAGGTACAGGTAGCGAGAAGAGTGTACCGTTCCGGTGAAAGTGAATACTTGTTAAATGGTGTAACCTGCCGTCTCCGTGATGTACAGGAATTGTTTTTTGATACCGGTATCGGAAAAGAAGGTTATTCCATCATCGGGCAGGGACAGATTGACAAAATTCTTAGTGGTAAACCGGAAGAACGAAGAGAATTATTTGACGAAGCTGCCGGTATCGTCAAATTCAAAAAAAGAAAGGCTGCTGCTGAGAAAAATCTGGAGACAGAACGTCAAAATCTTCTTCGTGTACAGGATATTTTAACAGAATTAGAAAAACAGGTTGGTCCACTGGAAGAACAGTCGAAAAAGGCGAAAGAATTCCTTCAGTTAAAAGAAGAGTTAAAACAGTTTGAAGTAGGACTGTTCTGCATGGATTATGAGACATTACAGCAGGAAACAGAAGAAATTGAGAAAAACCTTTCCCATACAAAAGAAGAATTGGAACAGGCAAAAGCGGATAAAGAAAAATCGCGTTCTGAATATGATTCGGTAGAGTCTGCAATTGCGGAGTTTGATCGTTCGGTTGAGAAGAAAAAGGAAAAAGTAAATCAGGATAAACTTTTGATTACGAATTTTGAAGGAGAAATTCGTATTACCAAGGAAAAAATTTCGTCTGCCGCACAGGGAAAAGAATATTACAAAGAGCGTACGGATGCATTGGAGGAATCCAAACAGGCAGCAAATGAGGAACTGGCTTCTTATACTGCTTCTCAGAAAGAGGCACTTTTAGAACTCGAGAAAATTACAGACGAAGAAAAATCGCTTAGCAGCCAGATGGAGCAGTTAGAGAAAGCAATTTTAGAAGATGAAATCGAGTTAAGCGAACAGAATGAGCAGATTATGGATTCGATGAATGCTTCCAGTAAGATTACTGTGGAACAGCAGAAAGCGAAATCCATGCTGGAGCAGAATAAGATTCGTAAAGCAGAATTAAATCAGAAGATTTTAGCAAATAAAACACAATATTCTTCAGCGGAAGAAGAAATGAAAAGAGAAGAGGAACTTTTGAAGGCGGCAAAGAAAGAGTTAGACTCTGCTTATGTGGCGAAAAAAGAACTCTTACGAAATGCAGATATAAAACGGCAGGATATTTTATCTTTGCAGAAAAAGCAGCAGGAAAAACAAAAGAATTACCATATCATTGATTCTAAACTGGAAACGGTAAAAAACATGGCAGAGCGCTATGAGGGGTACAGTCAGAGTATCCGCCGTGTGATGGAGCAGAAGAAACAGGAACCAGGTGTGCTTGGCGTTGTTGCAGATATTATCCGGGTGAAAGAAAAATATATTACTGCTGTTGAGACAGCACTTGGCGGAAATATTCAAAATATCGTAACAGAGGATGAACATGTTGCAAAACGAATGATTCAGTATTTAAAGAAGAATCGTTTGGGACGTGCTACATTTTTACCGCTGACGACAGTTACACCGAAAAAAGAAAAGCCATTCCGGGATGAAATTCTAGAGGAAGATGGTGTTCTTGGAAATGTAGCTTCCAAGGTAGACTGCGATGAAAAGTATAAATTAATTATCGAATATCTGTTAGGGCGTTTTCTTCTTGTGGATACGATTGATCATGCGATGCAGATTAGTAAAAAGTATCAGTACCGAGTGCGTATTGTAACATTAGAGGGTGAATTGTTCCATCCGGGCGGTTCTCTTTCCGGTGGTACCTTTAAGAATAATTCAAATCTGCTTGGCCGCCGCAAGGAGCAGGAAGCATTAGAAAAAGAAAAACAGACGATTGAGAGTGCAATTGCTTCCGTGAAAGAAGAAATTCAGACAGCACAGAAACAGGTGGAAAACTTTGTTAAAGATGCCAATACCAAAGAAGAGACGGTTAAAGAACTGGAATTAAAGAAAAATACGGCTCAGATTAAATATGAGCAGGCAGTATCGGTAAAAGAGCAGAAGGAAAAAGAATACCGCGCTATTGCCAATGATGGAAAAGAAATTGAAAACCAGAAGGCATTAATTGAAGATTCTCTTTCAAGAATCGACAGTGATTTGGAATTGTCGAAGCAGAAAGAGGAGCAGGCAAAAGAGCAGGTAAAACTTTTATCTGTCAAATTGGATGAAGAACGTGAAAAACAAGTGGAGTTACAAGAGAAAATTTCTCAAAACCGCTTAGAAGTTTCTTCGTTCCAGCAAAAGAACAATTATGTAGCTGAAAATATTCACCGAATTGAAGAATCACTTCATGATCTGGAAACAGAATACAACAAATTGATGCAGGAGCAGAAAAATTCGGATGATACGGTTTCTGAGATGGAACAGGCAATTGCCGGTTACGAAGAGAAAAACAAACAGTTACAGGAAGAAATTGTCCGCCTGACCAAAGAAATTGAAGAGGAAAGTAAGCAGAAAGAAGAAATGATGGCATCCCAGAAAGATATTTTTGAAAAGCGGGATGCACTGATGAATCATATGAGCGAACTCGACAAAGAGTCTTTCCGTTTAGAGTCGCGAAAGCAGAACATCGAAGAGAAGATGGAAGCAAAAGTCAATCATATGTGGAATGAATATGAGCTTACATACCGCAGTGCCAAAGAAATTGATATCGACCATTCCATTTCCTACACACGCATGAAGGCGAATGTAACGGATACGAAAAATAAAATTCGTGGTCTTGGCGATGTCAATGTGAATGCAATTGAAGACTTCAAATCCGTCAGTGAGCGTTATACACTTTTGAAAACGCAGCATGACGACTTGATTGAGTCGGAAGACGCACTGAAAAAGATTATTGCTGATTTAGATGAAGAAATGCGCAAACAGTTTACAGAAAAATTTGCGGATATTCAGAAACAGTTTGACAAGGTGTTCCGCGAGTTGTTTGGAGGCGGAAAAGGTACTTTGGAATTAGTCGAGGAAGAAGACGTATTGGAAGCCGGCATTACAATCAATGCGCAGCCGCCGGGAAAGAAACTTGGCAACATGATGCAGTTGTCCGGTGGAGAGAAGGCGTTAACAGCCATTGCACTTTTGTTTGCTATTCAAAATTTGAAACCTTCTCCGTTTTGTCTGCTTGATGAAATTGAGGCAGCACTTGACGATTCCAACGTAAAGCGGTATGCTAAATACTTGCATAAGCTTACAAAAAACACACAGTTTATTGTAATTACCCATCGAAAGGGCACGATGGAAGCAGCGGATGTTCTGTATGGTATTACCATGCAGGAAAAAGGCGTTTCTACGCTGGTATCCGTAAAACTCATTGAAGAGCAGTTAGACAACTAAAAGTAAGGAGACAGCAATGGAAGAAAAAGTTGGATTTTTCAAACGATTAAAAAATGGACTTTCCAAAACGAGAGATTCTTTCGTTTCCGGAATTGATTCTTTGTTTACCGGTTTTTCGGAGATTGATGATGATTTTTATGAAGAACTGGAAGAATTACTGGTAATGGGGGACATCGGTATTAATACTACAATGAGTATTATTGATGGACTCAAAGAACGTGTAAAAGAAGAAAAAATTAAAGAAGCTTCTGCCTGCAAACAGCTTTTGATTGATACCATTAAGGAGCAGATGCAGATTCATGAAGACGCTTATGAATTTGAACACAAAAAGTCTGTTTTATTATTGATTGGTGTAAATGGTGTTGGTAAGACGACCAGTGTCGGCAAACTGGCAGGACAGTTCAAAAATCAGGGTAAAAAGGTAATGCTTGCTGCCGCTGATACATTCCGTGCAGGTGCAATTGATCAGTTAAAAGAATGGGCAAATCGTGCCGGCGTAGATATTATTGCAGGACAGGAAGGTTCTGACCCGGCTGCGATTGTGTACGATGCGGTTGCTGCCGCAAAAGCAAGAGATGTTGATATTCTTCTCTGTGATACAGCAGGAAGACTTCATAATAAGAAAAATTTGATGGCAGAACTTCACAAGATTCATACCATCATCGAAAAAGAGTACCCGGAAGCCTTATTAGAGACCATGATTGTTGTTGATGGTACAACGGGACAGAATGCACTGGCACAGGCAAAAGAATTTAGCGAAGTGGCAGATGTATCAGGTGTTATTTTAACAAAACTTGATGGAACCGCAAAAGGCGGTATTGCGATTGCCATTCAGTCAGAATTAAGCATTCCGGTTAAGTATATCGGAATTGGTGAACAAATTGGTGACTTACAGAGATTTGATGCCGAAGAGTTTGTGAATGCATTATTTGAAGAATAGAGAAAGGTTGTGTTTTACCGGATGATGACGTTAGATCAGTTTGAGCAGGCAAGTGAAAAGGTGCAGAATGTAATTCTTCCTACAAATTTAATATATAGTGAGTATTACAGTGCACAGACCGGCGGAAAAATTTACTTAAAGCCGGAAAATATGCAGTATACAGGTGCTTATAAAGTTCGTGGTGCCTACTATAAAATCAGTACCATGTCAGAAGAGGACAGACAAAAAGGACTCATTACCGCTTCTGCCGGAAACCATGCACAGGGCGTTGCTTATGCAGCGAAATTGTTTGGGGTAAAGGCAGTAATTGTAATGCCAAATACAACACCGTTAATCAAAGTAAACCGCACAAAAAGCTATGGTGCAGAGGTAGTTCTTCACGGTGATGTATATGACGATGCGTGTTCTTATGCTTTGCAGTTAGCAGAGGAAAAAGGATACACTTTTATTCATCCGTTTGATGATGAAGTGGTAGCAACCGGACAGGGCTCCATTGCCATGGAGATTATTAAAGAACTTCCAACCGTTGATATGATTTTAGCACCGGTTGGCGGCGGCGGTTTGTTATGCGGCGTTTCAACACTCGCCAAATTATTAAATCCGAATATTAAAGTCATTGGTGTAGAGCCTGCAGGTGCAAACTGTATGCAGGAGTCGTTAAAGCAGGGAAAAGTTGTCTCTCTACCAAATGTCAATACCATTGCAGATGGTACGGCAGTAAAGACACCGGGACATAATATTTTCCCATATATCCAGAAAAATGTAGATGAAATTATCACCGTGGATGACCACGATTTGATTGTTAATTTCTTAGACATGGTGGAAAATCATAAAATGGTAGTTGAAAATTCCGGTCTGCTTACGGTATCTGCACTGAAGCAGTTAGACTGCAAAGGCAAGAAAATTGTCTGTATCTTAAGTGGCGGTAATATGGATGTCATTACAATGTCTTCTGTTGTTCAGCACGGACTTATTCAGCGTGGCAGAATCTTTACCGTGAGTGTCCAGCTTCCGGACCGTCCGGGTGAATTGGTACGGGTGGCAGATGTGATTGCAAAAGCACAGGGAAATATTATCCGCTTAGAGCATAACCAGTTTGTCAGCATTAACCGAAATGCCGCCGTGGAACTTACGATTACGATGGAAGCGTTTGGCAATGACCATAAAGAATCCATTATTGCAGCATTAAAAAAGGCAGGGTATACACCGAAACCGGAACAGCCGACTGCCGTTTACCAATAAAGGAGGAGCCGTGATGGACCAGAAATCATTACTCTTTACACCGGAAGGTGTACGAGACATCTACGGAGAAGATTGTGAAAGAAGAGCCAAAATTCAGCAGGGAATTCATACGATTATGAAACAGTATGGATTTAAGAATATTCAAACGCCTACTTTTGAGTTCTTTGATATTTTTAACAGAGAACGTGGAACTGTAAAATCTGCTGATATGTTTAAGTTCTTTGACCAGTACAACAATACGCTTGTGCTGCGTCCGGATATCACACCGTCGATTGCACGTTGTGTGGCTAAGTATTATGAAAAAGAAGAAATGCAGATTCGTCTGTGCTATACAGGAAGTACCTTTACCCGCTTAAGCGGTTATCAGGGAAAACTTTCGGAAATCACACAGCTCGGTGCGGAAATGATGAATGATGCGTCTTCCGATGCCGATGGTGAAATTATTGCCATGACGATTGAATGTCTGCAAAAATCGGGTTTGAAAGAGTTTAAAGTCGATATTGGACACGCTGATATTTTCCGCGGGCTTATTGAGGAGACGGATTTATCCGAAGAAGAAATCGAGACGTTAAAAACCTATTTAAATAACAAAAATATTTTTGCGGTTGAGGATATGCTCGAAAACCGCGATATGCCACAAGAATGTAAAAATCTTTTGGTAAAAATGCCGGATTTGTTTGGCGGAATCGAAACCATTACTTATGTTAAGGAACAGACCACAAACAAACGTGCCTTAAAAGCGTTAGAGCGATTAGAAAAAATCTATGAGATTTTGTCGGTATCCGGTTTAGAAGACCATATCACATTTGATTTGGGACTTTTGTCGCATTATGAATATTACACCGGAGTTATTTTCAAGGCTTATACATATGGTACCGGAGATGCGATTGTGACCGGTGGCCGGTATGATAATCTGGTCGAACAGTTCGGTAAAAAGACCCCCGCGGTTGGATTTGCGTTACTGTTAGACCAATTGATGGAAGCACTTAGAAGCCAGGAGATTCCAATTGAGGCACAGGAGAAAGATTACCTGATTTTGTACCGCTCAGCGAATCGAAAAAAAGCGTTAGAGATGGCAAAATCTTATCGTACGGATAATCAGCCGGCAAGACTGCTTCGAAAGGACGCACAGACACCATTAAGTGAGTATATTGCCTATGGCAAGCGAAATGAGGTTTCCAAGCTCCTTTATATTGATGACACCGGTGAAATTTCAGAGTTTGACTTATCGGAAATGTAATGCAGACAAAAGTTTGAAATGGAGGTTTTCATGAAATATATTACGATTGCACTCGCAAAGGGCCGTCTTGCAAAACAGACACTTGCACTGCTTGAGCAGACCGGCATTACCTGCGAGGAAATGAAAGACAAAGATACAAGAAAGTTGATTTTTATCAACGAGGAGTTGAAATTAAAATTCTTCCTTTCCAAAACATCGGATGTACCTACTTATGTGGAGTATGGCGCGGCAGATTTAGGTGTCGTAGGAAGCGATACAATTATGGAAGAGGGAAGAAAAGTATTAGAAGTTTTGGATTTAGGACTTGGCAAATGCAATATGTGTGTTGCAGGTCCTGCTTCAGCAAAAGAATTGCTGCATAATAATCAGGTGATTCGTGTTGCCTCGAAATATCCGGCAATTGCGAAAAACTATTTTTATAATCAGAAACATCAGACTGTGGAAATTGTAAAATTAAATGGTTCTGTTGAACTTGCACCAATTGTTGGTTTGTCCGAGGTCATTGTTGATATTGTTGAGACGGGCTCGACATTAAAGGCAAACGGACTAGAGGTATTGGAAACAATTTGTCCATTATCCGCCCGCGTGATTGTTAATGAAGCAAGTATGAAATTGCAGCGTGAGCGTATTACGAAACTGATTAAAGATTTAAAACAGGCACTGGAATAAGGAGGAATGGTAACATGCGCATGGTACAGCTTACCAAACAGGAAAAAGAAAATATTTTGGAAAATTTGTTGAAACGCAGCCCGAACCAGTATGATGAGTATCAGGAAGCAGTCAATGAAATTTTGGAAAATGTAAAAAAAGAAGGAGACAAGGCGGTCTTTGATTATACGAAGCGCTTTGACAAAGCCAATATTTCTAAAGAGACCTTGTATGTGACAGAAGAAGAGATCAAAGAGGCATATTCTCTTGTTGATGCTGACTTAATTGAGACAATGAAAAAATCGATTGCAAACATTCGCGATTTTCATGAACGTCAGGTGAGAAACAGCTGGTTTCACACAAGAGAGGATGGTGTGATTTTAGGACAGCGCATTACAGCATTAGCAAGTGTTGGTGTTTATGTGCCGGGCGGAAAAGCAGCTTATCCATCCAGTGTTTTGATGAATATTATTCCTGCAAAAGTGGCTGGCGTAAAACGTATTGTTATGGCAACTCCTCCGGGAAAAGACGGAAAAGTGACACCGGTCACTTTGGTAGCTGCTCATTTGGCCGGCGCCTCAGAAGTTGTAAAGGTTGGCGGTGCACAGGCGATTGCAGCACTCGCTTATGGAACGGAATCAATTCCGAAAGTAGATAAAATTGTAGGTCCCGGTAATATTTTTGTTGCCCTTGCCAAGAAAACGGTATACGGACATGTCAGCATCGACTCGGTTGCCGGCCCGAGTGAAATTCTTGTGCTTGCAGACGAAACTGCAAATCCACGTTACGTGGCTGCTGATTTGTTATCCCAGGCAGAACACGATGAGTTAGCGTCCGCAATTTTGGTGACGACAAGCCGTGAACTGGCAGAACAGGTATCGAAAGAAGTGGATACTTTTGTTGCTTCTTTATCCCGTAAGGAAATCATTTCAAAATCTTTGGAAAACTATGGATACCTTTTGATTGCTGACAATATGGATGAGGCAATTGACGTGGTAAATGAGATTGCTTCCGAGCATTTGGAAATCATTACGAAAAATCCGTTTGACACAATGACGCGTGTAAAGAATGCCGGTGCCATGTTCTTAGGTGAATACTCCAGTGAACCGCTTGGCGATTATTTTGCCGGACCAAACCATGTCCTTCCGACAAATGGAACAGCGAAATTCTTCTCCCCATTGTCCGTTGATGATTTCATCAAGAAATCCAGCGTAATTTCCTATTCACGTGAAGCACTGGAAGAAGCGCATGAGGACATTATCAAATTTGCGAAAGCAGAGCATTTGACAGCACACGCAAACTCCATCGCTGTGCGCTTTGGCAAAGAGGTCTTTGACGAAAATTAATACTTGACTTGTACAAGTGAAGTATGTTATATTTTTAATGTTGTGAATAAAGTAGATGGTCCTCTGATGGAAATATATCATTAAGAACATCAAAATTAGATTAGGAGGAACAACAATGAACGAAATTATCAAGAAAATCGAAGCAGAGCAGTTGAAAGCTGAAGTACCTGAATTTCACGTTGGTGATACCGTTAAAGTATATGCCAAAGTAAAAGAGGGACAGCGCGAAAGAACACAGGTTTTTGAAGGTGTTGTATTAAAACGCCAGGGCGGAAGCACTCGCGAGACATTTACTGTCCGCAAGTTCTCCAATGGTGTTGGTGTTGAGAAGACATGGCCTCTTCATTCTCCAATTGTTGAGAAAATCGAAATTGTTCGTCTTGGTAAAGTAAGAAGAGCAAAACTGAATTATCTGCGCGGACGCATAGGTAAAGCAGCTAAGGTTAAAGAACTTGTTAAGTAAATATTTGCTTTTCATCGAGGCGCATGGGCTTGGCTCATGCGTCTTTTTCAGTAAATGAGCAAAGGGGTATTGCTATGAATTTAAGGTTTGAAGAAGAAAAAAAACACGAACAGAGAATGCAGTTTCTAAAAGGAGCCATCCGCTTTTTGATTATGGCAGCAGCGGTTGTATTTCTTGCCTGGCTGATTATTACGTTTGCCTTAAAAAAAGTAAGTGTAATTGGCAGTTCCATGGAAACGACACTTTACAATGGGGAAGATGTGATTGTAAACAAAACTTCTTATGTGCTTTTTCCACCAAAAAGAAATCAGATTATTGCTTTTTATCCGGAAGTACAGGACGAGGAGGAGACAATAAACAGTGACAGTATGATTCACATCCGCAGAGTTGCCGGTCTTCCCGGTGAAAAAGTACAAATTAAAAATGGAAAACTTTATATTAATGGAGAAGAACAGAAAGAAAAATATGATTTTGAAGCGATGCATTCCGGCGGACGGGCAGTCAATGAAATTACGCTCAAAGACGATGAGTATTTTGTGCTAAGTGACAGCCGCAATGACATGGATGACAGTCGGAATTCATCTTTTACAAAAGTTACGAAAAAGAATATTATCGGAAAAGTAATTTTGCGGCTTGACCCATTTTCCTTAATTGGAGGGCCAACGGCAGAAGATAAGAAAACGGAATAGGAGGAAGTTTCGATGCATTTTCAATGGTATCCGGGGCATATGACAAAAGCAAAACGTGCCATGCAGGAAGATATCAAACTAATTGATGTCATTATTGAACTGGTGGATGCTAGAATCCCCCGAAGCAGCAAAAATCCTGATATTGATTCGCTGGCACAGGGAAAATCAAGAATTTTACTGTTAAATAAAAGCGATATGGCGGATGCGGCAAAGACTCAGTCATGGATTTCATATTATGAGAAACAGGGCTTTTTAGCATTGGCAGTCAATTCAAAAAAGAAAAATGAATTAAAACAGGTGAATGCGTTAGTGCAGAAAGCCTGTGAAAAGAAAATTGAGCGCGATCGCAAACGAGGCATTAAAAATCGTCCGGTTCGTGCTATGATTGTTGGTATCCCGAATGTTGGAAAGTCTACATTTATTAAT
Source organism: Clostridium sp. AF37-5 (assembly GCF_003477605.1). Lineage (GTDB taxonomy): Bacteria > Bacillota > Clostridia > Lachnospirales > Lachnospiraceae > Eubacterium_F. The sequence goes on from NZ_QUDR01000003.1 coordinate 131,372, forward strand.
AGTTTTGCCGGAAAAGCATGTGCAAAAACAGGAAATAAACCGGGCGTTACCAAAGGGAAACAGTGGATTCGCCTAAATAAACAGGTAGAACTTTTAGATACACCGGGTATTTTATGGCCGAAGTTTGAAGACCAGACAGTTGGACAGCATTTAGCTTTTATCGGTTCTATTAAAGATGAATTAATCCAGAGTGTAGAACTTGCACTGGATTTGATTGAGTTTTTAACGGCAAGTTATCCGGGAATTCTTGGTAAAACATATTCCGTTGATGAATCTGAGGATTCCGTTGCTATTTTAAATGCAATTGCTGTAAACCGCGGCTGTCTGAAAAAAGGAAATGAGTTAGACCATGATAAGGCTGCTTTTTTGCTTTTGGATGATTTCCGCAATGCAAGACTTGGAAAAATTTCAGTTGAAAATCCGCAGGATGGTGAGAATAATGGAAATTGAGAAAAAATTTTTAGTGAGTGACATTCCGGATTTAAGCCAGGCGGTCAAAGTGTTTGAAATTGAACAGGGATATCTGTGTTCGGAACCGACCGTGCGGATCCGCAGGAAAAATGACGACTATATTTTGACTTATAAAAACCGCATTGCTGTTGATGACGAGGCATTGAATGTTTCGGATGAGCGGGAGATGCCTTTGACAAAAGATAGTTTCTTTCATTTGAAACAAAAATGTGATGGCATCTGCATAAAGAAAACGAGATACTGCATCCCATATCAGAATTATATGATAGAACTGGATATCTTTCATGACCGTTATGAAGGACTTATTCTGGCAGAAGTGGAGTTTGACTCTGTTGAAGAAAGTAAATTGTTTGAAAAACCGTCATGGTTTTTAGAGGATGTAAGCGGAAAAGTTGACTATACAAATAGTTATTTAGCCCAAAAGTAATTTTTTACTTGTCAATTTCGTTTTTGCGTCTTATAATGTTAAGTGACAAAAAACGAAGGAGGTTATGACTATGTCATACGTAGATGAGGTATTGGCTGAATTAATCGAGAAGAACCCTGCTGAGCCGGAGTTCCATCAGGCAGCCAAAGAAGTTCTTGAATCACTTCGTCCTGTTGTAGAGCAGAACGAGGAAAAATTCCGTAAAGATGCTTTGCTTGAGCGTCTTGTTAATCCAGAGAGACAGATTAAGTTCCGTGTTCCTTGGGTTGATGATAAAGGACAGGTACAGGTAAATACCGGTTACCGTGTTCAGTTTAACAGTGCTATCGGACCATACAAAGGTGGACTTCGTTTCCATCCATCCGTAAACCTTGGTATCATTAAATTCCTTGGTTTCGAGCAGATTTTCAAAAACTCCCTGACCGGACTTCCGATTGGCGGCGGTAAAGGTGGTTCTGATTTCGATCCAAAAGGTAAATCAGACCGTGAGGTTATGGCATTCTGCCAGAGCTTTATGACAGAACTTTGCAAACATATCGGAGCAGATACAGACGTTCCTGCCGGTGATATCGGTGTTGGTGGACGTGAAATCGGTTATATGTTCGGACAGTATAAGAGAATCCGCAACCTGTATGAAGGTGTTCTGACAGGTAAAGGACTTACTTACGGTGGTTCTCTCGCTCGTACAGAAGCTACCGGATATGGTCTTTTGTACTATACACAGGAAATGTTGAAATGCAACGGACATGATTTGGCTGGTAAAACAGTTGTTGTTTCCGGTGCTGGTAACGTTGCTATTTACGCAACACAGAAAGCTCAGCAGCTTGGTGCAAAGGTTGTTACCGTTTCGGATTCTACCGGCTGGATTTATGATCCGGAAGGAATCGATGTTGAACTTTTGAAAGAAGTAAAAGAAGTTAAGAGAGCACGTCTTACTGAGTATGCAGCAGCTAGAAAGAGCGCTGAGTATCATGAAGGCAGAGGCGTTTGGTCTGTTAAATGTGATGTTGCTCTTCCATGTGCAACTCAGAACGAATTGCACTTAGATGATGCAAAAGCATTGGTTGCTAACGGCGTTATCGCTGTTGCTGAGGGTGCTAACATGCCTACTACTTTGGAAGCTACTGAATATCTTCAGGAGAACGGTGTTCTGTTTGCACCTGGTAAAGCTTCTAACGCCGGTGGTGTTGCTACATCTGCACTTGAGATGAGCCAGAACAGTGAGAGACTTAGCTGGACCTTTGATGAAGTTGATGCAAAACTTCAGGGTATCATGGTTAATATTTTCCATGCTTGTGATGATGCTTCAAAGAAATATGGTTTTGAGAAAAACTATGTTGTAGGTGCTAACATCGCTGGTTTTGAGAAAGTTGCTGAAGCTATGACAGCTCAGGGAATTGTTTAATCAATTAAATGAATAACGATTTAGGAGTCAGCCTCAAAAAAGGCTGGCTTCTTTTTATGTCGTAATGCGCCAAAAATAGCGTCAAACAATCCTTGCAAATCCATCTTTTCTCTGATACAATTTTTGTTACACGGTGATGGGTTATAATAATGGGAAGGGAGTCATTATGACAAAACAAGATTTTATGGAACAATTGATTGAAGAACTGTATCGTTATTTTTCACCGGAGCAGTATCAGTTAGAGGGCAGTGTTTTGCTGAAAAACAATGATACAAAACGGTATGCCATTCTTTTGAAAAAAATCGAAGGGACGGTATCACCTACAATTTATCTGGACAATTTTTACTCTGAATTTGAACACGGAAGAACAACAATCTCCGAAACAGCAAGTCATATTTATGAGCAGATGCACGATTTTGAGGATAAGATAGAAGCATATCAGGAATTTTCTGCCGAATTATCCGATTGCAGCAATAAAATAACATACCGGCTTGTTTCAAAAGAGAGGAATAAACAATTTTTGGAATCGGTACCACATCTTCCTTTCCTGAATATGGCGGTAGTTTTTTATATCATTCATCATGTATCGAAAGAAGGTATGGAATCAATCTGCGTAACAAATGAATTGGCAGGAAAATGGGGACTTTCCGCAAAATCACTCTATATTATTGCCGAAAAAAACACACCCATTCTTTTGCCTCCGGTAATTGATACGATGGAACACACGCTGGAATTACTTATGGGAGAGATTAACTGCGCAATTGAACCTGCCGGGGATTCCAATAAGCCTATTCCGATGCATATTATGACAAATAAGTATCAGATTAATGGTGCATCTGTATTGTTATATCATGGATTACTGGATGGACTGGCAGAAAAACTGGGTACGGATTTATATGTGATTCCAAGCAGTATTCATGAACTGATTATTATGCCGGCAGAAGATGGTTCCTTGTCATTATCAAAATTATCCGATATGGTAAAAGAAATCAATGAAAATCATGTAAAAGAGGAGGAAATTTTGTCCGATTGTGCCTACTATTATGACCATAAGGAAAAATCGTTTTATATGTAAAAAACACTTTACAAAGTCGAATCCATTGATATATAATAGATGAGTAATGCATCTGTGGCTCAGTGGATAGAGTAGAGGCTTCCGAAGCCTTTGGTCGGGGGTTCGAATCCCTCCAGGTGCATTCTTTTTATGCATTAGACTCTGGCTTAAAAGGAGAGATTACATGGAGAACAAAAAGGATTATATCGTACGTGGTACAGCGGCAAATGGTCAAATTCGCTGTTTTGCCATTACTTCAAGAAATTTAGTAGAAGAGGCAAGAAGCCGTCATCAAACAAGCCCTGTCATTACCGCGGCACTTGGCAGATTATTATCCGGTGGTGCTATGATGGGTGCCATGATGAAGGGGGAGAAAGATTTATTGACACTGCAGATTCAGTGCAGCGGACCGGTGCAGGGACTCACAGTAACAGCAGATGCTTTTGGGCATGTAAAAGGCTATGCAGTAAATCCGGTGGTATCTCTTCCTGCCAGAAAAGATGGCAAGCTGGATGTTGGAGGTGCACTTGATTTAGGCGTTTTAACGGTAATTAAGGATATCGGCATGAAAGAGCCGTATTCCGGACAGGTGCAGTTGGTTTCCGGGGAAATTGCAGAGGATCTCACATATTATTTTGCAGCATCGGAGCAGACTCCATCATCGGTAGCATTAGGTGTGCTGATGAATAAAAACAATACCGTTGCGCAGGCTGGTGGTTATATCATTCAGCTTATGCCGGATGTCGAGGAAGAAACCATCGAAATATTAGAAAAGCGTTTAGCCTCCATTGAACCGGTAACAACCTTGTTCGAGAAAGGCCATTCTCCGGAATCGATTCTTGCGGCAATTTTAGATAGCTTTGAGGTGGAACTGTCAGAAGAAAAACTTCCGGTTTGCTTTCACTGTAACTGCTCGAAGGAGCGTATGGAGCGTGCTCTTGTAAGTCTTGGAAGTAAGGAATTGGAAGATATTATAAAAGATGGTGAATCAATTGAACTGCATTGCCATTTTTGTAATTCCAATTATTCATTCTCCATAGAGGAGCTTAAGCAGATAAAAAATGGCTTAAAAGAATAGACAAAGACACCAAAAATTGCTATACTGTTATAGGGTAAAACGAATTACAATAGAAAGCTGGAATATACTATGAAATTAAAATATAAGAAAATGGTCATCATTGCATCCATTGTTGTTATGGCACTTGGATTTGTAGCACTTGTCTTTTTGGATAACGGAAGTCCGAATCAGAATGCACAGACAGCAGATTTGAACTTAAACGAGAACAAAGACATTAATAAACTGATTGAAAATTACTTTAATGCTAAAAAGTCCGTCAATATGGACGCTTTAAGCGAGTTAGTCAGTGATCCAAGCAGAATTCCAAAAGATCGCTATACGATATTAGCCAGTTATGTGGAAAACTATAAGGATTTTGATTGTTATTGCATTAAAAATGAGGAAATGGATTCGTATCGTGTTTATGTAAAGTATAACATGAAGTTAAAGAATATTGAAAGCTGGGTTCCTTGTTTGACCAAGTATTATGTTAAAATAACATCCGAAGGAAAGTATGTCATTTACTTTAGTGCTTTGGATAATTCCGAAGTGGAGTTTATTAACCTGGCAGATAAGAACGAAGAAATTCAGAAATTGAAGCAGGAAGTAAACAAAAGCATGTCCGATATATTGGAAAAGGATGCCACCTTTAAACAGTATTATCAGAAAATGCAAAAAGAGATTAAAGCGGCAGCAAATGGTGAAAGTGCTTCCGCATCACCGGCAGCATCAGCTGCGAATAATGGAACCGCAGTTCCAAGCACTGCTCCGAGTACGGCACCAAGTTCCGTTCCGAGTGCAAGTAGTGCACCAGCAGCAAACTGACAAAAGAAAATGAATTACAAAGATGGTACGTTTGAATCGTCAGACGTACCATTTTATTCCTAAGTAAAGAGAATAAAGGATGATAAAACTATGCAGGAAACAGGTACGCGAATTAATAAATATATGAGTCAGTGTGGCTACTGCTCCAGAAGAGAAGCTGATCGGCTGATTGAAAAAGGGGAAGTATGGATTAACGGTACTTTGGCAACAATGGGAACAAAAGTGATGCCCGGCGATACGGTAATGGTTCATCATACAACAATTACTCCTTGCCAAAAAGAATATCTTCTTGCATTTCACAAGCCTGCCGGTATTGTGTGCACGACAAGCAAAATAGATAAGAATAATGTAATTGATTACTTGAATTTCCCGGAGCGGATTTATCCGGTAGGAAGACTGGATAAAGAATCTACCGGTTTATTGCTTCTTACCAATAATGGACAATTGATGGACGATATTTTACGGGGAAGCAATTATCACGAAAAAGAGTATATTGTTCATGTAAATAAACCAATTACGGATTCTGTATTGCAGGCAATGGCTCAGGGTGTACCAATTTTAGATACAATAACCAGACCATGTAAGATACGCCGGATGGGAAAGGACTGCTTCTACATTACATTAACGCAGGGATTAAACCGTCAAATTCGTCGAATGTGTGAATATTTTGACTATCGTGTCACCAGTTTGAAAAGAATCCGGATTATGAATATTGAACTTGGTTCGCTCCCTGTCGGTAAATGGCGTGAGCTGACACCATCCGAAATAAAAACATTGAAAAATCTGGCACAGAATAAAGGAGAAGCAGAATAATGGAGAATGTATCCCGCATGAAAGAATTGATTTCACGTTTGAACCACGCTGCCAAAGTATATTATCAGGGGCAGGGTGAAGAGATGTCAAATTTTGAATATGATAAACTTTATGATGAACTGCTTGCATTGGAAAAAGAAACCGGCATTACGATGAACAACAGCCCAACCATTCATGTCGGATATGAAACCATTAGTGAACTTCCAAAAGAGCAGCATGTTCAGCCAATGCTTTCTTTAAATAAAACAAAAGAACCGGCGGATTTGGTTGCATGGCTTGGAAACAAGCAGGGCCTTTTGTCAATGAAATTAGATGGCTTGAGTATTATTTTGACTTATGAAAACGGTGAATTAGTAAAAGCATTGACACGTGGAAATGGTGAAATTGGAGAAGTCATCACAAATAATGCAAAAACGTTTGTAAATATACCGGGACATATTCAGTATACCGGCACTTTAATTGTTCGTGGTGAAGCTTTGATTCGATATTCCGATTTTAAAGAATTAAATAAGCAGGAAAATGTAGAAGAACAGTATAAAAATCCGCGAAACCTCTGCAGCGGAAGCGTACGACAGTTAAATAACGAGATTACGTCAAAACGCCGTGTTCATTTCTACGCCTATAATATTATTTCGATTGGAGATGAAATTTCATTCACAAAGAAAAAAGAGGGGCTTTCTTGGCTTGTGAAACAGGGCTTTGAAGTGGCACCTTACCGTGAAGTTTCTGCTTCAAACATAGAAGACATGATAACTTATTTTTCAAATTATGTAAAGCAGTCTGACTTGCCAAGTGATGGTTTGGTATTGACTTTTGATGATGTTGCCTATAGTGCTACACTTGGACGTACAGCTAAATTTCCTCATGATTCGATTGCATTTAAATGGCAGGATGAACTGGCAGAAACGACGCTTCGGGAAATTGAATGGAGTGCTTCACGTACTGGCTTGATTAACCCGGTTGCCGTTTTTGATGCTGTTGAATTAGAAGGAACCACTGTTTCCCGTGCCAGTGTTCATAATGTAAGCATTTTGAAAGAACTGAAATTGGGAATTGGTGATAAAATATTAGTCTATAAGGCCAATATGATTATTCCTCAGATACAGGAAAACAAAACACAGAGCGGAACGTGCGTAATTCCTGATAAATGTCCGGTCTGCGGTGCGTCTACAACATTAGAGCAGGAACACGGTTCTGTCTTTTTGCTCTGTCCAAATAAAGAGTGTTATGCAAAGAAAATAAAACTGCTGACACATTTTGTAAGTCGTAATGCTATGAACATCGACGGCTTATCAGAATCCACACTTGAAAAATTTGTAGCAGATGGCATGATTCATTCATTGACAGACATTTTTTATTTAGAAAAATATCAGGATAAAATTGTTGAGATGGAAGGGTTTGGTGAAAAATCCTACGACAATCTCATTGAGTCTATTGAAAAGGCAAAACAAATACCACTTGCCAATTTACTATACAGCCTTGGCATTAAAGGCATTGGCTTAAGTATGGCAAAACTTATTGCTGAAAAATACCCGTATCCGATTATAAAAATGCAGGAAATCACAGAAGAAGACCTGCTTCAAGTGGATGGCATTGGAGAGGTATTAGCAAAATCTTTTGTCCGGTACTTCGCAGATAAAAACAATCAGGAACAGTTAAAGAATTTAGATGCCCTGCTTATTGTTTCTTATCCGGAGAAAAAAGAGCATCAGCCATTTGCCGGCCTTACCTTTGTTATCACAGGGACATTAAATACATTTGATAACCGTAATCAGTGCAAAGACATGATTGAATCGCTCGGTGGGAAAGTGGCAGGAAGTGTCAGCAAAAACACCAGTTATCTGGTGAATAATGATATTACTTCCCAGTCCTCTAAAAACAAAAAAGCAAAAGAACTTTCGGTTCCGATTATTGAGGAAGCCACACTTGCTCAGATGATTGAAGAGGCTAACGAAAAAGCTTAATATCCTTTTTGGAAATCAAGCCACATTGATAAAAATACAAAAAGGATACAAAAAGAACCGGAATCAGCAATAAGTATGATAAATAAGGCTGATTTGTTAAATGAATCAGGTTACGGCAGAATATTTTACTAATATAGAGAAGGCTCACAAGAAAAACAAACGGCCAGACAAAATATTTTGCAACCTGAATGGTAATGTGTGTTTTCTTCATCAGGTAGATTCCATGACACAAACAGATGACAATCTGGCTGCATAAAAGTCCGAACAGATAACCAAAGATTCCATAAACAGGAGCCAGAAAAAACAGGCAGCCAATTCGAATGATAAGACCAATTACGGTAAAAGCAAAAGTGATTACCGTTTTCCCGAGTCCATTGATAATGCTGCCTAAAGTTGTTGTCACATATAGAAATGGGCATAAGAAAGCAAGCAGCGTCAAAAGTTTTCCGGCATTTTCGCTGTGAAACACAAATTGTCCAAGGTCCATTCCATAATTTAAAAAGACAGCACAGGTGAGCACGCCAAGCAGTAGGGAATAACGGACTGTAACAGAAGTTGTCTGCCGCACATGGTGATTATCTTTTTTGCCACTTGCTCTGGATATGGCTGGCAGTAAAAGAACAGAAAGTGAGTTTGTAATGGTTCCCGGAAAAAGAATAAAAGGCAGTACAACACCTGTCAAAATTCCATAAATTGCCAGTGCATCTTCTAAAGAGGAACCTGCCCTGCATAAAATCGGCGGAATGAAAACCGATTCTACACTGCCAAGAAGTGCAATAATTAATTTTGTGCCGGTGAGTGGCAGTGCCATACGAATTACATTACCAAACTGAGCTTTTTGACAAAATAGATGGGTAAAGGAAGACTCTTTTATCAAATGATACATATTATAAAAGTTGCTTGCCAGTTCACCAATGACAAGTCCGGCTACGGACAAAATAAGAGACGAAACCGGAAGCAAGTCGTAAAAGCAGAAAGAGACAACAAAAACAACCCGGACTAACTGCTCAATAATCTGTGTGACAGCCGGAATCCTGGCATTGTTTTTTCCGTAAAAATATCCATTGATTGTGGAAGTGACACCACAAAAAGGAAAGATAAAAGCCAAAACAAAAAGAAGCGGTGCCGTTTTATCTGCACCTAAAAAAGAATGTGCAATTACTGTGCGGAAAGAAAAAAGGCTAAACGACAAAATGACTGCCAGACAAAGAGAAAGTGTAATACCGGCTTTTATAATTTGTCCATGATTTTTTTGGGGCTGATGCGAGATCAACTGTGATACAGCTGTCTGGATGCCAGCGGCATAAATTGTAAAACAAATCGAATAGACCGGAAAAATTAATTGGTAAATTCCTAAATTTACTTCCCCTAATTCACCGGCAAGAAAAATTCGATAGCAAAAGCCAATAACTCTTGTGGCAAATCCGGCGATTGTTAAAATCATTGTTCCCTTTAATAATTGGTCTTTCACCGCACACCTCATTCTTTTTTTATTAATATATGTGTCAAATCACGAAAAAATGTTGTTAAAATCATTATTTTATAGTATGATAAATAGGAATGTTTATGTACAAAAGGAGAGATACCTGTGTTATTAAAAAGAAATGTTTTTCGTGTTGTGTGTGCCCTTTTTTACTTACCGGTCGCACTTTTAAGCATGTTTGAGATTATCAATTTGGTTATGACCAATTCTCAAAATAGATATTTTCTGGTAGGAGGCGTTGTTTTTGGCGTACTGCTTTTTCTAATTGCCGCGTACTTTATAAAACAAAAAAAATGGTTAATTATTGCCGAGAATAGTCGTCCTATTTCTATTATTTTAGAGACGATTATTGTTGTTCTTGTCGGCGTAGGTCTTTTCTTGTGGCAGAACTTGGTTTACGGATGGAAAACAGCTGCTACATCTTTGGTACTGACTTTATGCATTTATGCAATTGGACGTCTCTGCAGTGGACGGATTTGTGGAATTATCAGTTTTGCAAGCAGTATTTATTTAGTTATTTATCTGAATCAGGCACAGTATCTTCCGGAGCAGATGACGCTGAATATGTTTAGCTTTTTAATTCCATATCTTTGTTTTTTGATTTGGTTAAAGGCTTTAAGATTCGGAGAGAAAACAAGTGTTTTTTCCTGCGTTTTCGGTGCTTTGTTTCTTGGCGTGGTTTTCGCATTTGCTGTTCGAATCAATCCACTTGTAACCGTTTTATTTTTGGGGTGTTTTCTGGCTTTGTTTTTTGCCGGACAAAAAAATCCGAATCCATCCATTTTTTCAAAAGGTAGTTTATGCGCCGTTTATTTTCTTGTATTTACGGCAGGCATATTAGCAGTATTGTTTTTCTTTGAAAAAACAATTGTTACAAATATAACTTTTGTAAAAGATGCATCCCTTCCATTGGATGGCTGGCGTACCATGGTAGATTACATTCTTTTAAAATATGCGAAACCATTATTTTACTTTTTTGCACCATTTTCAAACGGTGTGTTTGTTATGCTTTTCTTCTTCTTTTCTGTTTTAGCCGGATATTATGCTATTCGAAATCGGTTTTCTTATATTGGACCGGTTCTTATCACGTTTTTTGCAGCTGTATGTTACTATATTTTGTGCTCTGAACACACAAATATTTTTTACTGCATTACATGTTTTCTGCCAATTTTAACCGGCTACGGATTCAGTAATATCCTTTTGCCGGAAGAAATTCTGCCGGAAACAGAAAAAAATGAAGCAGAAATGCTTGAACCGGAAAATGCCGAGACAGAAAATTTGGAAACAAAAAATTTGGAAACTGCAACAAAGAGTGAAGAACCTAAACGCGAAGAAAAACCAGAACCTGTACCGGAACCAAAAGAGGCGTTACCGCACAAAGAAGCGAAAGAAAAGGAAAATCTTATCTTGAAAACCTTAGGAAAAATGAAAGATAAAATTCCTGAGTGGACGATGCCGGAAGAATTTATAGAAAAACAGATGGAAATTGAAGAAGAGCCGGAAACTCCTTCGGATGCACTGGTTGAAAATACTTACTTATCGGCACAGACAGAAGAGGAACAGTTAAGTAATTTACTTAACCGTCTGGATATGGCTGAACCGATTAAACGTATGAACGAGAGTGCCCAGGAAGATATGGCGGATGTAATTGAGCGCGATGAAGAAAAGGTAGAATTATCTGAAGCACTGCCTCTTAAGCCATCCAAAAGCACCCTGCCCAAATATCAGAAACCAAAATTTGATTTTGATATTCAGCCGGTTAGTATTCCTTTGGATGACCAGTATTCAAATATCAGTGAATATGATGAAGTTCCAACAATCCATGATTTAGAAAATCAGTGGAAAGATGATTCCAAACCAATTATTGAAACAGTTGCTACAAGCATGGAGGAAGCACCGCAAACATTCAATACGTTGGAAGCGTCCGATACACCGGAGGCTGTTGATTTTACTGTTCCGCCAGAAGAGATTGAGCCTGAGCAGGAAGTTCACAGTGAAGAAATTGTACGCAAAAACGGAATCGGTAAGCGTTCCTATCATAAAATTACCATTCGCTAATGTAATTTGTCACAATCTGTCGAATAATGCATAAGATATAGTGATAGATACAAGAGAGAGGGTATGAGGTATGAGTCAGACGATTTACTTGGATAACGCCGCCACCACGCCTCTTTCAGAACAAGTGTTAGAAGAAATGATGCCTTATTTAAAGGATTCCTACGGAAATCCATCCAGTGTATATGACTTAGGTGTCGCCAATAAGTCTGCATTATTAACGGCACGAAAGCGAATTGCCAAAACGCTTAATTGTGCCAACCCGCAAAACATCTATTTTACCTCGGGTGGAACGGAATCAGATAACTGGGCAATCATCGGCACTGCCGAGCAGTGCAAAAAGAACGGAAATCATATTATTACTTCAAAAATAGAACATCATGCCGTATTAAATACATGTGCCTATTTGGAAGAAAAAGGTTTTGAAATTACCTATTTAGATGTGGATGAACAGGGGTTTATAAAACCGGAGAAATTGCTGCAGGCATTGCGTAAAGATACCATTTTGGTATCCATTATGACTGCAAATAATGAGATTGGCACAATTCAGGCAATTCCTGAGCTTGCATCACTTGTAAAAGCAAACAGCAGGGCTGTTTTTCATACTGACGCCGTTCAGGCATATGGACAGATTCCGATTGACATCACAAAAATGAATGTAGATTTATTAAGTGCCAGTGCACACAAATTTTATGGCCCAAAAGGTGTCGGATTTTTGTATATACGGGAAGGAGTGAATTTGCCTTCCTTCCATCACGGTGGAAAACAAGAGAGCGGACTCCGCGCCGGTACAGAAAATGTTCCTGCTCTTGTTGGTATGGGAAAAGCGGCTCAATTAGTAAACGAAATCTTAATGGAAAAATCAAATATGATGTCGCAATTACGTGATTACATGATTCACCGAATAGAGCAGGAAATTCCTTATTGTCATTTGAATGGTTCAAGAAGAAAACGCCTTCCTAATAACATCAATATAAGTTTTTCTTTTGTCGATGGAGAAACGATTGTTATTTTGTTAGATATGGAAGGAATTTGCGTCTCTGCCGGCTCCGCCTGCAATGCTGGTCAATCCATCACCTCTCATGTAATTGAAGCAATTGGATTAACCGGCAGTTTGGCAAGAGGAACTGTCCGTTTTACCCTTTCTTCCCATACAACGAAGGAAGAAATTGATAGAACAGTAGATGCATTAAAAGAAATAATTGAAAAAAACAGAAATTTAAACGCCAAATATCATATTTTTCTCGAAAATAACAGGCATTAAATATCATAAAATACCGGAGTCCGTTTTTCAAACACTGTATATTGACGGATTCCGTATTTTTTTAATAGGACTGCCACTTCATCAAAATGAAACGCCAAAAATTCAGGAGAATGAGCATCTGAACCAATCGTTACCATTTCGCCGCCAAGTGCTAAGTACCATTCAATAATTTTCTCATGTGGATTTTGACGTGAAAGAGGTGTCTTAAATCCGGAAGTATTAATTTCAAGCGCAAGGTCTTTTTGAATCAGCGTTTGCAAAATAGCTTCTAAAATTTCTCTAAATTGCTCCGGCTGGTATTTGTAATCTGTCGGTGCATACCGGACGATATAATCCAGATGTCCCAAAGAATCCATTTCATGAAATGTTGTTATATTATCATAAATCTTTTCAAAATACGTTTGAATGCACTCGGCTGGTTCTTGATTTTCCCAAAATGAGGGATAGTATGGATCTTTTCCGTCAACCAAATGAAGTGAGCCAATAATATAATCAAACTCTTTATCTCGGCATAACGCTTTATTTTTATCCACTACATCAGTAATAAGCTGCATACCACACTCCACACCGGTATAGACAGAGAGTGGTGCAGTCTTTTGCAGTGTATGAATACGCTTAAAATAATCATTCAAATCAAAACAGAACGGAATCCCGTCAACCGGATGTTCCAGCGCAGATTCTGGGAAATTGTAATCCATATGGTCAGTAATGCAGATTCCCTCTAAGCCTTTTTTGTAAGAAGTTAAAATCTGTTCCTGCATATCAGTTTCGCTATCTGTTGAAAATGACGTGTGAATGTGTGTGTCCATTTTGACTGCCATTACACATAACTCCTTTCAAGAAATACGGAATCTTCGGCATTTACGCACCGGATTCCCTCAATATGGGAGGATGCCATTAAGGAATAATTGGTATAATATACAACAAATCCCGGTTTTCCTCCGTTTGGTTTTTTTACATTTTTCTTCTGTGTGTAGTCAATTTCCACCTTGTCTGCCCCTTTTCCTTTAGAGAAATAGGCAGCTAAACTTCCCGCTTCTTCAAACGTTTTAATCGGCGGTTCTTCGCCATTTGTTTTCACAATCACATGAGAACCGGGCATGTTTTTAGCATGAAACCACCAATCATTTCCGGTTGCTGTCTTAAAGGTCAGTTCGTCATTCTGGTAATTATTTTTTCCAACAAAAATATCATACCCGTCACTGGAAATAAAGTGGAGTGGTTTACTTTTTTTTATCGGTTTCCTTTTTTTCCCTAATCGCTTTTCCTTCATATATCCAAAATCACTTAATTCCTGCCTTATGACTAGTAAATCTTCTTCTTTTCGTGCAATATCAAGTTCTGTCATAATGGATTCCAGATGTGTAATAGTTTCTTCGGTTTCTTCCTGCTGCTCTTTGACGGCCTCCTCGGTACGTTTTAGTTTGTTGTAACGGGCAAAATACTTATTTGCATTTTCAATTGCCGTCATCGTTTCATCAACCGGAATTGTTATTTCTTCGTTATTATAATAATTCACACAAGTTAGCGAAGTATCTGTCTCGGAGAGCTGATAACCATATGTTGTCAGTAATTCACCGTACACTTTATATTTCTCTTTTCCATCTGTTTTTTTCAATTGCTTATACTGCATATCACGTTTTTTATAGTTCCGCTCCAAAATATTAGTCACGGATTTACGCAAATCAATTGATTTTTGTCTGATGCGCTCAAGCGTATCCTTTTCCCCGTAAAAGGTTTCTACCACTTCGGACATCGATTCATATGTTTTACAGGTGCAGTCTGTGTACATCGCAAATGAAAAAGCACCAAAATCAATCGGTTTTGCCCCTCGAAAAACAATACAAGGAGAAAAATCCCTTCCTTTTGTTTGCTGCATTATGCTGCGAAACTGTTCCATCAACGCCGATTTATCATTCCCGTTTAAGGAAGCCGTTGGTGCATCTCCGTCGAGGTGACTTCTATAAGCGAGTTCGTGAGAGAGCGAAGAGCTAAATCCGGATAAGGAGCCGTATAACATTTTTGCAATCGAAACCGGTTTTATAAAAAGAGTTTCATTCCAGTCATTTGTAGTAACCTCATATGGATTTATTTTATGTTGTGTATTTGGTATAAAATAATCAAGCCCGGGTAGTACCTGTCTGACAGAACTGGTTAATCCATTAATATGTTTAATACTGTCAACAATCGTATTTTTTTCGTCGACTAAAATAATATTACTGTGTTTTCCCATAATCTCGACCATCAGTGATTTTTGAACAACATCCCCTAATTCATTCAGGTTTTCTAACTGAATTCTAATAACGCGTTCCAATCCGACCTGCTCAAATGACAGAATTTTTGCTCCACCTAAATGTTTTCTTAACAGCATACAAAATCCCGGCGCTGTAAATGGCGAAGGTTTTGGTGAATTTGTCAAATGAATCAGCGGGAGAGAAGGACTCGCTGAAATCTGCAATTTATACTGTGTTTTATTATTTTTTATGGAAAGCAGAAGTTCGTCTGCCTCCGGCTGTGCAATTTTTTGTATGTGACCACCGGTTAATTTGGCGTCCATTTCGCTGACTAAGGCAGCAATTGTAAAACCATCAAATGCCATGCGTATTCATCCTTTCTTTTCATCTTTTCCTATTATACAATATTTCCGGAAAGAGGGCAACAAACTTGACTTATCGACTGCGATGCTCTATAATAATACAGATTGGATAAAAAAGGAGGCTTATCATGATTCAGAGCATGACGGGATTTGGCCGCGGTGAGGCAGCCAATGAAAAATATAAGGTTACCATCGAAATGAAGTCGGTGAATCACCGCTATCTGGATTTGTCGGTTCGTCTCCCAAGAAAATTAAATTTTTATGAGCCTGCCATTCGAAATCAGGTGAAAGAGTTTGCAAAAAGAGGAAAAATCGATATTTTCGTTTCCATGGAACAATTGCAGGAAAACGCTGAATCGATTCAGTATAATCCTCAAATTGCAGCTGCTTATTTAAGCGGCATTTCCCAAATGGCAGATGAATTTTCGATTGACGGAACGATTCAGGCCTATCAATTGGCACGATTTCCGGATGTTTTTACAAAAGCAGAAGAGGATGACAACGAAGAAGAATGGATTCCGATTGTGACACAGGCATTACGTGATGCTTGTGAAAAATTTGCGGAAAGCCGACGCATCGAGGGAGAAAAATTAGCAAAAGATTTATCAGAAAAACTGGATCATATTTCTGATTTAGTAGATAAAATAGAAACGCGTTCTCCTCAGATTGTAGAAGAATACCGAAAGAAAATTACCGAGAAAGTCGAACAGCTTCTTGGTGATACACAAATCGATGAAAATCTTTTGGCAACAGAAATTGTTATGTTTAGCGATAAAATTTGTGTCGATGAGGAAATGGTTCGTTTGCGTACTCATGTTGAGCATGTCAAAGAAACCTTAGCGGCCGGAGAAAACATCGGGCGTAAACTGGATTTCTTAATTCAGGAAATGAATCGTGAGGCAAACACGACATTATCCAAAGCAAATGATTCCGAAGTTTCCGAGTATGGAATTGATTTAAAAACCGAAATCGAGAAAATTCGTGAACAGATTCAGAATATCGAATAGAAAGGCGCATACGATGCAATTTATTAATATTGGTTTTGGCAATGTAGTAAACAGTGATAAGGTTTACAGTATCGTAAGTCCGGATGCTGCTCCGGTTAAGCGGTTAATCCAGCAGGCAAAAGACCAGGGGGCTGCGATTGATGCCACTTGCGGCCGCAAAACAAAAGCAGTTTTAGTATTGGATAATCAGACCATTGTATTATCCTCATTACTGCCGGAAACCATTGCTGCAAGAATGAATCAATAAACGAAAGGAGCTTTCTCTATGTCAAAGAAAGGCGTTTTAACCGTTATTTCAGGCTTTTCCGGTGCCGGAAAAGGGACCATTATGAAACAATTGATTGAAAAATATCCATACTTTCTCTCTATATCGGCTACGACACGTAAGCCAAGAGAGGGAGAAGTAAATGGGCGTGAATACTATTTTCATACCCGTGAGGAATTTGAACATATGATAGAACAGTGTGAGTTAATCGAGTGGGCAGAATATGTCGGTAACTATTATGGCACACCGAAACAGGCTGTAAAAGATCAGCTTGCAGAAGGAAAAGATGTTCTTTTGGAGATTGAAATGCAGGGCGGTATGCTTGTAAAAGAGCAGTTTCCGGAAGCGGTATTGATTTTTATCACGCCACCATCTTATGAAGAACTTGCTTCCCGCTTAAAAGGAAGAGGAACTGAGACCGAGGAACAGATTAGCAAACGACTTAAGCGTGCCGGCGAAGAAGTGGCATATATGAAGTCCTATGACTATCTTGTTGTTAATGACAAGTTAGAAGATGCCGTAGAATGTGTGAATCAGATTATTCAGAACGAACACTGCCGTGTCTGTAACTGCGAAAACCTGATTGAACATATGGAATCAGAATTAAAAAATCATTCGGAGGGAGAGTAATTAAACTATGGATATGAAGGAAACACAAACCTCACAGGCAAACACAAGGGTTGTTGATGATTTACAGGAAAATCGTAAGGCAGCCAGAAAAAAAAGAAGTCCGTTTAGCATTATTTTTGAGGTGCTGTTATATGTTGCCATTATTGTATTTTGTATTTTCGTCGTACCAACCTATATCTTGCAACGGACGGTTGTCGATGGCAATTCAATGCAGGATACTTTGCAAAACGGAGATAGTTTATTGGTTAATAAGTTTATTTACCGTATTCATGACCCGGAGCGATACGATATTATTGTATTTTACCCGAAAGGTCATGACGTTGATGAGTACTATGTAAAACGTATTTATGGACTCCCGGGTGAAACGGTCTACATTGATAATAATTCCATTTATATCAATGGCAAAAAGATTGACGACCCATATGCAAAAGATGCCATGGACGATAGTCAGATTGAATTGGGAACAAAAGAGAAACCATACACCTTAAAATCAGATGAATACTATGTTTTAGGAGATCATCGTTCCGTAAGTTTAGACAGCCGAAGTATTCCACAGGGTGAAGATCCGGATGCACCGGGTCCTGTAAAAAGAGAAAACATTGCCGGAAAAGTATTTTTACGTATTTGGCCATTGAATCAGTTTGGAAAACCATGATATAATAACAATTGTTAAATTGAAAGGAGAAATTATTATGTTACATCCATCGTACACAGACCTTATGAATATTGCAAACAGTGAAGTTGAGCAAGGAGAACAGCCTGTTGTAAACAGCCGTTATTCCATTGTATTGGCAACTGCGAAACGCGCCAGACAGATTATTGCCGGCTCTGAGCCTTTAACAGACCATAATGACTGTCCAAAAGCGCTTTCCATTGCTATCGATGAATTATCTTCCGGTGCCATTAAAATTGACGCAGAAGATGACGATGCAGAAGAGTAGATAGAAATATTGTATAAGCCGAAACGATTTGTTATATAAAATACAAATCGTTTCTTTTTTTGAAAATAGTCATTGACAAACATCTGTTCGGATGATATATTATATACAACAAACAGATGTTCGGACTGTACGTTCGATTAATAAGGAGTGACTATTATGAGAAAATTATTACAATTACGTTTTACATTTATTCTTGTACCGGCGATTATTTTATTGCTTGTTTTTTTGAGCGGCTTTACCGGAAAGACTGCTTCTGCAGATATGAGTGGTCAGCACACAATGGAAAGCTATGAAAATGTATTAATTAAATCTGGTGATACGCTTTCTTCCCTTGCTGATACCTATGCAGAGAAGTATTCCAACTTATCAAAGGCAGAATATGAGGAAGCTATTATTTCATTAAACAGCCTTCCTTCAGAAAATATTCATGCCGGTGGATATTTGTTACTGCCTAATTTCAAATAGACAAGAAATAGAAGCATTCGCACCTTTTTGAGTAAATCTATGCGTAACTGACAATATTCTGTCAATTCATATTGATAAACTGTAGAAAAACCAAGTAAAGAGGTGCCATTATGAAAAAATACAACAAAATTTATTATAGAATTATTTTTGTTACTATGTGCTTTGTGCTCAGCAGTGTATTTATGCTTATTTCCGGAGCAGAGAGTTTAGCAAAATCAAAGGGAATTAAACTTCGCTACAATGGAAAAACTTCCGTTAATCGTTCGAAACAAATGTCAGTAACTTACCAGAACAAGAAAGTTTCAAAAAAATCCTACCCGGCAGTTGTCATCAAGAAAAACTATATGGTTTCCTATGCTGACGTATTTAAGAAGGGGATGAAGGTTTCCTGTAAATACAAAAAGAAAGGAAAGGTTCTTACCTTATCGGCAAATGGCATTTCTTTAAAAATGCAGGTTGGAAAAAAGACAGCTTACAAAAATGGGAAAAAAGTGAAATTAAAAGCAGCTCCTGTTTCTGTTCGTTTTGTATCCAAGAAAAAGACTAAAATACTGATTCCTATAAATTATGTTGCTAAAGCACTTCGGTTTTCTTATAAAAAAACCGGAAAAACCATTCGTTTAGGTGCTCCGTTAAAGCTTACATATAACGGGAAATTAACCTATTACACGGGTACACAGGGAAATATTTATTACAATCATAACAAATATACACTTCGTTCATTGCCGGTAATTAAATTATCCGGAAAGATGTACCTGCCTGCAGAAGAAACTCTTTCTTCTATTATGGGACTTACTTACTCCTATAATCAGCAGACAAAAGAACTACAGGTATCGGATTCCGATGTAGATATGTCATTTCGTGCCGTGCTTGACAGCCGTCAAGCTATATTAAATGGGAAAAATGTGACATTGACAGCACCTCCTAAAATGATTTATTCGCACAAAACAAAGAAAAATGTTTTATGTATACCGGCATCCTCCGTTTTAGGACAATTAAATTATACCAAAAGCTGGGATAAGAGCCTGTTATGCTACCGTATTCAGAGTAAACAATTTTTTAATTGGAGTACGAAACAGGCATCAAAACAGTCAACGGTACAACAAGCAAACACAACAACCAACTCTTTATATACGTTTCAGTCCTTTTATCAGGAGCAAAATGGAACCGGCTCGATTTCGTTCCAGTTATCGGGTACAAGTGAAGAGATTATGAAAACGGCAACGGTAAATCGAACCGGAAACACGGTTTCGATTTCACTGCCTAAATCCTCATACTTGTTAGCAAACAAAAGTTTTGAGCGCTTTGGTGAGATTATTCAGAAAATGGATGTAACCAACAGTGAAACAACGGTAACGATTACCTTTACTTGTTACAACACAGCGGATTATTCCTATATCATTCATAATAAGACATTGGAAATTAATATACTGCGTGCCTATCAGGCAGGAGATGGAAGTGTAACAAATTACTCCCTATCGATACCACGTCCTGCAAATGTACACATTAATCAAGTAAAAAATCAGGATTTATATCTGAACAAAAAGTTTCAGATTATTATTCCCGGTGATTATGTGTCCTATTATCAAACAAATCCAATTGTGATAAATCACAGTTCGATAAAAAATATTATGACTGCAAAAAGTGGAAATAATACAGTAATTACGATTACAACAACATCTTTAGTTGGATATAAAATTTATGAAAAGGGAAATACACTCAGTGTATTAATGGGACAGCCAAATAAAATATTTAAGAATGTTTTGGTTTTGGATGCAGGTCATGGTGGTCATGATCCTGGCGCACAAAATAATGGAACAAATGAAAAAGATTTAACTCACAAGATTATTTACACATTGATGAAGGATAAGTTTGCAGGAAATGCACCGGACACAAAAGTGTACTGGACCAGAACAAATGACAGTTATGTTACCCTTGCCAATCGGGCAGCTTTTGCAAAATCTGTTCGTGCGGATGCGTTTATCAGTCTGCATATGAATTCTGCTACCAGCAAGTCCGCTAATGGAACGGAAGTATATTATTCCGTATCCAATAACAAGACAAGTTTTAGTGGTATTACAAGTAAAGCCATGGCAAATTTGTTCCGTACTCAATTATTAGCGGATTTAAAAACAACAAACCGTGGTACAAAAACAGCTGCTTATTATGTATTAAAACACAATACAGTCCCGGCTATTTTAATTGAACTTGGATTTATCTCCGGAAACAGTGATTATTCTAAATTAACAAATGCCACCTTCCAAAAGAATGCGGCAAATTCTATTTATAAGAGTATTCAGACAATGTTCCAAACCTATCCTACCGGTCGGTAGGATAGGGGATTAGGATTCTCGCAAACGAACTGCCGAAGCAGCCTTTCGTTTTCTGTCTTCTTCCAGCGCTGCATAATGTTTCCTGGTTGTATTTACATCATTATGGCCTAATACTTCAGCAACCAGATAAATATCGCCCGTTTCACGGTATAAATTGGTACCATATGTACTTCTAAGCTTATGAGGCGTAATATGCTTTAATGTCGTAACATGTTTCGCACAATCAGAAACTAAATTTTCGATTGACTGTACACAGATACGTCTTTTTTGAATGGATAAAAACAAAGCATGTTCATGACCTTCTTTTGTTGTAATCGTCATTCGTTCTGCATAGTAATCGTATAAAGCTTCGGCAACTTCATCTCCAAAGTACACAAAATCTTCCTTGCCACCTTTACGCACGATTTTAATCCGATTATTGTCAAAATCAACGTCCTCAATGTCCAATCCAACACATTCGGATACACGAATTCCTGTGCCGAGCAGAAGAGTGAACAATGCGAGATTTCTTATTTTATTTCTTTCAAAATAAACTTTTTTCATCCCTGTCATTTCATCACCACCGTGTTCTACATAATCTAGAAGATTGGCAACTTCATCCGGGTCTAAACGAATAATTTCACGTTTATGCAGCTTAGGCATATCAACAATTAATGTGGGATTATTATGAATATACTCGCGTTTATAATAATATGCATAAAAACTTCGTAATGCCGCTAATTTACGATGAATCCCTCGTTCTTTGTTGGTATGAATTACACCATCTGCATCTTTGTAATATTTTAAATATTCTAAATATTCTTCAATGTCAACGGGCTGCAATTGTTCTAAGTCCTCTAAACGAATGTCTTTAATTGAATCTTTTTTAGCAAACACCGGATTGTTTATCTGCAAAAATTGAAAAAACAAACGAATATCATATACATAAGATATTCTGGTTTTAGCAGATGTATTTGGCTCAATGGCACGAAAAAAATCCTTTGTAAAATCCGGCAGTGTCTGTAAGACGCTACGCAGTTTTAATGTATTTTCACGGCTTGTCTGCTCATGATAAGTAATTTTCTTATCCATAGACTTAAACCTCCTAAATCCAATAAGTATATAAGTAATTCCAATAAAATTATAGCAAATAGGTATTTTCCCGTCAAGTCTTTTTGAAAAACTGGAGTTTGTCCAAGAGAGTAAAAGAGGCAAAAATTTAACTCGCACCCTGCTATATTGTTTTCTGGATGCGAGTTATCTTATTCATTAAGATGTAAAATTCGTTTTAACTCCATTGTCTCTTCTAATGAAAGTTTCCGATTTCCCAAATAATCATTAATAAATGTGCTCAGGGAACCATTATACATTTTATTAAGCAATGCTTTTGTCTCAATGTCCTGGATTTCTTTTTTTGTCACCTCAGCACTGCATAAAAATCCCGGATCCTCACGCCGAACGGCTCCTTTATTAATCAAGCGTTTGATTACGGTATATGTCGTATTTTTTTCCCAACCAATATATTCTTTAATGATTTTAGAAATGTCTTTAGCAGCCAAAACTTTATTGGACCACAACAATTCCATGACATTTAATTCCCCTTCATGCAACCGCATTTCCTTATCCGAACTCTTACTCATAAAAACAAATCCTCCTCAATGTCAGCAGCAAAAATCACGTTATCTACATTTGTAGACAAAAGAAACTACAATAATAGAATGTCCCCCCTAAAGATTCTACAAGTTGTTACTTCACGAACATTTGCCAAGTAACTAAATTCTACACCTATAGTAATGTAATTGTCAAGCAATATTTTACCTGAAATATCACGAATTTCCGAGGTTTTTTAGCAATTCTACAAAATATTGTGGGAGTGGCGATTCAACCTCAATATATTGATTGGTAACCGGATGTTGAAATCCTAAAATTTTTGCATGCAGTGTCTGTCCCTGTAGTTTTTCAAACATTTTTTGTGGTTTTGGACCGTATAATTCATCCCCCAGTAACGGATGCATAATGGATGCCATGTGTACACGAATCTGATGTGTGCGTCCTGTTTCAAGCTGACATTCAATATAATTGAATTTGTGATTTAGATGAGAAAGTACACGATAATGTGTAACTGCTCTCTTGCCTTTCTCTGGCTGAACTACCGCCATCTTTTTTCGATGAACAGGATGTCTGCCAATTGGCTTATCGATTGTGCCTGTTTCTTCCTGCAAATTATGATATACAATAGCTTCATATTTTCTCGTAATTGAATGAACCTGCAATTGTTTTGCCAGTGACTGGTGGGCAATATCGTTTTTACATGCAATGATTGCGCCTGTTGTGTCCATATCAATTCGATGTACGATTCCGGGCCTCAATACACCGTTTATTCCCGACAAATTTCCTTTACAGTGATACAAAAGACCATTCACCAAAGTATGGCTCATATGTCCCGCAGAAGGATGTACAACCATTCCTTTTGGCTTATCAATAACAATGACATCATTATCTTCATATAATATGTCTAAATCCATTTTCTCCGGCTTAATTTCCAGTTCCGTTGGTGCCGGAATTTCGATTATAATTTTATCACGAAAAGAAACGGGATATTTCACCTTCGTGATGACATTCCCGTTCACTGTAACCTTTTCATTTTTAATTAATTTTTGGATAAAGGAACGCGAATATTCCATCTGATCAGCCAAAAACTGATCAATTCGGCGTTCCTCTTCTGTTTCTACATCAATTATTAATTTTTCTTCTTCCACAAAAAATCTTCTTCCTTATATCGAAATAGTAAGCAATAAATCAGTAAGACAGCCGCAACACAAACATAGCAGTCTGCCACATTAAATACCGGAAAATTAATTGCTTTTATATACAAAAAGTCAACTACATAATGCCACATCATACGGTCAATAAAATTACCTATTGCCCCAGCTGCCAAAAGGATAATGGTAAATCGAAGCAGCAGAAATTTCTTTTGTACCGGTATTCTGCTGTAAAAATATATCATTGCACCAAGGACAACAATCGTAATTATGGCAAAAAACCATATAGCATTCGGAAAAATTCCCCATGCTGCACCCGGATTTTCTAAATAATGTAATGTAAATACACCGGGAATTATTGTAATATCATCCTGCCTTAAAGAAGTAATCGCAAAATTTTTCGTTATGCGGTCTCCGAAAATAAGCAAAATAAATACGAGTGCAAATACTGCATGATGTATTATTTGTTTTTTATTCTGAACCATTAAAAATCATCTACCGAACCAAGAAACTCAAAAGGGTCCTCGTCCTTTCCTTTCTTTTTCTTATTCTTCTTACCCAAGTTTATATTCTGCAGCAGAGAATCCAAGGATGGAGTCTCTTTTTCTTTCTTGTCCTCTTCCGGCTCTAAAGAAAGCATTTCCGGATTAGATTCCAAAGTTACCGCAGAATTTGGCACTGCCTCAAAAGGTTCTTTAACAACAGCATCCACCGGATCTAATACAAGGGCATCCGTTACTTCTTTTGTGTCTGCGTCTTTTGGTTTCTGAATCTGATTTAAGGTATCGCTTAAATCAATGGTATCCGCCGTGAGAATATCTTCCTGCAGTTCTTCGTTCTTTTTTTTTGCACGTTTTTCTTTTTTTACATCCGGAAGAACCATTGTTTCCGATAAATCTTCCGGCTCTTTTTCCACTGTCTCTTTCATAACAGGCTGCTCATTTACGAGTGGTTCCGGTATCTCCATTTCTGTCGGTGCCTTTGGCGCTTTCGGTTCTTCCGGTACCTGCTCTGCAATCATATTGTCTTTTTCATTCCGGATTGCTTCAATCTCCGGCGAATATACATCAAAAGAATCACTGGTAATTAACTCCAACTGAGCAGATGCAACCTGTTTTAACTGCATTTTATACTGATTAAACTGCTGAACCAGAGAAAGACATTTTTCCTTTAATTTATCATACTCCTGCTCTGCCTCTGCAACAATTTTATCAGCTTTAGTATTTGCATCCTTTTCAATTGCCTCTGCCTTTAACTGGGCTGCGTCTTTTGTTTCCTTCGCTGTTTTTTCAGCAAGAACCAATGCTTTCTGCATCGTATTTTCAATGGAACGGTAATACTGCACCCCATCATTTAAGGATTTTACATTTTTCTGCAGTTCTAAATTTTCATCGTACAACTGCTTGTACTGCTCCATCACAAGTTCTAAATAATCATCCGTTTCATCTTTATCATAGTACTTGCGTTTTTTTGGCTCCATCATTTTATTTTTCAAATCAAGTGGTGATAACATGAACCTTCATCTCCTTATCGGTATTGATATATAGTAATTTTTTGTTTCCCTTTTTTAGTAATATCTCCTTCATCAAAGGTAAGCCGATATTTACCGTGACCCCGAATTGAAAAAACGGAATCACTTGGACATCGATAACTGTTTGATGTTTTCTCCTCACTGTTAATAAATACTCTGCCCTGTGTAATCAGTTCGTTTGCCTTCGTGCGCGAGGAACCAATCATAGCAGCAACTATATTATCCAAACGAGCCGAGGCAACCGTTTGTCTGTGTATCTCATACTGTCTTTCCGGAATTTCGTCCAATTCGGAAATTTCACGGCATTCCATTATAGTATGCTTTACCTGCCGTAAATTTGAGAGTATAAACTCCTTTAATTCCTCAACACAAAAAAGATACGCAGCCTTTTCACAAATACGGATATCGCCGATCGTGGAACGGGAAATTCCAAGATTCAACACAGCCCCCAAATAATCTCTGTGTATTAAAGTATCCGCATACTTTTCGTGAACCGGGGAAATACGAATACAGCAAATTGGAAATGCTTGATCATACGCATCTACAAAATCAGCCGGAAAAAAACCGGCCATTTTTGAATCACAATCTTTATGACCACCCCACATACGAAGTACAACCGATGGAAACATCTTTTGATTCTGCAGTAAAGCAGACATCTCACCTGTTGTGAGAAACTCCGTAAAAGAAGGATAATCGTTGTAAATGGTTCGATGGTATAAGTCTTGTACATGCTGCAAAAAGAAGTGTTCCTGCTTTGTTCCCATGATTAAAACTCACGATTTATCGTAGGCATCTTTGCCGAACTACCATCAAGCCCTAACGGGTCCCCGCTGATATCTACATTTTCCGGTGTGAAAATGAAAATATATTTTGAAATCTGGTGATACTGTCCCTTGATTGAATAAATACATCCGGATATAAAGTCCATAATTCTCTGTGCATCATCCGGGTCAAAACCCTCCAAATTTACAACAACCGGCCGTCCGGAAAGTAACATATTACATATGTTCTGGGAGTCTTCAAAAGTTGTCGGCTTAATGATGCTGACTTCCATCATCGTGCGGTTCATCGGTACAACTTTTGGCTTAGACCCTAAAAATCCACTGCGCTGCTTTGGTGCCGGCTCCTCATAGTCATTCTCCTGCGAAACAGGCTGTCTTTGTGTTTTTACCGGTTTTGCCTTTACCGGCTCCTCCACATACTCCTCTTCATATTCGTCATCAAAATCATCTGGAATCTTAAAGAAATTTAAAATGGAATCTAAACCCATATCTTCTCGTTCCTTTCTATAAGTATTGTCTATTTCCAAAAATGCCGGTTCCTACACGTACATAAGTAGCGCCCTCTTCTATCGCTACTTCGTAGTCTCCGGTCATTCCCATGGAAAGTTCGTTCATATTAATATTATCAATGTTTTTGCCATTAATGTCAACTAGTAATTTATGCAAATTACGAAAATGAACACGATTTTCTTCCGGATTTGAAACGTTTGGTGCAATTGTCATAAGACCATGAATTTTCACATTTGGATAAGTAGAAATTTCACGTATGGCTTCTTCCACTTCTTCCGGCATAAATCCATACTTTGATTCCTCTTTTGCCATATTAACCTCAATTAAAATATCTGAAGTAATATTCCTTTTTTCGCTTTCTAACTGTATTTGTTTGGCAAGTCTTATTGAGTCGACAGAATGGATTCGTTTCACCCTTCCAACAACCTGCTTTACTTTATTTCGCTGTAAATGACCAATCATATGCCAATCTAACGGTTCTGTCAGTTCTTTTTGTTTTTCCACAATTTCCTGTACCTTGTTTTCACCAAAAGTAACGATGCCACACTGCATGGCCTCTCTCATCATTTCAACCGGTTTTGTCTTGCTGACCGCAATTAACGTAACATCATTTCGGTCTCTGCCTGCACGTGTACATGCCGATTCAATTTTTTTTTCAACTTTTTTCAAATTTTCTGTTACCATATCAATTACCTCTTTTCTCAATCTGTAATCTTTATGAAATTATTCAATAAAGTCATCATCATTTAAATACGTTGGGTCCACAACAATATGGTCATACGCAGACAAACCATTTACTGTATGGTCTGAAACAATGGAGTACTCCTTGTTTTTATATAAAACCTCAATTGGACGGAACTGGCAGTATCCCTGGTTCACATAATACACACCTGATAATTCTCCTGTTTCATGTACCCGGTACTGCTCTGAATCACCAAATTTTGTAATGAGAATATCCCCATCCGATAAAGTGTTTTTTCCTACATAATAGTTATCGCCAACCAACAAAGACGATTTTAATGAGACAAATTCATGGCCTGCTTTATTATTTGGATCGGATGTTTTTCTGGTGACTCCAATCCCATCATCTCCATTTACGGCATATTTTTTCGGAACAAGATAATAATTCTTTTTTAATACGGAACTGTTTGGAATTTTCAGTCCGGACGCCGATTTTAAGTTAAATTCAATCTGCAAAAAGCGGTCGTTAATATAGCGTTCCATATAACGGGACGTACTAAGCGTAGCAAAATGTGTGCCATCTTTATCCCACAATTTTACCTGAGCATTAAAAGAAATATCATCCTTTGTAATGGTTACACGGACACTTGTTTTGTCCTTTAATTCCTGATAGTAACTGTCATCTAATTTTACAACAATTGACCAATCATTACTTGTAACCAGCTTATAAACCGGTGAGCCGGCTGCGACGCTTCCCTCTTTCTGCATCTGTTTTCTTGCTACACTTCCATATTGGTCAAATAATTTCTTTGTAATGTCTTCTTCTTTTGTTGTCTCGTAACCATCCATCGAGTAAGCAATGATTCCACTTTTTTTTGCCATAACTTTAGTAAAACTGTCCGCTTTTCCGGAAGATGCCATCGCTTTTTTTAAATCACTGTATAAATTTCCCTGATTCAAGTCCATCAGTACATTTTCTGCATCGTAGTGGAGTTTTGTCACCTCGCTGTAATTGGCATTGTGGAAAGAACTGTAAAAGCTGGCAATCACTTCCCGCATTTTTGAAATATTTTCCGAGTTGTCTTTTTTGCTTCGGATTTGTTCGAGCATTTTACTCACTTCTCCACTGGTATCTTCGGTGTATGCCACATCTCCCTTTCCAATCCGGCTTCCTTCCGAAAGATAATAATTAATATATGCCGATTCTTCCGAATTCACAATTTCTTCCGCACGCATTACAAAACCATACAATGGCGCATCATCTGAAATATCCGTTGTGTTCACTTCATAAATTGAAATATGTTCTTTTGCAAAATATCCCCATGCCAGCACAACAATATAAACAACAATCAAAAGCAGAAGGAAAAAGGCCAGACTGGATTGTGGCCGAAATCTTTTTTTTATTGAAACTACCTTTCTTTTTCCCATGATTGTCTTCCTTCCCTGACATTGTTCTTATTTTTCACTCAAATGAATAGTGTTTCTCAATTTCGGTATACTATCTAACAAAGGAGGTAGTATACAAAAATGAAAGCAATAGACTATATTGTCCTGGTACTTGTTATTATCGGTGCCATCAACTGGGGCTTAGTCGGTTTTTTCGGACTGGACTTAGTTGCCTTTTTATTTGGTTCAATGTCCGTATTGTCACGCATTATTTATGCCGTAATTGGTATCTGCGGACTTTATGCCATCAGTTTCTGTGGGCGAATTAACAATTAAGTAAACGAGTAGGGGATCTCCTACTCGATACATATAAAATCACATACGAACCAGATTACGCCAGTCTAAGTCGCCACGCTCTAATGCTTTTACTAACAATTCCGCTGTAGCAACATTGGTAGCCAGAGGAATGTTGTGAATATCACACAGACGAAACACATTATTTACATCCGGTTCATGGACTTTCTGTGTCAATGGGTCACGCAGAAAAATAACTAAATCCAGTTCATTATTTTCAATCTGCACCCCAAGCTGTTTTTCTCCACCTAAATGTCCGGCAAGATACTTGTGAATGGAAAGGTTTGTTACCTCTTCAACAAGTCGTCCTGTCGTACCGGTGGCATAAATTTCATGTTTGCTCAAAATCCCACGATAAGCAATACAAAAATTCTGCATCAGAATTTTTTTTGCATCGTGCGCAATTAGGGCAATATTCATAACTACATCCCTTCTTTCTCTGAATTAAAAATCTAGGCTGCTGCTTCCTCGATTCGGTTGTATCCCTACGTTTAGCAAAATACCAATTGCCATCATATTACTAATAAGAGACGTGAGTCCATTACTTAAAAACGGCAATGGAAGTCCGGTATTTGGCAGCAATGATGTTGCCACACCGATATTAAAAAATGTCTGAAAACAAAACATAGCGCCAATTCCCACAGCAATCATCATTCCCATATAATCTCTCGCATTTTTTGCTGCCAGAAAACATTTGATAATAATAATGGATAACAGAGCTAAAACTACCATACATCCAATAAAACCAAACTCTTCGCTGATTGGTGTCCAGATAAAATCACTTTCTCTTACATCAACGCTGGTATAGTTTCGCGCCGTTGTGCTGCCATCCAAAAGTTTTCCATACAATTTTCCGGATGCAATGGAAAGAACCGAGTTGTTCTGCTGGTACATAACACCAAGACTCTCTTTTTCCGGGTGCAGCCATCCGGTAATGCGGGCCAACTGATAGCCACGCAGAAGTTTTTGATTTGGCTGTAAAATATACCAGAACAAAACACCAACCGCCGGAACTACAACGGCAGCAACCGGTGCCAATATTTTATGACCAATTCCTGAAGATGCTAACATCATAATGAGAATAACAATCATAACAACACTGGATGATAAATCCGTTTGTATTAAAATAAATACAGTTGGTACAAAGGTAATCAAAGAGGCAAGGAAAAAATTCTTATACGTAGATAAATTTTCTTTTCTCTTTGAAAAAAAGGTGGCAAGTGCCAATATTAACGTAATTTTACATACTTCCGATGGCTGAAAAGTAAATACTTTGAAATCAAGCCAGCGGTAAGAATTCGTATCCAACTCAACGCCTAATGGCGTCAATCTGGTTGCCATAGCCATAAGGGTCGTAACAATGTATATAATTGGAATATACATACATAAATCATGGTAATCAATAATGGAAAAAATACCTATGATAACTATACCCATAACAACTCCGACCAACTGTCTTTTTAAGGAAATGTCAGAATTGACTATGGAAATGACATATGAACTTATAAATGTCAAAATAAGCACAACGGCAATCAGAAAAATATCATAATTTTTCCAGTTGTACCGCTTAATCTGCAACCATTTCATAACGCGTTCCCGCATGATTTACCACCTTACCAATCCTTAATTTATTTCTTTGTCTGTTTCATGTCTTTAATCGGAATATTAGCAAAAAGTGCCGGCACCATACCATTGGAGCCTTCCGATTCAGTCTGCTCAATCTTGATATCCAGCCCGTCTAAATCAATTTCTACATATTTCGACAAAACATGGATAATATCATTTTTTATCTGCTCCATAATGTCCGGCGAACAGTTTGCACGGTCCGATACCAAAACCATCTTCAAACGGTCTTTTGCTACATTACTGGAGGATTTTTTTCTAAAAAAATCTGCAAATCCCATTACGATTCATCTCCTTAGCTTTTGAATTTGTTTTTAATTTTTGAGAAAAGACCATTTTTCTGGAATAAATCCAACAATGGAACATCCTCTCCCATGATTCTGTGACATATGTTTTCGTATGCCTGACCGGCAAGCGATTTGTTACCTACAAGCGGTTCACCCTGATTTGTCGAAACGACAATATTCTCATCATCCGGGACAACACCAAGCAAATCCACAGCAAGAATCTCTACAACATCATCACTCGACATCATATCTCCACGCTTTACCATATCGGCACGAAGGCGGTTTACAACGAGTTCAGTCTTTCCGATTTCGTTTGCTTCCAGCAATCCGATAATACGGTCTGCATCACGCACAGCCGATACTTCCGGTGTTGTTACTACAATTGCACGGTCAGCTCCGGCAATCGCATTTTTAAATCCCTGTTCGATTCCGGCAGGGCAGTCGAGCAATATGTAATCAAACTCTTCTTTTAATTCATTGGTCAGTTTTTCCATCTGCTCCGGTGTAACTGCTGTCTTA
The DNA here is from genome assembly GCF_003477605.1 of Clostridium sp. AF37-5. GTDB lineage: Bacteria > Bacillota > Clostridia > Lachnospirales > Lachnospiraceae > Eubacterium_F. The sequence goes on from NZ_QUDR01000003.1 coordinate 162,841, forward strand.
TCTCTGGTCTGGGCAGAAGGCAGCAAATAAAGTGTCGGATATCGTTTATCCTTAATCAACGCCTGTTTGATTCGGCAGTTTCCTTCAATTACATCCACAAGATTGTATACAATACGGTTTTCAAGTCCCATAACAACATCCAGATTACGCAATCCGATATCTGTATCAATCAGTACTACTTTTTTTCCTTCTTTTGCTAATCCTGTTCCTACATTGGCAGTTGTCGTTGTTTTACCAACGCCTCCCTTACCCGATGTAATCACAATAACTTCACTCATAAATTTCTCTCCTTTCACCATAACAATGGCTTATATCAATATTCAAACATCAATTTCTGTCAACGTCTGTCTTGACAAAGTATCAATGTATATTGCTCCATCTTGCAAATAGGCAATCTGCGGCTCTGCCGGTGTTTCCTGTTTTTCGTCAGAGGAACGGGCGATTACATCGCTGATTCGTATCTGCATCGGATTCATTTTCAATGCAACAATAAACGCATTTTCTTTTCCGGCAGCTCCGGCATACACTGTTCCATACAGACTTCCTAACACAATTACATTTCCTGTCGATACAACTTGTGCACCTACATTAATGTCGCCTAAAATCACAACACTGGTTTCAAACTCCATCACCTGTCCGGAACGAAGATTTCCTTTGAAAAATTGACCGGAATTTGCATTCATTGCCATCAGTTTTTCATTCAGTGTCTGATTGAACAATTCTTCTCTCTGCTTGTCCTCATCAATCAGACACACGACTTGTAATTTTGAATTTTCCTTGATGCATTCCAGTAAAATAGCTTCCTGTTCCTCAGTTAATTTTCTTCCGTCAAAGGAAACGGCAACCTGAGCCTCACCAAGAAAATCCGAACTTTCCTTGAATTTTTTTTCGACTTCTTCTAAAATCTCCGGAAAAGGAAGCGCATCATCCAAAACAATGCGTATTCCTGATTTATTTCCTTTAATTACAACAGGTGCTTTTTTCATATTTCCAACTCCTTAATCCGTTTGTCTTGTTCCGCCCATTGCCGGACTCGAAACTTTTCCATCCATCAGTTTCTTACGTGAACTCTTATCATAATAATACTGATATACTTTGCTCGCAAGTTCTGCGGCATTGGAAGAAGAAAATCCGTTTGGAATTACTACCGTAATTGAAATTTCCGGATTCTCATAAGGTGCAAAACTAACAAATAATGCATGGTTTGGCTCGTTGTTTGTAATCTGAGCCGTACCGGTTTTTCCGGCAACCGTAACATTTACATTGTTAAACAGTGACTTAATGCTGCCCGCCTGTACTACATTTTTCATGCCGGTTTTAATTGCCGTTAAAGTTGACGACTGGAAATTCAATTTATTGCGGACATTTGATGATTTCTTATCCTGTGTTTTTGATTTAGCATCTTTGATTTTCTGAATCAGAGTTAAATCAAAGCAGGTTCCACCATTCGCAATTGTTGTGACATAACGGGACATCTGAACCGGTGTGTAACTGTGGGAGCCCTGTCCAATTGCAGAACGAACAACATCGACATCGGAAAACGTTGGTTCCGCTTCCGGCAGTTCAATGCCGGATTTTTCCGTTAAACCGTATTTATCTGCATACTTTTTCAGTTTGCTCAAACCTTTTTCATTATCCACTAATGTATTGTGTCCATTTCCTAATCGATAACCCATTTCATAGAAGAAATAGTTACAGGAATGCTGGATTGCCTGTGAAACATTAATATTACCATGCGAATAAGTACTCCAGCATTTTGGCCAAGGCTTATTAATTTTATTAAACTGTACACCGTCATGGATACGAGTATAAGGATTAATAATGCCCTCTTCCAATGCGGTTGTGGCAGTCACCATCTTAAATGTCGAACCGGGAGCTGCCTTTTGCTGGGTCGCACGGTTCAAAAGTGGCGACGCACTGCTTGTACTGATTTTGGCATAATAATCGGCATCAACTGAATTTGCAAATTTATTATTATCATAACTTGGATAAGACGTTAATGCCTTCACTTTTCCGGTCTTTACATCTGTTACAATAACGGCACAAGAACATGGTGTAAGTCCTAAATCTCCTGCTGAAATTTCAAGCGATCGGATTTTCGATTTCAAAAAACTGTATGGGGAAATCATTCCTGCCTGTAATTTCTGATAGGTAGAAGTTTTCTTTTTTAACACCTTCTGGTCATACAACAAAAGGCAAATCTCTCTGCCGGACAAAACACCGGAATCTACCATCGAGTGATACACTTTCTTATCAAACTTCGAATCATCCTGGATTTCATCGACAATATAAGAAACTAATTTCTGGAAGACTTCTTCCGAAGAATAGTAGTTATTGTCAATTTCCAGATTATCTAAATTAATCCAGTTGTTTTTGATTCCATAAACTAACAGCTGACTCAAACTTATTTTATTATTTACATACTTATTGTACATCGTATCTGTTGTGTCCATCGTAGACGTATTTAGTATCTGATTGGTTTTCAACATACTGAAAATGTAATCCAGATAGCCATCCGTTGTTTCCGACAACTGTTTTCCATTCTTTTGATTATTGACACGAAGTTCTTTTTTTACGCGGTTAATAGCGCTCTTTTTCGTGCGGGAAAATGTCTGGTACACCGATTTTTCCAAGGATGTCGCATTACTTGTATTGAAATGTGACACATCAACAATGCTATTTTGAATAATTGCATCGTAAACATCGTAAATAGAAATCAAAATACCTTTAGCATCTTTCCCTTTTGTACCATGCCCCTTCCCATTGATTAATTTGGAAGTAATAATACCGGCAATCTGTTTTTCTGCCAGACGATAAGTTGCTTCCTGCAAATCGGAATCAATCGTCAGATAAATATCTTTTCCGGCTACCGCATCCTTTGTTTTCTGCGAACTTACTACACGCGATGTACTGTCAATAACAAGTGTTTCGGAACCTTTTTTCCCTTTTAATTCATCTTCATATTCTTTTTCGATCCCGGTTTTACCAATCTGGTCTGCCGATGTGTATTCCGTATTCGGATCACTTTCTTTCATTTCCGCTAGCGTTTCGGAAGAAATCAATCCCGTATAGCCAATAATATGAGAGAAATATTTGCTGTCTTTATAGACACGGTTCATTTCGGTGGTAACTTCAACGCCAGGTAAATCAGCAGAATTTTCCTTAATGGCAGCCACTGTTTTATCCGAAACATTAGAACTTAATGTAATCGGATCATATTTTGAATATGTGTTCATCAATAACGCATAGCGCACCGTCATAATTGGCAGTGCCTCTGCATCCGTATACGTTTCGTCTTTATCAAAGAAATGAATGGTATTTACCTTATCTTCAGTGCGAATATAACGAAACAGTTCTTCTGCTGTCATATCTTTTTGCTTTTGCGTCAGCTCATGGATAGATTTACAAAAGAAAATCTCTCTTTTAAAACGAAGCTGTGCCGCCTGATTTGCCGTGTATTTAAATTTCCCATTTTTATTCATGCTGATTGGGAAATCCAAATCTAAAGAATCCCCATGTTTCTCAATCAGAGTGATACACTTCTCAATCATTGTGTTTTTTTCATGATTTGTTTTCAAATCTCCGGAATCTTCTATCGTTATAGAATAACTCTGCTCATTGGTAACTAAAAGTTTGCCATTACAGTCATAAATTTTACCGCGGGCACTCTTAATAGTTTTAATTTTCTGTTTTTGCAGAGAGGCTTCTCTGTCATAGGTTTCACCTTTCACAATCTGAAGATAAAACATGCGTCCGACAAGTATACTAAAAAGCAGTATATAGGTTGTCACCAGGGCGAAAAATCTTGATTTTACCACATTTTTCAGCATATCCAGTATACCGTTAAACATCTGCTAAATCTCCTTTCTTTTTCTTTCCTTTGGCTTTTCCAAATGAGCTGCCAGTTCAAACAAAAGAACTCCTGCCAGTGTTGTATAAAGTATTTCCGGCAGAAACTTATGAATAAAATAAAAGCCCAAGTGCAGTCTGCCACGCATTAAAAATTCGGTAATATAATAGTAAAAGCAATACACAAAGTCGCTGGAGGCAATTAAAACAACCGGAAGAATCAGGCTGTCTGTAAAATAGATTTTTTTACAAAAGCCGACAACAAAACCAATTGTCATAAAAATAAATGCATATAATCCAATTACGCTTCCATACAGGCAGTCTAGCAGCAAGCCTGAAAAAAAACCAATTACCAGTCCGGAAGTACGACCACGCAGATAACCGTATGTGATTGTCAGTACCAATAAAAGATTTGGAACCGCACCTGCTAACTTTATGGATTGAAATACGGTTGTCTGGAGCAAAAATGCTGCCAATATCATCACAACCGGCAAAATACGTTTTTTAATCATAATTCTTTATGTCCTTAATTTCTGAGTTGTCCTTAAGCTGCGTAATCACCAGTACATTTTCCAGCTGGTCAAAATTAACCGAAGGAATTAAATGCGCTGTCTTTGTCTGAGAAGACGGGTCACTTACAATGTCCTTGACATATCCAACAGACAATCCCTGTAAAAATTTATCACTGACGTGTGAAGTAACCACCTCGTCACCATCTTTAATCTTTGCCGTGTTGCTTATCATCTCAATGTCAATGTACCCTTTGTAAATACTCTCCATATTTCCTTTAACAATACAGGTTTCCCCGGTATCCTGAAACATTGCACTTACATTACTCTTATCATCAATGATGGCACGTACCTTTGCATACGACTCACCAACTTCAGAAACAATGCCAACCAAACCATTGCCGGCAATTACGTTCATATCAACCTGAATACCATCTTTCTTTCCTTTGTCAATCGTAAATACATGGAACCAGTTGTTACCATCGCGGCTGATAACACGCGCAGCCACTTTCGGATAATCCGGATATACCTTGTCCAATTTATACAATTCTCTGTAATTATCCAGTTCTGCATTTTCACGGGCGAGAATTTTATTATTATAACTTAAGTCATTTAACTTTTCCTGCAATTCCTTATTCTCTGCTAACAGGGTTTCTTTTGAAGTAAGTAAATCTGCTTTATCCGAAAGGTATTTACCAACGGAATTAATCCCCTTCTGCATTGGTGTCACCACATTCCCAACAAATGCTTTCACACCGGCAAACCGGTCTGTAAACTTAAACGAGAGAAGCACTAACAGTACACACAAAACCGAGAGACATATATATAATATTTTGGGATGAATCCATTTATTTTTCCTTCTCTTTTTCACACAAACACCTCCGCTTTGTTTTCGGAAAAAATTACAAGGTCAATTTTGCTAAATGTGGGTCTTCGATAATTGCACCAAGTCCCATAACAACCGTGCTTTCCGGTTCCTCACATAAGTTTACTTTCAGTCCGAGCTGGTCATATACAAAACGTCCTAAATCCTTAATGCGGCTCGAACCTCCGGTCAGATAAACACCGGATTTGTAAATGTCGGAAGAAATTTCCGGCGGCGTGCGCTCCAATATAATTTTCACAGCATCAACAATGCTTTGGAACAATTCAGACAGTGCGGAATGGACATCTTTTGACTCAATCGTAATTTCACTTGGCAGTCCTGTTACCAGATTACGTCCACATACGTCAATGGATTCGTCCGTCACATAAGCAGAACCAATTGTCATTTTAATTTCTTCTGCTGTCTTTTCGCCAATCACAAAACTCTTATCTTTTTTGATTTTATTAATAATTGCCTCATCAAAACGATTTCCGCCAATCGGAATCAATCGGCTTAATACAATACCACCAAGGGACATCACGGAAATCTCTGTTGTATTTGCACCGATATCCACAACCAAAGTTCCTGTAGATTTTGTAATATCGAGATTCATACCCAGGGCATCTGCAACCGGCTTCTCAACGACATGGATTTTCTTCGGTTTCAGATTGGTATTTGTAATCAAATCAAAATAAGCTCTTTTCTCCACTTCTGTAATATCAGTCGGAACCGCAATATAATACTCTGCACCTTTTAACTTTTTCTTGCCATCCAGTTCATGGAAGAAATAATCAATCATCGACTGCATATTTCCGATATCGGCAATAACACCATTTTTTACCGGATAAGACACCTGAATGTTTGCCGGTGCCTTCTCATACATCTCATACGCCTCATTTCCTACCGCAAAAGTATGAGATTTATTGTAAATCGCAATTACACTTTTTTCATGAAGAATAATTCCCTCTCCATTTTTATAAAACTTAATTGAACTTGTTCCAAAATCAATTCCTATTGCTTTTCCTAACATGTCAAATCAATCCTCTTTCTTTTAAACTAATGTAGCGGTTATCACCAATGATAATGTGGTCAACCAAAGGAATACCAATCAAATCTGAAGCCTCATATAACCGTTTGGTCATCTTGATATCTTCTCCGCTCGGAATGGGATTCCCACTCGGATGATTATGCAGTATCACAATCTGAGCCGCGTCGCATTGCAGGGCAATCCGCAGAATCTCTCTCGGATTTACCACAGAATAGTTTATAGTTCCCTTAAAAACTGCTTTGTCGTAGAGCAGCCTTCCGCTTGCATCCAGTGCTGCAAGATACAAATGCTCCGTTTCGAGATTTCGCATTTCATCCATAAAATAAGCCGCCAGTTGTTCGGGGCGGCTAAAATTTGTGGCATTACACTTACTCTCTCTTGCCAGTCGTTTGGACAACTCCACCGCACACAAAATCTGAACTGCCTTCACCGGACCAATTCCGTGAATCTGAAGAAGCTGATTGCGCGTCAGATGAAACAATCCCATCAAACCCTGAAAAGAAGGATGTGCACTCAGCACTTCCAAAGCGAGGGCAAGACTCGTCTTATCCTTTGTTCCGGACTTTAAAATGACAGCAAGTAATTCTGCATTCGACAAAGACTTTGCACCGTCTCTTTCACACTTCTCATACGGCTTTTCCGAATCCGGCAATTCTTTCATGGTAAAATTTTCTTTTTTCATTTCGGCTCCTTTCGGAACCAAATTCCACCTAAACATTGTTATTTTACCATATCAAGGCAAAAATGTATACCTATTAAGCAAGATTTTTCTGTGAATTTTTTTTGAATTTTGCCAAAATCTATGGCAATTCGACAAATCCACCATCAATCATATTTTGCAGTGTTTTTAATATACCCATCTTTCCGTGCGGCCATGTAATTCCACCCTGAAAATAGACACTGTAAGGCGGTTCAATCGGGGCATCTGCACTTAATTCAATAGAGGACCCCTGTACAAAAGCACCCGCTGCCATAATGACATCGCTGTGATAGCCGGGCATCGCATATGGCTCCGGCAGAACGTAGGCATCTACCGGGGCTGCCTGCTGGATTCCCTGGCAGAAGGCGATAATTCGTTCCGGTGTGCCAAAAGCAATTGCCTGAATGATATCGTGTCTGTCTTCTTTACCATTAGGACTTGCCGTAAAGCCAAGTTTTTCATATAAATTTGCAGCAAAAATAGCAGACTTTAAGGCACTTGCCACAACCGTCGGTGCTAAAAATAATCCTTGATAAAACGCCGAATTAACCTGAAGGGAAGCCCCTACTTCTTTGCCAAGACCAGGTGCCGTAAGGCGGTATGCAGCAAGTTCAACTAAATCTTTCCGTCCAACAATATACCCGCCCAAAGGTGCCAGACCGCCACCCGGATTTTTTATCAGAGAACCTACACAAATATCGGCTCCAACCTGCGTTGGCTCGATGGTTTCTACAAATTCACCATAACAGTTATCTACCATGCAGATGACATCCGGCTTTATCGATTTGATATAACGAATCAGTTCTCCAATCCGCTCAACAGACAAGGTTTTGCGCATTGCGTATCCTTTGGAACGCTGAATCGTGACTAATTTTGTTTTCTCATTTAATGCATTTTTGATTCCTGCATAATCAAATTCACTGTCACCGACCAAATCTACCTGTCGATAAGATACCCCAAATTCACGAAGAGATCCTTTGGTATCTGTTCCCTCGATGCCGATGATTCCTTCCAATGTATCATATGGTTTTCCAACCGGCGACAGCAGTTCATCCCCCGGTCGAAGAATCGACGATAAAGCAATTGTCAACGCATGCGTTCCGCAGGTAATCTGTGAGCGCACAAGTGCATCTTCTGCTTCAAAAATGTCAGCATATACGGCTTCCAACGTATCTCTTCCGGTATCGTTATAACCATACCCTGTTGTTCCCCACAAATGGTTTTCACTCACACGGTTCTTCTGCATGGCATGAATTACTTTCAACTGATTAATTTCCGCCACTTCATCAATTTTAGCAAACCGATCTTCGATTTCTCCCAAAACAGTTTTTCCAAAATCAATCACATCTTTTTTAATTCCAAATTTTTCATACATTTCTTCTGTTGTCATGATTTATCCTTCCCGGCATGAACAAATGCCCTTTTCTACTGCTAATTTCATAATATAGTTTACAATTTCATGGTTATTTGAAAAATTATCTTTGTTAATCATTGTCACATCTCGTTCCCGTCGAAACCATGTCATCTGACGTTTTGCGAAATGTCTGGTGTCCCGTTTTAAGCGGTAAACAGCTTCTTCCATTGTACACTCTTTAAAAAGAGCTGACGCAATTTCTTTGTAGCCAAGCCCTTGCATGGAAACCAAATTTCTTGAATAACCGGCGTCCAAAAGTTGTTTTACCTCCTTGACAAGTCCCTCTTCCATCATCTGGTCAACCCGTTTGTCAATCCGTTCATAAAGCACCTTCCGGTTCATTGTGAGAACCAGATACAAAAAATTATACGGCGACCCTTTCTGCCGCTCCTCTTTATTGTGATCTGAAAATTTCTGTCCGGTACTTTGAAAATACTCCAAGGCACGAATCACACGTTTTATGTTATTTGGATGAATGGCTTCTGCGGATTCTTTATCCACTTTTTGCAGTTCATGATGTAGATAAGAAGCACCTTTTTCTTTTGCCAGATTTTGCAAATCCGCTCTGATTTCATCACCCTGTTTTTCTTTTGTAAAAGCAATATCATTTAACACTGCTTGAATATAAAACCCGGTTCCGCCTACAAGAATCGGAATCTTCCCACGATTATAAATATCTTCCATAATTTCCTTTACGCGTTTTTGAAAAATCATCACGTTAAATTCTTCATCCGGATTCCATTCATCAATCATATAGTGCGTAACGCCCTGCATCTGCTCTTTTTTAATTTTTGCAGTTCCAATATCCATCTGTTTGTATACTTGCATCGAATCAGCTGAAATAATTTCACCGCCTGCCGCTTTTGCCAGCTCAATGGATATTTCCGTTTTCCCGACAGCGGTTGGCCCTGTCAAAACAATAATTGGTTTTTTCATATCCATACACTCCTTTTTGACATTCAAAGCACACGTTTGAATTTTTTTTCAAATTCATACTGGCTCATTGCAATCGTTGTCGGTCTTCCATGGGGACAATGATACGGCTGATCCATCTGTAACATCTGTCCAATCAGCTCTTTTGCCTCTGCGTAAGACAACGTATGATTGCCCTTCACCGCCGCCTTGCATGCCATCGTAGCACAATGGTCGATTACAAATTCCGGTGCCGATTTCATATTTTGATTTCTCAAATTGTCTAGCAATTCCAAAAACAACTGTTTCGGCTCTAAATTCAAAAAGTCAGCCGGCACACCGGTAATCAAATACTCTCTGTCCCCAAACATTTCCCAGCAAAAGCCAATAGCAGTTAAGGTCTGTGCATTCTCCTCTAACACTTCAATTTCCCGTCCTGACAGCGACACAACAATCGGCGCAATCAAATTCTGTGTCAGCGGTTTTTTATCCTTTAACTTTTTCATTAATTTCTCGTATAACACTTTTTCATGAGCTGCATGCTGGTCAATAATCAATAATTCTTTTTCGTACTCCACAAGCCAGTAGGTGCCGAAAACCTGTCCGATAATCCGGAAAACAACACCCTCTTGCTGTTCTTCTTTCTTAAAATCTAATTGCTTGTAATCTTCTCTTACAATTGATACATTCTGCTTTCCGGAAAATGGTGCACTTTCATACACAAATGGTTTTTCTTCCATCTTTTTCTCCGGTTGTGCGCGCATACTCCACTCTTTTTTTCTTTCATATTCAAACGGCTCCGGCTGTTTTTCAATCGGTTTTTCTTCTACCGGGCTTTGCTTCTCTTTTTCATCCAGTGTGACATCCGGAATTAAAGTACTCTGCTTCAATGCCTCAGTAACCGTGTCTCTCACAAGTGATAAAACTTCCATCTGATTTGTAAAGCGGATTTCCATTTTGGTCGGATGGACATTGACATCAATAAAAGAAGAATCAATCGAAAGCATGAGTACCACAAACGGGTAACGGTGTCCCATAAGAAATCCCTGATATCCCTGCATGGTTGCATTTGCCAAAATCGGACTTTTGATATAACGCCCATTTACAAAGTAATTCATCATTGAGCGGTTTCCCCTTGATAAAATCGGTTTTCCAATAAATCCTTCTAAACGCATGCCATCCTGTTCTTGACAAATCGGTATCAGTTCTTTCGTAATTTCTCTTCCGTAGTGATAAAAAATATTGGTCTTTACCTGTCCGTCACCACTTGTCTGAAATTTTGTTTTCCCATCTACAATAAAAGAGAAACGGATATCCGCATGAGCCAGTGAATACCGCTGCACCAGTTCATGAATATAGTTTCCCTCAGTTGTTTTTGATTTTAAAAATTTTCTTCTTGCCGGTGTGTTATAAAACAAGTTTCGTACCACAAAAGTAGTTCCTTCCGGGCAGCCGACTTCCTCACATCCGGTCTCTTTTCCGCCCTCAATGGAATATCTGGTTCCGACAATGTCTTCCTTTCTTTTTGTAATCAATTCAACCTGAGCCACCGCCGCAATACTTGACAATGCCTCGCCGCGGAACCCAAGACTTGTTACCGAAAGTAAATCCTCAGTATTTCTAATTTTGCTTGTCGCATGGCGTAAAAATGCCGTCGGAATTTCCTCTTTTGCAATACCTGCACCATTATCCGTGATACGAATCATGGAAATTCCGCCTTCTTTTATTTCGATTGTAATGGCGGATGCACCGGCATCCAAAGAATTTTCCATTAATTCTTTCACAACAGCCGAAGGACGTTCCACAACTTCGCCTGCCGCAATTTGATTTATCGTTTTTTGGTCAAGAACTTGAATCATGACATCCTCCGTTTCTTTTTACCACTGTTCTTTTAATTTATTCTGCCACTTGTAAACTAAATTCATCGCATCCATCGGTGTCACATTGGATAAATTAATATCACGCAGTTCAAACAAAATGGCATCCGTCTGATTTGTCGTCTCCATCGTATCAAAAATGGAAAGCTGCGTCATGGCTTCCGTGCCGCCTTTTAAATCTTTCTCACTTAAATCCGTAAGTTTTGATAGATTACTATTGGCATCTTTGGCCTCCAACAAATCCGCAATTTCCCTTGCACGGACTAAAACTTCATCCGGAACACCGGCAAGTCTGGCAACCTGAATACCATAACTGCGGTCAGCACCGCCCTTTACAATTTTGCGAAGGAATACGATATCCTCTCCATCCTCTTTTACGGCAATACAGTAATTCTGGACGCCTTCTAATTTGCCCTCCAATTCCGTCAATTCGTGGTAATGTGTGGCAAATAATGTTTTTGCTCCAATTTTTTTCTTATTTACTATGTGTTCAACAACCGACCATGCAATACTTAGTCCGTCAAAGGTACTAGTTCCGCGGCCGATTTCGTCTAAAATAATCAAACTGTCTTTTGTTGCGTTATGTAAAATATTGGCAACTTCGGTCATTTCCACCATAAAGGTACTCTGCCCGCTCGCCAAGTCATCCGATGCCCCGACACGCGTAAATATGCGGTCAACTAATGACAAATCTGCTTCTCTTGCCGGAACAAAACAGCCAATCTGCGCCATTAAAGAAATCAATGCTGTCTGACGCATATAAGTAGATTTACCCGCCATATTTGGGCCGGTAATAATCACAACACGGTGTGTATCATCATCTAAGTAGGTATCGTTAGCAATAAACATATCCTTTGTCATCATCTGCTCAATCACCGGATGTCTGCCTTCTTTAATCGTAATGGAGCCATTGTGATTAATGGTTGGCCGTACATACTGATTATGCTCTGCTACATACGCAAGAGATGCTAACATATCCAAAAAGGCAATCACCGATGCCGTATCCTGAATCCGCTTCATCTGCCCAAATATTTTATCCCGCAGTTCGCAAAACACCGCATATTCCAGATTATAAAGCCGGTCCTCCGCCCCCAGAATCACATCTTCCATTTCTTTCAGTTCATTAGTCGTGTAACGCTCCGCATTTGTCAATGTCTGTTTTCGAATCCAGTTTTCCGGCACCTGGTCAAGAAAAGATTTTGTGACCTCAAAATAATACCCGAAAACTTTATTATATTTAATTCTAAGATTCTTAATTCCTGTATGTTCTTTTTCTTTTGCCTCTAAATTTGCCAGCCAGTCTTTGCCTTCGGTTTTTGCCTGTCTGAGCTTATCAATTTCTTCATGATAACCGTTTTTAAAGATACCGCCCTCTCTTACCGAAATCGGTGGTTCTTCCTCAATTGCCGAATGAATCCATCCGTAAATATCTTCCAGTGCATCCATCTTATCATATAAGTCTTTAAAAAGCGGCGCTTTAAAATTGCCAAGAAGCATACGAATCGCCGGAAGCATTTCCAAAGAAGATTCCAGTGCTATCATATCTCTTGGATTTACAGTACGGTAACTGATTTTGCTCAAAAGACGCTCTAAGTCATATACCGGATTCAGATATTCACGAATTTCCTCTCTGGTAATAACATTCGCATTTAATTCCTCAATCGCATCATAACGCGCAAGAATCTCTTCTTCCTCAATCAAAGGCTGTTCAATGGAAGCACGCAATTTTCTGGCACCCATCGCTGTTTTTGTCTTATCAAGCACCCAGAGAAGCGAACCTCTTTTCTGCTTTTCACGCAGTGTCTCTACCAGTTCCAGATTCCGTCTGGTATTTCTGTCTAAAAGCATATACTTGCCAACATGATACGGCTGCAAATGTGAAATGTGCTCTAGGGCACACTTTTGCGTTTCAATCAAATACATCATGACGGCTCCTGCCGCAATCATGCCAATCGAGTATTCCTCTACTCCCATGCCGTCTAAACTGCTTACATGAAAATGACGGCACAGAGCCTCCCAGCAGCTTTCTTTTTCAAAGTAGCGCGGTTCGAGTGCAGAAATGGTAATTCCAAGCCGTTCACTCAAATCGGTCAAGTCAACACCGGATATGTAAAAGGAATCATTGCAGATAATCTCGGCCGGCATATATTTATTTACTTCATCCAAAAGTTTACTTACCGACTCTACTTCGGTAAGCATATATTCTCCTGTTGTGACATCTACAATCGAAATGCCAAAACTATGGTCAACTGAAACAATTCCCATTAAATAATTATTTCTCGTTTCATCTAAAGAACCGGTAAAACAATTGGTACCCGGTGTAACAATACGTGTTACTTCTCTTTTTACCAATCCTTTTGCCAGTTTCGGGTCTTCTACCTGTTCACAAATCGCTACTTTATAGCCCCGCTCTACCAAACGGTTAATATATGTCTCCGCAGAATGAAACGGGACACCACACATGGGTGCCCGCTCTTTAAGACCACAACTCTTTCCGGTCAGGGTTAATTCAAGTTCTTTGTGTGCACATATGGCATCATCAAAAAACATTTCATAGAAGTCCCCTAACCGGTAAAAGAGAATACAGTCTTTATATTCATTTTTCGTTTCCATGTACTGCTGCATCATTGGCGTTAACTGTTCCATGGTCTTTGTTACCTCTTTCGCAATATTCCAATCTATTCTGTTGTATTAGCAGTCGGCTCTGGAGTCGGTACCTGAGTTGGTGCTTCTGTCGGTGCCTGAGTTGGCGCTTCTGTTGGTGCCTGAGTCGGTGCTTTTGTAACAACAGCACCTGGCGTTTTCGTTGCTTTCGGCATCTTCGTAGCCTTTGGCGATTTGGACGCTTTTGGTGTCTTCGTAGCCTTTGGTACTTTTGTAGCCTTTGGTGTAGCCGTTGTACGAACCGGTGTCTGAGTCGGTCTTGGAGTAACTGTCTCAATCGGTTTTGGTTTATCAACAGAGAGATACATCGCATTGATATAACCTTTCTGTCCATTATACTCAACTTCCATCCATTCTTTCTTCTGCAAACCAGAGAAAGTCAGTTTTGTCGATGCCGGAACTTTTGCCACAACACTTGCCGTCAAAGACGGTTCGGAACGCATATTAACAGTCGATGTCGTATAACCTTCCGTTGCCTTTGCCAGTTCCTCATCCACCTGCGTATCGGCATCATCTTCACGAATCATCGTATTTTCATCCGGTGTCTGTGTTGGCTCCGGACTTTCTCTTACCGTAACAGCACTGTCCGATACAGCAGAAGCATTAGCCTCTTCATCTGTAACCGTATTATGATTAAAGAAAGCAACCGAAATATAATAGCCAATTCCAATCACTAACGCAAGTGTAAGTACCACGCTAATACCAAACATACTTGTCTCAAATACTTTATGTTCTGAACTCAGCATTCTGCTAAAAAAGCCTTTTTTCTCGTTTTTCATTCCCATTTACACTCCTTATCTTGAATATCTTTGTTTATTATAACCATTCTGTCGTCATTTGTCTATGATAAATTCCATTTTTCGCAAAAAAACGAACATTCGTTTGACACACATAATAAATTATGATATATTTAAAAAGCAAACAATTGTTTGTATTTTACTAATTTTTTAGGAGGTTTCTATGGGAAATGGCAGAATATCAGCAAAGCAGGCTGAAATATTAGAATACATAAAAGCACAAATTTTAGAAAAAGGATATCCACCGGCAGTACGGGAAATTTGTTCAGCTGTTCATTTAAAGTCAACATCTTCGGTACACTCTCATTTGGAGACATTAGAAAAGAATGGTTATATCCGCCGTGACCCGACGAAACCACGTGCAATTGAAATTATAGATGATGATTTTAATTTATCCAGGCGCGAAATCCGCAACATTCCATTGTTAGGACATGTTGCCGCCGGTGCCCCATTATTTGCGGAGCAGAATATCGAAAATTATTTTCCAATGCTTGCAGACCAGCTCCCTGCCGGTAACTTATTTATGCTTGATGTCCGCGGTGAAAGTATGATAAATGTCGGTATTTATGACGGTGACAAAATCATTGTGCAGCAGACTCCTACTGCCAGAGACGGCGATATTGTAGTTGCATTAATTGATGATTCCGCCACGGTAAAAACTTACTACAAAGAAAGCGGACGTTACCGTCTCCAGCCGGAAAATGATTCTATGGAGCCAATTTATGTAAACGAAGTAATCATATTAGGAAAAGTAATCGGCTTATACCGCTTCTTCTAAACTTATATCACAAAAACAGAGCATATAAAATCTTTTTATTGCTCTCTCGAACAAAATGCAATAAAAAAATTCCATGTGTAAGAGGCTTATAACGCGAAGCGTTATCTTATCTCTTACGCATGGAATTTTTTTATAATTCTTCTCTCGAAATCTTCTTTCCATCTTTCCAGATTCGCTCTAAATCATAAAACAAGCGGTCTTCTTTGGAAAAAACATGAACAATTACATCGCCATAATCCATCAAAACCCAGGAAGAATTTTTATTCCCCTCAATTCTCTTGCTTTTATAGCCGGCTTCTATCATTTTTTCCTCGACTAAATCCGTCATGGCATTTAACTGATTCTGATTTCTTCCATTTGCAATTACCAGATAATCTGCAATTATCGAAATTTCATCGACTTTAAGTATCTCAATGTCCTCTCCCAGTTTTTCATCCAAGGCATCATAAACAATCTGTACCATTTTTTTCGACTGATTTTCCATCTAACGTTTCCTCCTGATTCTATTTTATTGTGAAATAATAATGAAACGCTTCCAGTGACATTTCATCAATCGGCATCTGATTCTCTTCTAAATACGTTAATGTGTTTTTTAAAATCATACCTGTTGCCTGATTCAAATCAAAAAAGGCTGTCCTTCGAATTCTTTCAAGCGGATATGGTTTGCAGTCCATATCACGGTTTGGCTCAATATAATCCGCAATGTAAATTATTTTCTCTAATGTCGTCATCTGCGACTTGCCGGTTGTATGACAGGCAATGGCAGAACAAATTTCATCATCTTCTATGCCATATCGAAGCACCGCTAATTTAGCACCTAATTTCCCATGAATTACAGCAGGGGTACTTTTTTCGGACTCAGACAATGGAATTTCCAGTTTCTCACATAAGGCAAATATCTCTTCATTCGTCAGATATTTCGCACAGTCATGCAAAAGACCGGCTAATTTTGCTCTTTGCAGTGAAACATCATCATGCATCATGGCAAGATTTGCCGCCATATTGGCAACTCCTAACGTATGAACAAATCGTTTCGGCCGAAGCGATGCCGCTAAGCAGTCCATCTGTTCTTTTTCGTTTTTAGGTATTTCAAAACTAGAGTCACCATATAACCGGTGCATCTGAATATAACGTACCACAGGCTCCGGACAATATCCAATAATTGACTTTCCCTTTTTAATACGTTTTCGGATTTCATGTGAAGAAATTGACATGGCAGGTATTTTCAGTGGACGAAAATCTCCATCTAACCGTTCACTTAACTGCTTGCAGTACTCTTTCGTCTGCTCATAGGAAACCTCATCCCGTGAGGCAGCCAATATCGTACACAATTTCACAATTTTTTCCGGATGATACCACTGTTCAAACTGCGCTAAAGAGTCGCCACCCATAATAAAATAAAAGTGCGCATCTTCTCTTTCTTTCTTTAATTCTACAAGTGTGTCATACGTGTATGTTTTCCCTTCTCTTTTATATTCAACATTTGAATATTTAAAATACGGGGTTTTGTCAATCGCAAACTGAACCATACGTTTTCTATGTTCTTTTTCTGCAATTTCATCCTGATTTTTGTGCGGTGGTTTCGCTGATGGCATAAACCATATTTCATCCAATTTATACTGTTCATACGCAGCCTGAGCCATCATCAAATGAGCATTATGAATCGGATTAAATGTTCCGCCCATGATTCCGATTTTCATTCTTTTACCTACTCCTTTGTATTTTTTGCCTTTGGCAGTTCAATTTTTTTCTTTGTTTTAGATTCACGATATAATACAATTTTTCTTCCGATTACCTGTACTACATCCGAATGAGTCCGTTCTGCTAACAGTGCTGCAACATCACCGGGCATTGCCACACAGTTTTTTAATACATTAATTTTGATTAATTCTCTTGCCTCTAATGCCTGTTCTACCGATTCTGTAAGTTCCGGTGTGATGGTTGCCTTGCCAATCTGCATGATTGGTTCCATCTTCATTGCCAGGCTTTTTAAATAGGCTCTTTGTTTGCTTGTCATTTTTTCCTCCTTCTTGCTTCGCATTGCTACGCGCAGCGCGCCTCGCTTCATCTCGGTCGCGCTACGCGCGACATACATCTGCGCGAATACACTTATTTGCAAGCGAGCTTGCATAAGTGTATTCATGCAGATGTGCGTTGCTTTGTAGTTATCGCATAAATTCAAATTGCCAGCCGTACATTTTTACGGTGTCGCCTTCTTCGATTCCAAGTTTTTCTAATTCGTCAAGGATTCCGTTTGTTTTTAAGAATTTTTGGAAGAATTCAAATCCTTTTTCGGAATCCAGATTGGTATAACCAAGCATTCTTTCGATACGAGGACCTTCGACAATGTAAAGTCCTTCTTCTTCCTCGCTTTTTTCAACCGTATACGGTTCATTTGAGAAATCCGGTTCTTTTATCATGTATTCTTTTTCAAAAACAACCTGTTCTTCTTTGACATGGTCAAGCATGTCTTTGACATGATAAAGTAATGCCTGCACACCTTCTCCGCTGACAGCAGATATCGGAAATACTGAAATTCCTTCCGGTTCAAATTCATCCTTGATTGCCTGCAATACTTTTTCACGGTCTTCACCATAAAAGCAATCGATTTTGTTGGCAGCAATGACCTGCGGGCGCTTAGCAATTTTCGGATTATAAGCTTTTAATTCCTCGTTAATGGCATGAATGTCTTCAATTGGGTCTCTGCCCTCTGTGGATGCTGCATCCACCATATGAATGAGCACGCGGGTACGTTCAATATGACGTAAAAATTCATGTCCTAATCCAACACCTTCTGAAGCTCCTTCAATCAATCCCGGAATATCAGCGATAACAAATCCATCGGCACCATCTAAATCAACCACACCAAGATTTGGATTCAAAGTTGTAAAATGATAATTTGCAATCTTTGGCTGTGCGTTCGTCACTCTTGATAAAAGGGTAGACTTTCCGACATTTGGGAATCCAACCAAACCAACATCAGCAATAACTTTTAATTCAAGGATAACTTCAAGTTCAATACCGGGTTTGCCCGGCTGGGCATACTTAGGCACCTGCATCGTAGGTGTTGCAAAATGCTGGTTTCCCTTTCCGCCGTTTCCACCTTTTAGTACCACTTCTCTATTATTTTCGTAAGACATATCGGTAATTACCTGTCCTGTCTGTGCCTCACGTACAATTGTACCTGCCGGCACCTTTACGATTTTATCTTCTCCATCAGCTCCGTGACAGCGTCTTTTGCCGCCCGGCTCTCCGTCTCCTGCAAAATATTTCCTCACATGACGGAATTCGTTTAACGTATTAATGCCCGGGTCAACTTCAAATATCAAATCACCGCCGCGGCCACCATCGCCACCATCCGGTCCACCGTTAGCAACGTATTTTTCACGGCGGAAACTAACATGACCGTCACCGCCTTTTCCGGAGCGGATTGTTATCTTCGCTCGATCTGCAAACATACTTTTTTCCTTTCTATGAACGAATAAGGGGCTGCACATAAGGCAGCCCCCTGACAAATCATTTCGATTTTATTTGCTTTCCACTGGATATACGGAAGCCTGTTTTTTATCTCTTCCTTTTCTCTCGAAACGAAGAACACCGTCTACCAAAGCATACAATGTATCGTCTCCACCTTTACCAACATTAACACCCGGATGAATCTTGGTGCCACGCTGTCTGTAAAGAATATTTCCAGCCAAAACAAACTGTCCGTCAGCTCTTTTAGCGCCTAAGCGTTTAGATTCGGAATCTCTACCGTTCTTTGTAGAACCCATTCCTTTTTTATGAGCAAACAACTGAAGGTTCATTTTCAACATGGTCTTTTCCTCCTAACGATTAATAATTTGAACATACTTCTTTCCATATTCTTCGGCAATATGTTCGATTCCCAATAGCATGGACTGTAACAATAACTGTGTTTTCTCCGAAATTTCTCCTGTCAAATCAAAAGAAATCATTCCTCTTTCCTCATCCATACCCTCCGAGAAGGAATCCTCCGTAAATTCTTCAATTGAATTTACACAGTTAATGGCGAGAACAGAAATCGAAGCACAAACAATATCACTGCCCCGGTCCGCGTATCCGGCATGCCCTTCCATATGAAAACCCGTTATGTTCCCATTCTGCTTTTTTACAATTACCTGAATCATAGATTCACCTGAAAGATTAAGCGTTAATCTTTTCGATTTTTACCTGAGTAAATGGCTGTCTATGACCATTCTTTTTGTGGTATCCGGTTTTTCTCTTATAACGATAAACAATAACCTTTTTACTTTTGCCTTCTGCTACTACAGTTGCTTTGACAGAAGCTCCGTCAACAGTTGGAGTACCAACTTTGACATCTTTGTCACCAACTAAAAGTACCTGGTCAAAAGTAACTTCGGAACCAGCTTCCAAACCAAGTTTTTCAACTTTGATTACGTCGCCTTCTTCTACTTTATACTGCTTACCACCGGTTGCTATAATTGCGTACATATAGCACCTCCTAATAAAATTACTCGCCAACTATGGTGCCTGTCTCATGAAAAATGGACAGAACTATAACCTCGTTGTGCGGCATACGCTTAACAGTATAGCATGACCAATCACACTATGTCAAGTATTTTTCATGAACATTTGACGCAAACGAAACCAGCCCAAATTTATTTTTTGATCTTGACTTTCTTGTTCAGTCCTCTGGCACGAAGTACCTTTTTATATGCTTTATATTTACTCTTTGGCACTTTAATAACTGTCTTTTTTCGGATGCTCTTAAATGTTTTTTTAGCAACCGTTTTCTTTGTCAGTTTCTTTGTTTTGATTTCAAGCAGAGTCAGTTTTTTGCAGTTACTAAAGGCTTTTTCTCCAATGGAAGTAACATCGTACTCAACACCCTGAACGGTAATGCTCTCAGGAATGGTGACTTTTTTCTTCTTTTTGTTTGTATAGCCTGTAAATTCAACCGTAGAGCCCTTTGCCTTTGATTTCGTTACTCTGTATTTATTTCCTTTTACTTTCAGTATTGCACCGACCTTTTTCGGTACTGCTTTTTCCCTTTCAGCAGGCTTCTTCGTCGCCTGAGAATCCGAGGTCTTGGTCGGTTTTGCAGTTGGCGTTGCAGCTGGTTTGTCGGTTGGTTTTGCAGTTGGCGTTACAGCTGGTTTGTCGGTTGGTTTTGCAGTTGGCGTTACAACCGGCTTTTCTGCCGGTGCTTCTTTGATGGTATAAACCACTTCTACCTTAGCAGTGCCTACCGATACAGTGGCTTTGATGGTACCGGGACTGGTAAGGTCCTCTGTCCGAGTTCCCTCACGTGTATAAAAGATTTCATAAGGCACTTCTATTTTGCCCCATTCTTCACTTAACTCGATACCAATGTCAACTGCATGGGCTGTTTTATCATATACAGTATCCTTGCCACTGACTGTCATCCTCACTGAATGAGCAGAATCCTTCTTACAAATACCTGTGATTACATTTCCTTGTGCAGTATATATTGTGTCATGAGCGGTCGGTGATTCCGGAAGTTTTTCATTGGAATAACTCTTCACACATTCCTGATAACCGGTATATACTGTTCCGTGTGAAGAATCCGCCACCGGAGCTTTGTCATTTTCACCGTCATTGTCGATGTTCTGGTACCAATACTGGCTTCCGTCACTCACTCCATGGTTCAGAAGGCTGCACACTTCTCCAGAGGCAAACTGCTGTGCCGTCTTAGCATTTTTATCTTCTGCTTTTTCTGAAAGATAATATGTATTTTCAATATGGCTTCCGGTAAATGATTGGCTAAGCGGATAAGTATCGCCATCTCCATCAAACGTAATGTCCTTTACAAAACTATCCTTAATCGTGCCATAATTTCCGCCGGCTAATGCGCTGTGAACCCGAAGTTTAATAGTCATTTCATCGTCATACTCTGTCTTCTTCTTCGTTTTTATGACAGCATTCTCCACCGCACAATTTTCGATTGTTCCATAATTGTTGGAACAGAGAATACCAGAGCGAAAATCTGCCGAATAATTTCTAGATGGCACCGTTGCATTCCGGATACGCACATTTTTGATGGTACCATAATTATTTCCCATCAAAATATATGGATAATAGTTACTTTTCACATTGGTAATACTATGTCCATTTCCATCAAATATGCCATAAAATGAACTTGCGACACCATTGAGCAATCCAGAAACATCTTCTTCACTAAAATCAATATCAGCATCCAAAAGAACATTTAATGCATCATCCTTTAGAAGCAGCTTATGCAGCGAATCAAGATCGGCTTTTCCCCCTATTTTCACAAACCATTTTCCATCTTTTTTAACTGCCGGAAGACAGGATGTATAACTTGCACCTTGTTTTACCGTATCTCCCGGATAGGCGACAAAACTATCACCATTTCTGTCCTGTGCAAAATAGAACACTTCATTCGGCAGCACATCTCCTTCAAATTTTTCTCCATCCACAGTCACTCCTAATTCCACTTCGCGCAAAGTAATCATCATATCTTCTGTGATTTTGTCCGGAGTCCCTGCACTTCCGTAGTCATATTCGTAATATCTTTGTCCGTCAAAGTATCGATTTCCCAATTTGAATCCATCCGGCACCACGAACTCTTGTTGATTTGTCTCTCCTTCAACCTGAAGCGTAATCTTGTGAGTACTTACTGCCGGGTCATCCTTAATCATGTTTTCTATTGCATGTCCGCTATCCCCATCACTCTGGTAAGTATATGTATAAACGCTTCCATCTTCCAATGTAATTATGTTTTTCCCATATTCCATAAAGCACTTCAAGGTGCCGTCTTCTGCGGTCTGGAGATTCGTGACTGGCTGCCCGTTAATGGTTTTCACTTTGGTATTTTCTAAAAGTCCATCCACGGTAAAAAGACCGATTTTCCTGCCATACACATCTGACACGTCTGACATGCGATTCAGAGTAAAATATTGCTCATCATAGGAAATTACACTATTGCAAATTACCGTATTTGACCCTTCTGACTCTACAATGCCAATTTTAACACTTTGCTGGGTTGGAGATTTCTGTTTCGCCGTTATCTTCGCTCCGTCAATGTATACACTATTCCTGCCTTTAAGAAAATACGAAATCCATTCTTTCTCTGCATCATCAGTCAGTGACAGTTCTCCGCCCAAAATAGCGATATCCTTAGCATAAACACAACGACCATCACCGTAGGATAAATCTGCTTTTCCTCCAGTCATTGTAAATTTTTCCACCCCCTCAATTGCTCCATAGGCAACCAAATCTCCACCTTCCAATGTGACAGTTCCCTGACGACGATTTTCTCCCTCTTTCCTTCCGAATATAGAATAACCATAGTTTTCTTCTTCCTCTGAATCTTCTTTGCAGTTACCTAGCATCAAAGTAAGACGGCCGTTACCTTCTTTGAGCGTTATATCACCAGTTACCTGAATCACATAACTATAATCCTTATCCGGCGATGTAAGACAGGAATCCTCTTCCACATACAGATTTGCTGTTCCTTCGATGTCCAGTACCGGAAAAAGCTGGTTGGTATAGATATTACCACAACTATCCACACCCGAATCATACATCTGATTATTTTGAATCTGTGCTCCATCAAAAATAATATTTGCTTCCACTCCCTTTTCTACCTTGATGTGAGTGTCGACAAATGCACCATTGATCTCATTGGAGCCTTTGATGATGTAAGTTCCATTTTTTGCAATATTAATTTCGATGACGGTAGTAGTAAAATCCTCACCATACGCATCTACAAAGGTTTTTTCTTGTCTAAGAGCCGCATCTGCCAGATTAAAAGTCACTGCGTTTTCTGTAGGCAGGGAAAGCTTCTGCATTTCTTCCATAACTGCCCTTCCCTTGGCATACGCTTCTGCATAGGATACGGTCGGGATACTTGTAAGCACCGTAGCCGATAATGTTGCAATACAAATCCCTTTTTGTGCCTGTCTGTAAAATTTCTTTCTCATTTTTTCCTCCATTTCTCTCATTTTAAGTCTCATTTTTCATTATCTTATAATATTTTTCGTACTGCTCTCGCAATATCTCACCTGTTGTCCACGGCTTGCGTTTCCCGACATAATGAATAATCGCCGGATCATCCCTTTGAAGATCTGCATACAATGTTTGGCTGTGAATATTGCCGCTTTGCAAATGTCCTGCCACAAATGTGGTATAATTCCAGCGAAAATCCAATGGCAGCACCTTGCCATCAAACAGCATATTAAGGACATCTTGATCGCTAAACATATATTTGTGCCCCGTTAGCAATTCATAAACCTGCGACATCGTAATATGCTGCCTGGCTTTTTGCAGATTCAGAAGCAATACCCCTGAATTAAAATAATCCTCTGCATATTGCATCTTCAAACCGTCACTTCGATAATTATCCACATTATATGGCATACCATCTAAAAAAATGGCACGGCGCGTCTGTGACAAAACACGAAGATCTTCTGCCCGAACAGCCGCCACTTCCTTTTCACCAAGATGCGTATCGTAGAGTTTGCTTACATCCTCCAAAAAAATCATGTCGCAATCAAAATACAACATTTTTTCATAATTTGTGAACATCTCATCAAACAGATACAAGCGGTAATTGATAGCTGCTGTGTAATACGCATTTGCCGTTTCCGGAAAAAACTTTTTTCTTTCTCTCATATTAATAAAACGGATGCTGACTCCCGGCTCGTCTTTTCCCAGTGCATAGATTTGTTCTTGTGCCTCCCCGGGAATGTCATCTTGTAAAATAAGGATGTCATAATTTCGTGTCTTGTCCCGACTATACAAGAGAGAATACAACGATGTACAAAGTGGTTTTGCATACTTCTCATCGCTGACAAAGCATATATTAACTGAAGTTTCAAATGCTTTTTGAAGTTTTTTCATTTTTATCCCTTTCTTTGGTGTTAAATATTATAACAATATAAAGTTTATCATATAAAATAGTTAAAAAGCAAGTGATTACTAGACAAAGCCTCCCGCAAAGGTGGATTTTTTTTCATTCTCGTAATCTCAACAAGTCCAAGTTTTGTAATGTCCACAAGTACGGTTTTTACTTTATCTTCCGAAAGTTTCATACGGAGAAGCTGCATCAGTTCTTCCACATGTTCTTGTTCTTTCATATCAATAAAGTCAATCAATATAATCCCCGATAGATTTCGGAGACGAATCTGGCGCGCAGCCTCAATGGCAGCTTCACAGTTAATCTTGTAAAATGTCGTCTCTTTCGCTCTCTTGCCATCAATCGCTTTACCAGTATTTACATCAATGACCGTCAATGCCTCTGTTGGCTCAATCACAAGGTTGCCACCACTCTTTAACCAAACTTTTTTTTCGCAGGCTTTCTCTAATTTAGTTGAAATGCCGAGTAATTTATCCAGTGAATAACTATCATCCGAATATAATTCCACCTTATCCCCATAAATCGGATGCAGTTCTTCATAAACCGATTGTAAATCCGTGACAATCCTCTCAAAATTTGAAAGTTCCAAACTTCGGATATATTTTAAATAAAATGACGCCTCACGATACAAACAGCTAAATCTTGTTTTATACTCACTGTAATCCATTAACTCATGCATTTGTTTCAGAAGTCCGGTGCACTCTTTTCTGATTTCTTCTTCACTCGCTGCCTTAGCACTCGTGCGAAGAATCACACCATAGGGATCCTCACAAAAATCTTCTAAGATTTTATAAAGTTCTTTCTTTTTTTCTTCCTCTGTAATTTTTTTTGAAACACCTTTTGTTTTTGATTTTGTGGAAACAACTGCAAACCGCCCTGCAATTTCCGGGAAAATTGTCAGTACCGGCTGTTTTGTCTTAACTGCCGCCTGCTTAATCTGAACAACAAATTCATCTCCGGCTTTTACCGTTTTCCCCTGACATTCACTTAAAGGAAGGAATCCAACCTTATTTTTCTCAAATTCCACAAAAGCCGCATGAATGTTATCCACGACATTCTGCACTTTCCCAACAAAAATATCACCAACATTTCCGGAAGTATTTTCCTCGTTTTCTACTAAAACATCATATAATTTGTCGTTATGCACAGAAACCAGTATCGTTTTATCCTGCACTTTTGTAATTACAATCTGGCTGCGGTTTGTCATCGTCTATTCTCCCTTTTTCTTAAAAATCATCTGCATTCTGTGAATCTGATACGAATAAGGTTCTAATTCATTCTCACAAAATGCATAAAATGCCTGCATCACAAGTTCCGGCTTAATATTTGTCTCACTTCCGCTTGTCAGCCGCATAAACAGCGAGTTTCCCTCATAATCACAGTGAAGTGTTCCATAGTTTTCACCATTTTTTTTAGCAAAAGCATCCATTGAAAAATCCCAGGCAAGAATATGTGGTTTAATATCCACTTCTTTCACAGATTTTTTCGTCTTTTTCTCAATCACAATTTCTTGCTGCTCCATAAAAGAAAGCCATTTTTCCTGCCAATTTTCCGGAAAAACACCCGCTTCTTTTTCCACTACCATATAATCCGCAGCGATAAGAAGCGACATCGAATTTTTAAAACCATCCGGCATGATTTCAATGTCTGTAACAAATATTTCATCAGTCATAAATTGATTTAAGTAGGTCACAAGCTCCGGCAGTGAAAGATCCGGCAGTGAATAAAATTCTACATCAATATATTCTCCGTCACTTGTTACACCGACGCCAAGCGGCGAAGCAAAACTCATTAACTGGTGCGGACTGTACCCCTTTGAATACGCAACATCCAATTTTGCACGTCGAATCGCTTTCTGAAAAAAACGCATGCAGTCAAGGTGTCCGATAAACTTCATCGAGCCGCATTTTACAAAACGCATTCTTGTTTTCATTGTGCACTACCTCCACTTGCTTTTCTATCCATCATACAGATACCCGCATGGAACGAAGCAGCTCCGCATCCACTGCACTTCTGCTTACAGTTCGGCGTAACCTTTCCCTGCTTTGCATTTTCATATTCACGGCGTAAAAACTGTTTGCTGACACCAATATCAATAAAATCCCATGGAAAGATTTCGTCTTCGTTTCGTTCTCTGTAATTATAAAAATCACGGTCCACCGAAAGTTCATCAAGAAGTTCATTCCATACATCCGGGCGGAAATAATCCGTCCATGCGTCAAAAATGCACCCCTTTTTGTAAGCCTTTTCAATTACATCTGAAAGTTTCCTGTCACCTCTGGCAAAGATTCCTTCCAATTCAGAAGTCACAGCATCATGGCAGATATAACGGATAGAACGCTGATTTATCTGTTCTCTCACCTTACCGGTAAGGAACCGGCGTTTCTCATCAAAATACTCTGCCGTTCCCATCGGCGCCCACTGGAACGGAGTAAATGGCTTTGGTACAAAAAATGACGTACTTGCCGTAATCTCCGGTCTTCCCTGACGTTCTTCTTTTGGAAGTTCAAAATAGGTAGCAGCGATATCATTTGCCAATTCCGCAATTGCTGCAATATCCTCATCCGTTTCACCGGGAAGCCCTAACATGAAATATAGTTTAACACGTTTCCAGCCTCCCTGAAAAGCTTCCCATGCTCCTTTTAAAATCACATCCTTTGTAAGACCTTTATTAATCACATCACGCATGCGCTGAGATCCTGCCTCCGGCGCAAATGTCAGACTGCTTTTTCTGATATCCTGAACTTTACTCATAACATCCAAGGAAAACGCATCAATACGAAGCGATGGCAGCGCAATATTTAATTTTCTCTGACGACATTCTTCAATCAGATAATAAACCAAATCCGCCAGTTCATCATAATCACTTGAACTTAAAGAACTTAAAGTAATTTCCTCATACCCGGTATTGTCAAGCATCTCAATTGCCCGCTGTTTCAAAAAATCAAGTCTTCTCGGACGAATCGGACGATAAATCATCCCCGCCTGACAGAAACGGCATCCGCGGATACATCCACGCTGGATTTCCAGCACGACCCGGTCCTGCGTAGCTCGAATATACGGCACCAACGGTTTAGATGGATAATAAGTATCACTCAAATCCGTCACCACTTGTTTTTTTACACGGTTTGGTGCTTCCTTGCAGTTTGGCTCCATAGACGCAATCGTTCCGTCCTCGTGATACGTTACATCATATAAAAGAGGAACATACAGCCCTTCCACACCGGATGCCCGCTTCAAAAATGTCAACCGGTCCTCTCCTTTTTGTCTGGAATCCTTATAAACATCCAATAATTCGCGGTAAACAGTCTCTCCTTCTCCAATATAAAAAATGTCAAAAAATTCAGCAATGGGCTCCGGATTATATGTGCACGGACCACCTCCGATTACAATCGGATCGTCCCATGTTCTCTCACCGGCGTGCAGCGGAATGTGCGACAAATCCAAGACCTGCAAAATGTTGGTATAACACATTTCATACTGAATCGTAATACCAAGAAAATCAAACGCCCGAATCGGCTCCTGGCTCTCCAAAGCAAACAAGGGAATATTTTTCTCACGCAGTATCTTGTCCATGTCCGGCCACGGAGAATAAACCCTTTCACAATAGGTGTCATCCCAGCGGTTAAACATATCATATAAAATCTGTATTCCAAGATGTGACATTCCAATCTCATATACATCCGGAAAACACATACAAAAACGGACATCAACTTCTCTCGGATTTTTCTTTACCATATTAATTTCATTTCCAATATATCTGGCCGGTTTTTCAACCTGCATTAAAACTTCATCACGAAGCGCTAGTTTTCTCATGCTCTGTTGTCCTTTCTCATACATTCTGTTCGTCAATTATACACAACTTTATGATATACTGTCAAATATCTTGCCACTTGAATCAACTTATGCTATATTGAAACAAGTGAATTTATGCGAAGGAGGGACCAAATTATGTGGTGTCCAAAATGTAAAAACGAATATGTCGATGGAATTACCCTCTGCGCCGACTGTGGTGTGGAATTAGTCGATGAACTTCCGGAAGAAACGGATGAAGTAAAACCGGTTCGTTTATGTCATGTTGCCAATGAAGAAATTGGTGCAAAACTGGTTTTGTATTTGAATGTAGAAGGGGTACTTACCGCAGGAATTATGCCGGTTACCGAAGAAGATGAATTTGACGATGGATTTTACGTTGTCGTTGCCAAAGAAGAATACGATGAAAAAGCTGAAACATTTGAATCTTTTGACGGTGCATCAGAAATGACCGAAGAAACCGTTTCTTCCATGATGACGGATATTGACGACGAACTTGCCCAGATTCAGGACGAAGAAGCAAGTAAAATGCTTTCCGAACTCCGTACCGAATCCAGTTCCGTTTATGTCAAGAAAAAAGACAAATACACAGATTTAAAATTCAGCGGTATTTCCTTTATTGTATTTGGTCTTTTGGGACTCGGTCTTTTGGCACTGAATTTATTTGAATACATTAACTTATTTAATAAATTTTCATCCTTAATCATGGTCGTTGTCTTTGTCATTTTCTTCATTGTAGGAATTACTTCTCTTCTGCGTGCAAAGAAAATGAAATCCATGGTTTCCCAGGAAGAAAGAGCAAGTGATGATGTATTAGACTGGATTGAAGCAAACATCACTGATGAATACATCTCATCTTTAATTAATGAAGAAGAAACAGAAGAAAAAAACTACTTCACCGCCCACTCGGCAATGTGTAATAAAGTTAAAGAACAGTTTCCTCTCTTCAACGAAAACTATATTGATGAATTAATGGATGAACGTTACAACGAATACTGCGACTCCATCAACTAAACACTTCTCTATAAAAAAGGAAGTTTAATCGGTTCAAGACTATAATGCACCGCATTATCCCGTCTTGAACCAATTAAACTTCTCTTTTTTACTTCATTAGGTGCATTTTTCTAGCTAACAAATATAATCTTCTTCCCATCGGGAAATCAAACAATTCTTCTTTAGTCAGACCTTTCAGCAGAAGAAACGCCGTAAAGTATACCACTACCGCCACACAGACCGCAAGCATTGTACGAATCAAATTTGAGCCAATCACAAAGCCCACAAGGCCGTAAACACTTACCGCAGCAAGCGCCATCCAAAATCCCGCTGCCAAAGGAGCAAAGAACGTCTTAATAACTTCCTGCCGGTACGAAGGCACATAGCGTTTGATTGCACGAAGATTCAGAATAAACACAAGAATCGGGAATGTGATATTACCAATCAAAAGTGCATAAACGCCAATGTTGGTACAAGCTAGCAAAAATGATACAATTCCTATATGAATCACCAGCGAAATTGCTGAGTGGATTACCGGAATCCGCATTTTATCAATACTCTGCAAGGCACCGCCGGTCACATTGGAAAGTGCATAAAAGATAATAGCAGTTGCACCAACTGTCATCATATGCCCGCCAAGGACATAGTTTGAGGATGAAAACAGCATGCGCACAACCGGCTGTCCAAGAACCGTAAGTCCCAGTGCACACGGAATTGCTATAATCATGTTAAATTTAATACCGGAAGCAACATTATAGTTCCACTGTTCATCGTCTCCCTCCGTGTATGCTGCCACCGCACTTGGTATCATGGAAGAAGCAATGGCTGTTGAAATCGCAATTGGTACACTGCACAATAAGCGGTATTTGGAACTGTACACACCGACAAAGCTTTTAATGGAAACAGCATCCAAACCTCTTTTCGCCGAAATAAAACCAAACAGTTTATAATCAATTAATCCACTAATATTATAAACTGTCTGCGAAAGAACAATCGGAAGAATCGTAAGAATCAAAATCTTAAACAACGATTGGTAAGATTCCAGATTTCCGGTCACATCTTTCTTTTCTAACTTTGCCTGAACCGGACGGTATAACCAGTATACAAACATAACAAGCAAAAGAGCCGATGCCGCACCAAGACATGTACCAAGGGTACCACCCGCTGCTCCCCATGCAGCCTGCTGCAAACTATCAGCATTCCACTTCATAAACAAATAGCTTGCCGCCACACTGACAATGGCATTGACCACCTGCTCAATAATCTGTGAAACCGCTGTCGGTATCATGGTTCTTTTTCCCTGGAAGAAACCACGAAACACACCTAATAAGGCCACAATAAAAATTGTAGGTGCAAGTACACGCAAAGGAATCTGAACACCACTGTATTCCGGATAAATCGTATGTTCAATCACACCTGCCCCAAAAAACAAGATCAAAGCAAATGCGCCGCCGGAGATTATGGCAAAACGCAGGGCAACTTTCAAAATTCTTCCTGTATTTTTATGTTCTCTGTTTGCCTGTCTGGCAGAAATCATTTTTGACAAAGCAAGTGGCAGGCTATAAGAAGAAATAATCAAAATCAAATCATAAATCTCAAAAGCAACTGCATAGATTCCATTTCCCTCTTCGCCAAGGATATTAGACATCGGGATTCGGTAAACCATACCGATAATTCGTACGATAAGCGATGCCATCGCCAAAATACCGCCCTGCTTTAAATAATCCGCATTTTTCTTTTTCGTACTCAATGCTCTATTCGTCCTTTCACTTAATCAAATTCTGTCGATTTTTAGGGTACACGGCAATGTAAGTTTTGCCCGGGTTAATCGTCAGCACATTACCGGACTCATCATAGTACGCCATTTCATTCGTTGTTTCCACACGTTTCCACGTAATAGAAATCCGTTTGCCATCACTGTAATAATACCCTTTTCCGGAAGTATTGCCAAGTTTCATCGTCTGGTATCCATTGTGGTCAATATTTGACTCACTCACCAGTTGTATAATTACATTTTTAAATGCAAGCTGTTTTTTGTAATACGTGTCCATATGTTTTTGCCCGTATTCATATTTTTTATAGGTTTTACTCTTAGCACTGTATTTCATCTTACATGTGGAGTAATTCGAAAACGGAATCGTAACCGACTTAGCTGTTTTTCCATTTGCAGGTTCCGTATCCTCATTCGCAAAATTAAAATGTTTTGCCATTGCCTCGGAGTTCCTTGTCAATGAATATCCAAGCTTTTTTGCACCTTTTTTCATTTTCTTTCCATTTGTAAACACATTGTGAGGGGCGCGGATGGATAAATCTCTGGCATACACAACACCACCAATTGCTGACAAACCACTCAAATTGTTTGTTCCCAACTTTTTAATTTTTGACACTGCATATTTGGTATGTCCAAAATGACAAAAAATCGCATCCCATTCTTTGGCAAACTGCACATAGTAGTGTCTTGCACTTCGCACTGAACCAATCTTTTTCACCTTGCTGACATCCTCATAGACCGCCATCATGCGGGTAATTCCACCTTCTGCCAGTGCCTCATAAATAATATCTGCTTTCGATGTTCCTTTTTGATTTCGAAACGCATACTCAATATTGTTTATCATAATCGCATAGGGACGCTTCTTTGCCACAGACGGCCTAATATATTTACCGGTAAGCTCACTTTTAACCATACCTTCATATGGATTTTTCGTTGCCTGCGGCTCATTTTCCTGTTGCTTTGTCTGAACTTGCTTGTCCGTCTGCGGATTATTTTTCTGCAAAGACTTTCTTCCACAAGCCAGATACAATCCTGCGGCAATCAGTGATAACACCGCAATCCCACATAAAGCTAAAACAATTTTTTTCTGTTTCTGATTCATATTACCCTCACTTTCGCAGTCTCATTATCTCAAAATTTGTAACTTTTTCATGATTTCACGCTGCTTTTCTTCCATTTCTGCCCTTTCATCCTCTTCCATATGGTCATAGCCAAACAAATGAAGAAGACTGTGTACAACTAAGAATGAAAACTCTCGCAGTAACGAGTGTCCATATTCTTCTGCCTGTTCGCATACAACCTCCGAACACAAAACAATATCTCCTAACATCATTTCTTCTGATTCTGGGGAAACAGTAAGTGTCTTGCAGAACTTCTCCCCCGAAAAATCCGCCGGGGCATCATATTCCATCATCGGAAAACTAAGCACATCCGTTGGCCTGTCAACATTCCGGTGTGTTCGGTTGAGTTCATGAATTTCTTCCTTTGTAACAAGAGTAACACTAATTTCCGGCTCATAGGGGCACTTCACAAAATCCGTAACAAATGCTGCCAGTTTCTTAATTTGCTCTTCCGGCTCAAAAGGAAAAGTAACTTCTCCCATATCTTCTAAATAAATTGTCATCGTTTTCCTGCTTTCTTTGTCTGTGTGCTTGCTTTTTTACGCGACTCTTTGTAGTTTTCACGTGCCTCATACTTTTCATAGGCATGTACAATTTTCTGTACTAACGGATGACGCACCACATCTTTATTGGTCAGATAGGAAAAACCGATATCCTCTACCTGTTCCAATACTTTCGATGCCTGTTCCAGACCGGATTGTGTCTGAAAAGGTAAATCTTTCTGCGACAAATCGCCGGTTATCACAACTTTTGAACCAAATCCAATACGCGTCAAAAACATTTTCATCTGTGCCGGCGTTGTGTTCTGCGCCTCATCAAGAATAATAAACGCATTATCTAACGTTCTTCCTCGCATATAAGCAAGTGGCGCCACTTCAATCAGGCCTTTTTCAGAGTTCTTAATAAAACTGTCCGCTCCCATAATCTGGTAAAGTGCATCATATAAGGGTCTTAAATACGGGTCAATTTTACTCTGTAAATCACCCGGCAGAAAGCCGAGATTTTCTCCCGCTTCAATCGCCGGTCTTGTCAAAATAATTTTACTGACTTCATCATTTTTAAATGCCTGAATTGCCATAGCCATCGCCAAATAGGTCTTTCCGGTTCCCGCCGGTCCGATTCCAAACACCATCATTTTTTCTCGTATCTGGTTTACATATTTCTGCTGGCCTCTGGTTTTTGGCTTAATCGGTTTTCCCTGAATGGTGTAGCCAATCAATTCTTTGTCAATCTCTGCTAATGACACATCCGAATGTTCCTTCGATAGTGCTAGAACATAATCTACATTCTGCTCCGTAATCGTATTCCCACGCTCCGAAAGTGTAAGAAGCTCCGAAAATACATTTTTTGCCTGTTCAACTGCCGATTTACTTCCTACCAGTTTAACCGCACCATCGCGCAGAATTACGCTTACCCGAAGCGTTCGTTCAATCTTCTTTACATGGCAGTCAAGACCGCCAAACAAATTCCTTTCATGCTCCAAAGGAATCTCTAAGATTACTTCATGAGTCTCCATCCTGCTTTTCCTCTGCTTTCTTATCAATCTTAAGTTCGCTCTCTGCGATATATTGTTTCCTTGTTTTTTTGCAAAGGAAACGAATCTGTCCACTGATTAACCAGTCCTTTTCATTTTGTTTGGTTATTTTCGCTTCCTTTGAAAGAATCTCCAATCCATCCTGTCTGCACTGCCGCAATAATTTCTGATACAGCCGCTTTCCCTCTTTAAAAATTTCTTTGCGGTTTCTCTTTCGAATCACAAACGTATACTCTCGAAACTCCTTTTTTCGTTTCGTAAAAGTAAAAGGAATCGGTAAATCCTCCCATTTGGGCAATATCGTTGTTATTATATCATATTTCTTAGCGTTATTAAACCGTTTAATTGGATTTTTTATCACGAAAGTCTTGTGATTGATTTCATACTCAGTCTGGTAGATTTTTTTCCCTGTATATTCCTTTTCGCAGACCTTCACCGGGATTTCTTTAGAAAATTTGCTGTCGCAGACAAGTAAAACCTCTCCTTTTGCTACCACTCCCATCTTATCCACAACCGTCTCATCATCTCCGGTAACCGGAACAATCCCGGAAATCAAAATTTGCCCCTTTTTCACCTTTTGTCCCGGCTTAACACATGCCACACCGCGGTTTACAACAATTTTTTTAACAATTCCGCTTTTTTCTGCTACTAGGTGACAGAACCGACCTGCGCGTTCCCGTCCTACTTCCGGATTCGCTTCTTTTATAGAAATCACAAGAAGACTTCCTTTTTCTTCTGCAGACACCCAGCTGATATCCGGATGCTTTTGACGAATACTTTTTTCAATTGTATCACAGTGCAGGCTGCGCCGTTTCATTCCGCGGTATACCTGTAGAGAATTTACGGTTTTTAATAGTGTTTCTTTCGTATAAGTAACCTGTCCCTGAAACTGAATTTGCCAGACAAAGGTAGACAAAAAATGCAAAAGGAAGAAAAAGAGCAGAAAGCCCGAAAAAAAAGTCCAGTTTTTCTTCATTCTCCTGATATAAAAAGGAAAACCCTTCTTTTTTTTAATCTGCGGATGTAATTTCGTTTTATAGACAATGGGTTTCATCTTTTTAAAATCTTTCACACAAACACAAAATTCTACTGCTTGTTCTCTTTTTACTCCCCATAATAAAATGCCGTGATGACGGCACATATTCATAAAACGCTCGAAACTTCCTTTATGCGATTGGCAGACAACATAGCCCTGTAACCACTTCAGTCCAATTCCCCCTTATGTGCCAATGTACTCAACACAGCAGATTTCACCATATATTTTACAATCTTCTTTGGTAAACCGGTCTATTCTAAGACACGTACCGCGGACAATCAATTTGTTGTGTCTTCCCTGTAACTTAATCTGCTCGGATGTATAATCAATAATGGACTGGTAGTTCTCAACCAATGCCATTTCTTTTCCATACAAATTCACAACCGTTGTATTTCCTAAAATATCCGGTGCCAAATGAAGTTTTTCTGAAAGATTTCCCATAAAACACAGCCCTTTTCTTTTATTCTATGCCATTCCCGCGGCTGCGGTTCCAATGCATAAGAAAAAGTCTGTCTCCATAATAGTTTATGAAAACAGACTTTCTCATATGTGCTTCTTATTTGTATTTTCTTTTACGAGCTGCTTCAGACTTTTTCTTACGTCTTACGCTTGGTTTTTCATAATGCTCTCTCTTGCGAATCTCCTGCTGAATACCAGCTTTTGCACAGTTTCTCTTGAAACGGCGCAATGCGCTATCCAATGATTCGTTTTCTTTAACTGTTACACTAGACATTGTATCACACCTTACCTCCCTCCAGTTGTAGATTGTGCTTCAATACAACTGATCGGGTATTTTTTCGCACTACCTAAGATTATACCATAAAATTCCCATACGTCAACTGTTTTTTGCAAATTCGTCTAAAGTTCCAAAGCGAAATCCCTTTTTCTTAAGGAAAGTAAGAACTTCCCCCAAAGCCTGTGTATTTGACTTTGAGCACGCATGAATCAGTGGAATCATTCCATTATGATAATAAGTTTTAAATTTACGAATCACAAAATTCTTTCCCGGCTGGTTGGCCGTGTCGTAATCATAATAAGCCAAACTCCAAAAAATTGTCGAATATCCCATCGATTTAGCCACCTTAATACTCCTCATGCTAAAGTTTCCCTCCGGAGGACGGATAAAAGGATCCATTTTAAAACCAGTCTTCTTTTTCATTGCTTTTTCGCAGTCTTTGATTTCTCTCTGAATACGTTTTACACTTAGTTTTGCCATTCTCGGATGGTGTGTGGTATGATTTCCTACGAGATGTCCCTCTTTTTTCATCTTCTTTACCAGTCCCGGATTTGACATAATATAATCTTTTGTCACAAAAAAGATTGCTTTTGCATGGTGTTTTTTCAGTGTTTTCAAAATTTTCTTCGTATATCCGGCTTCATAGCCGCAATCAAAACTCAGATACACAACCTTATTCTTTTTTGAACATTTTCCTGTATAATAGGCATGATCTTTTTTACATTTCCATCCTGCCGGTCCGGTTCCGTTTGGTTTTTTATGGTTTAAATTCTGTCCTAATCCCCAGTTATACGACCGCGTGGAATAAGAAGACAGTGGCCGCTTTGCCTGACTATCCATTTCACCACCGGTTATACACAAAAGCACTGCCAAAAACAAAGTAAAAATTCTTTTTCTCATTCGTTTCTCCTTCACATCAAAATATACCGGCAAGCAATGCGCCTGCCACTGCCCCAACAGCCACAATCACAAGTCCCGTATCGAAATACGCAAGAACAAGTGCCACAAGCGTTCCCGCCGTAGAAGTAACTACATTTCCGGTTGCCGTAAAAATAGCCGGAAACGTAAGTGCCGCCAATACCGCATAAGGCACATAATACAAAAAGGACGTAAGCCACTGCGATGTAATTTCTTTTCGAAACACCGTAATTGGAAGAACGCGAATCAGATAGGTAATCACTGCCATTACCGCAATATAAATCAACTGCTCTGTCATGCTTTAACCTCCTTTTTTACCGGGAACATAAACGCTCCTATAGATGCTGCAATCACGGTAGAAAGAATCACCTGAAAGCCAATGGAAATTTCTTTGAGTACCGGTGTCGCAGTAAAAATACACTGGCAGATAACAGCAATACCAATAACAAATAAAACGGCCTTGCTCTTTTTTGCCGGCGGTATGATAATTGCAATAAACATCGCATACAGACCAAGTTCCATCGCAGCTGATAAAGCCCCCGGCATAATCTGAGACGCAAGTGCCCCGGCTGCGGTACCAACTGTCCATCCAAAGACCGGCACCGTAATCAAGCCATACATAAAGCGCGCCGACAAAGATTCTGTCTCCATTGATGACACTGCAAAAATCTCATCCGTAATACCATAGCCAATCATCAGCCGCTGGCGTAAAGTCATCTTCTTGTCCACTTTCTGCGATAAAGAAAACGACATCAACATATATCGCACATTAATAATAAACGTAGTCATTGCCATTTCTAAATAACTGCCATGTGCTGCCATAATTGCCACTCCGGCAAACTGTCCGGCGGATGTTACATTGGCAACAGAAATCAAAATCGTAATCCACACAGGAATTCCTGCATTTACTGCTTTTACACCAAATGTAAAGGACACCGACAAATAACCGATTGCAATCGGCAGTCCTTTTTTTATCCCTCGTATCCAATCATTCATTTTCCTTATGAAAAGTCACTGTAATCTCAGTTCCTTTATCCTCCTCGCTTATTACTTCAATATCCGCATGATGAACTGCCACAATATGTTTTACAATAGCAAGTCCAAGTCCGGTTCCGCCGGTTTCTCTCGAACGCCCCTTGTCCACCCGGTAAAAACGTTCAAAAATACGTTCCTGATTTTCTTTGCTGATTCCAATTCCGGTATCTTTTACACAAAATATGACGGTATTTTCCGTTTCCGCCAAACACACTACAACCTGACCGTCTTCTTTATTATAGCGAATTCCGTTATCAATTAAATTATATGCCAGTTCCTCCAGCATTTTTGCCACGCCATGAATCATTACAACTTCCGGCACTGTCTCCAGATGAAGCATAACCTTTCTCTTTTCTGCCGTCAAAGCAAGCAAATCCCCGCAGTTACGCACTGTATCCGCAAAATTCACCCACGCAAAATCATCGTTAAAATTTCTTGTATCCAATTCAGATAACTGCAAAATATCATTAATCAAAGTCAGAAGACGCGACGAATTTTTCTGGATTTCCCCGGCAAAACGCACCACATCTTCTCCCTTTGCCATTCCCCCGGCAATCAACTCCGAATAACCGGAAATTGATGTCAAAGGCGTTTTCAATTCATGGGAAACATTCGCCGTAAATTCCTGCCGCATATTACTACTTTTTACAATATCCCGGTGTTGCTTTTGAATCGTATTCAAAAAAGGAGTTAATTCTTTGTAACCGGTTGCCAGTTCCTCGCGATCCATGTTCTTTGCAAGCATTTCAATTGGTTTAACAATACTTTTCGCAAATAATCTTGATAAAAAGATAGACACCACAAACAAAAGAATCGCAATTCCTCCAATAAATGGTGAAACTCGTATCAAAAAGCTAAAAAAACTCTGACTTTCTTTTGCCAAACGGAGAATATTACCATTGCTTAACCGTATTGCATAGTAATAAGAAGCATGAGATAATGTATTAGAGGTTCGGATGGATTTTCCACTTCCCTTTTCTATCGCCTCTTTTACTTCGGGACGTTCTTTGTGATTTCCTAAAACGTCTGCATTTACATCCGAATCAGCTAAGACAACTCCATCTTTGTCAATCAGTGTCACGCGTATGTTATCAACTTTTTTCTGCGAGATAATGCGGTTAGTATCTTTATAATTTACTAAATCCTCTCCTAACATATCAGCACAGGTGTGAAGATTCTCAATGACCTCATTTTGAAACAAATTATAAAACACAACCGTTGTTAATAACAACACGGCAATCATCGATATCATAGCAATTGCCATAAAGTTTAACTGCATCCTTTTTTTCATTCTGTTTCATCCTCCGTTTTTCGGAAACAATATCCGACATTTCGTATCGTTTGTATCTGGCTGCCGGCTTCACCAAGTTTTTTTCGCAGCGTCCGAATATGCATATCTAATGTTCTCGATTCTCCAAAAAAATCAACACCCCAAATTAACTCCATCAAAGAATCCCTTGTCATCACCTGGTCTGCATGGCTCATCAGTACCTGCAGTAATTCAAATTCTTTGTAAGTAAGCGGGCATTTTCCCCCTTTTACAAAAACTTCTCTGGCGTCCTTATTTAATTCGATTTTCTGCCGGTTTCCAATGACAGAAATTTGTTTCTTTTTGCTCGAAAATCGTCGCAGCAAAGCCCAGATACGTGAAACAAATTCCATTACACCAAATGGCTTTGTCAAATAGTCATCTGCCCCACAGTCAAGCCCCCTCACAATATCCAACTCTGAATCTCTGGCTGAAACCATAAGAATCGGAATCTTTGCATACAATTCTTTTTCACGGATTTCTTTCACGATATGAAAACCATCTGCATCCGGTAACATCACATCCATCACAATCAAATCCGGTAATTTTTTTTTGCACGCTTTCCAAAAAGCGGAAACGCTTGTCAAAAGTGCCACCTCATGCCCGGCATTTTTTAGTGCAAAACTTTCAATTTCTCCAATTCCATCATCATCTTCAACAAGATAAATCAGTGCCATTTATATCCCCTCTTCTTTCCTTATTATTGCAAACTCATCGCAATACAGCAGTCATTTCCAACTACTGTCACTTTACCATAGGAGCCGCAGATAAGCGGTATCATCGGTGCCACGTGTCCGATATCCAAATCCATAAAAATTGGCACATCAAACTCACTTAATATAGAAAGAACCGCTTCGTATTGGTCAAGTCCAGCAATTATCTGCCCCTGTACACCGGGACGTCCAATCAGAAAGCCACGACAAGTATCAAACCAGCCCGCCTGCTTCAAGCTCCACAAAGTTCTTCTCATCTCAAATACATTCAAATCACAGGATTCCAAAAACCAAAGAATACCATCATCTTCATATTTTTGATTAAATTCCTTTACCTTATCAAATTTCGTCCCCCTCAAATGAGATAAGCAATCTAAGCATCCCCCAAGCAGTCGTCCCTCAATCTTGAAAGATTCGCCTTCTTTCTTATTGGTATGTAGAAGAAAAGGCTCTGTGACATGATAGGCAGCCAACGGATGCTGTTCATCTTTTAGTGATTCCTTTTCCCACATCGGATAATTTTGCATCTCAAACTTTTTTCCCTGCAGTAATTCATAGGCATCCTGAATCGATGCATGCCACGGCTCCATACCAAAAGCTCCTGCATTTGGACCGTAAATTGCTGCCGTATCGGTCAGTGTTGCAAGTAAAAAAATCAGATTTGTATTGTCTGAGTACCCCATAAACCACTTAGGCGGCAATCGCTTTAATTGTCCAAAATCAATATATTCAAGTATTTCGCACATTAACTCACCACCGCCACAGGAAATCAATGCCTGATTTGTTTCTTTCTTATAATATTCCATAAATTCAGCCGCACATTTTTTCGGGCTGCTACTGATTCCTACACCATCTGACGCATAACAGTTAAACCCTAATTCAGTCTTAAAACCAAGCGCATTCCATTTTTTCAGACTGTTTTGAAAGGCAGAATAATACGGTTCACCCGCACAGCCAAACGATGGTGCAATAAATCCGATGGTATTTCCTTTTTCAACAAACGATGGATAACGCATATCTCTCCTCCTTATTTATGGTATGGTTCATGATTCATAATGCGGTTTGCACGATAAATCTGCTCAAACAAAATAACGCGCATCAATTGATGGGGAAAGGTAAAATCCGAAAATGACAGCCTCTCATCCGCACGGTCAAGTAAGGATGTATGTAAGCCAAGAGACCCTCCAATCACAAAGGCAATGTGGCTTTTCCCCTGATTCATACACATTGAAAGGTGCTTTGCAAATCCTTCTGAGTCAAATTTCTTTCCCTTTAAATCAAGTGCAATCACATACATCGAATCTTTTATTTTGGAAAGCAGACGTTCTGCCTCCTTTTGCCGTATCTGCTCCTGCTGCAAATCCGATGCCTGTTCCGGTGTTTTCTCATCCGAAACTTCTATAATATCTACTTTCGCATACCGCGACAAACGCTTTTTATATTCATTTACCGCATCTGTATAAAACTTTTCTTTTATTTTTCCTACACATAATATCGTATACTGCATAATGTTTCTTCCTTTACTTTCATATGCCTAGTATAGCACATATACAAATGCCACATCAATAAAAAGAAAAAAATATGCAACTTTTTGAAAGCTGACATATTTTTGACACATACTATCTGTATATTAACACTTGGAAAGTTTATAACTTTCTACTCCCACCCTATTATACGCTTTGACACCTTCGGGTGTCAGGAAAGACACCTCCTCCCAGAGGTGTCTTTTCTGTTGTAGAGATTTTTTCATTCTTATGTAGACAGTGACAAACTGACACATAATGCAGTATCAATCTTTTCAATTGCTTCCGTGTCCAAATGACACACTTTTTCACGTAATCGGGATTTATCAATCGTACGAACCTGTTCCAAAAGAATCACAGAATCTTTTACAATTCCATATTTGTGTGCATCCAATGCTACATGCGTTGGCAGTTTTGCCTTGTGCAGCTGGCTTGTAATTGCCGCACAAATAACCGTCGGGCTATAACGGTTGCCCATATCATTTTGTATAATAAGAACCGGCCGCACTCCACCCTGTTCGGAGCCAATGACCGGTCGTAAATCTGCATAATAAATATCGCCTCGTTTTACAATCATGGTTTCACACTCCCTCATTTGATATTCCTATTATTCCCAATATACGAAGCGATATTCAATTTGTTCAAAAGCTTTTATTATTCTCCTAAATATTTTCTAGGCACACGGTTTGTAATACTGCATACAAACTCATAATTAAATGAATGTGATTTTTCTGCAATCTCCTCAACGGGGATATTTTTTTCTCCATCTTTTCCAAAAATTGTTACCGTATCTCCGATTGCAGCTTCTTTAATATGAGACACATCCACCATAAACTGGTCCATACAGATTCTTCCTAAAATCGGTGCATACTGTCCATGAATCAAAACACGTCCTTTGCCTGACAAATCACGTTTCATGCCATCAGCATAACCAACCGGAATTGTAGCGACCGTCATTTTTTCCTTCGCCGTAAATGTACCACCGTAACTGATACTCGTTCCCGGCTCTACGGTCTTTATATAAGAAATAATCGATTTCCATTGCATGGCAGGTTCCAATACAAGAACATCCTTTGCCACTTCATCAGACGGATACAGTCCATAGGTCGTAATACCGGAACGCACCATATCAAGATTAGCTTCCGGAAATCCAATAATTGAAGCACTATTTGACACATGGTGAATTGGAATCTTAACACCGCGCTTTTCTAATTCCTCGACAAAAGTTATATATTTTCTAAAAGGCTCTCTCGCCGGCTCAATTGTTTTCTCATCCGCTCTGGCAAAATGCGTAAAGATTCCTTCAACTTCCAGTCCCGGCAGTTTCGAAATTTTTTCTACCGTATCCAAAGATTCTTCACTAGGGATAAAACCAATCCGGCTCATTCCGGTATCAACTTTTATATGAATCTTTGCTTTTTTTCCAAGTTTTAATGCTGTCTCACTTAACTGCTCTGCCATTTCCCACGTATACACAGTCTGGGAAATCTGATATTCCACTAAATCCTCATAGGATTCTTCTCCGGTATATCCTAAAATCAAAATCAGTTTATCAATTCCTGCTTTTCGAAGTTCTATGGCTTCCTCTATCATGGCAACTCCGTAAGCATCTACCTGATCATATAATGCCTTCGCAACCTGTACGGCACCATGCCCATAAGCATTCGCCTTCACAATTGCCATTACCTTTGTTCCTTCTTTTATATTTTTATGTACCTCATCGATATTATGCCGGATGGCATCTAAATTAACCTCTGCATAAGTACGATTAAACTGTTTCATTTTCATTTCCTTCTTTCTGAAAACATTTTATATTTGTAAGGACCTCGGTCAAACCATCCAGCAAATCAGATGCCATGACTCCATACGTACTTTTCTGTTTTGCTGCCACATCACCGGAAAGACCATGCAGGTAAACACCGAGCTTTGCAGCCAAAAACGGATTCACATTCTGGGCAAGCAGACCACTAATCACCCCGGTCAGCACATCACCTGAACCACCGGTTGCCATTCCATTATTTCCGGAAACATTGACATAACATTCCGTCCCATCCGAGACAACAGTCCTTGCATCTTTTTGCACCAAAATACAATTTCTTGTCTTTGCGGTATTTTTCGTTGTTCCTAAAATATCCTCTTGTAGTTTGGGTATCGGAATCCCGGTTAGCACACTCATTTCCTTAACATGCGGTGTTAAGACAAAATTATCCCGAAACGTAATATCTTTTTTTGCACAAATGGTTATCGCATCACCGTCTACCACAGTCGGAACTTTTGTATTTGCTAAGACGTACTCCACCAGTTCCTCTGATTGTTTGGATAAACCAATTCCCGGTCCAATCACGACAGCACTTGCAAGCGGAAGTACTTTTTTTATTTCCTCTCTGGTTGAAAAAAGAATTTCCGGCAGTGCACTAAGCAGTGTATCCCGGTTTGATGGTGTCGATACAACATGCACAAGTCCTGCTCCCATACGATATGCGGCTTTTGCTGACAGAAAGCAGGCGCCACTCATAGTATCACACCCGGCAATTACAACCACTCTTCCAAACGTTCCCTTATGTGAATAAGCGATGCGCTTTGGAAGGTTACAAACAATATCATCCGGCTCATAATAGTAAGCATCTGCCTGTGCAAAATCAACGCTTTTCCTTGGAAATCCAATATCCGCCACATAAACTTTTCCGGCATATTCACACCCCGGATACAAAACAAGCCCGGTTTTGTTCACGCCAAAGGTAATCGTCGCTTCAGCCTGTACGGCACAGCCTAGCACTTTCGCACTTTTTGCATGAATACCGGACGGAATATCTAATGAATAAACCGTCACGCCACTTTGATTCATATCTAAAATAACCTGTTCATACACACCGGTTACTTCTCTGGAAAGTCCGATTCCAAAGACGGCATCAATTAAAATGTCGTATTCATCCATCGAAACAAGTGAATAGGTAAGAATCGGGACGTCACATGCCGAAGCAATTACAAGCTGTGTTTTCATTTCTTCTGACATATGTTCCGAATTTCCTACGACTGTAACTGCCGCCTGATATCCCATTTCATGTAAGATACGTGCCACACAGACGCCGTCACCGCCATTGTTTCCAATTCCACATACACATAAAAAAGTATCCGATGGTCCGGCTTTCTCCAAAAGGACGGAAACCACCGACATCGCCGCCTTTTCCATCAAAACAAGACTTGGCATCCCCATTGTATCAATTGCATGGGTATCAATTGCTTTCGCCTGTTCACCGGAATACATCTCTTTCATAAAAGTCCCTTCTTTCTATTCTTTTACATCGTCTGCCACAGCAATCACAAATGCCGTCGCAACTTCCTTTGTATTTGTGATAGAAATCTTCCAATCGGTAATCCCCATTTCTTCTGCTTTTTTTCTCGCCGCACCATAAAGTGTAACATAGGGGGCGCCGCTTTCTCTTCGCAGAATTTCCACTTCACAGGCATCAATGCCCGCAAAGCCGGTACCAAATGCTTTTACTACCGCTTCTTTCCCGGCAAAATCAGAAGCACCTCTCCTTTTTGCGTGTTCCATCTCCGCCCGTTCCTTT
Organism: Clostridium sp. AF37-5; assembly: GCF_003477605.1. Taxonomy (GTDB): domain Bacteria; phylum Bacillota; class Clostridia; order Lachnospirales; family Lachnospiraceae; genus Eubacterium_F. The sequence continues at coordinate 207,212 of NZ_QUDR01000003.1, forward strand.
TCCGTAAAAATGCGATGGACAAAATGCTCTTTTTCCATCGCTTTTACAACACGGGAAATCTCAATGGAATCTACACCAATTCCAAGTATCATTCTTTTCCCTTCCTTTTATCATATAAATTCATTACGTCATGACCTAATAACCCATGCATTAAAGAATAGGCACTGTCCATACTCTCCTCTAAATCATCTTTCCATTCCGTTTTCTCACGGAGGGAAATGCGGAGTTCTTCAATTTCCTGCTTTACAATTTTTAACTGCTCATCTCCATTTGCTAGACGCTCAAAACAATAATGTGCCCCTGTGGCAAGCAGTTCTTCATTTGCCTTTTTTATCATTCTCGGAAGTTCAATCAATTCATCCGATTCCGTCTCTATCCGCTCTTTGATTTCCAAAAGAAGACGCTGCTGGTTTTTCTTCTTCTTATCACGTAAAGGCTCTGCATCATTCATCCCAGCCACAATGCCTTCCATCAATTTCTTTTTCGTCTTTTTTAAATCTTTGATGTCATTTACTAAATACCCCTGCCTTTTGAGCAGTTCATTTAATTTCTCCTCAAGCTGAATAATCTCAGCCGGTTTTTCTCCCTGCGGAAACAAGGTATGCCAGCGACGGTCCAACACTAGAATAGGAACCTTTTTCCCTTTTAAAGCTTCTCTCACCAGCGTTTCAAATTCTAAGTCTCGTCGTTTCATACCATTCCTCCTATTCCGGTAAGTTAGAAATATTGTAGGAAAGCCGCATCAAACTTTCTGCCAGATGTACATTTTCAACCGCAATATTTCCCGGAAGATTCAAATCGGTGGCCGCAAAATTCCAAAATGCACTAACACCATACTGTACAAGCTGTTTCGCCACTGCCGGTGCAATTGATTTCGGCAGCGTAAGTGCTGCAATATCTACCGTATGTCCTTTTACATATCCTTCTAAGTCTTTCATGTCATAAACCATCGTATGACCAATCTTTTTGCCAATCTTATCCGGACTGACATCAAAAACTGCTGATACCACAAATCCTCGTTTTTCAAAACCGGCATAATTGGCAAGTGCATGCCCTAAGTTACCGGCACCAAGAATAATGACATGGTAATCCCTGTCAAGTCCCAAAATTTTACCTATTTCATTTTTCAAATAAGGAACATTATAACCATATCCCTGCTGACCAAAACCGCCAAAATTATTAAAATCCTGTCGGATTTGAGATGCTGTCACTTTCATTTGCTTACTTAACTCCCCGGATGAAATACGCTCAATTCCGTTATCCAATAATTCGCTTAAATATCTATAATACCGCGGCAAACGCTTAATTACTGCCGCTGAAATCTTTTTATCTGCCACAAAAGTATCCTCCAACGAAAATAAAAAGTACAAATCAGCCATAAAAAAAGCTGTCTGTACTTATTATAATGGAATGTTAAAAATTAGTCAATCTCCAATGTCCGCAAATGTTTCCATTTTCCCTTCTCAAACGGCTCCGGAATCAGGCAGGAAGACAAACGCAGGCATTTTAATCTGCGAAATTGATATAAAACCTCAATATGTTTTAACTCCAATGGCTTAAACTCATCAAATCCTGCTATCTCTATCACTTCAAGATTCGGAAATTCGCAGAGTGCATTTAAATCAAAGGACTCTTTTGTAATCTTCCACAAAGAAACTTTTTTAACTTTCTTTTTTTCTTTTTTCGAAAGCCAGTTCCTTTTGCCTTCTTCATTGCGCTCAATGCGACTGATTGCCTCTTCTCCGTAATAAATTCGATTGATACACATAGTAACCACCCTTTCCTTTTTTTGGTGTTCATAAAATAAGACGATTGAAAACGGCAAAATGTTGCAAAAAAATTAAAATTATTATAAAATATGTTTTTGTTAGAAGTTTTTTGGAGGATTCAATCATTATGATATTAGCATGCAATCATATTTCAAAGGCATTTGCAGACGAAACCGTTTTGTCAGATGCTGTTTTTCATATAAATGAAGGTGAACGCGCTGCCATCGTAGGAATTAACGGTGCCGGCAAAACAACACTGCTGCGAATCATTGTCGGTGAACTTCCGGCAGATTCCGGTGAAATTGTAACAGCTAAAGGAAGTACCATCGGCTATCTCCCACAGCAGCAGGGATATCACTCAGACAAAACAATTTATGAAGAATTATTGGCTGTCAAATCGGATGTCATTGAAATGGACGAAAAAATCCGTGCAATGGAGCAGCAAATGACAACTTTAGAAGGTGCCGAATTAGAGCGTGTGTTAAACCAATACCATAAGCTGCAAACGGCTTTTGAAGATGGTGAAGGATATACTTACAAAAGTAAAGTTCTCGGCGTCATTAACGGTCTTGGCTTTCGCGGAGAAGCGATGCACCAGTGCATCAACAATCTCTCCGGTGGACAAAAAACAAGGGTTGCTCTTGGTAAACTTCTGTTATCAGAACCGGACTTATTGTTGATGGATGAGCCTACAAACCACTTAGATTTGGAATCCGTGCGCTGGCTGGAAAACTATTTAAACGGTTACAAGGGGAGTGTCTTAGTTGTCTCTCATGACCGCTTTTTCATCGACCGCATCGCCGAGAAAATTATTGAAATTGACCACGGCAAAGTAATGACTTTTACCGGTGACTATACCAGTTATTCCGAAAAAAAGGAAAAATTACGCGAGGAAATGATTCACCGCTACTATAACCAGCAGCAGGAAATCAAACACCAGGAAGCTGTCATCCAGAAATTAAAATCCTTTAACCGTGAAAAGTCAATTCGCCGTGCGGAAAGCCGTGAAAAAATGTTAGCCAAAATCGAACGTGTAGAAAAGCCGGTGGAATACGAAAAATCACTTTCTCTTTCCCTGACTCCTTCAGTAATCAGTGGAAATGATGTTTTGACGGTCACGGATTTTGCCAAAAGTTTTGGAGAAAACCACTTGTTTGACCATCTTTCCTTTTCAATTAAACGAGGCGAAAAGGTGGCAATTATCGGCAAGAATGGAACCGGCAAAACAACACTTTTAAAATTAATTCAGGGAATGATTCCGGTTGATGAAGGAAGTGCCGTAACCGGCTCTCATGTCGAAATCGGTTACTATGACCAGGAACATCAGATGCTTAACGATGATAAAACCATCTTTGAAGAAATTCAGGATGATTACCCGGATTTAACAAATACAGCAATTCGTAATGTTCTCGCTGCCTTTTTATTTACGGGAGATGATGTTTTTAAACCGATTCATCTTCTCAGCGGTGGTGAAAAAGGTCGTGTATCATTGGCGAAACTGATGCTGTCAAAGGCAAACTTTTTACTCCTTGACGAGCCGACCAACCATTTGGATATTACCTCCAAGGAAATTTTGGAATCCGCAATTAATAAATATGAGGGAACCGTGCTTTACGTCTCGCATGACCGTTATTTTATCAACCGCACCGCCACAAGAATTTTGGATTTAACCGGGCACAAACTGCTCTCCTACAGTGGAAATTATGCGTACTATCTGGAGAAAAAAGATACGGTGGAAAGCCGCTTTTTAACAGATGACGATAAAACCATGCAGACTTCTGCAAAAAAAGATACAAAAGAAGAAGGTAAGCTTGACTGGCAGGAGCAGAAAAAACTGGCAGCGAAAAAGCGAAAAATTGAAAACGAATATCAAAAAACCGAACAAGAAATTGAAGCACTGGAAACGGACATTGCAAATCTTGATGAGGAACTGATGCGTCCGGAATATGCATGCAATGCTCATAAACTAAACGAATTATCAACCGCCCGCGAAGAAAAAGAAACCGCTCTCACTGCCGCTATGGAGCAATGGGAACGGTTAGCCGAACAATTAGAAGAATTTGAAGTTACTGAGTAATCCGCTTAGTAACTTCATTTGCTTTTGCATAAATTTCCGATGGACTTTCTCCCACAAAAAACTCGCCATTTTCATAGAGAACCATGCCATTTACCATCGTCATTTTCACATTTTCTTTACTACCACTGTATACTAAGTTTTTCACAAGATTATGCACAGGCTGCATATTTGGCCGCTGTAAATCAATTAAAATCAAATCAGCAAACTGGCCTTCCTTTACATACATGCATTCCGGCAGCCCCATTGCCAGTGCACCACCGGTTGTAGCCATCTTTAAAACATCTGCGGCATCCATAACCGCTGCATCCTCATATTTTAACTTCGGAAGAACTGCTGCTAAATACATTTCCCGGAACATGTCAAGCGCATTATTGCTCGCCGGTCCATCCGTGCCAATCGCCAGGTTAATTCCCGCCTTTTTTAAAGCAGGTAAATCCGCAATTCCACTCGCAAGTTTTGCATTGGATGAAGGATTCGTAACAATCGACACCTTTTTCTCCCTGCAAATATTCCGGTCTGTTTCATCCATCCAGACACCGTGGAAACCACCACCGCCATAGTCAAATAAACCAATTGAATCCAAAAACTGGACCGGTGACATACCATAACGCATTTTACATTCTTCCACTTCTTTTTTGGTCTCTGCCAGATGCAGATACACCGGCTGTTTGTATTCATGAGCAAGTTCTGCCATGCCCTCTAACAATTCGCGGCTTGTTGTATATTCAGCATGAACACCAAGGCGAAATGACACCAGTTCATCCCCCTTGTTCAGCGTTTCATATTCCTCCCTTATGCGTGCAAGCGAACCGGTAAAATTATTTAGTTCGCCACAAAAAACTGTACGAAATCCCATTTGAACCGATGTTTTGGCATGCTGATAATTATCCACATACATATCAAAATTTGAGGTAATTCCACTTGTCAGATATTCTAAAACTGCCACCTTGGATAAGATTTCAATATCCCCTTTCTGCAGTTTTGCTTCCATTGGAAACACCCTGTCATTTAACCAGTTCTGTAATGGCAGATCATCCGCATAGGATCGAAGAAATGTCATGGCAGAATGTGTGTGGGCATTTTTAAAACCAGGCATTAAAAGATTTCCTTCGCAGTCAATTTCCCGTGTAAATTTTCTTTTATTAAGCTCCGAATTATTTTCCCCCACATAAGAAATACGGTTTCCATCAATGTGTACTTCTCCATCAAAGACTTCCGCATCTTCTTCCATCGTAAGAATTTTCGCATGATATAATCGTATGGAAGACATCCTAACACATCCTTTCAATGGCTGATTTCACAAGCGTTTTAAACTTCGGTGCCACACGGTCAGCCACTTCTTTTACCTCCTCATGACTCAATGGATTTGCTGCTGTTCCTCCCGCCATATTCGAAATACAAGAGACACCGCATACGCGCATTCCCATATGTCTGCCGACAATTGCCTCTACCGCCGTGCTCATTCCCACGGCATCAGCACCAAACATACCAAACATTTTCACCTCTGCCGGTGATTCATACGCAGGTCCCGTTGTCTGAAGATAAACACCTTCCTTTAAAACAATATCATTAACTTTTGCTTCTTTTGTGAGAATCTTCCGTAGCTCCAAATCATAAATTGTATCCATGGACGGAAAACGCACGCCAAATGAATCTACGTTTTTTCCAATCAATGGAGATGGCACAAAGGAACTAATCTGGTCAGTCAGCATCATCAAATCTCCTGCCTCCACCTTCTCACTGATTCCTCCGGCTGCATTTGTTAAAAACAAGATTTTCGCTCCCAGTAAACACATCACACGAACCGGCAAAACAACATCCTCCATCGAATAACCTTCATAGTAATGAACGCGCCCCTGCATAATGACAACTTTCGTGTCTCCAATTAATCCAAAAACAAACCGTCCATTATGTCCTGCCACAGTAGAAACCGGAAATCCCGGAATCTCGTGGTAATCAATGGATGCCACGCATTCAATCTCATCCGCTAATGCTCCAAGTCCGCTTCCCAAAATCAAAGCGACCTGTGGCTCAAAGTCTGTAATTTTGCGAATCTGTTTTACACACTCTCTTACTTTTTGTTCCATAATAACCCCTCCTTGTTATATAAACTCTGCAAATACACGGTTGCTGACATCAATTCCAAAATCAGTCAGGCAATACCTGTCACCATTTTCCTTTATCAATCCTTCACGAATGCACTTTTCTAAGGAACTTTGATAATAAGTTTCCATCGGCACTAAAAAATTCTGATAAAACATTTTTCTCGATACACCTTCCATCATCCGAAGTCCCAGATACATAAACTCTGCCATGCAGTCTTCCTTTGTTAATTCCTCTTTTTCAACAACCGGCAATTTCCCATTCTTTATTTTTTGCCCATAAGTCTTAAAATTTTGCTCATTGGAAAACCGCACATTCTCCATGCACGATGACGCTCCTAATCCAAGTCCAAGATAAGGAAAACGTTTCCAGTATTTTTTGTTGTGATCACACTCTTTTCCTGCTTTGGCATAATTGGATATCTCATAGCGGTGATACCCAAAATCCGAGAGCCTCTCTTTCGTCAGTTCATACATCTGCCTGTCCTCTTCTTCCGAAACAGGCGGACATTCCCCATACTTTTCGTAAAACGGAGTTCCCTCTTCCAAAATCAGGCTGTACGAAGAAATATGCTCCGGTGCAAGTTCACACACACGTGTCAATGTCTGCTCGTATCCTGCTACAGTCTGCTCAGGAATTGCCGACATTAAATCCACATTGATGTTAGCAAATCCACATTCTCTTGCTTGATGAAAACTCACCAAAAAATCGTCATAGCTGTGAATTCTGCCAAGACAAGCAAGCTCAGAAGAAATCGTCGACTGAAGTCCAAAACTAATCCGATTTACGCCAGCCTTTTTATAATTTTTCAGTTTTTCAGCGTCTACCGTACCTGGGTTACATTCGATGGTATATTCCATTTTATCAGATAAATGAAATGATTTTACCATTTCATTCTGTAAAACATCAAACTGCCCCTCCGTAAGCAGAGATGGCGTTCCTCCACCGATAAAAATGGTATCTACCACATCATTTGACACCTTATCTTTCCAAAGCCGCATTTCCATAGCAAGTGCTTTTACATACTCATCTTTCAGCGCTTCTTTGGCAGGAAATGAAAGGAAATCACAGTAATTACACTTTTTCACGCAAAACGGAATGTGAAGATACAAGCCAAATGTACTCATTTATTCTTCCTCATCCAGTTTCAAAACACTCATAAATGCCTTCTGCGGAATTTCTACATTGCCAATCTGGCGCATTCTCTTCTTTCCTTCCTTCTGCTTTTCAAGAAGTTTTCTCTTTCGTGAAATGTCGCCGCCATAACATTTGGCAAGGACGTCTTTGCGCACTGCCTTAACCGTTTCACGGGCAATTACTTTATTTCCAATGGCTGCCTGAATCGGAATTTCAAAAAGATGTCTCGGAATTTCATTTTTCAATTTCTGGCACATCTTTCTTCCACGCTCATAAGCAGAACTTTCATGCACAATAAAGGACAGCGCATCGACTTCCTCTTTGTTAATCAAAATGTTTAACTTCACAAGACTTGCTGTCTCATAGCCCTTCATCTCATAATCAAAGGAAGCGTAACCACGGGAACGCGATTTCAACGAATCAAAAAAGTCGTAAATAATCTCATTCAACGGCAGTGTGTATTTCAAAAGTGCACGTGTCTCTTCCATATATTCCATGCCCTGATAGACACCACGTCTTTCCTGACAAAGTTTCATAATGGCTCCCACAAATTCTGTCGTCACCATAATCTCTGCATCCACAACCGGTTCTTCCATATGCTCAATTTCGGATGGATCCGGGAGATTTGAAGGATTCGTCACTTCGACCATTTCCCCATTTGTTTTATAGACATGGTAAACAACGCCCGGTGCTGTCGTAACCAAATCCAGATTATATTCTCTCTCTAAACGCTCCTGAATAACTTCCAAATGTAAAAGTCCTAAAAATCCACAGCGGAAACCAAATCCAAGGGCAACCGAAGTCTCTGCCTCAAACTGTAACGAAGCATCATTTAACTGCAATTTCTCCAGTGCATCGCGCAAATCCTGATATTTGGCACCATCGGCCGGATAAAGACCACAGTAAACCATCGGCATTACTTTTTTATATCCCGGCAGTGCCTCTTTGCATGGATTTTCAGCATCTGTTACGGTATCACCGACACGTGTTCCCTCTACATTTTTCAAACTGGCAGTAATATAGCCAACCATGCCCGCGGTCAATTCTTCGCAGGGAATAAACTGACCGGCACCAAAAGTACCCACTTCAACCACTTCTTCTTCCAAACCGGTCGCCATCATGTGAATTTTCGTTCCCTTTTTCACGATACCGTCAAATAAGCGACAGAAAATAATAACCCCTTTATAGGAATCATAAACAGAATCAAAAACTAAAGCCTTAAGCGGTGCTGTATCATCACCCTGCGGTGCCGGTATTTTTTTCACAATCTGCTCCAACACTTCTTCAATGTTCGTTCCTAATTTTGCGGAAATCAATGGGGCATCCTGTGCCTCAATTCCAATGACATCCTCAATTTCATTTTTTACACGGTCCGGGTCAGCACTCGGCAAATCAATTTTATTGATAACCGGCATAATTTCCAAATCATGGTCAATTGCCAGATAACAGTTTGCTAACGTCTGTGCCTCAATTCCCTGTGCCGCATCGACAATCAAAATGGCGCCCTCACACGCCGCCAGACTTCTTGATACCTCATAATTGAAATCCACGTGTCCCGGTGTATCAATCAGGTTAAACAAATATTCTTCACCGTTTTTTGCCGTGTACGCCAGACGAACTGCCTGTGATTTAATCGTAATTCCACGTTCACGTTCCAATTCCATGTTGTCAAGCACCTGTGCCTGCATCTCACGGCTTGTAAGCAGTCCGGTCCGTTCAATAATACGGTCGGCAAGCGTTGATTTTCCATGGTCAATATGTGCTACAATACAAAAATTTCTTATATGATCTTTTCCAATAACTGACATAATTGTAATTCTTTCCTTTCCTACCACAAATCTATCCCTATCTTAGCATAATTACACATATTTTGCCACAAAAAGTTCCTATCCGCCTTGTCTTTTCCACATTTATGGTGTAGAATACAGATAATTAAGTCAAGGAGGGACACAAAATGAGAAAACAGATGGCTAAAATACTAACCGCCGTTTTACTGCTCGGCACATTGACTGATGTCTCGACTGCAAAAGCAGCGGCACCAAAGTTAAATAAATCCAAATTAACACTTTACATTGGAAGTAATTACACATTAAAAGTAAAAAAAGCTTCCGGCAAGGTAAAATGGACTTCCGGTAAAAAATCCGTTGCAACCGTTTCTTCCAAAGGAAAAGTAGTTGCAAAAAAAGCGGGAAAGGCTAAAATCACAGCAAAAATTGGCAGCAAAAAGCTAATTTGCCGGCTGACAGTAAAAAACCGATCACTTGGAAAAGGAACAAAGGCAAGTCCAAAGTCCGCTTATAACAACAATTCCTTTACCTTCTATGAGGAAGGCAAAAAAATCGGAAAAATTTCCATGCAGTTAGAGTCCTTTGCTTCCGGTGCCGAATCCGCTAAATTAGCAAAAAAGAATTCATCTAATTTAGTGCCAAAAGCAAATGAGGAATATTTATATTTCCGTTTTAAGATTACCTATCATTCGGGTACACAGACAATTAAGGCAAAAGATGTTTTTAATTACTACTACAATATCTTCGGAGCAAACTCTACAAAACAGATGACAAACTTAGATTGGGGATTCTTCTTTGAAGATGTCGATGATTTAGGTCAGGTGCTGTTGTCTCCGGGCAACACAATAACTTGTGGCAAAGCAGTCTTGGTAAATAAAGGATTTGCCCCATATACTTACCGTATTCAGACCGGTAAGAACACTTACACTTGGTTTACAACAGCAAGATAATCAAGATAACAAAAAAGCAAGCCTCATAAGCAGACTTGCTTTTTTAATACTAAATTTCCAAAAGAACGCAGCCATGTGCAGAAATTGCTGTCTTTTGATTTGTTTGGATTTTTTCTCCTGTCCATAAGTCATTTGCAAATTCTTTTTCCTGAATCTCAAGTAATTCACTGATATTTACCATGCAGTCAAAACCGGATACATTGAAAATGGCCGCATAATCTCCTGTTTTCCATACAATCACCGTATCATCTCTAATTATCTCTTTTGCCTGTCCTGCCGGTAGTTCAAACAATGCAAGTACCTTTTGGTTGCATAACAGCGATAATGTTTCTTCATCCAATTTGGTTAATTCTGCCCCGAGCATAAGCGGTGACTGGAATATACACCAAAGTGTCATCATTGTCTTCTGCTCATCATAGGTAAGTGCTGACTTTCTTTCATCGCCAAAACCCTTTCCAATCATTCCAAACGGAAGCATATCGCAGTCCGGATATCCACCTTCTCTGGTCAGCCCCTGCCAGTTGTGACAACGGTCAAACATATCGCGAAGCGATTCCCAATTATCCCACAAATCATCGGTAATGCGCCACATATTTGCATTTTCATGATAAAACTCATTTTCCTCTACAAGTGCCGGTCCCGGTGACAAACTTAATACAATATCTCTGCCACATTTTTCAATCGCCCGATGAAGCATTTTAATCTCCTCTTTGGAGGAATCTGCATCCATACGACAGATGTCGTCACATTTAATAAAATCAACTCCCCAGTCCGCATAAAGAGAAACAATGGAATCATAATACTCCTGCGCCCCCTCAACACCCGGTGTTACGCCATACATATCGGGATTCCATCCACAAATCGAATAAGCGTCTGCAATTTCATTTGCTGTTTTATCGGTGCCAAGAATTTTTGTCCTTTGATATGCTGCCTGACGTGGAATTCCTCTCATAATATGAATTCCGAATTTCAGTCCAAGCCCGTGCACATAATCCGCCAATGGGCCAAAACCTTTGCCATCGGCAGAGGATGGAAAGCGTTTAACACATGGCAGTAAACGACTATATTCATCCATCTCCACATGGCAGAACGGAACATACTGAAAGCGCTCTCTCTGCTCGCCGGCCTCATAGGAATACCAGGCAATATCAACAACTACATATTCCCATCCATATTCCTTTAAGTGAGCCGCCATATAATCAGCGTTTCCCCGAACCTGCTCCTCATTTACGGTTGTGTCATAATAATCATAACTATTCCAGCCCATCGGCGGTTTCTTTAAGTTCATGTATACAATCCTCCTATTTTTTTTCTATCGTACTATTTTTTCTCTATTTTTTCTATATTTTTTTGTGACAATACCATGTTAAAATGTGACATTTACGTTCAAATTCCTATGGTTGTATTTTTTTTCGTTCGTGCTATAATAGATACAGACTTTTGGAGGTATAGATTATTATGAAAATCAGTAATAAGATGCAATCAAAAAATGGCCTGAATATTATTATTGTTGGATGTGGAAAAGTGGGAATGACCCTAATCGAGCAATTAAGCAAAGAAGGCCATGACATTACCATTATTGATAAAAATGCAGCGAAGGTTCAGGAAATGTCCAATCTATATGATATTATGGGGCTGGTCGGAAATGGTGCCAGTTATAGTGTACAGATGGAGGCCGGAATTGAAAACGCTGATTTAATTATTGCGGTAACAGCTTCTGATGAATTAAACCTGTTATGCTGTACCGTTGCCAAACAAGTCGGTGACTGTGCTGCGATTGCCCGTGTCCGCACACCGGATTACAGCAAAGAAGCCGGATACCTAAGAGAAAAACTTGGTCTCACCATGATTATTAATCCAGAATTAGAAGCTTCCCTTGAGACAGCCCGTATTCTTTATCTGCCAACAGCGTTAGAAGTAAACTCTTTTGCTCATGGTCAGGCAGAAATTGTAAAATTTAAAATTCCGGAAGGAAATCTATTAGACGGAATGACAATTGCCACCTTAGGAAAAAGTATTACAAATGAAATTCTTATCTGCGCCATCGAACGTGAAGGTGAAGTTTATATCCCAGGCGGTAATTTCCAAATGGCAAAGAACGATATTGTTTCTTTTGTTGCTCCAAGACGCCATATCCGTAGTTTTCTGAAAAAAATCGGCTTTAAAACCAAACAGGTAAAAGATGCTATGATTGTCGGTGGTGGAAAAGCTTCTTACTATTTAGCCAAACAGTTAATCGCCATGGGAATTGATGTAAAAATCATTGAACAGAACAAGGAACGCTGCGAGGAATTAAGTATTTTACTGCCGGAAGCAATTATTATTAATGGAGACGGCACGGATGAGGAAGTTTTACGTGAAGAGGGAATTGAATATGCACAGGCATTTATTCCACTGACTGGTATTGATGAGGAAAATATTATGCTGACACTCCATGCAAAACAAGTTTCCAATGCAAAATTGATAACTAAAATCAATCGAAGCACTTTTAAAAATGTAATTAGTAAGCTGGATTTGGGAAGTGTAATATATCCACGTTACATTACATCCGAAGCGATTATTGCCTATGTACGTGCGAAAAAGAATTCGACAAACAGTAATATTGAAACTTTATATCATATGTTTGATAACCGCGCAGAAGCCATTGAATTTCGTGTTGATGAACCATCTTCTGTTACCGGTATTCCACTGAAAGATTTGATGTTAAAAAATGATTTGCTGGTTTCTTTTATCTATCGAAACGGCAAGGTTCAAATTCCAAGTGGTTTGGACACCATTGAAGTTGGTGACACCGTTATGATTGTTACAACCCATACCGGTTTAGATAATATACAGGATATTATAAGGAGTTAATGAATTATGAATACATCAATTATCCGCTATATTGTCGGATACATTTTAAAGATTGAGGCAGCACTTTTACTGATTCCTTCCATTGTAGCTGCTATTTACCGCGAACCGGAGGGGTTATGTTATCTTTCTGTTTCCGCTCTGTGCATCTTCCTTGGTGTACTCCTCTCTTTTCGGAAACCGAAAAATCATGTTTTTTATTTAAAAGAAGGCTGTGTTGCCACATCCTTAAGCTGGATTGTACTCAGTTTTTTTGGTTCCATTCCATTTTTACTGACCGGTGAAATCACATCCGTACCGGATGCTTTATTTGAAACCATTTCCGGTTTCACAACAACCGGAGCCAGTGTTTTAAATAATGTGGAAACACTTTCCCACTGCTCGCTTTTCTGGCGCAGTTTCACACATTGGGTTGGCGGCATGGGTGTTCTGGTCTTTTTGCTTGCTGTCATTCCACTGAGCGGCGGTTCGCATATAAATCTGATGCGCGCAGAAAGCCCGGGACCATCTGTGGAAAAACTGGTACCAAAAGTCCGTTCAACTGCCCGGATTCTTTATGTTATTTATTTGACACTCACCATCATTGAGATTGTTTTACTTCTCCTTGGTAACATGCCTTTATTTGATTCCCTCACCATCAGTTTTGGTACAGCAGGGACCGGTGGTTTTGGAATTAAAAATGACAGTATGGGCAGTTATTCGGCTTATTTACAATGGGTTGTTACTATTTTTATGATTTTGTTTGGTGTGAATTTTAATGCCTTTTACCTGATTTTATACCGTAAATTTAAAAAGGCATTCCGCATGGAAGAAGTCAGATATTACTTTTTAATCATCTTCGCTTCCATCGCAATTATCACTATGCAGATTCTCCATACCTCTGCCGGTATTTTTGATGCACTGCGCCACGCTTCTTTCCAGGTGGCATCCATCATTACAACAACCGGTTATTCAACCATTGATTTTAACCTATGGTCACAGACATGTAAAACGATATTAATTCTCTTGATGTTTGTCGGTGCTTGTGCAGGCAGTACCGGAGGCGGAATCAAGGTGTCACGTTTTGTCATTCTTTGCAAAACCGTGAAAAAAGAACTGAATTCCTATATTCATCCTAAGAGCATTAAAAAGATTAATTTTGAACATAAGACTGTAGAACATGAAGTAGTTCGTGCTACAAATGTGTATTTTATTACCTTTATGATTCTGTTCGCGTTTTCTGTGTTTGCAATTTCCTTTGATGGCAATGACTTAATTACGAACTTTACTGCCGTGGCAGCTACAATTAATAATATTGGTCCCGGTCTTGAACTAGTCGGCCCTACCCAAAACTTCGGATTGTTTAGCGGATTTTCCAAATTTGTCCTGATGTTTGATATGCTTGCCGGACGATTGGAGTTATTCCCGCTTCTCCTTCTGTTCCATCCTACTTTGTGGAAGGAAATTGCTTCCGGGAAGATAAGGAAGTTAAAGAAGTAAGTTGTTTTCTAAATTAATATTATGTATTTCCGTAATTTAACAGAATCCGGTTACCTTCTCGTGGGCGCTCCCGCTTGTTGAGATGCGTAGCAGCAGGGGTACTGAAACTACCAGTACCTCCTGCTGACGCACTCAAAACCCACGTGAAGATAACCGGATTCTGTTAAATTACTGGAACGCTAATGATATGAATTTTAGAAATAACTTACAAACTTTTGTCTGTAAATTTGTTAAAGTAAATGAGAGGAACTTGTCAAAACAAATTGACAAGTTCCTCTCACTATAATTTATTATCTTAAAATAATATTTCCAGAATTAGAATTTACCAGCTTCTGCTGCTTCCTGGATGGAAACGGCAACGGCTACTGTCATACCAACCATTGGGTTGTTGCCTGCACCGATAAGTCCCATCATTTCTACGTGAGCAGGTACAGAAGAAGAACCGGCGAACTGTGCGTCACTGTGCATACGTCCCAATGTATCCGTCATACCATAAGAAGCAGGACCGGCTGCCATGTTATCTGGGTGAAGTGTACGTCCTGTACCACCACCGGATGCTACGGAGAAGTACTTCTTGCCCTGTTCAATACACTCTTTCTTGTATGTTCCTGCAACCGGATGCTGGAAACGAGTAGGGTTTGTGGAGTTACCGGTAATCGATACGTCTACGCCCTCTTTGTGCATGATTGCAACACCTTCCTGAACGTCATTTGCACCATAGCAGTTAACTTTAGCACGAAGACCTTCCGAATAAGATTTACGGAATACTTCTTTTACTTCGTTCTTATATGGATCATACTCTGTCTCAACAAATGTAAATCCGTTAATACGAGAAATAATCTGTGCAGCGTCTTTTCCAAGACCATTCAAGATAACACGAAGTGGTTTTTTACGAACTTTGTTTGCTTTCTCAGCAATACCGATAGCACCTTCTGCTGCTGCAAAGGACTCATGTCCTGCAAGGAAACAGAAACACTCAGTCTCTTCTTCCAAAAGCATCTTGCCAAGGTTACCATGTCCAAGACCTACTTTACGTGTATCAGCAACGGAACCAGGAATACAAAATGCCTGAAGTCCGATACCAATTGCTGCTGCTGCATCTGCTGCTCTCTTGCATCCTTTTTTGATTGCAATTGCAGCACCTACTGTATATGCCCAGCATGCGTTTTCAAAACAAATCGGCTGAATACCTTTAATCTGGTCATATACATTCAAACCAGCGTCTTTCGTAATCTTCTCTGCTTCTTCGATAGAGGAGATACCATACTCAGCTAATACGCCATTGATTTTATCAATTCTTCTTTCATATGATTCAAATAAAGCCATTATTCTATCCTCCTCTATTTATTTAAGAACTTCATCTGTTCTAGGGTCGATGATTTTAACTGCATCATCTACACGGCCATACTGTCCGCAAGCTTTCTCGTAAGCAGTATTTGGGTCATCACCTTTTTTGATGAAATCTGTCATTTTACCAAGACTTACAAATTTGTAACCAATAATCATGTCTTCCTCATCGAGAGCGATTCCGGTAACATAACCTTCTGCCATCTCTAAGTAACGAGGACCTTTTTTCAATGTACCATACATCGTACCAACCTGAGAACGAAGTCCTTTACCAAGGTCTTCCAAACCAGCACCAATTGGCAAACCATCTTCTGAGAATGCACTCTGTGTTCTACCATATACAATCTGCAAGAACAACTCTCTCATAGCAGTGTTGATAGCGTCACATACAAGGTCAGTATTCAAAGCTTCCATAACCGTTCTTCCCGGAAGAATCTCAGATGCCATAGCTGCGGAATGAGTCATACCGGAACATCCGATAGTCTCAACCAAAGCTTCCTGAATAATACCCTCTTTTACATTCAATGTAAGTTTGCATGCTCCCTGCTGAGGTGCACACCAGCCTACACCATGTGTCAAACCGGAGATATCTTTAACTTCTTTTGCCTTTACCCATTTTGCTTCTTCTGGAATCGGTGCACAACCATGGTTCACACCCTGAGCAACTGGGCACATGTTTTCTACTTCTTGTGAATAAATCATGTCATAACTCCTTTCAGAATTTTGTTCCTATACTTAAAAAGCATACAATATTTCGACATCTTTGTCAATGTTTCGAGACGACTTCGCCCTGTTTTTTGTAAATGCTGCCAGCCGGTATCACTCCTCGAACACTGGACAATGGATATACATTGCTGTTTGCTCCGATAATAGAACCCGGATTTAAAATACTGCCACATCCAACTTCCACACAGTCTCCCAAAATCGCTCCCATTTTTTTCAGACCGGTTTCAATTTTTTCCTCACCGGATTTAATTACAACCAAAGTTTTGTCCGATTTTACATTGGATGTAATGGAGCCGGCTCCCATATGGGACTTAAATCCCAAAACCGAATCTCCTACATAGTTATAATGAGGAACCTGAACCTTATCAAATAAGATGACGTTTTTCAACTCGGTTGAATTTCCAACAACTGCGCCTTTTCCAACAATGGCATTTCCTCGGATAAATGCACAGTGACGGATTTCCGCCTCTTCATCAATAATCGCCGGACCATGAATGTATGCAGACGGTGCAACACTAGCAGATTTCGCAATCCAGATATTATCCTCTCTGCACTCAAACTTATCTGCCGGCAATGTTTTTCCAAGTTCTAAAATAAACTCACTAATCTTTGGAAGCACCTCATACGGATAGGTCACTCCCTCAAAAATTTTTTCTGCAATTGTATGTCCTTTTTCAAATAAAACATCACATGCAATTTCTTTCATTAATTCTGCCCCCTATGGATTTATTTGTTTTCGTATTTCTTCAACAAGTCACGGTTCTTAATTTCATACTTATTAAAGAAAAAGGTATCGCCTTTTTTATCCCACTGTTTCGGAGAATATTTTGGAACATACCAGTCTTTGCTTTCAAAATATTCCTGAAGTTCCTTGGATTTGAATTTGCGTCCATGTCTTGCATATAATTCATTTTTTGCAAGATTGATTTCGGATTTACTCATACCGCTTAAATCACTTTTTGTTAAATACTCAGTATCACTGTTTGGAAATATGTAAGTATCATCATCAATCGCAGTATCATCATCCTCAATGTCCTCATCCGCATCATCAAAGTCTTCAAACTCTTCACTGTCTCCAACATCAGATGGTGCTTCTGTCGGTTCTGTACCCCAGAAAGAATCCTGTGTCGGTGTAGGCGTAGGCGATGGACTTGGCGAAGGTGTTACTTCAATCTGGTTCGGAATCTGATGAGAAATGTTTTGACTAAAATGCAATTTCACATCATCGCTTCCTGTCATCACAAACTGGTCATCTGTCTCAAAATTTCCTGTATAAATCATGCCATCGCAAGTAATGGTATAACGGTCATTCGACTCCGTCCAATTTAATACTTTACTGCCTTCTCCGCCTCCAATCATCTGACCGGAACCATCCGCATTAATCGTCATTGTCAACCTGATATCATCCGCTTCTTTATCCTGCAAAACAGCGAGATCATGCAGAGACCGCAGCCCGTCTTCCGGCGTTGTGGCAGCAAACTCATACCATGTTCCCTCTAATTTTTTACCGGAATCCATAAATGGCAGTTTAATTACACCAGTAAGAATTAGAATAACAGCAATGCCAATCAAAATCACCGGGATTGTTATTCCAAGAATTAATCCAAGATGACTTTTCTTTTGCTTTTGCGGTTTCTGTGACTTATTGAAAGATGTTTGTGCTGCCATGTTCTGTTTGGCTGCCTGTACTCTTTGCTGTGCCTGCGCTTCCTGTTGCGCCTGCACTTGTTGCTTCGCCTGCGCTTGGTTCTGTTGCTGCATTTGCTGCGCCATCTGCGCTTCTTGCTGCGCTGCCGCCTGAATCAAATCACAGCCACACTCTTCACAGAATCGCGAACCCGGCTGGTTTTGATGACCACAATTCGGACAAAATGTAATCTCCATAATCCTATTTCCTCTTTTCTTAATTATTAAGTTAAAATAACATAAAATATTATATCACTGCCGGTCTAATAATGTCTAGCAAGAAATTCCAATCAATTGAAACAGGATATTTGCTTTGCAAATATAGTTTCAATCGTTTTGGAATTTCTTGCTTTCATTTTAGTTCAAGAGGACACCTCCTGTGTTCTCTCTAGATGATAACTTCTCCTGCTGTGCTAATTAGTTGTTTTCTTTTGATGCAAGTAAAGCTTTTAATCGAGCGATTTCACGATCTCTTTTTGATAATGCCTCATCTTTTTCCTGAGTTACTCTCGACAGTTCTCTTTTCAGTCGCTCAATTTCCTGCTCCTTGACTTCGTTCATACTATCCACGTATTCTTCCACCGTACCTTCTGATAACAACATAGGCTCTACCTCCGCTCGGTTTCGAATCAGAAACGAGCG
>NZ_QUDR01000030.1 GCF_003477605.1 Clostridium sp. AF37-5
GCAGGAAAAATTTATATTTTTTCAATTGTCTACTTGACGGGAAGCAGTTCAAACCACTTGCCGGTACGGCTCTTTTTTTTCAGATAAGTCAAAACTTATCATCCTTCAATGGCAATGTATTTTTTCTGCTCCACGGCATCTTTATGCTCTTTCTTTGGAACAAACAATTTCAAAATACCATGCTTAAACTCTGCCTTGATATCTTCTTCTGTCACATCTGTACCAACATAAAAGCTTCTCTGGCAGGCACCCTCATAACGCTCTTTGCGGATATAATGTCCTTCTTTTTTCTCTTCGCTCTTATCCAAGCCCTTTGCGGCACTCAAAGTAAGATAACCATCCTCTAATGAGGCTTTTACTTCTTCTTTTTTAAATCCCGGCAAATCAATCATAATCTCGTAACCTTCATCGGTTTCGCGAATATCGGTTTTCATCAAATGACCGGCATTTTTACCATAAAGCTTTTTCTCAGCTCTTCTAAAATCTCTGTCATCATAAAATGGGAATCCCCCAAAAAAGTCATCAAATAAATTTTCTCCAAAAATACTAGGTGCTAACATAAGTCATCTCTCCTTTTCTTCATCAAACTAAACTGTTTCAATTAACATGTTACCATTTGATTTTTTCTTTCCTAAGAACCCCTTTCCTTTGTTCTAGTTGTAATATAACACTTATTGTTAGCACTGTCAAGTGGTGAGTGCTAATTTCTTTGTGAAAGTTTTGTGAACTCTTGTCCAAAGCATGCATACCGTGCCTCATAACGCCTTACACATTCCGCCATTGTTTCTGCGTCTCTCTGATAAATAAAGATAATATCTTCTACATCTCGTTTTTCTCCCGCTATTTCCCATAAACGGCTCTCAATCTCCCACGGCATTTTCTGCTCCAGCAGATAGCGGACTCCATAATACTGTAACAGCATGTTCATTCGTTTTTGCTCCGGACAAGACTGTGCTTTTATATAAAAAAACAGCCGATTGCATATATACTCAAAATCATCCACCAGATAAAATACAAAAAGCAAATCTCGGAAGAACTCGCCACTAAGTGTTTCCAGTCTGATTTTCGACTGATACCACTCCGGTATCTGCTCGTTTCCTAAATCTGCTTCATCAAAAGTTCCCTCATATATATTTTTCAATATGCCAAAGCCGTGGCAAAAGACCAGTTCCGGCAGAACTGCCAGCGTATAAATCAAATACTCGTTTTCCGTCAATTTGTCCTTTTTTACTCCTCCCCCAACCATATGCGCTTTTCGCATCTTGATTCCTCCTCAATAATATACCGCATTCTGTGAAAAATAACGATATAATTATACATATATTTAAGTTTTTTGAAAAGGAACAAACGGTATATCCTTACGAAAAATCAGATTTTTCTAAGCAAAAAACGGCAAAAAAATGGATTTCTTGCAATTTCTCAAATATCATGTAAAATAAATTATACCTACAAAAGAAAGGAAATAACATCACATGAAAAAAATATTATGCATTCTGCTTAGTTTATTGTTAGTGCTGCTAAACGGCTGTTCCAGTGATACGGGAAACATTCGTTTTGGGGCTGCCGGCGTTGGCGGTATGTATTATACGTTCGCCAATAGTTTCACCGGAATTCTTAGTAAAGAGAACGAAAATTATTCTTATGAAGTTAAAAACACCGCAGGTTCCACCGCTAATATCCGATTGCTGTCCAATCACTATATCGATTTAGCGATTGCACAGGCTGATTTAATTCAGGATGCCTATGAGGGAACCGGTGCATTTGATGGTAACATCTGTAAAGACTACAGTGCCATTGCCGGTCTCTATACAGAAGCCTGCCAGATTGTTGTCCGTGCAGACTCATCCATTTATTCACTCGATGATTTGCAGGGAAAACATATCAGTATCGGTGCCTCGGAATCCGGCACAGAGCGAAATGCAAAAGAAATTCTTGCAGCAACAGGATTAACCTCCCGTCTGGTTCAGACAGAAAATTATGATTATACACAGGCCGCCAACCAGCTTTCCAATCATGAAATTGATGCCTTTTTTTGTACTGCAGGTACCAAGACAACGATTATCGAGGAACTGGCAAAGGAGTGTCCAATCCGGCTTCTCAGCCTAAATAAGACATGCTTAAAAAAACTAATGGCATCCTCTCCTTCATATATCCATTATACCATTCCGGCTAACACTTATACCGGACAGGATAAAGAAGTAACAACCATAGGAGTGAAATCTATTCTTTTAGCATCGGATGATTTATCCGAGGACACCGTTAATATAATTACAAAAGCCTTATTTGAGCATAATAAAGATTTACAGTATGCAACATCCCTAAATTTGGCCTTAAACGAAACATCTGCTACAAAAGATATTACACTTCCTTTTCATAAAGGAGCCGCCTCTTATTACAAAGAGAAGAAAATTACCGTTTCGACAAAATAGCAAATAGGAAGGATTACTATGAACATTGAATTTGATATGTACCAGACACTGGCACTTGCCGTTTTGGTACTTTTACTTGGAAGTTTCTTAAAAAAACACATTCATTTTTTGGAAAAATTCTGTATTCCGGCACCTGTTATCGGTGGTTTGTTGTTTGCCATCTTAACCTGCATCGGTTACTCGACCGGACTTGCTGATTTTACCTTTGATGACACCCTGCGCGAAGTATGTATGGTTTTTTTCTTTACTTCGGTTGGATTTCAGGCAAATCTGAAAGTATTAAAAAGTGGCGGAAAATCAATGATTATTTTCCTCTTCTTAGTCATCACCTTAATTGTTTCACAAAACCTGCTTGCAGTTGGTCTTTCCAAACTGCTGCAATTAAATCCGCTTGTCGGTATGTGTACCGGATCAATTCCAATGGTCGGAGGCCACGGTACTGCCGGTGCCTTTGGACCGGTTTTGGAGGATTTTAATATTCAGGGTGCAACCACAATTTGTACGGCTGCCGCAACCTTTGGATTAATTATGGGAAGTTTAATCGGCGGTCCAATCGGCAAGCGCCTCATTGAAAAAAGAAATTTAATGGATACCGTTGCCACCGAAGATGACAGTCTTTTAATTGAAGATGAAGAAAAGCACAAACGCCACACAAACATGTATGCAACCGCCGTTTTCCAGTTGATTTTAGCAATCGGTCTGGGAACCATTTTTTCCTGGCTGCTTACCAAAACCGGACTTACTTTTCCGATTTATATTGGTGCCATGCTTGCCGCAGCATTAATCCGAAATATCGCTGAGTATACAAATTTTACAACCATTCATATGGGTGAAATCAATGACTTTGGCGGAATTTCATTATCCTTGTTTTTGGGAATGGCAATGATTACTTTGAAGTTATGGGAGTTAGCTTCTCTGGCACTTCCGCTTGTCATTTTGCTTGCTGCGCAGACACTTCTCATCGGCGTATTTACTTACTTTGTTATATTCCGTATCATGGGGCATGACTACGATGCCGCAGTTCTCGCTGCCGGTACTTGTGGATTTGGTATGGGCGCAACCCCAAATGCCATGGCAAATATGCAGGCCTTATGCGACCGCTTTGTGCCATCGGTAAAAGCTTATCTGCTGATTCCACTGGTGGGAAGTCTGTTTGCCGATTTTATCAACAGTTTGGTTATTACATTTTTTATCAACATTATATAAGGAGGTTTACTTATGTTTTTTAAAAAGAAAAAATATATTACAATAAACAATCCTCAGAAAAACAGAAAAAATTACGATTTGACTTATGATAATGTAGCCATTCCGGAGGTGCATACACATGAGGCCTCTGACAGCACAAATGCAGTCTCCTCGAATGCCTCTGTTGACTATGACAACCTTGCAATTCCTGAAGTACACATTAAGGGGAGGAAGTAATCTTTTTCCCATACATGTTTCCCCCTTTTTTTGCATACAGTATATCATATGGAATTATTTCTTTGCAAAAGGAGGTTACTATGTGCAGCATATCCGGCTTTTATGACCCCACGGCCGATTTTACCGGGCAGCGGGATTCTTTTTTGCATATTTTAGATGAAATGAAACACTGTCTTGCCCACCGCGGTCCTGACGATAATGACAGTCTGCTGACACCACACTGTGGACTGGCACACACAAGACTTTCCATCATTGATTTGGCAGGTGGCCACCAGCCTATGACAAGAGAACTGGATGGCTATCCTTATCATATTGTATATAATGGTGAAATTTACAATATGAAAGAGTTAAAAAATGACTTGGCAAACCATCAGGTTTTTCCAAAAACGAATTCTGACACAGAAATCTTATTATTATCATATTTAACCTTTGGCGCCGATTTTGTAAAAAAAGTCGACGGTATTTTTGCCTTTGCCATTTATGATGAAAGGCACAATACACTGACTTTATTCCGGGATTCATTCGGCGTAAAACCACTTTTTTATACCATGATAAATGGAACGATTGTTTTTTCCTCGGAGCCAAAAGGCTGCTTTTGCTTTCCGGGTATAAAAGCAGAACTTGATGTGGATGGACTCAATGAGATTTTATCATTAGGTCCGGCACGCACGCCGGGAAGCGGCGTATTTTACGGATTTCACGAGCTGCTGCCGGGGTGTTACCTGACGTGCTCTGTTTTTGGAAGAAAAATGACGCAGTATTTCCATCTGGAAAGCAGACCGCATTTTGATTCTTATGAGGAAACCGTTGAAAAAACATCATTTCTGATTCAGGATGCCATCAAAAGACAAATGGTATCCGATGTGCCAATCTGCACCTTTTTATCCGGCGGTGTCGATTCGAGCGTGGTCTCTGCGGTCTGTGCCGCCGAGTTAAAGAAACAGGGAAAAAAACTCACCACATTTTCCTTTGATTTCATCGATAATGACAAGTATTTTAAGGCGAATTCTTTTCAGCCGTCGCAAGACCGCCCATATGTGGACAAAATGGTTTCTTTTCTGGATTCCGACCATCACTATCTCGAATGTGACAACAAAATGCAGGCAGATTTATTATACCGCTCGGTGGACGCACACGACCTCCCATGCATGGCGGATATCGATTCCTCTTTGCAGTATTTTTGCGAGGAAGTCAGCCATTCCCATAAAGTGGTACTAACCGGCGAATGTGCAGACGAGGTATTTGGCGGATACCCATGGTTTCACAGGGAGGAAATGCTTAACTCCGGTACATTTCCATGGACTCCTTCACTCACCCCGCGAAAAGTTCTTTTGAAGGATGACTTAGTAAAAAGTCTTCACATGGATGAATATGTAAAAAATATTTATGACCGGTCAGTCAGTGAAATTAATGTTCTCCCATCCGAAAATGAAATTGAGACAAATAGACGGCGGATTGGTTATTTAAATATCCGTTTCTTTATGCAGACGCTGCTAAACCGTATGGACCGCACAAGCATGTTCTCGGGATTAGAAGCACGTGTTCCATTTGCTGACCGAAAACTTGTCGACTACGTTTTTAATATTCCATGGGAAATGAAAGC
The DNA here is from genome assembly GCF_003477605.1 of Clostridium sp. AF37-5. GTDB lineage: Bacteria > Bacillota > Clostridia > Lachnospirales > Lachnospiraceae > Eubacterium_F. The sequence continues at coordinate 5,455 of NZ_QUDR01000030.1, forward strand.
AAAGGACGGACTTGTCAAAAATATACTGCGTCAGGCATCAAAAGGACTTTTGCCGGATGAAATTTTGTTCCGCCGCAAAAGCCCTTATCCAAAAACATACAATCCTTATTATGAAAATTTGTTGGCAAAACGCCTCAAGGAGGTACTTTCCGACTCTGCAAGTCCCCTGCATTCTCTCCTTGATTTAAAGCAGGTCACCCAGTTTTTAGAAAATCCAAAAGATTACGGGGCACCTTGGTACGGTCAGCTCATGGCAGGCCCACAAATGATTGCCTACCTTTTGCAGATTGAATATTTCTTACGAAAATATAACGTATCCATCCGGATTTAAAAGGGAGAGCGGATTACCGGCTGCAGCTGTCTGCCGCAAAGAGCCGCCTCAATCGTATCCGGTATCAGTTCCGTATGGGCAATCATCGACTTCGGTTTCTTTTCGCAGTCATCCTGCCCAAACGGAACAAAATAGAAATTTTTTGTATTCATCAAGAAACCAATGTTCTTTAAACTGGCTCCAAGTGCATCATTGGTAGCCGGTGAAAGAACAACCGGTTTGTCATTCCGCATATGCGCTTTTGCCGCCATCAATACCGGTGTATCGGTAATCCCCGCTGCAAGTTTTGCCATCGTATTTCCGGTACATGGCGCAATTACCAGAATATCCAAAAGACCTTTCGGGCCAATCGGTTCCGCCTCCTGAATTGAAAAAATTCCACGTTCTCCCGTAATTTCCTGTATTTCGATAATAAAATCTCTCGCATCGCCAAACCGGCAGTTCACGGTCTGTGCGGTCTGGGAAAAAATCGGAATGACCCGATTATCCTCCTTGACAAGCTGCCTGACCACTTCTTTTATTTTCTCATAAGTGCAAAAAGAGCCGGTAAACGCAAAGCCAACCGTACGCTGTTTCTTTTTGCTCATTCCGCTAATCTCCCAAAATTGTTTTCTTAATTACTTCCATAAGTATGCCGGCTGATGACTTCGGTGCATAAATGCCGGGAAGTCCTAAACATAATTTTGCAAAAATCGACGATTCCTGACAATAGGAAAAATCCGTCCCACCCGGTCTTGATGCAATATCAATAATACACACCTCCGGCTTTACTCCCTGCAACCGCTCTTTGGTAAGAACCGGTGCCGGTACGGTATTAAAAATAAAATCATATTTTGACATTGTATCTTTTGGTGCATCAAAGGAACAAGCCTGATAGCCATAACTTTTTGCCCGCTCTCTCTTTTTCTCCTTCCGCTCCATAACAGTAACGGATGCCCTCCATTGGCTGAGTTTTGCCGCCAGTGCCGCTCCACACGTTCCATATCCAGTGACCAGACACTCACTCCCCTGAATGCTTACACATCCATGGATAAGCGCCTCTGAAACGGCTCCCTCTGCGGTAGCCAGTGCATTTCTCTCCGCCACACCATCTTCTTTGTAATAATCAACCACACGAATCCCTCGTTCCTTCGCATAATCTATCGCAGTTTCCGGGAATTTACATCCATAAACCACCTGTCCTTTTTGAAATTTTTCTTTATTTTCCTCAAAAAACATGGCAGTCTGTGGAACCGGAAGAAGGATTGCATCATGATAGCCCGGCTGATAACTCATCGCCTCCATCACCTCATGTCCCTCTTTTTTTAACATTTGCGCTAGATAATACTGCCTTTTTTCTTCCCCCAGAACTAAAAAATGATAAAAAGCCATAATACACTCTCCGATACAGCAGTTGTTATTGTTAGTATATGATATTCAGGGAATCAAGGTCCAAACTAGTTCTTACCCGCATAAGCAGACTGGTACTTCATAAGTTCCTCAATATAAATTTCACCAAGTGCACTCACTACCGACCCGGCACGATGAATATAGCCAATCTGCATTTTCTCGGATTCCTTTAGTGGAATGGCTAACGAATCATCCCCATTTAATTCCTCGCAAATAATACCGGAACACAACGTGTAAGCATCCAGTCCATTCATCAGATTTAACATCGTTGCACGGTCATTCGCCTTGATAATACGATCATAATCATAGGTGCTTTTCATCTCTTCTGCCAGATAAAAAGAATTGTTTTTTCCCTGGTCAAAAGCCAGACACGGATACGGCTCTAAATCCTTCATCGAAAGTATTTCCCGCCCGGCTAACGGATGCCCGGAGCGCAGATATACATAGGTATCACAGGAAAATAATTCGGTAAATTTCAGCTGATTTTCCCTGAGAATTTTTTCTAACACCTTGCGATTCATGTCATTCATATATAAAATTCCAAGCTCACTTTTGAAATTCCGCACATTTTCAATGATTTCATATGTGCGTGTCTCATATACAGCAAATTCGTAATTTTCCATCCCCGCACGTTTGACTGTCTCTACAAATGCCTTTACCGCAAAGGAATAATGCTGCATGGAAACACTGAATTTCTCTCGGGATTCTTTTTCAATATATCGATTTCGAAGCAGACGGTACTGCTCCGTCACCTGTCTTGCATATCCAAGAAATTCCTCACCATCCGGCGTCACAACAATCCCTCTGCTCGTGCGCAGAAAAAGTTCAAAGCCAAGTTCTTTTTCCAGTTCTTTTACAGCCCCCGACAAACTTGGCTGTGAAATAAACAAAGCCTTTGCCGCCTCATTCATTGAACCGTGGTCTGCCACCGCAATTACATATCTCAACTGTTGTAACGTCATGATTTACCCTCCATTCTCTAAATACTACACCCCGGCATCGGATATTCCTCCGGTCTCAGTTCATGAATATCGGCATGTTCTCCGCATACACGGCATCCTTTTGACGGACTTCCAAAATTCACCGTCCGAAATCTCATCGTCAGTCCATCGAAGGTAAGCATTTTCCCGGTAAGAAGTTCGCCTGCCCCGGTAATATATTTTTGCGCTTCCAAGGCCTGAATACTTCCAATAATTCCCGGAATCGAACCAATAACCCCCGCCGAAGAACAATTGTCCACTGTTCCATCTTTTGGAATTTCTTCGAAAATACACCGATAGCACGGTCCCTCCCCCGGCACATACGTAAGAACCTGTCCGTAAAACTGCCGGATTCCTGCATGACAAAATGGTTTCTTTGCCAATACACAGGCATCATTAATCAAAAATTTTGCCGAAAAATTATCTACCGCATCAATAATAAAATCATACGGCTCAATCAGTGCCATAATATTTTCAGGGGTAACACGCTCTGCATGCAGATGAAGTTTGACATCCGGATTCAATTTGCGAATACGCTCTCCTGCCGACTCCGCTTTTTGCACGCCAAGCGAATCCATATCATGAATAATCTGTCTCTGCAGATTTGTCAAATCCACGCAGTCACCATCCACAATACCAATTGTTCCCACACCACTTGCCGCTAAATATAAAATAGCCGGCGAGCCAAGTCCACCAGCTCCAATCACTAACACTTTGCTCTCTAACAATTTTTTCTGTCCCTTTACCCCTACGCCCTTTAAAATTAAATGTCGCGAATACCGCTGCATCTGTTCCTCTGTAAATGCCATATGTTCTCTCCATTGCTGATTGTTTTTACTGGGATTATATCATTTTATCCGGGGGGATGCAAGGTGATGGGGATGTTTGGCTTTCCGGTTTCCGTAAAGCATCAAGAAAAGTTAGTGATAAGTGGGCGCTCCCGCTAAACAAACGCGTAAGGGTATCGGCATGTAAACGACACATGCCTGATACCCACGTGTTTGTACCCACTTATCACTAACTTTTCTTGATGTTTTACTGGAATCCTGGAAAGGCACACAACAAACGCTTTCCACAATCCCCCTATCACTAGAACTCTCACCACTCTCCCCTCTCCCTCTAAGCCAAAATAAAAACGAAAAAAAGACGGGAAGCTATATCTGCCACGCAGATATCCCGCTTCCCATCTTTTTCGTTTTTATTTTACAGCCTTAAAAGCTTCTTCCAAGTCTTCAATAATATCATCTACATTCTCTGTTCCGATTGACAGACGGATGGTATTTGGTTTGATTCCCTGGTCTAACAATTCTTCCTCATTCAACTGAGAATGTGTTGTACTTGCCGGATGAATAACTAACGATTTTACATCTGCTACATTGGCAAGCAGGGAGAACAACTCCAGATTATCAATGAAATCTTTTGCTTTCTTGTCATCGCCTTTAATCTCAAAGGTGAAGATTGAACCGCCGCCATTTGGGAAGTACTTTTTGTACAATTCCTGCTGAGAAGGATCATCGGATACAGCCGGATGATTTACCTTTTCAACTTGTGGATGATTGTTCAAATACTCTACTACTTTCAATGCATTTTCTACGTGGCGCTCAACTCTAAGGGAAAGAGTTTCAAGCCCCTGTAAAAACATAAATGCATGGAACGGAGAAAGTGTCGCACCGGTATCACGAAGCAGAATCGCACGGATTTTCGTAACGAAAGCAGCCGGTCCTACCGCTTTTGTAAAGCTGATTCCGTGATAACTTGGGTTTGGCTCGGTCAAAGAAGCGAATTTGCCACTTGCTTCCCAGTCAAACTTACCGCTGTCTACAATGACACCACCGATTGCTGCACCATGTCCACCGATGAATTTTGTTGCGGAATGAACCACGATGTCAGCACCGTATTCAATCGGGCGAACCAGATAAGGAGTAGCAAATGTATTGTCAATTGCCAGTGGAATTTTGTGAGCATGTGCAATGTCTGCCAATTTCTCAATATCCACAACATCTGAGTTCGGATTTCCTAATGTCTCAATAAATACAGCCTTTGTATTATCTTTGATTGCAGCCTCAACCTCGTCAAAGTTAAATGGATCAACAAATGTTGTTTCAATACCATACTGTACTAATGTGTGAGCCAACAAATTGTAAGTTCCACCATAAATATTTTTTGCTGCTACGATGTGGTCTCCTGCCTGTGCAAGATTCTGAATCGTATAGGAAATTGCTGCTGCACCACTCGCTACGGCAAGTGCTGCCACGCCGCCTTCAAGTGCTGCTACACGCTGTTCAAAAACATCTTCTGTAGGATTTGTCAAACGTCCGTAAATATTTCCTGCATCCGTAAGTCCAAAACGTGCTGCTGCATGTTCACTGTTGCGGAACACATAAGAGGAAGTAGCGTAAATCGGAACGGCTCTTGCATCGGTAACTGGGTCCGGATTTTCCTGTCCTACATGTAACTGAAGTGTCTCAAATTTTAAATTTCTTTCTGCATAACTTTTTTTACTCATATTCTCATACCTCCATTTTCATTGTGCTCTGCACAGGTGTTATTTTCTTGTTCTGTAGTTATCATACCAAATAGGTAGGGTATTGTCTAATACAAGAAATATTTTACTAGGTATAGGAATACGCTATAACCTTTAAATCTTCTTAAAATTCAACCGAAGCGCATTTGTCACCACGCAGAAACTGGACAAACTCATTGCTGCCGCTCCAAACATCGGATTTAACTGCCAGCCAAACAACGGAATCCACACACCGGCTGCCAACGGAATACCAATAATATTATAAACAAATGCCCAGAATAAATTTTCACGGATATTTTTTCTGGTTGCACGGCTTAAGCGGATTGCCGCCGGAACATCACTGAGTTTACTCTTCATCAATACAACATCCGCTGCATCCATTGCCACATCTGTTCCGGCTCCAATGGCAATTCCGATATCTGCCTGCGTAAGAGCCGGCGCATCATTAATACCATCGCCCACCATGGCAACCTTGCCGTTTTCTTTCAATTTTCGAATCACGGCTTCTTTTCCATCCGGCAGAACACCGGCAATCACTTCATCCACACCGGCTTCCCTGCCAATCGCATTTGCTGTTTTTTCATTATCTCCGGTAAGCATCACAACGCGAAGTCCCATTTTCTGCATCTGGCTGACTGCACCGGCACTGTCTTCTTTCATCGTATCCGCCACGGCAATCATACCAAGCAGCGTGTCATCTTTGGCAAAATACAATGGTGTTTTTCCTTCTTCCGCCAATCGGTTTGCCTGCTCTTTTACCATGTCATCAAGCGCGGTCACCTTTTCAATCGCAGACTGATTGCCACCAAGCAGAACTTCTGTTTTACCATTTTCTTTAACCTGTCCTTTCAGACCATTTCCCGGCATAATTTCAAATTCCGAAAGTTCCGGTGCTAAAGTATCAAGTTTCTCCGCATAGGATACAATGGCACGCGCCAGAGGATGCTCACTCTTTTTCTCCAGCGCATACGCATAGGAAAGAAGTTCATTCTCGGAGCACCCGGAAACTGGAATCATATCCGTCACCTTCGGCTCACCGCGCGTAATCGTTCCGGTTTTATCCAGTGCCACGGTTGCAATTTTACCCGTCTCTTCCAAAGCTGCTGCCGTCTTAAACAAAATTCCGTGTCTGGCGCCAAGACCATTTCCTACCATAATAGCAACCGGCGTTGCCAGACCAAGGGCACACGGGCAGCTGATAACTAGAACCGAAATAGCACGTGCCAATGCATAACCAACACTTTGTCCACACAAAAACCATACAAGAAAAGTAACTACTGCAATTGAAATAACAACAGGAACAAAAACGCCCGAAACTCTATCTGCAATTTTGGCAATCGGTGCTTTCGTTGCCGCCGCATCTTTTACCATCTGGATAATCTGCGACAAAGTGGTATCTTCTCCTACTCTGATTGCCTCGCAGCGAAGAAAACCGGTCTGATTCAGCGTTGCGGCAGAAACCATTTCTCCTTCTTTTTTATCTACCGGAATACTTTCTCCGGTCAGTGCCGCCTCATTGACTGCACTGCTTCCTTCTAAAATCACGCCATCCACGGGGATATTTTCCCCCGGTTTGACAAGGAACATCTCTCCCTTTTGAACCTCTTTTACCGGCACTGAAATTTCCTTTCCATCCCGAACAACAACCGCCGTCCGGGGAGCTAACTTCATCAAGCCTTTTATCGCATCCGTTGTCTTTCCCCTAGAACGCGCCTCCAGCATTTTCCCGACAGTAATCAGCGTAAGAATCATTGCCGCCGACTCGAAGTAAAACTCATGCATATATGCCATAACTTTTGCCTCATCCATCAACCTCTGTGCCTCCGCCATCGCAAATAACGCATACACACTATAGCCAAAAGCTGCACTGGCGCCAAGCGCAACTAACGTGTCCATATTTGGCGAACGCCGCCACAAACTTTTATATCCACTGACAAAAAATCGCTGGTTAATGACCATAATCGCAATCGTCAATAACATCTGAGCAAGTCCCATCGCTACATGGTTCACACCAAGGACACCCGGCAGGGGCCATCCCCACATCATATGTCCCATGGATAAATACATCAAAAATACAAGCAAAATCAAAGAAGCAATCAATCGTTTCCTTAACTTTTTTGTCTCTGTATCCTTTAATGTATCTTCTGTCTCCGTTTCTCCGTTCTTTTTCTGTTCCATCACGTGGGCACCATATCCGGCATCAACAACTGCCTGAATAATAACGGAATCCGGCACATCCCCCTCTACACCCATGGAATTTGTCAAAAGATTTACACTGCATGAACTTACGCCCTCAACACGGCTTACCGCTTTTTCCACACGGGCACTGCATGCTGCACATGCCATGCCTGTCACTGCATACTGCTTCATGTATATTCCGCCTTTCCTGTTTTTTTATATTCTTCTTATCGAAGTACTCTACTTCCTACCGCATCAGTTTTTGCAGAGTCGCAATCAATTCATCTACGGTTTCTTCTTTTCCTGCCCGGATATCATCCGTCACACAGGTCTTAATGTGGTTTGCTAACAAAACTCGGTTAAAACTATTCAATGCTGCATTGACCGCTGCCACCTGGACTAAAATATCCGTACAGTAAACACCTCGCTCAACCATTCCTCTAATTCCGCGGATTTGTCCTTCCATACGGTTTAAACGATGGATTAAGTCTTTATACTCTTTATCTGAGCGTTCTTTGTGCCGTTCTTCACAGCACGGACACGTTTTCTTTTCTTCCATGCAATCACTCCTATCGATAATTTTCGATTCGATTATATACCCCCACTGGGTATATTACAAGTGAAATTTTTCTCATTAAGCAAAAAAAGAAGTTTAATTTGTAAGAGACTATAACACAAAGTGTTACCCGTCTCAAAACAAATTAAACTTCTTTATATTTTGAACTATCTCAGTGCGATAGCTCTTTCATCATGCACTTACAAAAATGCTCTATAATCTCTTCAGATATTCCCCGGTTCTTGTATCAATCTGGATTTTATCACCCTGATTTACGAAAATCGGAACTGCAACCTGTGCACCCGTCTCAACGGTAGCTGGTTTTGTAACGTTTGTTGCTGTATCACCTTTTACACCAGGCTCTGTCTCAGTTACTTCCAACTCAGCAAACATCGGTGGCTCAATTGCGAAAATGTTACCTTTGTAAGATACCATCTTAACATTATCATTCTCTTTTACGAATTTCATGGAATCGCCAACTGCTTCCTCTGTCAATGCAATCTGCTCATATGTTTCATTATCCATGAAGTTGTACATCTCACCATCATTGTACAAATACTGCATTTCCTTTTTATCAATATGTGCCTGTGGATACTTCTCTGTCGGACGGAATGTCTTCTCCACAACACCGCCATCTACTACGTTTTTCAATTTGGTACGAACAAATGCAGCACCCTTACCCGGTTTTACATGCTGGAACTCAATAACCTGATATACGGTTCCATCAATCTCAATTGTCAAACCGTTTCTGAAATCTCCTGCTGATACCATAGTTTCCTCTCTTTCCGTCGCACAAAACGACAATAAATTCATATCTATTCATAATTTTAGTATATTTAGAAGCATTTTTCAAGTATTTCTTTTGCAATCTCGGTAATGATTTTCCCATCCGTGCTTACCGTCACGGTAGCGGCGCGCTCATAATACACTCTCCGCTTCTCCATCATCTGTCGTATGTAGTCCACATTCATGTTATCTTTCAACAGTGGGCGATTCGTGTTATAACGAACCCGCTCAAAAATTGTCTCCGGCTTTGCCGTGAGTAAAACAACCGTTCCGATTGCCTGTAACTTTCTCACATTCAGTTCCCGCAGTGCCATACCACCACCACAGGAAATAATCGCCGGTTTTATCATACCTAACTCATCAATCATGGATGTTTCCAAATCACGGAAATAAGTTTCTCCTTCTTTTGCAAAAATATCCGAAATCGCACGACCTTCTTTTTCCTCAATCCACTGGTCAGTGTCGATTTCTATGCGCGAAGCAAGCCGTGATAATTCATGTGAAATGGTTGATTTCCCAACGCCCATAAAACCAATCAAAATGATGTGGCGGTTTCCTTTGTAAATTTTGTCAAACACCTCACACATCGTTTCATAATGGACCTGTCCGGGTGCGGAAGCCTCACTTACACAGCCAAATGAAACAAACGAGCCATACAATCCGCCATACAATCTCGAAACTTTTCCAAGCTCCCCCATCGACATCGTAATCAATGGAAAATCCGGAAATTCCTCTTTCATGGCAGCGGTTGCATTTAACAGCGTATCCACATCCTCTCTTGTCTTTGGCATACAAGCTAACTTTCCGGCGTAACACCCACACTCTTTTGCCTTACAGAGTCTTTCCTTAATTTCATCCACAGACGGAGTTTTGGAAAAATCATGATAGGAGCCGATTACTTTGGTCTTAGTGTTTGAGTACTTTTGACAGAGTGCTTTTACCTCTTCTTCATCCCGCGCAGCCTCAACATCCACATAATCTGCCGTCTGCTGTTCAAGGATTTTGCGAATTGTTTCAAAATAATCAAAGCGGGAGCCATTTTTCTCACCGCCTTCTGCCACCGTGCGAATGGTGACTAACAGCTCCTTTTCATTAAGCACACGCTTTAACTCCGTTATGACATCAAGAATTTCTCTCTCATAACCGGCAAAAAAATCAATGCGCCACTCCACCATTTCCACCGGCAGTTTTGCAATCTGTTTTGCCTCGCGAATAATTCCATCACGAATTGGGGCAACAATTGGTACACAAATTTTAGGCCTCATCCACTTCATCCTTTCTGTGCGGTCAACTCAAGCAGTTTTTTTGTCGAATGGGTAATATTTTCACATCCGTCTTCTGTAATAATCACAACGTCCTCAATCCGAACGCCGCCAATTCCCTCAATATAAATTCCAGGCTCCACCGTAATTACCATACCGGGCTTAATCACGGTTTCTTCTCTCGGTGAAAAATTTGGGCTTTCATGAATTTCCAGTCCAACCGAATGCCCCAGCGCATGTCCAAAATATTTACCATAGCCGGCATCTGTTATTACATCTCTTGCCATCGCATCAATCTGGCTTCCCTTCATTCCCGGACGGATTCCTAAAAGTGCCGTCTCCTGTGCTTTTAGCACCGTATCATAAATTTCACGCTGCTTCTCACTTGCACTGCCAATGACAACCGTTCTTGTCATATCCGAGCAGTACCCCTGATACAAACAGCCAAAATCCATCGTTAAGAAATCTCCCTTTTCCAGCTTTTTATCCGTTGGAATTGCATGCGGCATCGCCGAATGTTCTCCCGATGCGGCAATCGTATCAAAACTAAAACCTTCCGCACCTTCTTCTTTCATGTAAAATTCCAGCCATGCAGCAACCTGTTTTTCTGTCATGCCCTCATGAATTTTTGCAATTGTCTTAGTAAAAGCGCGGTCACCGATTGCCTCTGCCTGCCGTATCCTTTCCTGCTCTTTCTCTGTCTTTATCTGACGGAATTGATTCATTTTATTTTCTAATGAAATCAAGTCAGGAGACTTTCCCTCATTTTTCTGAAGCTGTTTTTCCAATTTGTGATAAAGGGATACTGTCATCACCTCATCTTCGATGCCAAGCCTTTTCACACTCTCTTCTTCCTTTAAATGAGCCAAGAGATTTAAAAAATATCCATCGCTTGTCCATGTCTCAATTTCATAACCCGGACACTCATTTTTTGCTGCGATCACATATCTGGAATCCGTGACAACCACTTTTTGCCGGCGGGAAAAATACACATACCCCTCCCCCGTAAAGTCGGCCACAAACCGCATATTCGCCGGTGAGGTAAGAAGAATTGCATCTACCTCGGTGGATTGAAATATTTTTTCTTCCATTTCTTTTCGCATCGTTTCTGCCTCTTTTCTTCGCGTTTTTTTGCGCGATATTCATGCAAAACAATTTTCTCCAGTTTGCGCTTTAATACAATCTGGATTTCTTCCTTTTCGTTAATCGGCTTTACCAAAAAATTTTTGAGTCCGATTCGTTTAGCACCAAAAATATCCGTAAATAACTGATCGCCGACAAAAATCGTGTTTTCCGGTCTTGTATTCATCAGTTCCATCGCATAAAAATAGCCTTTCTTTGCCGGCTTATGCGCATTAAAAACCGTGTGAACACCAATTTTCTCATTAAACGAATGAACACGTTTCTTTTTATTATTGGAAATCAGACAGCACTCATATCCAATTTTTTTCAGACGGGAAAACAATCGTTTTGCCTGCTCCGTTGCCTCTTTTCCATGTTCAACAAGCGTATTGTCAATATCAAAGAGAATTCCCCGGTAACCTTCTTCATATAACTTTTCATAATCAATGGCATACGTTGACGACACCGTTGTATCCGGAAAAAAACGTTCAAACATAAGCGGGTATCCTTCCTTCCATCAAATTATTTTACAAGCGACTGCAAATGAATGATAAACTGTTCTGCCACACGACCCGAATATCCACCATTTCTTATGCTCCATGCATTCGCCTGCATCAAAAGTTCTTCCTCTGACAAAGTAATCTCCGAATGCGCTTTGGCAAGACCCAGAACAATCGCATCAAAATCTTTTTTGCTTGGCTTGCTGAAATTAATGCTGACACCAAAACGGGCAACCAAAGAAAGCTTTTCCTGCATTGTATCCGAACGGTGCAATTCATCATTTGACATATCCGAGCGGTCACTCCATGTCTCACGAATCAAGTGACGACGGTTTGATGTCGCATAAATCAGAACATTGTCCGGACGCACTTCCATGCCTCCCTCAATGACTGCCTTCAAATATTTATACTCAATCTCAAATTCTTCAAATGACAAATCATCCATGTATATAATAAATTTGTAATTGCGGTTTTTAATTGTCTCAATAATTGCGGACAAATCCTGAAACTGATGCTTATAAACTTCAATTAATCGGAGTCCTTTTTCATAATATTGATTCAAAATTGCCTTGATACATGTCGACTTTCCGGTTCCACTGTCACCAAAAAGAAGACAGTTATTCGCACGGCGTCCCTCGACAAATGCCTCTGTATTTTCCACAAGCTGCTTTTTCTGAAGTTCATAACCAATCAACTCATCCAACGTCACATCCGAAGTATGAGTAATCGGTGACAAAATCATTTCATCCCCTGTGTGAATAACACGAAATGCTTTATTTAATCCAAACTTACCAACACCATATCGTTTATAAAAAGCGGTCACAATGTCAAAGAAATCCTCACCGTTTTTCGCTTCACACAACTGTGACGCCAAGTCACGAACCTTTTCACTGACACTTTTATTATAAGTATTTTCCGCTTTTGCCATGGAATGATAATGGGTCAATGTCTCAAAACATGCAACGCCTAATTTCTTTTCCATTGCAGAAAAATCATAATGGAACAAATGATAAAAATGCTCCATATCCTGTTTTACAATTTCATTTACCGTACCATCTTTGGAAGCACCGACAGTCTCGCAGAGAATACTGAATGGATTTTCTGTTGTTGCCAAAAGATAAGCAATGTAACACTGCCATAAATTGTTGTCAAATCCATACGTCGTTGACAAATCAAGAAGCCTGTACACCTCATCGTAAATCGCACGAACAAGTTCTTCTCTGCTATAAGAATCGTCGTGCTCCATCTTCTCTATTAGGCTCCCAAGTTTCATCAAAATACTGTCTCTTCCAAGCTGGCCATACATTACAAGCCCTGCTGTTTCTCGATACATCTACATCGCCTCCAAATCAATACACTGTATACTGTCCATATTTTTAGCCATAACAGACAATTCATTCGTAAATCCTTCTTTTGAAAAAAGGTAATAATAATCGGCTTCTTTGCCCGTCTGCTCAATGTCATGCAAAAGTTCTTCAAATTCATTTGTCGTCATCGGCTCATTGCTCCATTTGCAGGTTCCCACAAGGAGTTTTCCCTCTTTTGTATTCGCAATCAGAGGAACAAAACCGGACTTTCCGTAAAGACTACCAAACCTTTCAAACTGCGCCGGCAGATGATGATACTGATTCATCAATTCCATAAATTCACGGCACACCTTCTGATAAGCTTTTCCCGCCAATTCATCCAAGCCGTTTTTAATATGAGCCTCATAAAATTCATCCGGGCTCTGCATACTAAAATCCGAAAAATTCGGATAAATTAACTGATACCAAAACTGCAAAAAGGAATCCGTAATACCATACAGCCCCTTCTGCACAGAATCCCGCTTTTCCGGCTCATAGGAAAAGATTTTTTCCGCCACATCAATCTGTATCAGATTTTTAATATAAACCGAAATTTTTGCCCTGGAAAATCCTGTTCTTGTAAACAAATAATTTAACTTTGGCTCATTTTCCGCAAGCACCGATAAGATAGTACTGTAAAAAGGAAGTTCACGCAGGGAAGTTTTCAAAAAACGCTGTGCCTCCGTATGAAGCACTCCCTTTTTGTCCACAATCAGCCGTACAATATTTTGTTTTACACTCTCTTTCGGATTCCAGTGTTCCAAATACCCCGGCACACCGCCTAAAATTCCATAAATCAAAATACAGTCTTTGGTTGTGCTTTCCGGAAAACGGTCTACCATCTCAACGAAAGTAAACTCTTTTAACTTGATTGGCAGACTCATATATTTTGCCAATTCTCCCATATCCGAAACCATATCGTTTTCCACCCATCCGATGGCAGAACTCACGAAAAGAACCATCACCTGTCCTTTCGGAAACTCGTCAAATTTCGTAAGAAAATCTGCAAAAAAAGTCTTGTACCCTTTCTGCATTAAATCAAATTCATCCACGACAAATACAATCCGTTCCTTTTCTGCCTTTTCCTTTACCGAAAAAAGCACTTTATCAAAATAACGGTTCTGCTCTTTTTCAGACAATTCTCTCGCCTGATAATAAACATATGTTTTGTCCTGCACAAATTTTTTTACGAGCGTTGTTTTTCCAATCTGCTCTCTTCCATAGAGAACAACGATGGAATTACCGCCCTTTAAATAAGCCTGATTTAGTATCGCCAGTTCTTTTTCACGGCCAATAAACACAACCATCACGCCCTTTCTTTTACATCTTGTCCGGTGCTTCAAAGCCAAGCAAATCGATACAAGATTCCAAAACTTTTTGGACTAAGGAAAGAAGTTTGATGTAAGAAGCTTTTCTCTTCTCATCCTCTTCTAACAAAATTTTTGTCTCGTGATAAAAATGGTTAAAACTTTCTGACAACTCATAAATATACTGGCAGATTTTATGCGGTGCCAATTCTTTATATGACGTTTCCATCATATCCGCAAAGCGGCTAAGTGTCAGATACACGCCGGTCTCACTCTCATTTGCCGGAGCTAAAAGTTTCGTATCCTCATTCAGTACGCCCCCCTGCTCCTTATATTTTGCAAGGAGGGATTTAATTCTTACAATCGTATACAAAATATACGGTCCTGTATTTCCCTCAAAGGAAGCAAAACGCTCAATATCAAAAATATAATCTTTTGATGCCTGATTGGATAAATCACCATATTTCAAAGCAGCAAGACCGACTTTTGCTGAAATCTCTCTCGCTTCCTCTTCGCCATAATCACGATTTTCCATCATTTTTTTGTAAACTTCATCATTAATCTGCTCTCTGAGAGCCTGTAAGCGAAGCACACCACCATCTCTTGTCTTAAACGGTTTTCCGTCTTTTCCGTTCATGGTACCAAAACCGATGAAGTCAAGTTCTGTATCTGCTTTTGCAATCCCGGATTTTTTCGCTACACGGAATACCTGGGTAAAATGCAGCGACTGACGCTTATCCGCCAAGTAAATAATCTGATCCGGCTCAAACAATTTTTCACGCTCTACAATCGTTGCCAAATCGGTTGTTGCATACAACGTCGCGCCATTTGACTTTACAATAATACACGGCGGTATCTCTTTTTTATCTGTTTCCTCCGTAACGTCCACAACAAGAGCACCCTCGCTCTCATAAGCAAATCCGTCCTCTTTTAATTTTGAAACCATATCCGGTATATACTCCTGCACATCGCTTTCCTTTTTCCAAAGATCAAAATGAACATCAAGTTTATCATAGTTTTTCTTTAAATCGGCAATGGAAACATTCAAAACATGCTCCCACAATGCACGGTATCCACGATTACCATCCTGCAAAAGAGCCGTTGCTCCCTGTGCTTCCTTCAGATAGTCCTCATGTTCTTTGGAATAACCGCTGGCATACGGATAGATTTCCTCCAAATCCGAAATGGTAAATGGTGCTTCTTTCGGATATTCTCCCGTAAAGGACTCGTCAAAATAAGGTAAATCCGGCTGTCTTTTCTTTAATTCCGTAATAATCAAGCCAATCTGAAGTCCCCAGTCACCTAAGTGCACATCACCAATCACCTTATTGCCCATAAAACGGCAGATTCGTTTCACACTTTCACCAATTACCGCTGAACGAAGATGTCCTACATGAAGCGGTTTTGCCACATTCGGTCCGCCGTAATCAATGACAATCGTTTTCGGTTTTTCGGGAATTTCCACGCCAAAACGCTCTTCCTTGTCCATCTGTTCTGCATTTACCGCTAACAATTCACCACTCACAATAATATTAATAAAACCAGGATTTACTGCCTCGATTTTCTCAAAAGCTGCATCCTCTGACAATTTTTCCACCACATCATTGGCAATCTGAATCGGTGCCTTTTTGTATTCTTTGGCTGCTGCCATCGCACCGTTACACTGATACTGGCAAAGGTCCGGGCGGTTACTTACAGAAACCATCGCATACTTTTCATCGTAGCCTGCTGCCACAAAGCCCTCTGTCATTTTTTCTTTTAAACAATCAATTATTTTCTTCATGTTTTCCTCCATTTAGCTAAAAACGGCACCGAAATCTCTCCGGTGCCACGATTTCCTATTCTTATTTTAATTCTAAATTTAATTTTGTCAACCATTCAAAATAATTTTCAAACGTTTTTCGACAACAAAGTGGGTCATCAATCCGGATTCCCGGAACTTTTGTACCAATTACAGCGAAAGCCATTGCCATCCGGTGGTCCTCGTACGTCTGAATAACAACCGGATTTTCATCGGAGCACTTCGGTGTTTTTGGATGAATGATAAGACCATCCTCTGTCTCTTCACAAGAAATTCCTAATCTTGTCAGTTCATTGACGATTGCCTGCATACGATTGGATTCCTGCCTGCGGATATGTGCCACCCCATGAATTGTCGTATCTCCCTTTGCAAAAACCGCCGTAGCTGCAAGTGTCATTGTCTGATCTGAGAAATCACTCATCACCACATCCACACCATGAAGTATGCCATCTTCCGGTCCCCTTAAACAAATTCCATCCGGCTCGTCGGTAACCGTACATCCCATTTTTTCAAGAACCCGTAAGAACTTTACATCTCCCTGCGAGCTGTCAAAATGGACATGTGCTGCCTTTGCCACTCCTCCATTAATTGCCGCCATCGCATAAAAATAACATGCTGCTGACACATCCGGCTCAATCTGATATTCTCTTGCCGTATAATGCCCTGATGGCAGAATTTCATATTCATTTTCCGATTTCTGACGCATGGAAACACCAAACTCTTCCATCATTTTCATCGAAATTTTCACGTACGCTTTCGCATCGCGTTTGCCGGTTAGTACCACATCAAATCCTGTTTTTGAAAATACACCATTTAATAGGAGTGCCGATAGAAACTGACTGCTGGCATCAATATTTAACGATACCTTCTTTTTTTCGCTGCTTTCCTCTCGTCCAAGAATTTCAAATGGAAAACAATATTCATCTTCAAGAAATTGAAACTTCGCACCAAGGAACTCCAATGCTTCCAATAACGGACGCATCGGCCTCGCCTGCATCTGCTTTGACGATGTCACATGATAATGCCCTCCGGACAACGCAAGCATTGCCGTCAAAAAACGTGCCGCCGTTCCGGCACTTCCGACATACACATCCGCTGTCTGCTTAGGAATCTGCGTACCATGTCCCACAATCGTCACCTTAGCCTCTTTTTCGTTTACGTCTATCTCATAACCAAGTGTTTTTAGCGCCTCCATAAACACACGGGAGTCATCACTAAATAAAACACCTTTTAACACACTTTTTCCCTCTGACAGTGCAGCCAGCAAAAGCGCCCGGTTCGTAATACTTTTTGAGCCGGGCACTGTAACTTCGATTATTGGTTTTCCCACAAATGGTTTCATCTTATATTGATTCATCGTATCGTCCTCTCCTGCATTAAATCGCAAAACCAATATAACAAGAAAGCAGATTCAGGTCAAGCGTTTCGTAACACTTTGCCCTGCTCCATCTTGGAAACAGTATCACAGAGGGTTTCGATATCCTCTGCATTATGAGAGGAAAGCAAAATGGTTGTTCCCAGCGCTTTTTTCTCAAGCAGCAGTTTTCGCATCTGCAAAACACCCTCTGCATCCAATCCGTTAAACGGCTCATCTAAAACAAGAAGATTTGGCTCTTCCATAATAGCCTGTGCAATACCAAGACGCTGACGCATTCCAAGACTATATTTCTTTACGGAACGTCTAAGGTTCGGATTTAACCCCACCAGTTCCATCGTGTGAAGAATCTGCCCTCTGTCAATTTTCCCATTCAGCTCTGCTAAAACCTTTAAATTTTTGTACCCACTATAATGCGGAATAAATCCCGGTGTCTCAATGATAACACCTGTGTGGGGTGGAAAATCCACCTCTTTTCCTATCCTTTTATGGTCCACCCATATCGTTCCCTGCGACGGTCTGATAAATCCAAGAATACACTTCATAAGCATTGTTTTACCAGAGCCATTCCGCCCAATCAATCCATGAATTTTCCCTTTTTCAAAAGTCAGATTAATATCCGACAAAATAATCTGTTTTTTCATCGTCAAAGAAAGATTTTCTATTTCAATCATGCACTCCATTAACTGCCCCTCCTTAATCAATTTCGTGGTCAAAATTATAATTCATCTTTTTACATCTTATAAACGCCACAAATAAAATCACTGCCAATAATCCGATAAAATAATAGGCACTAAGTGACAGCGGAAAAACCATTTCTCTATAGTAGCGCGTGTAATGCACACCAAGAAGGCTATTAGCCATCGGAAATAAAAATTTAAAACGGGAACTTGTTGCACAAAAACAAATTCCAGCCGCAATCACCAAAAAACCCGTGATAACTCCTGCCTTCTTCGCCCCTAAGGTGGCAAAAAGCAACAGAATCATACTAAGCAAAAACAAATACAAAAAGACAAATAACACCCCGCAAAAAACAGCAAATGCCGGCGACATATGATAATAAATTTCCGGCGGAATGCTGACACTTCCTGTATTTTGTGCATAGTCCGGAAACGAATAGGCAAACTCCGAAACCACAGGACTCCATTTTGCAGAAAAACTTCCACTCCACAAAACAGGAATCATCATTCCCACAAACACAATGAGCAGGTAACTAAGAATACTCATCTGTACGTACAAAATCTGTCCAAAAAACCAATTTCCTTTCCCCGCTCTCTGCACAACAAAAAGTGTATTTCCATCAATTCTTGGATAATCTGACATAATCGCAAGAAACACTGCCGGCACAAGAAGAATCATAAAATTGGAATTTAACAGGGCAACAAATGGCTCATACACATTGATTGGTTTTCCCATCATAGCTGCATTTTGCAGCAGAGGAACCGTAATAAACTGATAGGCAAAAACAAGCGCTGCCACAATCAGAATCATGCGCGGATCCATAATAAGTTTGATATACTCCATCTTTGCTATATGCCATATTTTACTGACCGAAAATTTACCATGTTCCACGCAATAACCTCCTTTTTATCAAACAGTAACATCCTATCATAAGCACCAATGCCGCAACCGCCATCCAAACGCCTGCCGTTACCAGATATTGTTTCCATGGATAATAAAGGATGCCTGTCGTTTCCCAAATCGCTATATTCCGGTTTCGAAGAAGCAAATCATACAAATAAATCAAGATAAACGGCATGCATAAAATAATATATCGATTTTTCAATAACGCAGTGAAAAACAAAACCGGTATACACACCAAACATCCGTAAAAGAAAAACCGGATTCCCTTCCTAAGAAGAAGTGGCACAATTTGTGAAAGAATCGGCATCTTTCCCATAGAGGTAAAAATCACAAACAAAATTCCTTCATACAAAAAACACCCAAGCACAGCAAGCAGACCACTGGACAAAACAGCCTCCGCCATACTTCCCACAATATACTTTCGTACACCAATTCTTGCCTGACGAAATAAATAATTGTTCGTCATCTTTTCATTCCAAAACACATTTAAGAATGGAAAGATAACAAGAATTGGCATAAACATCGCCATAAAAATACTGATTGGATTTGTAATCAGACTTTCAAACGTAATATCATTTTCCAGAAAAATCTGTCTCATCTGTCCCTCAAAAAACAAATCCCAAAAGGAATATTCCTTTCCGCTTTCATTGGCATAGCACACAGCCGTAAAACTTAATGCCGTAACACATAGAACACAACACCAAAACACCTTATTCTTTAAAATACGTTCTACAAAACTTTTCATCCAATTCATCGCTACCCTCTCAATAATTCCTCACATAATCAACGGTTCCCGTCTTGCAGTCGACGAGAGCAAATTCTTCCTGATTTTCTTTCTCCGAAAACAACATCAGATAACAAGGACTTGTCGTATACTTTTCTCCTGCCTCATGCTCACTCTCTTTTCCGGCATCGCTGCACATCCGGTAACAAATCGATATCTTTGAAATATGATAACCATGATAGGAAGGAAGTTCTTTGGAAACAAGTTTTAGTGCACTTTGCAGTGATAATACCGTTTTGATTTCTTTTTGCTTTTCCGCCTCGTACATTACCCCCTCGTTTGACAAAAAACTATCTGCCCCCTTACAGGAACTAACCACAATCTGGTCATCATAACAATCCGCATATTCAACCGACAAAGACTTCGTATCTGCACTCTCCATTAATTTCTTTTGAACTAATTCTTCCACCCCATGATATGTTTTGCGAAAACAAAAGCGTAAGAAAACATTTCCATCTTCACCATTTTTGTAAACATCAACTTTACTTGGCCGGCTTTTTAGTACGTTTTTCGCCACCGTTTTCTCCCACTTTTCTTCTTCCTTTTTCGCAAGTTCCACCGCCTGTTTCAGCGAAATTGTACCATCCTGCAACTGATATGTTTTATTTTCATACTTTCTATCCAGCCATACGGTTTCAAAAAGATTCTCCTCCTCTATTTCATTCGATTCTTCTGACTTCCGGTAATTGATAAATCCATTATTTCCAAGCAGCAGACGTTCTCCCGTCTCTGTATTTTCATACTCCGGTCCCGGTGGCGAACTATTCGGGTTCTTTTTATAATACTTTTTTTTGAATCTCTTTTTCGGTACATAGGATTCAAAAATTTGATTTTCTTTCTGTAATAAATCACCTGCCTGCAAAAGTTTCGCCTCATACATCTTATCCGGCACATCAAAAAAAGCACAATTTTTAATATCAAGATTTTCAAACGATGTTGACCGGATATCGGCAAGTTCCCGTCTTAATCCATCCATATTTACATACTGTAAATCATTTTTGTTTTCGCCTGCTGCCTCTTCCGGGCTTTGAATGTAATCGCAGCCAACACATAAAATAATGGCTAAGATAACAAATAAAATGTGTGTGTGTTTCAATGGTATCCTCCTTTAATTTCTGGCATCTCCTGTCTACAATCATAACACAACTTATATTACATAAAACATAAAATTCGCGAACGACCTTTTTTTCGGAGTGAACGACCACTTTTAGCCTTTTTTATACAACACATGATGTTTTTCATACCTAATCAGAGATACATGAATACTCTTTTAAATTTTCTTTATAAACTCAGGCAATGTATATCCAAGCGGTGTCATATATGAACCATCCTCTGGTATACGAATCCAAGCTATTTTAGGATTCACCTCTATTACAACAATTTTGTTCCCATTAAAATCATACATACCTATCTGATGGCTCATACCCATCTTTTTCTCAACAGGATTTTCTGCATATGAATACCAATTTTTACAACGTATCATATCAAGAATGTTACTCATTTCTTGTTTCGTACAAGTATACTGATTCGTGTCATCCATTCTTCGAATGACAACCGATGCAACATTTGAAAGATTTGGTCTGAAAACTTTACCTATTAAACTTGGTCTGCAAACCACTCGAACTTTATAAGTTTTTCCTAAATACTTTACCTTAACCGTTGCTTTTCCTCGTTTCAACAATGTAACAACTCCCTTTTTTGAAACTCTAGCAACTTTTTTGTTTGACGATGAGTACGACACACCTTCTTTTGCTGTAAATTCAAGATTTACTCGTTTTCCTACATCACGATAAATTGTCGTTGATACACCAAAGCCAACTTTCTTTACTATATTTACCGTAATTTTTTTCTTATTTGATTTTGTTCTCAGTACAAATGAAGTCTTTCCTTTTTTCTTAGGAATTACCTTACCGTCTTTTATATTTATGTACTTTTTGTCATACTTTACGGCTTTTACCTTTTTTTTGCTAAACTGATTAAGGCTGTATACCATATCCTTCTGTACATACCACCTAAATTAAGCGTAAGAGAGTACGGAACCTCTTTTAAGGGTAGCAAGTAGTACAAATACCCCTTTCAGGGGTAGGCAAAAGCGGCAAAGGCAAGATAG
>NZ_QUDR01000031.1 GCF_003477605.1 Clostridium sp. AF37-5
GAAAGGAGAATAATCCATTACCCTCAAAAGAGGATAATTGGATTATACGTGATTGAATGAAAAAAAAATGTGCAAAAAAATATATAATATATATGTATGTTATACCAACAGGAGCAGTTCTTTGGTATATAGTGTGGCTTATTCTTTCATGTAAAACGAATTGTAACATTAAGTTGTTGCAAGAAAGTGATGGTTTCGAGGAATTATGTAAGGCTCTTCTAAATTATACATCCATTTTATTGGGAGTATATGGCTTTTTTATTCCAGTAATAATCGGGAAAATGAAAGAGGATTTTAGCCTCAAATTTTGGAAATTGATAGACAGGAACAATTTTGCAAAAGACAACCATCGTATTTTTTTGGCTGGAATTATGACAATTTTGCTTGGCGCAATCCTATTACTTAAAGATATAATGAACATTTGGGTAATAAATATTTTAGTGATTTTTCTGATCTGGAATTTGCTATTTTTTTCATGTAGTATTTATAGATTTATAGGAATATTTATCAGATTAATTGTTGGTGGTAAAAACCAAGATAAAAACAGTGAGTACAAAATAACCAATCCGATAACCGAATCTGAAAAGGCTGAGCTTGAAGAAAAAATAGATAAGTTTTAGCTAATCTCGTGAAACTCTATTGGGTGTTTGTGAAAAAGTCGACGCTTTTTTACTCATCTGAGACGTGGAAAAAGATAAGAACAGGTCACAGATGTAGTCTGCCTATTACTTTCCGACAGTAAATTTACCCCATCTCTATCAAAAAAGCACTTGATATATTTTTCTACTAGTGATATTATAACTATGTGGGAAAGCTTCCACTCCAAAGTGGATGCTCCCACGAAGGTTAAATGCCCTTACGGACACCGCACATCCTGTGGTTCAGACAGGATAGGCATTTTTATTTTCGTTTTGTCTTTCTCTTGTTGAGAAAGGCAAGTAACGCTTTGTATCAGATTTGATGTGCCCCCAAAAAGTCTAACTTTTTGGGGGCACATCAAATCTGATACAAAGCGTTACTTCGGTTAGAAGCCCCCTTTTCATTCTTCAACTAAAAAACGTTCTCTTCCCCACCAATCAGGAATTAATTCTTTAAGTCGAACGATTCTTCTCTTTTCAAAATCCACAAGTATTTCAATGTCACCACTATCTTTATCTAATTGCATCATATACTCTCTACACGCACCACACGGAGCGCCAACACTTCCATCCTCAACAACCGCAACCATTTTATCGATTTGATGCTCACCATTTGTTATCATATTAGCAATCGCATTTCTTTCAGCACACATTCCCAGTGTACTTGCCGTATCAATACAAACTCCAACATAAATACTACCTTTCTTAGTCAAAAGTGCAGCTGCAACACCCCCTGCCTCTATAAACGGAGAAATCACTCTCTCTTTTTGCACTTTTCTTGCTTCACAGTATAATTTTTTCCAAATATCCTCATACATAATAACACCATCCTAAAATTATTCCATTTCTACTACTACACCATAATGATCACTTGCTGCCAATGCTATATCTTCATAAATTGCTGTGCCAAATACATTGCACCTGCTCAAAACGGGAAATTGCTGCGGATATGTATTTTGCAATAAAATTCTGTCAAATCTTGAATTTGTCTCCACCGTATTTCCTTTAAATCTAGGATTTTTCCGAAAATCAAGAGTATTCTCAGCTTTTTTATCAGTAATTTCCGCATATGCAGATGCCAAATCAAACCAACACGGTAAGGCTTCACAATTATTCAACGTACATTCTCCTAATAAAAACCGCTGTACATCCGAAAAATCACTACAATTAAAGTCACCCGCCATATAAACATAATCGTATGTTTTTTTATCCACTGCATTGACAATTTTTATAATTTGATGCTCTCTGATTAATACACTATCCCACGGAAGATGAACATTCACAACCGCTATTTTTTGAGAATTATAAAAAAATGAACAATAAATTGCATTTGCTTCGCCTATCCATGTCTCACATTCTAAAAAGGGCATTTTCGCCATTATACATAACCCTTCCTCATTATCTGGATAATTATCAAAATACCAATAGGGATAATCAGCATTTGCTGCAATACCTTCAGCCAATTTTCTACTTGATACCTCCTGAAGACATATCACATCAGCATTTATTAATTTTATTTCATTTACTATATATTTAATTCTATATGGCATTCCACTTTCTGAATTCCATATATTATATGTAGCAATTTTCAAATTCAAACTCTCCTTTCTTTTCCACACCTTAGTTCTCTCTGCCTCCGTGTCCGTCTACGCCAACAACGAAACAAAAAAACAGTTATCAAAAAGCTGCCACATCAAAAAGGACATCATTAATATTAATCCACCAAAGAACAACCAATTACTGCCTTTTTCAATTCCTTTGCAAAACAAAATTAGTCCAACAAGTACAAACAATAATTTCATATCCTATTTCCCCTCATTTTTCAAAGGTCATTATAACATATATTGGTAATCTATGAAAGAAAAAGCCCCCACTGCATTTTTTTAGTATACGCCCCCTCGTCAAAATTGCTTTCCGTTTTTTTATCTCAGCCAAAACTCCTCCCCTAATACATTACTCTTTACCGATTTCATATTTACGTTATTTAATTACGTTATTTTACACTGCTTTATTTTGTAATACCAAGTATAATATTACTTATGAATTTACCTAAGAAAGGGGTTTGACAATGAATGTATTAGACCGTATCGTGGAATTACGGCTGGAGCGTGGCTGGACCGAGTATCAACTATCCCAGCAGTCCGGCATCACCCAATCAACGATTTCAGCCTGGTATCGAAAAAACACATTGCCGTCCATTCCCTCTTTGCAAAAAATATGTAACGCATTTAATATTTCAATGTCTGAATTTTTTATGGAGGAAGACACCACTTCTGTTCATTTGAATGAAACGAGGTTTCGCTTACTCCGCTATGCAGAGCGCTTAAATGGTACACAGTTAAGTTCTATGCTTAAATTTCTGGAATCCCTTTGACTTATATCATAAAAAAGAAAGAGAGGTACTTTTATGCCATTTATTGATTCAAAAATTACCGTATCGCTCACCCCGGAAAAAGAGGAAGCTATCAAAACAAAACTTGGTGAGGCTATCCAAATTTTAAACAAATCGGAAACGTATCTGATGGTTGGATTTGAAGATAATTACGATTTGTACATGGGCGGTTCGAAATTGGACAAGGGAGCATATGTTTCTGTCAGTCTGTTTGGTCAGGCATCTCCGTCTGCCTATTCAGAAATGACAAAAGTTATTTGCGACATTTTAAGTGAAGAGCTTTCCATCCCGGGAAATCAAGTTTATGTCACTTACCACGGTGTGAACGACTGGGGCTGGAACGGCAGCAATTTTTAAATGTATCACCAAGGGAAAAGCAGAGAATTCCATTTTGCGAACTCTCTGCTTTTTTCTTTTAACCGTATTTGTTGGCAAGTAATTTGATGTACTTTTTCTTTCTCGTACGAGGAATTTTTATTTTCGCCGCCGGATAAATTCCAATAAACGCCTTTTTTCCAATAACTTTCAGTTTTTTTGTTTTTATGTCTATGTACCTCAGCTGCCTTGTACCGTAGAACGCCATTTTCCCGATTGACTGTATGTTCGTGCCAATTAGAGCACGACGAATTTTTCTGTTTTTATAAAAAGCACGGTCAGCAATTGCTACGACATCAAAACGGATTCCTTTGGTCTCGCGGCATTTGTAAAATAATTTTTCGTACTGCCGCCCCCATTCAAGTCACAACCGGTATCCTGCCATCCCTTTTCCTCATAACATTCTTTTGGATAATATACTTTTACGTCGGAACAATTATAATCTGTGGTTGGAAAACATCCAAACAGTATTCCTCCCTAATTTGTCCCGTCCAATTTGCAAGTGGTATATGAAGCATCTCTCCAACTATTAACATACTGTGTTTTACCAATTAAACCTCCAACTGTATCACCACCAGAAACCTTGCACTGTGATTCTGTT
This sequence comes from Clostridium sp. AF37-5, assembly GCF_003477605.1. Lineage (GTDB taxonomy): Bacteria > Bacillota > Clostridia > Lachnospirales > Lachnospiraceae > Eubacterium_F. Next base: position 4,007 of record NZ_QUDR01000031.1, read on the forward strand.
TTTTCCGTAATCTGACCACCCCCACTTTTTTCACTTTTCAAAAATTCTCAGCGCAATACGCCACGCTTTACCAACAAGTCGTTTTGCGCCTCTCTTTTTTACGTTTTTTCGCCCTTTATGCTGTTTTTAACTTCCTTTCAAGCGGGCGCAAGTCGCTTTACGATTGTAATAAAATATATTGACTTTTTCTTCATTACATGCTAGTATATTTACAAACAAGGGTGGGAGCAAAACCGTTCTCCTTGTTATTTCTATTTGATAAAAGGAGGCATGCTATTGGGAAGTAAAGATTTAGCTGAAAAGAATTTATTACAATACAAAGATGTTTTTTCCGACATCGTTAATGTAAACTTATTCGGCGGCAGACATTATATATCTGCAAACGAATTATCACGAGAACCCGGTGAACTGATTACCAAGTCCTCTTCTGACAACAAACTGAAACAACTGCAGATGGATATACCGATGAAGTGTAACAAAAAATATAACACCCGCTTCTTTGTCTGTTTGGAAAACCAGAGCGATATCAATAACATTATGCCCGTCCGCGACATGGGATATCAACATGCAAAATATATGGAACAGGTTCGGACAATCAAAGAAACAAATCGACAGCAGCAGGCTTATCCGTCTCCTATTACCAAGGAGATTCATGACGCTCAAAAACTGGATCCGGTTATTACACTTGTTTTGAATTACAGCCAAAAAGAATGGAAAAAGCCTAAGCAGTTACAGGATGTGCTTAACATCCCCGACGATATGCGTGAGGAGTTTGAGAAGTGGATTTCACCCCATTCAATTGACATTATCAACTTAGCCAATCAATCCGAGTCCACGATGCAGATGTATCACTCCGACTTTAAATACATCGTCCGGTATCTGTCATGCAAAAATGACAAAGAAAAATTAGAATCTTTTTTCCGCACAACGGATTTTAAACTTGACCATCCAGAAGCCTTTTTAGACTGGCTGGCCGCTGTCGCAAATGACGACCGTTACATAAAGGCAAAACAGTTAATCGATAAACAAAACGAAAAAGGAGGACATATCAACATGTGTGTACTTTTAGATATGTATGAAGAACGCGGCGAAGCTCGCGGCATCCATGAAATTAACACCTTAAATCTCCGTTTACTAGACGACAACCGTTTGGAAGACATGCAGCGTGCCATGGTAGATACTGACTATCAAAAAGAACTTATGAAAGAATACGGCATTGGAAAATAAGCAATAAAATAGGATGCCCGAGCAAAAAGCTTGCCCCTGACATCCTTATATAACACAAGATATTCAATATATGTATCTTACTTTCCAAGCAGTTCTTCGACAAACTGGTTGTAATCCTGCATCGTGGTACAGTTTGGCGCATAATCACTGAGCAGGCGTTTTTTCAACTGTGCTTCTTTTGTTTTGACGCACTCGCGAATTGCCGTTGGGAACAATTTAGTGCCAAGTTGCGTGGCAACTTCCTCGATTTCCTGACGTACATCTTTTTCCAAATTGGAGCGGCCGGCGTACTTCACAAGCAAAAGGCCGGCAATCTGCAAATTGCGGTTCTGACGCTTTTGAACGGCATGAATTGTATCACTGAGTTTTGTTAGTCCCTGCAGTGCAAAGGCATCCGCCGTGACCGGGATAATCACTTCGTCCGCAGCAATCAAACAATTGTATAATACAATATCAAGAGATGGTGCTGTGTCAATTACGATGTAATCATAGCCGTCTAACATTTCAAGCGCATCCTGCAAACGGTACATTCCTTCCACATTTCCGTCTAAAAGTTTTCCCGCCTTGGCAAGCAATGGGTCCGAAGCTACAATATCTCCGTTCTCCATGTGTTGCACAGCCTCATCAAGCGGCACCGGGTCCTCATCAACCATGACATCATAAAGAGTTGCCGTATCCTCAATTGCTGCCTGATAGGTACTTGTGCTGTTCCCCTGTGGGTCCGCATCAATTAATAAAGTTTTTCCTTTCTGATTCAAAATCCCTGCTAATGTTGTAGCGGTTGTCGTCTTACCAATACCGCCCTTCTGGTTTGCAATTACATAAACCGTTGCCATAATTTTCTTCCTTTCCGACATTCTTGTCCCACATCCTTTTAAAATGCAATCTGGCCCTCAATTTTCTGATTCACCACATAATAAACTGCTTGTTCTTCCGGTTTCACGTAAATATCAAGCTGTTCAATTTCCTCTTCTGCAACTCCTTTTGTTAAAACGTCATCGTGAATCAATTCTAGCAAATGCTTTGTCGAACGTTCACGCCCTTCGTACTGAATCACCATATTTTTCTTTGCACTGGCGAAACCCCCAATTTGTTTATTTGCTCTTTCCACACTGCATCTTCGAGCCATACAATCACCTCCGTATTTTACTGTTCTTCCTCTTTCGCTTTACTGCGTTTTATCATATGATTTACGGCAAACCCAAGTCCCATAAGGATCCAGAACAAAGGTGCCACACATACACTTGAATCATTTGCAAGACCAACTACCATGTAACCACTGGCACCACAAAAAATTGCCATTGCTGTTTTGTGAAGCCATGTCTTTTTCTCTGCATTCATGCAATTCTTCCATGTTGCAATAACAAGCATCACGTACAAAGCAATCAATGCCAGACAGGCAAGCATACCGTCCTGCGTCCAAATCTGAAGATACATATTATGCGGTTTCGTAATAAGCTGCGCATTAAACTCAGAATTCACTTTTCCCACATAATCATTATTCGGAAATTCATATACAAAATTATCCGCACCAACACCAATCAAGGCCGTTGATTTAAGCATTGGAAATGTACGTGACCAAATATAACCACGGCGGGTCGCAAAATCGTAATTATTTTCAAAACCAATCGAATCCACTTTTCTTAGTTTGTCCAATCGTCCCTGCGGATTATAATACAAAAGTTTATTATCTTTTTTCACCAAATCCCACGTTTTTCCATCTGCACCAATTTCAAGACACGGAATCGTTGTTTTATCGACCTCAACAGCAGATGCCGAGAATTTAATCTTTTCATATCCTTTTTCTGCAATCGTCACAACATTATTATTTGTCGCAGTCTCCAGTGTTTTTCCCTTTTTATCCTTCAAAGAAAAGGAACCGATACTGTCAGTCGAAGTAAACTCTCCTACAACCGTCTTTCCGCTGCCGGTCACAATTTCAAACGAATTTTTCTTTGTCTGAATGGACGAAATAGTATTCGTCGTTTTTTCTCCCTCGCTGCCCGTAAACCGGTTTAAAATGCCGGGTTTTGCAACGAGCACGCAGACCACCGCAGCAATACACACAACAACCGCCCCAACCGAAACAAGTAAATGCTTTTTCACATAAGGAAGCAGAAAAATGAGTGCTGCAACAACAGCTCCGGCAACACCAATCAGTCCGGTCAATGACTGTGAGCCATACAGCATAATCAACTGGCAAGCAGTAGATATCAGAGCCAGTACACGAAATGTCATTTTCTTTGCCGTAAAAAGCAAAAGAATCGTAATCGGTAAAACAACCGCCACATAAGAACCAACATAGTTCGGATTGTGAAGTGTAGAATATGCCATACCCTTACCAAATGTCAATTTTATATTAAAACCACTTCTGCCAGCCAGTTCAGTCGTAACCAAAGGCCTTGCCCAGGCACTCTGAATCCAATCCAGACCAAACGTTTGGAATGCACCGAGAATACCAACAACACAAGAGCCGGCAGTCAGTCCGTTAAGAAGCCACTCCACTACCTCTTCTTTCTTCACGTAACCATACACAAACAAAAAACAGATTACATAAATAAGAAGGACAAATACGCCCTCAAACTGCTCATAACCGCCTAAGAACGCATCCTCTGCATGCTCCGCTCCCATCGCCGAAAACAGCGAAAATAAGGCAAACACCGATGCCGGAATCAACGGAATCCACACATTTTTATCAAACAATCTGCCATTTTCACCAGTACAAAGCCAATATGCCAAAATAACCGTAACAATGGCACCCAGTATCATCAAAAAATGCGATTTATAATACAAAAAGAAATCTGTCACCTGACCATTTGCCGATGACCATAATTGTTTACTCAATCCATTATCATAAATATGTGCATTGGTAATCAATGGAAGCACTGCCAGTATAAGCAAAATTGGCACAAAAAACTTTTTCCCATATTCTTTTTGCTGCTTTTGTTGTTTCATTTGCAATCTCCTTTATTCCTCAATAAACCTCTTGATTTTTTTCATCTTTTCTTTTGTCATGCGGTAACCATGCCAATAAGCCATTTCCAGTTTCCGCACATCACTTTCAAAGCTGTTCAGCAAATGGTTCGGCCGTAGAATCATCACTTTTCCTTCCTTCGCTAACGCCTCACACTCTTTCACTACAGCATTGTAGCGGTCCGGTCTCTCCATAATCACTCGTTTAATCTCCGGATATTTATGTCCTAGCATTCTGGCACCCATTTTATCATATTTGCCATAACGTTTCACAAAACCGCGTGGCTGCGTAAGCACAACAATTAATTTGTCACAACCGTCATCTAACGCTTTTTTAAACGGAATCGGGTCAACCAGCCCGCCATCGTAATACTTCTGTCCGTCCAAATCAATCGCTGGGAAAAACATTGGCAATGCACAGGTTGCACGAAGCATTGTAAATTTCTCATCCATATCCATTGCGTTTTTATACTCAATCTGTCCGGTTTTTGCATTTGTCACACCAACCAGACAAGTTCCCTTATATGAACGAAAGGTGTCCCAATCAAATGGAATTAAGTGGTCCGGAATTTCTCCAAAAACAAAATCCAGTCCGAAAATACTTTTATTTTTTTTCCAGTTGCTCCGGCTCATATATCGCTTATCATTACGGTATTTCTGCATAATTTCCAAATTTCTCTGTGGTTGTTTAGAAATATACGAAACCCCATCCGCAATTCCAGCGGAAACACCAATACAGTAAGGCAGTAATATATTCTCCGACAACAGTGCATCCATCACACCGCAGCTAAAAATCGGTCGAAATGTCCCACCTTCAAAAACAATCCCTGTCATATGCATGCTCCTTTCACGCCATTTGCTCTATTTTATCACAGATAAAGAGACGCCGCAACCAAAGAGCGGCATGTCTGCGTATAAAATAAAAATAGCAAAAGAAGTTCCATTCGTTTATATCGAACAAACTTCTTTTGCCATCTTTAGACTATTTTATTATAACAGCCCTGCTTTTCAACAATCCATTTTCAAATCTTACTCAGCGTTATTGTATTTCACACCTGTCATAAGCTTTTTGCCTTTAATAGCAAACAATTCAGAAACGCCAACTACCTGATATCCTTTGTCTTTGCACTGCTCCAAAATTTCCGGAACTGCCTCTGCTGTCTTATCATGAACGGAATGCATGTTAATGATACCGCCATCTTTTAAGTTATTGATTACATTGTTTACCAAATCATCTTTCGTTGTTTTATCCTGATAATCCTGACTCCAAATCGATACATCGATAAACGGTTTCTCGATTACTGCATACATCGCCTGACTATAAGCAACGTTTGGCGCACGGAACAAGAAGTGTTTGTATCCGGTGATTTCAGAAAGAAGTGCATCTGTCTTAGCAATCTTCTCTTTGATTACCTCTGGTCCTACACTATTCAACCCATTGGAATCATAAGAATGATTTGCCACCTCAAATCCAGCCTCTTTCGCTGCAAGAACTTCATTTCTGGAATCCTCATCATGCTCAATATGAGCACCGATGTAGAAGAATGTTGCATGAGCGCCTGCTGCAGTTAAAGCTTTCTGAATCTTCATACCATTATCAACAAATCCTGTATAACCTCCCGGGCCATCATCAAATGACAAAGCAACAACCGGTTTTTCAGGGTCAATGTTTTTGTCAATCCAATTCTGATCAAGACCATCGTATTTGAACTCAGAAGATTCAAATTCCGGTGCTACTGTTGGTTTTGGTGTTGGTTTGCTTGCTCCTGCTGCCGGATAAGTAGCTCCTGCTCTGGCAACAAATACAATGCTTGTAATCTTAACGGATTTCAACGTTTCCGGCCAACCATAACTAGCAGCCGCATCCATCGGCTGGATGTTCAATCCAACGGCAGGACCTGTTACTTTCTCATCAAATGCTACCGATACGGATGTAGCACCCGCTGCCATGTTATAATTAAATGCTACACCATCATCAAAACCTGTCAACTGCTCTGTTGTACCTGCTACAGCAATTTTACCAGCTGTTAATTTGGAAGTGTCTTCACCTTCAAAAGTAAGTTCATAGCCAATTTTTACTTCCTTAAAATAAGCCAAATCAAAGCGTGCATCCAGCTGGCTGCTAAAATTAATCGTTGCCGGTGAAGAACTGAATTCGGTATCGCCAACTTTTGTCATATCAATTGTAATGTCTTTTACTGCCTCGCCCTGTTCCGGAGTAGCGGTTGGTGTCGGTACTACAGCTGTTGGTGTTGCTGTCGGTGCCGTACTTGGTTTATTCGTGTTTGGTGCAGTGGTAACTGCCGGTGCTTTTGTAACTGCCGGCTTCTTTGCCTTAACAGTAACTTTGCAGGTCAGTTTTTTCTTTCCAACCTTTGCTAATACGACTGCCTTTCCGGCTTTCTTTCCTTTTACTACGACACTTGTTTTCTTTTTCTTCGAAAGACTAACAACCTTTTTACCTGACTTAATGGACCAAACTGCTTTCTTTCCATTCTTCAACTTAATCGTCTTTTTCTGTCCAACCGAAATGCTTACTTTCTTTGTGCTAAGTTTCGGTGCCTTTTTCTTTGCTGCTGCCGGTGAAGATGGCATTGACACGCCAAGAAGCAATGCTGCCGTCATCACATAACTCATTGTTTTACAAAACTGTTTTTTCAACCTTGTGTCCTCCAATCATTTTTTGTTTTTGAAACCGCCCCGTAAACAAACCCTGTTTCGTATACGATCCCTCTCTTTGAGATTATTGTAACACCAAGGTATAACTTTGTAAATATATTCCATGCGATATTATAACATTTTACTTATAGTTATTTTAAATAAAAGTATAAGGTTACGCTTATACTTTTATTCATCTTCATACATTCGGAATAATGTTTTTAAGATATTCTGGTACTCTTTCTGCTTTTCTTCGTCCTCCAACTGCTTTAATTCCTGAATCGGCTCACGAATCAAGCGCTGCAAAGAAGCATGAAGCACCTTTTTCAATAATTTCTGCTCTCTGTGATTCAGAGAAATTTTTCGATTTAAATATTCATAACTGTCCGTCTCAATCTGTGAACACCGTTTCTGCAATGTCTCAATCGTACCATCCACACGGCTCAATAAAAGCCATTCCATCGTCTCCTGCACCTTTTCTTCAATCACCTGTTCACAGGCTGCCGCCAGTTTTTCCCGCTCATTCTGATTTTTTTCGGTAATTTTCTGCAGCGTATCCATATCAATCAACTGCACCCCCGGAACTTCTTGTAACCGGCTGTCAATATCCCTCGGTGATGCCAAATCCAAAAACTGCATTTGTCTGACACCCGTCTCTTTCCATTTATCGTACAAAACAACCAGATGCGGCGATGACGTTGCTGATACAACCGTTTCACACCGTTTCATCGCATCATAACGCTCATGATAGTCCACCACTGTCAAATTTTCATGTACCGCTAACAATTCTTTTGCGTGCGCAAGCGTCCGGCTGCACAGATAAACCTTCTTAGCTCCGTATTCAAACAAATATGTCAAAGCAAGTGCCGCCGTTTTTCCGCTTCCAATCACAAGGATATTTTTCCCGCTAACACCACCGGCCCGATGTAGCTCTTTCACGCCAATATAACTGACTGACAGTGGCTTTTCACTGATACGGTAATTCGTCTTAATCCACTTGGCACACGTCACCGCATCCCTTACAATGCGCTCCAATTCTTTGCCGCTGTGCCCCATGGTCCTGGCAAAATCCATCGCCTCAACAACCTGCCCTAAAATCTGATCTTCACCTACGACTAACGATTCCAAGCCTGCCGCCACGCGGAACAAATAAGAAACCGCCTCACTGCCCTCTTTTTTCTTACAGCAATCCCCAAACGAAACATTCGGGAAAATGCCCTGGTAGCAGGACTGCACCTGCTCCCCCGTCACCGCATCCGAATGAGAAAAATAGAAAATCTCGCTGCGGTTGCAGGTCGAGACAATCACACACTGTTTTAAGCCAATGACAGAAAGCCGCTCCCATAATTCAATTTTTTTTGAGTCGGGTAACGCCACCTGCCCGCGCAGGGCAAGTGGTGCTTCTTTATAGCAAATTCCAACATAGCCAAAAATCATGGTTACTGCTCCTTTTGTTCTTCCTTAAGCCACCGTGCCACGTCAAGAGCATGATAAGTAATAATCATTTTTGCACCGGCACGCTTAAATCCAATCATGTGCTCCATCACAATTCGTTTTTCATCAATCCAGCCTTTTTGCGCAGCTGCTTTCACCATCGCATATTCTCCACTGACATTATACGCCACAATCGGAATGTTATAATGAATCGAAATATCTTTTAATACATCCAGATACGCCATCGCCGGTTTTGCAATAATTAAATCAGCACCTTCTTTGATGTCCTGCTCCACTTCCCGCAGAGCTTCTTCTCCATTTGCCGGGTCCATCTGATAACTTTTACGGTCACCAAATCCCGGTGCCGAGTGTGCGGCATCACGGAATGGGCCATAATATGCCGACGCAAATTTTGCACTGTAGGACATAATCGGCGTATTATATAGGCCTTCTTCATCAAGAGCCTTGCGGATTGCCTCAACACGTTTATCCATCATATCACTCGGTGCAATGATATCTGCTCCTGCCTTTGCATACACAACAGATGCCTTTGACAAAAACGGAAGCGTCTCATCATTTAAAACTTCCCCATCGCAAATCAGACCGCAGTGTCCATGTGATGTGTATTCACACAGGCAGACATCCGCAACAACAACAAGTTCTTTGTAATTTTTCTTAATATAGCGAATCGCCTGTGGCACGATTCCGTCTTCGGCATACGCACCACTTCCCTGCTCATCTTTGTGTGCCGGAATACCAAACAATAAAACTGCCGGAATCCCTGCCTCACGCACTCGGTCAAGTTCTTCATGAAGTCTGTCAATCGAATACTGGCAGATGCCCGGCATCGACTCTACCGGTTCACAAATATTTTCTCCTTCTATTACAAAAATCGGATAAATCAATTCGTCCACCCGGACATGATTTTCCCGCACCATATCTCTCACTCGTTCGTTCATCCGCAGTCTTCTCGTTCGTTCCATTTTAATGCACCTTCCTTTTCGTATCCAATTACCTGTTTAATAAGATAGCATAAACCAGCGAAACATCTTTTTGTTTCGTTTATAAATCTTTTTATACTGAGAGTGCGGCAAAGGGCATGGCACTGTCCCTGTTTCTACCGTAACACTCACAATTTTCTTCTCGTACACAAGCCAGTCCGCAAAGCCTCCGTGTTCTTCTGTACTCGAACTCTTTGGCATCATTCGGTAATGATTTCTCTTTTTTATTTCACTTGCTAACCTGTACTGCTTTTCATGCAGTGGCGACGATACATCAAAATCCCAGTATAAAATACTGCCGGTCGAATGGAGATTCAACACCGTCTTTGGCGATATCCGCTTAATAAAAGAAATTAATGCCTTCGTTTCCTTTTCGCTCGCTGCCTTTTTTCCTGTATATGTTGTGGCATCCGGTTTCCTTTTCTTCCCCTTCTTTTTATCCTTTTTCTTATCTGCTGAAAAACCGGCAGGGAAATTATTGTTAATATTAACCCCTCTGGCATTATTTTTCCACGTATTGAAATGCCCTATCTTCTGTATTTTCTTGCGAAGTTTTGCATTGCGGATTCCACTTGCCCCATACTGCGAAATTGTCACACCGTCCGGGTTATCCATCGGCAGAATATAAAGGCATGTCGAACGGAATCTTGCGCGGTGCTCACCATATTCCCGAAGAATTTCCTCGGTCTGTCGCATAATGACCTGTGTATTTTTCCACTCTCTGGCATGAATTGCCGCATCAATCACAAGTTTCTTTGCCGCAGAAGGATTTCCCACACGCAGGCACCAGATTTCCCTGTTGTCATATGTCCTGCCAAGGCTCGACAGCCCTGTTTTTCCGGGGTATTTGTGAGCAATCTTACGCAAATCTCTTGTCATCTCTGCATAGTCGTATTTCTTATCCTTTTCACTGACAATCCACGGCTCTTCTTTTACAACAATTTTAATCCTGCACTGGTTTTTATCCGAATCTTTTACCTTTACAAAAAGGTAAGTCGTACCCTTCTTTTTCGCCGTAATTCGTCCGTTTTTATTGACACTTGCAATCTTTTTATTCTTTATTTCAAAAGACAATTTCTTTTTGGCATAGTTAAAAGAAACTGTCGCTTTTTTCTTTTCCCATAACTTTATTTTGCTGCCGCTTTTGCTTTCAATTTTTTCATTAAAATAAATGTAAATATAGCAGTTTTCGCCTGTCACTTTGGACGTCGCTTTTAAGAGCGTGTAATTTTTTTTGTTTTTTGTCTTACATTTTACCACACCGGAGGAAGAAACGGTAACTAACTTCTTTTTTACTTCTTTTTTCGAAGCACCTCCGTAAACCTCAAAAGTAGATGCCTGTGACATAACAAGTTTTACCGAATCGGTCGTATACGAGTAAAGGTGATATACCTTTTCCCCCTTCACTTTCCGATAATGAATCCCCTTCATGCCGCCTTTATAATACTTAGCGTGAGGCGATACCAGTTCATATTTTTTCACCGGCTTTGGAGTTTCATTTGGCTGTGGCGCAGCTGTTGGCTCCGGCTCCTCTGTGGGCTCCGCGGTCGGTTCTTCTGTCGGTTCAGGCGTTGGCTCTTCACTCCACTCCGTCTGATTGTTCTTCTGTCTTGCCTGCAAATGGGCAGGACTCCCGCTTATGAGGTCACATAAAATTAAGGTTGTGGCAAGCAATGCCGCTATTTTTTGCTTATGCGTCTGACTCATTTCCCTTATTTCCTTTCCATTAATCGTGATGTTTCACTTTTACTGCAAGATAAAAGGTACCTCACAATGAGATACCTTTTTGTACTTGTTTGTTATAACAGATAAAGCTTAAGCTAATTTGCTTTTTGCTACTTCTACCAAAGAAGCGAAACCTTCCGGATCGCTGATTGCCATCTCAGAAAGCATTTTACGGTTTACGTTTACCTCAGCAAGTTTCAAACCATACATAAATTTGCTGTAGGAAAGACCATTCATTCTAGCTGCTGCGTTAATACGAGCAATCCAAAGCTGTCTGAACTGTCTCTTTTTCTGTTTTCTACCTGTATAGGACTCTTCCAACGCACGCATAACAGACTGTTTTGCAACACGATACTGTTTACTTCTTGCGCCTCTGTAACCCTTTGCCAGTTTCAATACTCTTTTATGTTTTTTCTTTGCGTTCATTCCGCCTTTAATTCTAGCCATTTGTCAGTTCCCTCCTTCGCCATTAGCTGTATGGCATAATCTTTTTCATTGTTTTTACATTAGTTTCATCTACAAGAGCAGACTTTCTGAGATTTCTTTTTCTCTTTGTTGTCTTCTTAGTCAAAATATGACTCTTGTATGCTTTGTTTCTTTTCAATTTACCGGTACCGGTAACTTTAAAGCGCTTTGCAGCAGCTCTTTTTGTTTTCATTTTCTGATTTGCCATGATATTATTCCTCCGTTATTATTTTGTGGCTGATAAAAACATTACCATACTTCTTCCTTCCATCTTCGCAGGTTTGTCGACGGAAGCAACGTCCTTTAATTCTTCAAAAAACGCATTCAGGATTTCCCTTCCTACATCTTTATGAGCCATTTCTCTACCACGAAATCGGAGTGAGACTTTTACTTTAGCTCCCTTTTGCAGGAATTTCTTTGCCTGATTTACTTTCGTGTTCAAATCATTGGTATCAATGTTTGGCGAAAGTCTGATTTCTTTTGTCTCGATGGTTTTCTGTTTCTTCTTTGCTTCTTTTGCTTTACGAGCCTGCTCATAGCGGTACTTGCCGTAGTCAATAATTTTGCACACCGGCGGTTTTGCAGTCGGTGCAATCTTTACCAAATCAAGTCCTGCATCTTTTGCTTTGAAATATGCTTCTTTTGCCGACATAATGCCAAGCTGTTCTCCATTTGGTCCAATTACACGAACTTCTCTGTCGCGAATCTGCTCGTTAATCATTAAATCGCTTATTGTTCTTACCTCCTAAATGAAAAAAAGATAGCTGTTTCTAAAAGCCAGCTATCCACGTAAAACATTTCCTATCATTATAATAGATGTGAACCAATACCGTGTGATAACAAATGTTATACGGCAAGGTGAGAGTGGATAACTCTGCTTTTTACACCTTTGGTAGTGTACCATAGAAAGGTGGTGTGTGTCAAGTGATTGCTGTTAACTTTTTTTCAGTTTCCGTAAATGACCTTAATTCAATTTATTGGATTCCTGAAAAATCAGCAGCAATCACTTGACCACACACGCTTACATACAAAGTATCAGCCATGGTATTAAGGCAGGACAACAAATGATTGGGGGGATGTCATTTATTGAATTCCAGTAATTAGGCAGAAAAACTTTGAAACTCGTGGGTTTTGAGTACGTCGGTATGTAGCGCTGGTAGTTTCAGCGCCCATACCGCTACGTACTCAACGAGCGAAAGCGCCCACGAGATACAAAGCTTTTCTGCCTAATTACGGAAACAATAACACGCACCCCCCACTTAATTTACCATCCCCGATATATCAACCTTAATAAACTGCTGAAGCCATTCGATGATGTCTTTTTCGTTTGCAGGATTTAAGTTCTGAATTGAGGATAAATTTTCGATTGTCATGTGGTCCCAGCGAATCATCCAGATTCCGTATGCCAAAATCACGGCATTTAAAACCAGACCGATGGCACTCAAAATCAATCCGATGATTCCTAATTTTTTCGCATTTTTACCGCCTTTTGCCACTGCAATAATGCTAAAGACAAGGGCGATTGCGGCAGGGATTACGCCGATACCTGTTCCAAAACAGCAAAAACAGGAAATTCCACCTAATATAAGAGAGGCAATTGCAAGCCCTCTGTGTCGATTTATATCTGTCATAGATACCTCCATTTCTATATCCTGCCGTATGGGGCGAAAAAGGATGCTGTCTGTTCCAGATGCTGCATCGACGAATTATTCGTAATTTTAATTAACAGCACCGCTACGACAATGGCAAGGATGACCCCTGCCACTCCCACAACGATACCGGCAATTGCTGCATCTTCCTGATTCGGATTGTCATCCCGAAGTCCCAAAATTCCAAATACGATGCCAAGCACTGCCATTACCAAAGAAATGGACCATTGCATACAACAAACCATCGAAGCACATGAAAGCACTAACGACGCAATCGCTTTTGCATTTGTCTGTCTATTCTGCTGCATACAAACCTCCTGCTTATTTACTCTCCGGTGTCACTTCTACCTTACGAATTTCTTTCGTACGGATTTCCTTGCAAATGTCATCAATGAACGTATCTAAAGACTGCGCACCCTCGTCTCCTTTGAAACGGCTGCGAACGGATACAACGCCTTCTTCCTCTTCTTTCTGCCCAACGACGAGCATATACGGTGTTTTCTGAAGTCTTGCCTCGCGAATCTTGTAACCGATTTTTTCGGAACGGCTGTCCACGCTGCAACGGATGCCATTCGCCTTTAATTTCTCTTCCACACTGTTTGCGTAATCGAGATATTTCTCGGAAATCGGCAGAACACGTACCTGCTCCGGTGAAAGCCATGTCGGGAATGCACCGGCATATTTCTCAATCAGCCATGCTAACGTTCTCTCATAACATCCAATCGATGTTCTGTGGATGATGTATGGGCGTACTTTCTCACCATTTTCATCAATATAATACATATCAAACTGTTCCGCCAAAAGGGCATCCCACTGAATGGTAATCATGGTATCTTCTTTACCGTATACATTCTTCGCATTGATATCTACTTTTGGTCCGTAGAAAGCGGCCTCTCCGACATCTTCAGTAAATGGAATGTTCAGTTCAATCAGAATCTGACGGATATCTTCTTCTGTCTCATTCCATACTTCCGGCTCGCCGATATATTTTTCACGATTTTCAGGATCCCATTTACTCAGATGATACGTTACATCTTCTTCAACTCCAAGTATCTGTAAACAGTACTGAGCGAGAGCGATACAATCCTTAAATTCTTTTACCATCTGATCCGGACGCACAATCAAATGTCCCTCAGAAATTGTAAACTGGCGGACACGAGTCAAGCCGTGCATTTCACCGGAATCCTCATTACGGAACAATGTCGATGTCTCACCATAACGGCATGGCAGGTCACGATAGGATTTCTGACTTGCCTTGTAAACATAGTACTGGAATGGACAGGTCATCGGACGAAGGGCAAATACTTCCTTATCCTTTTCCTCATCGCCAAGAACAAACATACCTTCTTTGTAGTGATCCCAGTGACCGGAAATCTTGTACAAATCAGATTTCGCCATCAAAGGTGTCTTCGTTCTCATGTAACCGCGCTTTTCTTCCTCATCTTCAATCCAGCGCTGTAAAGTCTGGATAACCTGTACACCTTTTGGCATCAAAAGCGGAAGTCCCTGACCGATTACATCAACGGTGGTAAACAGTTCCAACTCACGTCCCAATTTATTGTGGTCGCGTTTTTTAATATCTTCCAAATGCTCCAGATAAGCATCCAAATCCGCTTTCTTTGTATAAGCAGTTCCGTATACACGGGTAAGCATTTTATTTTTCTCATTTCCTCTCCAGTAAGCACCGGAAGAAGAAATCAGCTTCATTGCCTTTAACGGTTTTGTATTCATCAAATGAGGACCGGCACACAAATCAATGTATTCGCCCTGCTGATAGAAAGAAATCTCGGCATCTTCCGGTAAATCTTCAATCAACTCAACCTTATACGGCTCCTCACGTTTTTTCATCAAATCAATTGCCTCTTGTCTTGGCAGGGTAAAACGCTCTAATGTCGCACCTTCCTTAACAATCTTTTTCATTTCTTTTTCAATCTTGTCCAGTGCCTCACGATCCAATGGTGCTATATCAAAATCATAGTAGAAACCTTCCTCAATCGAAGGTCCAATGGCACATTTGGCATCCGGATACAATCTCTTAATCGCCTGTGCCAGCACATGGGATGCAGTATGACGGAATGCTGCTTTTCCTTCGTCGCTGTCAAATGTCAAAATATTCAGTGTGTGTTCGCCATCTACTATTGTGCGCAAATCCACAACTTCGCCGTCTAACTCGGCAACACATGCCACTCTGGCAAGTCCTTCACTGATGTCTTTGGCAATATCAATAATGCTCATTGCCTGTGAATACTCTTTGCTTGAACCATCTTTTAGTGTTACTTTCATGTGAATTCCTCCTGTTCTCATTCAATTTCAATATACAAGAAGGCCTCATCCCTTCTCGCTGTTATAGTTCGAAGGGACGAGGCCATAAAATCAATGTCTCGCGGTTCCACCCTTGTTGGACGAAATAGTAATAAATCATCCCGGCTTCATTCTGACGATAACGGGGTCACCGGACCGGATTGGGGTCACTCCGAGGTAGTTTTCAAACGGTTTCCATGAAAATGCTTCCAGCACAAGGCATTTCTCTCTGACATGTTCTGCGTTTTACTCATCTCATCTACGTGTTACCGCTATTATAATCTTGAAAATTTAAAATGTCAACACCTTTAAATTCTTTTATTTGCAAGAACCTCATACACATTCTTAAAC
This sequence comes from Clostridium sp. AF37-5, assembly GCF_003477605.1. Taxonomy (GTDB): domain Bacteria; phylum Bacillota; class Clostridia; order Lachnospirales; family Lachnospiraceae; genus Eubacterium_F. Next base: position 19,791 of record NZ_QUDR01000031.1, read on the forward strand.
GAATCTTTCACCGCATACAATTCCGTGAACAAACCACAATATGGACCATTCATCGAGTAGCCATAGCTGCTTTCATCCAGCGATGGGTCATCCTGCCATCCCCAAATTGAAACCGCTTTTAAAGGTCGGCTCTCCTCCAATTTTTTAATTTCTTCATCTGATTTTCCGGTGCATTTTGCCGAAATTTCATTTACGTCCACAAACATCTGGAACAGTTTTTTATAAAATGCAGCATGTTTTTTCTTCATGGCGGCCGTCCCCATATAATTTCTTACTGCCATTTCGGTCACCTGAACTTCACAGCCAAGTGCTGCATAAGTCTCAATTGATTTCTTAATATCCGAAATATTCTGCTCATTCATGCATCCATTCTGAGTTCCGTAACCGCCAATGTATCCCTGCATGCCAACGCCGTCACACAACTTGCGCGTATTTCCCTTGGCATCCTTTGCATAACTGTTAATGCTCTTAACCAAATTTACGATTTCCTCACGCTTTGATTTGTAGAAAGAATTGTAATCATTATAATACAATTTGATATCGGCCCCAAGTTCATCTACCGTATTTTTCGCATAAAGGAACGACTGCTCCACATAATCACTGCCAAGAATTTTATAAAACTGATTATCTTTTCGGAGATTTCGGTTGTCATTTCCCACATTCTGGTCTGCTACAGCCTCATTTACAACATCCCAGCAGTAAATCACACCCGGGTATTTCTTTTCAAAATGAGTGATTACTTCTTTAATATAATACTGAAGACGTTTCTGCATAACCGCCTTGCTTACATATTTCTTACTTGTGTCATAGCCCTCGCGGAAGAACCAGTCACACATATACGCGTGCCAGACAAGGACGTGACCGCGCATCTGAATTCCATTTTCCTTGGCAAACGAAATGATGGCATCAGCTTTTTCATAATTCATCACTGGCATTCCATCTTTACTTTGCGCAGATTTTGCCTGGTCTAAAAGCGAATATGCCTTAAACTCATTTCCTGCTGTCAAACTGTTAAAATGGTACTTCACAAGATTTTTGTAGTTGTCATTTGTTGTAACATTTGTGTAGTTTACAACGGTTCCCAACTTGAATCCATGCTGCGCCGCCAACTTAGCAAGCGGCTGATACTTCGTCGTCGCATTTAACACGTTCGCCTTTTTCTTCGCCTCAGGAGAAACGTATTTTGTTACGCTCACCTTACATTTTAAAGTGACTTTTTTCTTCTTTTTGGCACCTTTCTTCTGATACCAAACCTTGGCTTTTACTGTCGCACTGCCTTTTTTTAATCCCTTAATGGTGACCGATGTCTTTTTCTTTTTCGTCAGTTTTGCCACTTTTTTTCCGGACAAAGTCCATTTGGTTTTCACGATTTTTTTCGTTCCGTTTTTCTTAACCTTCAATGTCTTTGTCTTGCCAATATAGGCAGTCATTTTTGTTTTTGACAATACCGGCTTTTTCGCTTTTGCTTTTGCCTGCGCCTCACCTGCTCCGGCAAGAGAGCCAATCGTCAGGCATGCGGCAAGGGAAAGCGAGAGAATCTGTTTGCTTTTCATGCTGCTTCACTCCAATCTTTTATGATAAGAATAAGTATAGCACATTTTGTCGGTTTTGAAATCCTCTTTTTTTCTTTACTTTTGTCAACACTAGCAGTTAAAATCAGCCGATTACCCCACAGGCAATTTTTTCACCGGACGCCCCGGATGGCTGTGTCATGAAGTCATCCTCTGACACTATTGCTTTCAAGTATATGCCGGGGAATGATTTTTTGTTCTCAGTTCATTAAGTGAGAAAAAGTTTGTGCTAAATGCCGGAGAGAAGCTTATGCAACCTAAAACCTCACAAAAGTTCAAAAACGTTGCATGCTTTCGCCTGCTTTTCAAAATAAAACAACCAAAAAGGTTACAATGAATAAAAAGCGTTGCAATTAATACGTGATTTTTGCTGATAAAGCCTAATTTCAACGTAAAAATGCAACGCTATAAGATAAATCATAGAAAAAGAGTTGTCGAAGAAAATTTAAATCAGGTTTGGAGCAACAAATTTCTACCAAAAACGTACAGCCCGTCTTTTGGGGATTTCCGCAAATTATCAAGAAATGATTTGCAGCGAGTGGGTACAAACACGTGGGTATCAAGCTTGCGTATTTTGCAAGCTGATACCCCTACGCGTTTGTCTTAGCGAGAGCGCCCACTTGATGCAAACTTTTCTTAAAAATTTACGGCCCCCCAAAACACGGCTACCTCCAAATCCCCTTCTCTTTCCGTATCACATAATACAAATCATTTTCCATTGCCATAACTTCTTCCATCGGCACGCTCTTAAAGACCGGCATCCGCATTTTGTATTTAATCCAAAAGAACGAGTAGATACCAAGAATCAAAAAGGCAATTCCGGTTACGCCCCAGATAGCTAACCGCTCTGCCGGGTCGGTTGAAATATTTAAAATCATGTATGTTGTTCCTAAAATCCCGATAAGCGGCAGAATTTTACCGAGTGGAACTTTAAAGGAACGCGGTGCATTTGGCACTCTTTTTCGCAGAATCAGCACGTCAATATGCGCTAAGATATACGAAATCATCCAAAATACAGAGCCCACCAGAATCAAAAATGAGATTGCCGAGGAGGAACTGTCACTAATGAAAGCAAAAATCAAAATGGTAACACTGACAAATATTACACCGAAAAATGGTACTTTCCTTTTATTTGTCTTGGCAAAAAACTGTGGCATCATATTCATTTTTGCCATGCCCTGACAAATATTAGAAAGACCACTTACCGTTGAATTTTGCGTGCTGATAACCGCCAGAGCAGCCACCATTGTCATCCAGTATTTTCCTGCTCCGCCAAGAAGATTTTGACCGTATAACAAATGTGGTGCGGCAGATTCGGTCAGTTTTGCCCACGGCGTATAATTATGAAAACCTAATACCATGATTGCCTGCACCAGGCAAATAAGCACCAGTCCAATCATCATACCAAGCGGCACGTTTCGTTTGGCATTTTTAACATCTTTGGATATTGGAATGACATATTCGGCACCAATAAACAGCCAGAATGCCACTGCAGTTGTCGACACAATATCAGCGAAATTCGTTGACATGCTTGCCGGCTGGGAAACAACCTGTCCGGTTCCAAGCCCCAGGGCACCGATAATTCCCATAACAACCATCGAGCCAACCAAAAGGAATGCAACCAAATTCTGAATTTTAGCAAACATATCGACACCAAACAGATTTGCCACCATAACGATTACCGTCATGATAATGGTATAGCCGATGCTTGGAATCGGCAAATGAAGCGTCTGCGACATGGCATAGGCAAAAATCGATGCTTCAACACCACACGATAAAATGTTACAAATCAGATACCCTCCCACCATAGAAATCATGGTTGGAAACGGTCCCATACAAGCGAGCGTATACTGCGCCAGTCCTCCGGTCGTGTTTGGCATCAGACCATTTAGCTCAGAAAGCGAAGCAACCGTTGTCATATTCAGCAGACAGGCGATAATCATCGCACCAATAAATGGGATTCCCACCGTTCCTGCTCCCTGTCCCAATGACACTAGACAGCTTGTCGCAATGACAAGCCCGACAGAAACAGAAACCACACTTCCTAATCCTAATTTTTTGTTTTTCTCCATGCCAATTCCCCCTTGTTCTCTTAAGCCATTTCCGGTTTATCCCACAATGGCAGTTCCACACCAATGCCTTCTTTTAAAGCACGGCGGTAAACAGTAGCTCCCCACGCGATGTCCTCAACCGGCATGCCTCCAACAGAATATACGATAATTTCATCTTCGCTTTCCCGTCCTTTTCTCTCACCGGTAATCACATCTGCCACATCAATAATGTCTTCTCTTGTAATTTTCCCCATCTGTTTTAAATCCGTAAATTTACTTCCTACAATCTGCACCTGGTCGTAAGTCGGATATGGATATTCCTCCTCCCACGCCTCATACAATTTGTAGTTGTCCACAACTTTTTTACAGCCATTTACAAGGAAATCCTCATCAAAACGAGCGGCTGAAGGCATACTGATTAGTGCACCTTTTTTAATCCATTTCGTATCAATATAAGGAAACTCTGCCTCACTGTCTTTTACTGTTGTTGTCATGCTGATAATGTCACTGTCTTTTACAGCTTCCTCGATAGAATCACAAATCACAATATTTTTGATTCCCGGACATTCTTCTTTGACAAATGCAACAAATGAATCAATGGACTTTTGTCCACGCCCCTTAATTTTTACGGTATCAATGCCTGGTCTCACGCTGACAAAGGCACGAAGGGAAGTTTTCCCCATAACACCCGGTCCGATAATAGCGACTGTTTTTGCAGCCTCTCTTGCCAAATATTTGCAGCCAACACCGGGAATTCCCCCTGTTCGGTAAGAACTCAAAAGGTTTGCCGACATCATCGCAAGTGGTGCCCCCGTATCTTTATCATTTAACATCATCATCAAAATGGAGCGTGGCAGCCCTTTTTTCTTATTCTCCATGTTCGATCCGTACCACTTCATCCCCGCCATCTGATAGCGTCCGCCAAGATATGCCGGCATCGCCATGAAACGTCTGTCCTCTGCATTTTTCGGCATTCCTTCAAATTCCGGGTCATCCGGAAAAGTCACCATGCAGCCATGGGAGTTGTGATTTTTTCCGCCCATCACATAGTCCCCTTTATGTAAAGTCAACAATAAATCTTCCATTGCCTCCACACAAGCATCCATATCCGTCACACCTGCCCGAACCATATCCGGTTCACTTAAATATAAAAATTTGATTGCTGTATCCATTTTGATAACCTCCTTTGCCATCTATGCACCTGTTGTTTTTTGCAAATCATGACCACCAGCTCAGCTGGTGGTTTCCTCTGCGGCTATAAGCCTG
>NZ_QUDR01000032.1 GCF_003477605.1 Clostridium sp. AF37-5
CACAGGCTTATAGCCGCAGAGGAAACCACCAGCTGAGCTGGTGGTCATGATTTAGTAGAAAGGAAGAAAAATGAAACGAATGATTTTGGCATCCGGCTCTCCGAGACGGAAAGAATTGCTTCAGATGTTGGAGGTTCCTTTTGAGGTGCTTGTATCGGACACCAAAGAAGTAATCACAAAAAATGAGCCGGCAGAAGTGACGAAAGAATTGTCATATCAAAAAGCGATGGCAGTTGCCGGGCAGGTAGAAGAAGGAATCATTATTGGTGCGGATACGGTTGTTTCGATTGATGGAAAAATTCTTGGAAAACCGGCAGATAAAGAAGAAGCGAGAGAAATGATTTATAAATTACAGGGAAAAAGTCATATGGTGTATACCGGTGTTACGGTGATTGCAAAATCAGATGATATGGTATCTGCGTCATCATTTGCTGAGGGAACGAAGGTGAATGTAGCGCCGATGACAGAAAATGAGATTGAGGCTTATATTTCGACCGAAGAACCATATGATAAAGCCGGAGCATATGGCATTCAAGGCTTGTTTGGCAAGTTTATTGAAGGAATTGAGGGGGACTACTTCAATGTGGTTGGTCTTCCCGTTCACAGGCTGTATGAAGAATTAAAAAAATTTGATTAGTTACAAAAACAAAGGGAGGATTTTTTATGAATCAGGATATTTCAATTTGTGTTTTGACGGAGAATGAGATGGGCTGGACTGAACCATTTGAGTTAGACAAAGTACAGATTTTAGACAATTATTATTTGTCTGCTCAGAAGTCGGATATAGCTTTCTTAAAAAAAATGGATACTGCGCGCCTACTGGCTGGATTTCGAACGACAGCAGGGATTGATACAAAGGGTGTCAGACCGTATGGCGGATGGGAAGATAGTTTGCTTGGCGGTCATTGTGTCGGCCATTATCTTACGGCTCTTGCACAGGCGGTGAAGGTGACTGGTGATAAAGAACTGAAAGAAAAATCTCAGACGTTAATTGCCGGTTTGGAAGAATGTCAGAAGAAACTTGGCACCGGGTTCCTTTTTGGGGCAAAAGTGGAAGATAAAGAGGATGTTGAGAAGCAGTTTGATATTTTGGAGGGAAAGAAAAAGGGCGAGACGTGGGTTCCATGGTATAATATGCATAAGGTTCTTGCCGGTCTTGTAGATACTTATAAATATACGGGAAATGAAACAGCTCTTTTGGTTGCGGAAAAATTGGGTGACTGGATTTATGAGCGTGTGAGTAAATGGGATTTAAAAACGAATCAAAAGGTATTGGAGACGGAATATGGCGGCATGAATGATTGTTTGTATGAACTGTATTCCCACAGTCATAATAAGCACCATTTGGAGGCGGCGCAGAAATTTGATGAGAAAGCACTTTTTTTGATGGCTGCGAAAGGTGAAAAAAACTGCCTGGATGGAAAGCATGCGAATACCCAGATTCCTAAGTTTATCGGTGCGATTAAGCGATATAATGTGTTAAAACAGCTGGGGGAGGCAAAACAGGAAGATGAAGCATATCTTGTGGATGCTGAGAAATTTTTTGAAATGGTTGTCAAACGACATTCTTTTGTTACCGGCGGCATCAGTGTGATGGAGCATTTTCGGAAAGATTATCATTTGGATGAGATTCGTACGCAGACAAATTGTGAGAGCTGTTGTGCGCACAATATGTTAAAACTTGCAAAAGAGCTATTTAAGGCAACAAGGAAAAAGGAGTATGCCGATTATTATGAGACAACTTTGCGGAATGCGATTATGGGAGCGGTAAAAACGGAGAGTGGAGCAGCATCTTATTTTACGCCGATGGCAACCGGGTATTACAAAACGTTTGGTGAGGAGGAGCCTGAGAAGAATATGTTCTGGTGCTGTACCGGAAGTGGCATGGAGAATTTCACGAAACTGGGCGACAGTATTTATTTTCGTGCCAATGATACGCTGCTTGTAAATCAATATGTCGCTTCAAAAGTGACTTGGGAGGAAAAGAATCTTGTGCTTACACAGAAGTCGGATGTGACAAAATCAGAGGAGATTTCTTTTGTGTTAAATGCATTGCATGACAAAGAAATATCGGATGTGGCGATTGCGCTTCGGATCCCGGATTGGATGCATGGGGAAGCCACGATTTATGTAAATGGCGCGGAGAAAATGACAGCAGCCGGTAATAGCGAGTATGTTTTATTGGAGCGTAACTGGGAGGATGGTGATGTGATAATGGCAAAATATCCGATGTCAGTGGAGTCTGTTGGACTTTTGGATCAGGATGCCGTGTTTGCTTTTCGGTACGGACCGACGGTTCTGGCTGCAAAACTTGGAAAAGAAAAGATGGGAGAGGCGACATGGGCGGGAATTGACCTTACCGCACCTCTTTATAAGGTAGTAGGAAATGAGTGCCGGAAAGACACAATTGCGTATGGTGAACCAAAAACGACAGAACTGCTTGATAATGAAACGCTGACGATTCAAAAAGAGACCTCTGTGAATGAGTTTGTCAGTCATATAGAACGTTATCTAGTACGTGATACGGAAAGCGAAACCTTGTCGTTTCATCTGAAAGGAACGGATGCTGATACGACATTTGAAAATGGACTACAGTTTGTTCCGTTTAATACACTAAATGATGAGCGGTATGGTATTTATTGGTATTTTGATACTGAGAAAAATAACGATAAGGAATGAAAAAAACTTCTTGACATGCAGGCAGTTATTCAGTATAATAGCACTTGTGTTTAAGAAGTGCGCGAGTGGCTCAGTTGGTAGAGCACAACCTTGCCAAGGTTGGGGCCGCGGGTTCGAGTCCCGTCTCGCGCTTTCATATTAAAAAAAGAGTGACTCTAAAAAGGAGCCACTCTTTTTTTTGTGAAAATTCCACAGAAAATGGTTGAACTCTACATCAAAAGTGTGTATAATATAAATATATCATGTGTATAAATTACACATAGAATGAGGATTGGAGGGCTGATAGATGAAAAAACGGGTCAATATTACGTTAGAAGATAAAGTGATTCAGAGAATTGACCAGTACGCAGATGAGCATTATACCAGCCGTTCCGGTGCAATTACGATGTTGATTGTGGAGGCTACGGAGGAGCCAAAACAAAAGAAATAATGGGATACTTTGGGTTAATTGTTCAGAAAAACGGAGGATATTGTGAAAGTTACGATGGATTACGTGGTGGGAAATACCGCCATACAAATTGTGAATACGGGGAAAAAAGTAAAAATTGTTGACGTGGAAAAACAGAAGCAGAAAAGAAAGTTTATTAAACAGTGGATTATTGCAAGTGCAGCATCCCTTGTTTTGATTCTAAGTTGTTTCCAAATTGTTCGTATGGAAAATCAGGAAGTGCTTTTGAATAAACAAGTGTATAAACTGGCGTCTCAGATTGATGTATTAGAAAAAGAAAATTTAGCACTGAAAAAGCAGGAAGCAGACGTGACAATTTCATATGATGATTTGTTTGCGCGTGCAAAGTCATTAGGCATGAAATTTCCTACGAATTGTCAGGTTCAGACCTACACGGTAGAGAAGAGTACAGCAGTGCGTTTATATGGTGAAAAAAACCATAAATTGGGTAAATAAAAATTTTTTTGAAAAATTTAAAAATAATGCTTGCATTCCGAAAAGGATTCATGTATAATATCGCTTGTGGTTGTGATTGGGCTATCGCCAAATGGTAAGGCACTGGACTCTGACTCCAGCATTTCAAGGTTCGAATCCTTGTAGCCCAGCTTGAAGAGCTCTGATACATATGTGTCAGAGCTCATTTGTTGTATATCGATTGAAAATCAGCGGATGGATAGCATATCCATGACAGAATGGAGGATTTTATGAGTGATTCACAGAGACAGGAAATCGAGAAAAGACGTACTTTTGCGATTATTTCCCACCCGGATGCCGGAAAGACGACATTGACGGAGAAATTTCTTTTATATGGAGGAGCAATTAATCTAGCTGGTTCGGTAAAAGGAAGAAAAGCGGCGAAACATGCGGTTTCTGACTGGATGGAAATTGAAAAGGAAAGAGGTATTTCGGTAACAAGTTCGGTTCTGCAGTTTAATTATGATGGTTTTTGCATCAATATTCTGGATACACCGGGACATCAGGATTTCTCGGAAGATACTTACCGTACGTTGATGGCAGCAGATTCAGCCGTGATGGTAATTGACGGCTCTAAAGGTGTTGAGGCACAGACGATTAAGTTATTTAAGGTTTGTGTCATGCGCGGGATTCCAATTTTTACGTTTATTAACAAGATGGACCGTGAGGCGATGGATCCGTTTGAATTGATTGACCAGATTGAGAATGTGCTTGGTATCCGCACTTGTCCGGTGAACTGGCCGATTGGTTCCGGAAAGAACTTTAAAGGTGTGTATGACCGTAACACAAAGACCATTTCCCGATTTATTGCGGGGGACAATGGACATAAAGTAGAGATGGTAGAGGCAAGTCTTGGGGATGCCGGTTTGGATGATTTGATTACGAAAGAATACCACGATATTTTAGTTGATGAAATTGAATTGCTGGATGGAGCAAGCGATGCCTTTGATTTGGAAAAGGTTCGTGCCGGACAGCTTTCGCCGGTATTTTTTGGTTCGGCACTGACAAACTTTGGTGTAGAAACCTTTTTGCAGCATTTCCTGGATATGACAACATCTCCGCTGCCTCGTACATCCGGTGGCGAGGTGGTAGACCCATTCTCGGATGAATTTTCGGCATTTGTATTTAAGATTCAGGCAAATATGAATAAGGCCCATCGTGACCGAATTGCTTTTATGCGTATCTGCTCCGGTAAGTTTGAGGCAGGCATGGAAGTTATGCATGTGCAGGGTGGCAAAAAGATTCGTCTTGCACAGCCACAGCAGATGATGGCACAAGAGAGAAAACATGTCGAGGAGGCATATGCCGGTGATATTATCGGCGTTTTTGACCCGGGTATTTTCTCGATTGGAGATACATTGTATAAAGGAAAAACGCCGGTTCGCTTTGAAGGAATCCCAACATTTGCACCGGAGCATTTTGCAAGAGTCCGTCAGGTGGATACGATGAAGCGTAAACAGTTTATGAAAGGAATTTCACAGATTGCACAGGAAGGTGCGATTCAGATTTTTCAGGAATTTAATACCGGCATGGAAGAGATTATTGTGGGTGTTGTAGGCGTCCTGCAGTTTGAGGTGCTTCAGTACCGTTTGGAAAATGAGTATAATGTAGAAATCCGTATGGAACAGCTTCCGTATGAGCATGTACGCTGGATTGAAAATAAGGATATCGATGTAGCGGCACTTTCGGTTACGTCCGATACAAAGAAGGTAAAAGATCTGCATGACAGACCACTCCTTTTGTTTACCCATCCGTGGAGTGTTCAGACGGCGCTTGACCGAAATGAAGGGTTACAGTTAAGTGAATTTGGTGCGACAGAAGAATAGAATAAAAAAGGCGTTGGAATCATAGTTGATCTCGAACGCCTTTTTCTATATTACTTATCAATTGTATTTATTGGAAAAGATTTAAGTCAATGGCATTTGCCATCACCTGATAGCCATTATAAGGATGGATGCCATCATCTTTGTTTGTATATTTGGCTAATAAATTTTGCGGATTTGCCGGATCGGCAACGGCATTTTCAAAATCAATGATGCCATCTACGCCAGACTCGGATGAACGCATCCACTGATTGATAAGTTGTCTTACTTTTTCTGAATTTTCACTATAAAAACTGCTTGTGCCAAAAGGAAGGATTGGTGCACCATAAACTTTGATGTTGTTTTTATGACAAGTTTCAATCATCTTTTGATATTCCGGCAAAAGCAAATTGTATTTGTCCGTATTTTGAAGCTTATCCAAATCATTGACGCCAAATAAAATTATACAGTAAGCAACACCGTCGTGTTCTAATAAATCACGGTTGAATCGGTTTTTTCCCGCATCCGTTGGATACGAGCCGAGAATGGAATTTGAACCAATTCCCTCGTTTATAACAGATACATTTTCGGTTCCTTTATTTGCTTTTAACCGTTTGGCAAAGTAATCTCCCCAGCGAGTGTAGGAATCTGGTTTTTTGCCCAAGTAGGTGGCATCGGTGCCATAGCCATCGGTAATGGAATCACCAAAACAGACAACCGCTTTACTTCCATTTGCAGAGAGAAGAGATGCGTCTGCTAAAAAGAACCAGCTGGTTGTTTTCTTATAATTACTAAAAGTATTGGCTGAAACTTGATTACCGGAGACCTGGTAGGTTGTAGCACGGGCACCGCGGTGTCCGGTAATGTTTGTGGTCGGCGTTTCACCAAAAAAAGTGGAAATGGCTACATTTTCCAGTGCTTCTACGGGAAAATCAATAGCGTCAGTTTGAATTACCTTTCCTTTTGGAATAATAAAATTTTCTTTTCCTTCGAATGTTACGGTGGCATCTGTATCGGTGTTGATTTCAGGATTCGATGCCTTCACCTGCTTCGCTATGTGCATTGATTTAATCGTGACATCCCTTCCGCCATATTGGTTGCTTAAGCGGAAACGGATTTTACTTCCGGTTGTAGTTACTTTAATAACCTGTCTTACTGTAGAATCTTCTAAAGCAATTTGAGGCATTGCGTTGGATGTAACATCGCATTTTTCTTCTGCTGTACCCCAGGTAGTAACCCATGTCGGGGTAGGAGTGGCGGTTGGCACTGGAGTCAGTGTTATAGCGGGAGCCCTGTTTGGTGCCTGCGAAGGCGAAGCCGTACTGGATGGGACAGCCACATTTTTTTGTGGTGTAGCTTTTTTTGCAGCAAGAACTGTGATGCGGCAGGTAAGTTTACGGATTTTTTTCCCATGTTTGTAACGTGCAAGAAGTGTTGTCTTTCCCTTTTTTACTCCTTGAATAACAGCATATGGTTTTCCGGTTTTCTTTTGTTTTACAATTTTCGCAATTTTTTTGTTCCCTAATTTCCATGTAACTTTTGTTTTCTTTGCAATTTTTTTGATTGAAACCTTTGCTTTCTTTCCGGTATAAACCGAAACTTTTGTTTTGCTAAGTGCTGGCTTTTTTGCTGCATTAGCGGTAGTACCCGGAACTGTTTGTGACAGAGTGCTCATAAAAAGAGCCGTCAACAACAGAGGGGTGTAAATTTTTCGCTTCATAAATGCGATACCTCCATTTTTTTTCTTCATTGTACAATACCAATAAAGAATGTCAACGGCTCAGAGAACAATGCACCAATATATTCAATATTTATGCCATTTTATGCAAATATATCCGTATTATTTAATGTTTAATTTTTTTGCTGTAATCAGGTAAGTCAGTAAATAGAAGATGACTCCCAAAGCTCCATACAGGAGGCAGAACAGCAAAAGGACAACATGGACGGAGTCAATCACATCAGGGAATATCAGGACAAATGGGATTGCTAATAACGAAATAACAATCTGTAATCCCTGAGAAAGTCCAAGATAAGCGCCAATGCTTAATGCGATGCGGTGTGTCTGTACTAATTGTCCAATCATGATGGAAAGATACATCATTAAAATTGAAAACGAGAGGCTGATTAACATAAAAATCCCCAGTAAAATCAGTGCACTAAAATTACTCAAGTTAATTGTCTGCAAAACGAATCCAATGCCATGAATGATTTCTGACAGCGTAATTGGTGTAGCGATTAACACAACGATAAGTATAGAAATCAATGCAATTCCACAGGCGAGGATATACCACACAAAGGAAACCAGCCATTTGGCAAATAAAAGCTGGCCTGTTTTGGCGGGAAGGGTAAATGTTAAGTATGCTTCTTGGGAAGTCATGGTCTTATAAAAGCGTATGGCAATTAATACCTGAGTTACAATGAGCAGGCCAAACAGCAGCAGACAGTAACCTATGATGCCGCTTCCAAATACAAGAGAAAGAGCATCGGCTGTATTTTCATCATACGGTTGTGAGCCCAAAGACATCATCAAGCTGAAAATAGGTGTTAAAACAACGATGAATCCAAACATTGGAATAAATAAACGCATCGTATCTTTAAATTCGTGTTTAATTAATTTTTTTAGCATCGGAACACCTCCCGGAATAATGTATCGACCGACTTGCCCTGCTGTTCGCGGATATCATCTACGGATGACTGCAGGCGAATCTGGCCGTCCTGCAGGAAAATGACATCATCTAAAATGCTCTCAACATCAGAAATCAGATGTGTGGAAAGAAGCACAGAGGCATTTTCACTGTAGTTCGAAATAATCGTCTGTAATATGTAATCTCTGGTTGCCGGATCGACACCCCCGATAGGTTCATCCAGACAGTACAGATTTGCATTCCGGCTCATAGTCAGAATCAACTGGACTTTTTCCTGTGTTCCTTTCGACATATGTTTCAAACGCATATTTTCAACGATGTCTAATCGTTTTAACATTTCCTCGGCTTTGTTTTTGTCAAAATCTGCAAAAAAATCATTGTAATAGGAAAATAAGTCTGATATTTTCATCCATTTTGGGAAAATTGTCTGGTCCGGCAGATAGGAAATGTGCTGCTTAGTAATAACACCGGGATGCTCCCCTCCAATAAAAAGTTCGCCGGAACTTGGTGTGAGCAAACCATTTATTAATTTCAAAAAAGTGGTTTTTCCGCTTCCGTTTGGACCTAAAAGCCCAACTATTTTTCCGCATTCAATCGTTACATTTACATCTCGTAATGCCGGTTTAGGACCGAAATTTTTGCAGATGTGTTTTGATTCTAATAAAATCATAAATCCTCCTTCCTTTGCTTGCGCAGGCAGGCAATGCATTCTTCTTTTGAAAATCCTAATTTTGCAAGAGCCTGATAACAGTTTTCTACAATGCCGTCCGCTAATTCATCACGCATGGACCCAATCAGTGATGCATCACTTGTTACGGTTCGCCCATTTGTCCGGCTGCCAATCAAAAGCCCCTCCTGTTCAAGAGCTGCGAGTGCTTTCTGCATCGTATTTGGATTTACCGCAGCCTCAGTGGCAAGTTCCCTTACCGAGGGAAAACGCTCACCGGGGCGGTAGTGACCGGACAGAATCTGTAACTTAATCTGTTCTACCAATTGTATATATATGGGACGTTCCTTTGATAAATTCCAGGACATAGAAAACCTCCTTTCCATATATTAACTTAATAATTGTATCGCTGTATTAAGTGCGTAATACAATAATACAGCGGATGGATGAATATGTCAAGAGATGTTTGACATTTTGTGCTTCTGTTTTTTCTCGATAAATTATGAAGACACAAAAGTTGTACAAACAATCCCATAATTTTCAGAGAACTTACTTATTAGTTTTTGACAAAGGAGAAGATTATGCCAAATGTTCATTGCCGGTCTCTTTGGATTCCAGTAATTCCGTAGAAAAACTTTGTGACTTGTGGGTTTGAGTACGTCGGTATGTGGCGCTGGTAGTTTCAGTGCCCATACCGTTACGCACTCAATGAGCGAGAGCGCCCACGAGACACAAAATTTTTCTACGGAATTACTGAAACTAAAAAAAGTGGCAACGAACACTTGACACAAACTCGACATTTTTCGTCCTTTACTTTTCTTTTTTTTAGTGATAGAATAAAAACACGAATGAATAAATTTAAGGAGGACATTACAAAAATGGCTAGAGCAAAACAATCCATGGATGGTAATACCGCTGCAGCACACGTGGCATATGCCTATACAGAAGTAGCTGGTATCTATCCTATTACACCTTCGAGCCCGATGGCTGATTCCGTTGATCAGTGGTCAGCAGCAGGACAGAAGAACATTTTTGGCAGCAAAGTAAAAGTTGTTGAGATGGAATCTGAGGCCGGCGCCGCTGGTACTGTACACGGTTCTCTTGCAACAGGAGCTTTGACAACGACATTTACGGCTTCTCAGGGTCTTCTTCTTATGATCCCGAATATGTATAAAATCGCTGGTGAGATGTTGCCAAGTGTATTCCACGTATCCGCACGTACGGTGTCTACACATGCTTTGAATATTTTTGGTGATCATAGTGATGTATACGCTTGTCGTCAGACTGGTTTCGCTATGCTTGCTGAGACAAATCCACAGGAAGTTATGGACTTGAGTCCGGTTGCCCATTTGGCAGCATTGGAAGGAAAAGTTCCATTCATTAACTTCTTCGATGGTTTCCGTACTTCCCATGAGATTCAGAAGATTGAGAAATGGGATTACGAAGATTTGAAAGAAATGTGCCCAATGGATGCTGTTGAAGCATTCCGTAAACATGCATTGAATCCGGAGCACCCAACTGCACGTGGTTCTCACGAGAATGGAGACGTATTCTTCCAGCATCGTGAAGCATGTAACAAGGCTTATGATGCACTTCCTGCTGTTGTAGAGAAGTACATGAACAAAGTAAATGAAAAACTCGGTACCGATTACGGTTTGTTTAACTACTATGGTGCACCGGATGCTGACCGCGTAATCATCGCTATGGGATCCATCTGTGACGTAGCAGAAGAAGTAATTGATTACTTGACAGCAAAGGGCGAGAAAGTTGGTCTTGTAAAAGTTCGTTTGTATCGTCCATGGTCTCCGGAAGCAATTCTTAAGGTGATTCCTAAGACTGCTAAGAAGATTGCTGTACTTGACCGTACAAAAGAGCCTGGTGCTCTTGGTGATCCGTTGTATCTGGATGTTGCAGCTACTCTTCGTGAGGCAGGTTTGAATGATATCATTCTTACCGGCGGACGTTATGGTCTTGGTTCCAAAGATACACCACCATCATCTGTATTCGCTGTATACAAAGAACTGGAGAAAGACGATCCAAAACCTCGTTTCACAATCGGTATTGTGGATGACGTAACAAATTTGAGTCTTCCGGAAGTGAAACCGGCTCCAATTACTTCTGCACCGGGAACAAAAGAGTGCAAGTTCTGGGGACTTGGTGGAGATGGTACTGTAGGTGCTAACAAAAACTCAACAAAGATTATCGGTGACCACACAGATAAATTTATCCAGGCATACTTCCAGTATGACTCAAAGAAAACAGGTGGTGTAACAATTTCCCATCTTCGTTTTGGTGATAATCCGATTAAGAGTCCTTACTACATCAACCAGGCTGACTTCGTAGCATGTCATAACCCGGCTTATGTAACACAGGGTATGAAGATGGCTCAGGATGTAAAACCGGGCGGTGTATTCATGATTAACTGCCAGTGGTCTGATGAAGAACTCGGACATCACTTGAACGCTGAAGCTAAGAAATATATTGCAGACAACAACATTCAGCTTTACACAATCAACGCGATTGATAAAGCAATTGAAATTGGTATGGGTAAACGTACTAACACAATTTTGCAGTCTGCATTCTTCAAACTTGCTGATGTAATGCCAATTGATGATGCGATTAAGTTCATGAAAGAAGCAGCTAAGAAATCTTACTCCAAAAAAGGTGATGCTGTCGTAGAAATGAACTACAAAGCAATCGATTGTGGTGTTGACGCAATTCATAAAGTAGAAGTACCTGAATCTTGGAAGAATCCGGAAGCAGATGCTCCTGCAAAAGAGAAGACCGGACGTCCGGAAGTTGTTAAGATGGTAAATGACCTTCTTGAGCCAATTTCTAAGATGGATGGTGACAGCCTTCCAGTATCTGCATTCGCAGGTAACCCGGATGGTCAGTTTGAGACTGGTGCTTCCGCATATGAGAAACGTGGTACAGCTGTTATGGTTCCTGTATGGAATCCGGATACATGTATCCAGTGTAACAACTGTGCATTTGTATGTTCTCACGCTACAATTCGTCCATTCCTCCTTTCTGAGGATGAGGTGAAAGCAGCACCTTCAAACATCAAACTTGCTGATACAAAGCCAAAAGCCGGCGAATATAAATTTGCAATGAGCGTATCTCCTCTGGATTGTATGGGATGTGGCGAGTGTATTACCGTATGTCCGAAAGCTGCTGATGAAGCCATCAAGATGGTACCTCAGGAGTCTCAGGCAGACGAGCAGCCGGTATTTGATTACTTGGTAGCTAACGTTGGTAAGAAAGACAGCGGATTTGCTGATACAACTCCAAAGGGAAGCCAGTTCAACCAGCCACTTCTCGAGTTCTCCGGAAGTTGTGCAGGATGTGCTGAGACATCTTATGCAAGACTTGTTACACAGCTCTTTGGTGAGCATATGTACATTTCAAATGCAACAGGATGTTCTTCTATCTGGGGTAACCCGGCAGCAACATCACCATATACAGTAAACAAAGATTCCAAGAAGGGACCGGCTTGGTCTAACTCCCTGTTCGAGGATAACGCAGAGCATGGTCTTGGAATGCACATTGGACAGAAATATCTTCGTGACCAGGCAATTGAATTGGTAGAAGAGATTGCTGCTTCCGATAAAGCATCGGCTGAATTTAAAGCTGCTGCTGCTAAATTCATTGAGACAAAAGATAATACAAGAGAGAACTCACCTGCTGCAGAAGCATTGATTGCTGAACTTGAAAAAGCTGCAAATGCAGGATGTGAGAAATCCAAAGAAGTTCTTGCTAAGAAAGATTACCTTGCTAAGAAGTCCGTATGGATCTTCGGTGGTGACGGTTGGGCATATGATATCGGATTTGGTGGTCTGGATCATGTACTTGCATCCGGCGAGAACGTAAACGTAATGGTATTCGATACGGAGATGTACTCCAATACTGGTGGTCAGGCATCCAAAGCTTCCAATATCGGTGAAGTTTGTCAGTTTGCTGCTGCCGGTAAAGAGATTGGCAAGAAGAGCCTTGCTGAAATCGCTATGAGTTATGGCTATGTATATGTAGCACAGATTGCACTTGGTGCTAATCCTGCTCAGGCTGTAAAAGCAATTGCTGAGGCAGAAGCTTATAACGGACCATCCCTGATTATCGGTTATGCTCCATGTGAGCTCCACGGTATCGCTAAGGGTGGTATGAACCACTGCCAGGATGAGATGAAGAAAGCTGTTAAGGCTGGATACTGGAATCTGTTCTCCTTCAACCCTGAGTTGAAAGCAGAAGGAAAGAATCCATTCACTCTGACATCCAAAGAGGGAGATGGTTCTTATCAGGACTTCTTGAACAACGAGGCTCGTTATACTCGTCTGATCAAGCCATTCCCAGAGCGTGCAGAAAGACTCTTCAAAGAGTCCGAAGAAGCAGCAAAAGCTCGTTTCGAGCATTTGCAGAAGCTTGTTGAGCTTTACAAATAAGAATTTGAAATTTTCTGTTTATCGAAAATTTTTGAAAAAGGGGACCATCTCAACAGATGGTCTCCTTTTTACATAAAAAGTATGATTCAAAAAAAAGGGGAAACAATAAAAAAGTGAAAAAGTGACACATTATTTTGATATATTAGGGGCTATCAAGGATTAACTGAAAGGACGAGAGAAAATGAAAAGAAAATGGAAATTATGGATGATAGCATTTGTATTATTTGTTATGACAGATATAATGATGCAGAGCAATCGAGCAGAGGCAAAAAAAAGAACATTTACGGTGAGTTCCAAAACGATACCATGTAGTTCATCTTATCGGCAGAAACCGTATTATAATAAAAAAACAAAACAGTATTATATGATAAACTCCTATATGAGGCGTTTGTCGACAACAGGCGGAACGCTGAAATTAAAAAAAGGAACATATAAAATTCCAGGTACAATTTATGTACCGTCTAATGTTAAAATTGTCTGTGCAAATGGTGTTAAAATCAAAAAAACAAAAGCAACAGGAACAAAGAAAGTAAAATCAACAAAATTTTTGTTCCAAATGATTTCAGAGGAAAAGGCATCGGGGAAACAAAATACAGGAAAATATGCGGCATCAAAAAATGCATCCATTCAGGGAAATGGGAAAGTGATTTTTGATATGGGAAATGTGAATGGAGCAACGGCGGTTTTTGTTGGTCATGCATCCGGTATTACTGTGAGTGGTGTGAGATTTCGAAACAAAAAAGGCGGCAGTTATATTTGGATTGAAGGTTCTAAAAATATTTCTGTCCGGCAATGTGTCTTTGAACGAAAAAAAGATGTGTCCGGTTTGAAAAATCGAATGGCTGTAAGGCTTGAAACAAGCAATCAGACAACATCGGATTTTTCTGGTAAATGGTACAAAAAAGACAATACTGTGAACAAAAAAGTAAAGATTGAGAACAATCAATTTCTGGGGGCGGATGTTGGCATCGGTACGACGAAATCGGTTGTATTAGAAAAAAATAAGCAAACAAAAGAATATTATCAGAAAAGCATTACCATTGCAGCAAACACATTTACAAATACCAAAAAGGCTCCGATATATGCTGTCTTGTGGAAGAAGCCGACAATAAAAAAGAATGTAGTGAAAAGAAATGGGGCGGAGAAACGTGCCAGTGCGGGAATGTTTGGGTTTGGAGTAGAAGAACCATCCTTTACTGCAAATCAAATTAGCGGGTGTTCTTATGCTGTGAAATTTGATAGAGCAAAAAATAGTGGGAAAGGGAAAAAATTTCCTTCCGTTATGTCTGTGATAGGAGTAACTGCGGCGAATAAAATAGCGGCTACAAAAGTAGATGATTTGAGCCATTATTATGTGCCAAATGAAACGGCGAGAATTCTTTATTTTCGCAATAGAACGGAAAAAAATTTTACGATTACGACAGCTACAGAACCGTATCAGGAAAAATACACGGATGCCTCTGATTATACAAAGCGGAAAGTGTATTATACACTTATGTCTTATATGGAACAGCTTGAGTATGCCGGTGGTGGAACAATTACTGTCAAGGCCGGCAATTATGAGGTAACTAATAATATCTGTATTCCATCCAATGTGACGATACGGATGGAAAATGGGGTGACATTTACGAAAAAAGGAACGACAGCAACCGATATTTGTTATGCCAAATCTATTTTTACCATTGTGCCGCCATCAAAAGATGGTACGGTTAAGACAATTTCCGGTTACAATGGTTCACATGATGTGAAAATTATAGGAACGGGAATGGTTCGCATGAATTGTGCGAATGTGAAAAACTGTATGGCACTTGTTATGGGGCATGCAAGAAATATAACAATCGAGGGCATTACATTTCAAAATGAATATGGTTCGCATTTTATGGAATTAAATTCTTCTTGCAATGTAACGATTGAAAAGTGTACATTTGAAGGATTCAAGGTGTTGGATAAAAAAAGTTACAAGGAATGCATCAATGTGGATGGCACCGATTTGAATACTGACGGATTTAATTATGATTGGTCGGCTCATGATAAGACAATTTGTAAAAATATTTTAATACAGAACACTACCTTTAAAAATATTGGAACTGCGATTGGTAGTCATACGTATTCTGCGAACGGCCAGACACAGCTTTATCATGAAAATGTTAGAATTTTAAATAATACATTTGACGGTACCTATAATGCAGCAATTCGTGCATTAAATTGGAAAGATACCGTGATTTCAGGAAATTCATTTTTACGGCTTCAGGCATTAGAAGATGGCGTGTTAAATGCAAATGGAAATCAAACAAAATACGTGGCACTTCTTTTGCGAGGTGTGGTAAATCCAACGGTGACTGGAAATGTATTTGAGGATTGTAAGTATTATCCGATTCGTGTTGTGATGCGTGATTCAGCTACCGTTGACGGAGCTGTGAAAGCGGGATATGGTGACACGATATCTTCTGTCTCGGATGCAAATTGGAGTGCGATGCAGAAAAATACAGTAACAAACGTTGCGGAAAAATATCAAAAAATTGTTGTGCGCGAAAATAATGACCAGTCAGACTCAGATGCAGAGAAAAAAGCGTTTTTGCAGTAATTGACAAGCCGGCGGTGTTACGCTATAATTAAATGATGTTAAATTCGTAGGAGGTAAGACCATGGCTGAAACAAAGAAAAACATTTTGACGTATGAAGGTTTGAAAGCGTTAGAGGACGAACTTCATGAATTGAAGGTAAATCGTCGGCGTGAGGTTGCTCAGAAAATCAAAGAAGCACGTGAGCAGGGTGACTTGTCCGAGAACGCAGAATATGATGCAGCGAAAGAAGAACAGCGCGACATCGAGCTTCGTATTGAAGAGATTGATAAAATTTTGAAAAATGCAGAGGTTGTTGATGACAATGACGGCGATTCGAGCGTAATCAATGTTGGCTGTACAGTAACCATCAAAGATTTGGAATTTAATGAAGAAATGGAATATAAAATTGTGGGTTCCACTGAGGCAGATAGTTTGAAAGGTAAAATTTCAAATGAGTCACCGGTTGGTAAAGCTTTGATTGGCGCACAGAAAGGTGAGACAGTAGAGGTAGAGACACCTGCTGGTATCATTAAGTACGAAATTTTGGATTTTCGTAAGAACTAGAAGAAATAGAGAAGTGAGGATTAAAAAGTGGCAGAAGATATTAATCAGTTGTTAAAAGTTAGAAGAGAGAAATTGCAGAATCTTCAGGAGGCGGGAAAAGATCCTTTCAAAATCACAAAATGTGATGTAACCCATCACTCCATGGAGATTAAAAATAACTATGATGAATTAGAAGGAAAGACTGTGACAATTGCAGGACGTATGATGTTTAAGCGTGTCATGGGAAAAGCTTCTTTTTGTAATACGAGAGATTTAGAGGGTGATATCCAGGCTTATGTGGCAAGAGATAACATCGGCGAAGATTCCTATAAGGATTTCAAAAAATACGATGTGGGTGACCTTCTTTGCATTACCGGTGAAGTGTTCAAAACAAAAACCGGTGAAATTTCGATTCATGCATCGAATGTTACATTGCTGTCAAAGAGTCTGCAGATTCTTCCTGAGAAATTCCATGGTTTGACTGATACAGATGTACGTTATCGTCAGCGTTATGTGGATTTGATTATGAATGCGGAAGTAAAGGATACGTTTATTAAACGTTCCCGTATCATCAGCACCATTCGTAAATATCTTGATGGCGAAGGATTTATGGAAGTGGAGACCCCGATGCTTGTGGCTAATGCCGGCGGTGCAGCAGCACGTCCCTTTGAGACACATTTTAATGCACTTGATGAGGATTTTAAACTCCGCATTTCCCTTGAATTATATTTGAAACGCCTGATTGTCGGCGGAATGGAAAAGGTTTATGAGATTGGCCGTGTATTCCGTAACGAGGGACTTGACACCAGACATAACCCGGAATTTACTTTGATGGAATTGTATCAGGCATACACCGATTACCACGGCATGATGGATTTGACAGAAAATCTGTACCGCTATGTGGCACAGGAAGTTCTGGGCACAACAAAGATTACTTATAACGGAATTGAGATGGACCTTGGCAAGCCGTTTGAGCGCTTGACGATGGTGGATGCCGTTAAGAAATACGCAGACGTTGATTTCAACGAGATTTCCACATTGGAAGAGGCACAGGCAATTGCTAAAGAAAAAGGCATTGAATTTGAGCCACATCATAAAAAAGGTGATATCTTGAATCTCTTCTTCGAAGAGTTCGTTGAGGAGCATTTGATTCAGCCAACCTTTATCATGGATCATCCGATTGAGATTTCTCCATTGACAAAGAAAAAGCCGGATAATCCGGATTATGTAGAGCGTTTTGAGTTCTTCATGAATGGCTGGGAGATGGCAAATGCGTACTCCGAGTTAAATGATCCGATTGACCAGCGCGAGCGTTTCAAAGCACAGGAAGAACTTCTTGCACTTGGTGATGAGGAAGCAAATACAACAGACGAAGATTTCTTGAACGCACTTGAAATCGGCATGCCGCCAACCGGAGGAATCGGTTTTGGTATTGACCGTATGTGTATGTTACTTACGGACAGCGCAGCGATTCGTGATGTGCTGTTGTTCCCGACGATGAAGCCTGTAGGTGCATCAAAATCTGCTAACAAGCCGGTTGCTGAACCTAAGGAAGAAAAGATTGACTTCTCTAAGGTAGAGGTTGAACCACTATTTAAGGATTTTGTTGATTTTGATACATTCAGTAAGTCTGACTTTAGAGCAGTAAAGGTTAAGGAATGTACAGCAGTTCCTAAGTCAAAGAAACTTCTACAGTTTACTCTTGATGACGGTACAGGTACTGACAGAACCATTTTAAGCGGTATTCATAGCTTTTATGAGCCGGAAGAACTGGTTGGAAAGACTCTTATTGCTATCACAAATCTTCCACCGAGAGCTATGATGGGCATTGACTCTTGTGGTATGCTTCTCAGTGCTATCCACAAAGAAGAAGGCGAAGAAAAGCTTCATCTTCTGATGGTAGATGACCACATTCCGGCAGGTGCAAAGCTCTATTAAGATGATGTAAAGATGTACCGTTTTACCAAATAGACGGGACGTACTTCATTTGATAAAAAATGAAAAAACAGCGATTTACATCAAACTTATTACATCATTTGATGCAGAAATCGGTGCAAACAAGAAAAAATCGCATAATTAGTGCAATGAGTGGGCAATTCCAATCGGAGTTGCCCATTTTCAAAACAAACAGAAATACAAATCGGAATTTGATGAGGAAAATTATTTATATAATCTACCGTCTATGGTCTGAAAACGACCACCTATCGAGAATCGGTGGAAATCAATTCTCGATTTTCTTATACTGTAACCGTAACAAAGAGGAGGTGAGCAAATGCAAATTGAAATCAAGTTAGATGAGAACTGCAAGGAACCCAAAATCATCGTTGTGACAAACAAAATGACCGACGAAATCAATGAAATCATGAAAAGGCTTTCAGACGAGCAGCCGAAAATGATTGCCGGATTCAAAGATGATATTGTCGAAGTGTTGGAGCCGTTTGATATTTACCGCATTTTTGCTGCATCGGGCAAAGTGTTTGCCGAAACAAATCACGGTGAGTACACGCTCCGTCTGCGGCTTTACGAAATGGAGCAGCGGCTGGACAGCAACTTTTTTGTCCGAATATCAAACTCGGATATTATCAATCTGAGAAAAGTCAAGGGTTTTGATTTAAGCTTTGCAGGAACAATTTGTGTCACGCTTTCAAATGGGACGGTTACTTATGTTTCAAGGCGTTTTGTCGCCAAGATCAAACAATTATTAGGAATATGAGGTGGTAAAAATGAAAAAAAAGATGATTCAGCGTGGGCTTCTCGGATTCCCTCTCGGCATTGCTATCGGTTTTGTAATAACTGTGATTATATCAATGTGCATAGGAGATGGTTCGTTCTATCCTGTCAACCCTGAGCTGATTGATACAATGAAAAATGAATTAAACGCAGTTATTCTTCAAACAATTCTCTGCGGAATTTTGGGTACAGGCTTTGCAATGGCTTCCGTTATTTGGGAAATTGATTCGTGGAGCCTTGCAAAGCAAAGCGGAATTTACTTTTCCATTGCCTGTGTTACGATGTTTCCGATTGCCTATATTACGAATTGGATGAAGCATAATGCCATTGGTATTCTTTCATATGTAGGAATATTCGTTGCAATTTTCGTCATCACTTGGCTCGTTCAATATTTTGTATGGAAACGCAAAGTGAAAAGAATGAATGACGGAGTTCGGAAGAGTAATAACGCAAAATGAGCATAACCTTCACAACGGCAACTTCAGGCTTATCGGATATGAAAATCTTTGTGTTCAACCGCTTTTGCAACACTTTTTTCAAAAACGTGTTTTCGGGCAGATGAAATAGTCCCCCTTGGCTTGCAACTAAACCTAAAAATCGCATAATTTTTAAGGCTTTTGCCCTGTTTTGGGCAGAAGCCTTTTTGCATATTTAATAAGATTTTCTTCTTCGTGTAATATTAAATGTGTCGGCTGTAAAATTAACAAAAATTTAATTGGATTTTCGTTGAAACATATAACACCTTACAATATAATAAAAGCAAATATATAGCTTATAAAGGAGGTTTCTTAATGACGAAAAAAATAACCGCAATATTCTTGGCATTGTGCATGGCAATTTCCGTTTTGCCGATGACCATTCAGGCGGCATCAAAGCCCGATATTAAAGTTGGCGACTATGTTAAAATGGGCACGTATAACAATGCCTCAATTCTTTGGCGATGTGTAAGCATTGACAATAACGGACCGCTTATGCTTGCAGACAAAATTGTTGACACCCTTGCATATGATGCCAAAACAAATGACAACAGCAATTCAAAATCACACAGCAGAAGCTATAAGCGTGATGATTACGGTTCTAACTATTGGAAAGACAGCAATATGCGTTCTTGGTTAAATTCGACCGCAGCTGAAGGCAAAGTCGATTGGCTTTGCGGCAACCCTCCGAAAGACGGATATGTAAGCGGTGTGGGAGCGTACAACGAAAAAGCGGGTTTTCTCAACGCTTTTTCAAAATCTGAAATTGCGGCAATGAAAACCGTTACCCAGCGTTCTCTCGTTTCTCATCCCGAATACAACAAGGGCATAGTTGATGGAGACGCAAATTCGGATTTGTTATACTACACCGATATTTCGGAAGCGGTGGCAAACTACGACAGTTCATATTTTGAAACTACAACCGAAAAGGTTTTTCTTCTTGATGTAAAGCAGGCTAATGCCGTGTGGAAAAATCTCAAAGGTTATTATGTTGCGTATAATAATGACGGTATGGCTTGGCCTTATTGGCTTCGCACTCCTGTTACCGATTGCAATCACGATATGCGTTATATCAGTTCATCGGGTCAGGTCAGTCGTTATGCTCCGTGGTATTCCGATTTGGGCGTAAGACCTGCATTTTATCTCGATTCCGAATATTTTGTTACAACTTCCGGCAGCGGCTCACAAAGCAGTCCTTATATCGGCTCTGCTCCAAATAAGCAAGAGGATGATTATACAATTTCGGAACCTGCCGAGGACGCAAATCCCGATTGGAATGTCAGCACCGAGCAAAGCATTCAGCTCACCCTCGGCCCGTGGTATTCAAATGACGGAAAATATTCTAATCCTACCATCCCTGTTTATACCATCCAAAAAACACGCAGCGACACGGAAAATATGGTTGTTGTCGTTTGCGGCGAGGGATACACAAAAAGTCAGCAGGGCAAATTCATCAATGATGTCAAACGACTTTGGCAGGACGCTATGAAATATGAACCGTATCGCAGTTATGCCGACAGATTCAATGTTTACGCTCTTTGCACAGCTTCCGAATCGACTTTTGACAATGGTGGAAGCACCTTCTTTGATGTTATAGTCGACAAATATAATTCGCCTGTTATTTCTAATAATCTCCACGGAAGTCAGTGGAAAAATCATATTTTTGAGAGATGTATCGGTCCTGAATTTATCGAGAAAATTCACGATGCTCATATCAAAAAAAAGTGTGATCCAAACACAATTCCGTCCGGTTCGGAATATGAGCCTTATTATTATGTTCACGATTATATTGCTCAGTTCGCTATGGTTGTAAACACAAAATCAGATTTCGGCGGTGCTTATAATAACCGTGAATACGGCTTCCATTATTTCATTTCGCCATCAGACAGTTATCGTGCGTCAAAAACTTTTGCACACGAGTTTGGACACGGTTTGCTCGGTCTCGGTGATGAATACAGTAACGGATATTTGCTTGACGATAAGGAACTTAAATCACTCAATCTTTCCTCGGTTGAAGACCCGGAAAAGATAAAATGGCGACAGCTTTTAGGTTTTAGAAACACATATACCTGCCGCAATGCTTACGGCTCAAAAATGCTTGTTTCAAGTTATGAGTGCATAATGAGAGACACAAACTATCAATTCTGTGAGGTTTGCCGTTTGCAGGGCTTCAAGCGAATGTCTCAGCTTGTTAAGGATGTAGACCTTTATGTTGCAACTCCCGAGGTTAAGGAATATACGGGCGCTTATTCAAAGCCGTCTGATTTTACCGACCTTGAAACAAGTTCATATTATAATTACACATATAATCGCAATGACCGACTTTTGAGCGGCAACAGCAAAAGCAGATTTAATACTAATATGAACGGTAAAAAAATCGAGCTTAGAACTGTTATTCAAAACATTTCAGATAAAAATGCACGACAATTAAAATTCAAAATGTGGATTAAGCACTCCGACGGAAGCGTTGCGACCGATTCATCGGGAAATCCGCTTCAAACAGTACAAACCTTTGACATTCCTGTTTGGAATGATAAGGCAAATTTCTGGCCGCTCGGTGCTTTGGATCACATCAAAAGCGACTTTAATTCAGGCTTAAAGAGTTGCTCGCTTATTTATCAAATTCCGTCTGATGCACAGCTTAAGAGCGGCGATACCGTGGCATTTCAGGTGCTTGATGAAAACGGAAATGTGCTTGCAGACGACAATACGGAAACACAGCGCTACACAACCGTTTCAATTCAGTATAAATTTGAGGACGGCTCTGAAATTCCAAACACTGCCGGAGGAACATTTACCGTGCCATACGGCACAAAGCTTGATTTAACACCGGCAAAAACACTTTATGATTATGAATTTATAAAGGTTGACGGCTTGAATAAGCCTATTGTTTCGGACGGAACGGTTGTTACATATTATTACAAAAATAAAAACGAAGAACACACTCACAATCTGACTTTGGTTGCTGCGAAAGCTGCCACCTGCACTACTGCGGGCAATTCCGCATACTACACCTGCGATGGCTGTGACAAGTGGTTCGCAGATGCAACAGGATCGGTAGAAATTACCGATAAAACCAGTGTGAAGATTCCGGCTCTCGGACATACCGCAGGCACAGAATGGAAGTCTGATGATACTAACCACTGGCATGAATGTTCTCGTTGCCACGACAAAAAGGACGAAGCGGCTCACGATTACGGTTCTGACAATGTTTGCGACACCTGCGGATATTACAAAACTGTACCGCACACTCACAATCTGACTTTGGTTGCTGCGAAAGCTGCCACCTGCACAGAGGGCGGTAAGGAAGCATACTACAAGTGCGAAGGTTGTGGCAAGTTCTATGAAGATGTACTCGGTACAAAGGAAATAACCGACCTTGCATCTTGGGGCAATATTGCTAAGATTGCCCACACCACAAAGCAAACCGTAACAAAGGCAACCCCAACAGCAAACGGCAAGATAGTAAATTACTGTTCGGTATGTAAGAAAACTCTTTCAACAACAGTAATTCCAAAGGCATCAAGCATAAAGCTTAAAGCAACATCATTAACATATAACGGAAAGGTTAGAACACCTAAGGTTATTGTTAAGGACAGAACAGGAAAGACACTTGTTAAGAATACTGACTATACTGTGTCTTATGCAAAAGGCAGAAAGTATGTTGGCAAGTACGCAGTAAAGATTACCTTTAAGGGTAAATACAGCGGAACAAAGACGCTTTATTTCACAATCAAGCCAAAGGCAACAAGTATTTCCTCACTTAAAGCAGGTTCAAAGAAGTTTACAGTAAAGTGGAAGAAGCAGGCTACACAGACAACAGGCTATCAGGTACAGTACAGTGCCTCAAGTAAATTCAGCAAGGCTAAGACCGTAACAGTAGGCAAGAATACAACAGTATCAAAGAAAATTTCAAAGCTTTCGGGCAAGAAAAAGTATTATGTAAGAGTTCGCACCTATAAGACAGTTAAGATTAACGGCAAATCCATAAGGATTTATTCAGGCTGGTCAAAAGCTAAGACTGTTACAACAAAGAAATAAAAACTATACCGTAACCTTTGATTCTGCCGGTGGCTCTGCAGTAACGACTCAGACTATCGAAGAAGGTCAGAAGGCAACCAAACCTGCCGCTCCTACCAAGTCTGACGATACCACCAAGCCTTCGGATGATGTTCAGAATCCGCAGACCGGCGACAACAGTATGAGTGGCTGTGGATCGCTCTGCTGTTCGTCAGCGGCTTCGGAGTTGTGACAACTACTGTTTATACTAAAAAAGAAAATCTGTGAAATAACAGATAGCTAACCATTTAAGGATGGCGGTAGCGGAGCTTCCGCTGCCGCCTTTTCCTTGTATTGGCAATAAAAATAAACCACCTGCTATGCAGGTGTGTTCCCAAACAG